>QZIM01000014.1 GCA_003599055.1 Candidatus Woesearchaeota archaeon
GGGTGTATTTTGGGTATGCGCAGATTGTTCCGACGCAGACGAATTTTTGAACGTTGTTTTGAACGGCTGCGTCAATGACGTGTGCGCCCATAAGGAGGTTGTCGCGAAGGAGCGTGTAGGGGTTGTCGCGGTTGTAGCCGATGCCGCCGCAGTTTGCCGCAAGGTGGATGATTGCGTCGTGTTGTGCGGCAAGGTCGCGGCAGGTGTTTGGGTCTCGCAAGTCGTGTGTTTTGCTGCGGGGGATGGTAAGGTTGGTGTAGCCGCGGCGTTTGAGTTCTTCGGTGACGTGGCTGCCGAGGAATCCGGTGCCGCCGGTGACGAGGATGCGTTGGTTAGTGGGTGTTGCCATTGCGTTCTGCCTCCAGGTCCGCGCGGACCATTTTTTCAACGAGCTGTTCAAAGGTGATGCGGGGCTGCCAGCTAAGTTTTTCGCGGGCTTTTGCGGGGTTTCCAAGGAGGAGGTCTACTTCGGTTGGGCGGAAGTAGCGGGGGTTGATGTCGATGATGGTTTTGCCGGTTGCGGGATTGATGCCGCGTTCGTTCGTTCCTTCTCCTTCCCAGGTGAGCGGGATGCCAAGGGCGGCGCAGGTTTTTTCGGCAAATTCGCGGACGGTGTGTGTTTCTCCGGTTGCGATGACGTAGTCGTCGGGTGTTTCTTGTTGGAGCATAAGGTGCATTGCTCTTGTGTATTCGGGTGCGTATCCCCAGTCGCGTTTTGCATCGAGGTTGCCTAAGCTGAGTTTTTGTTCTTTGCCGAGGTGTACGCGGCTAAGGCCGCGGGTGATTTTGCGCGTGACGAATGTTTCGCCTCTGCGTTCGCTTTCGTGGTTAAAGAGGATGCCGCAGCTTGCGTGGAGTTGGTATGCGTCGCGGTAGTTGCGCACAAGGTGGTGTGCGGCGGCTTTTGCGACTGCGTAGGGGCTTTGGGGGTTGAATGGTGTTGTTTCCGTTTGGGGGGTTTCGAGGACTTTGCCGAACATTTCTGAGCTGCTTGCCTGGTAGAAGCGGGGGGTGATTCCTGTTTCGCGGATTGCTTCAAGGAGGCGCAATGTTCCCATGGCGATTGAGTCCATGGTGTATTCGGGGCCGTCGAAGGAGACGCGGACGTGGCTTTGCGCGCCGAGGTTGTAAATTTCGTCGGGTTCGATGGTGCGCAAAAGTCGTGCAAGTCCGCTTGCGTCGCACAGGTCGCCGTAGTGGAGTTTGAGGTTTGGGTTGTGGTAGAGGTGGTCGATGCGTGCGGTGTTAAAGCTTGATGAGCGGCGGATGATGCCGTGGACGTGGTATCCGTGTTCGAGGAGTTGTTCGGCAAGGTAGCTGCCGTCTTGGCCGGTGATTCCGGTGATGAGTGCGCGTTTCATGTTATTTTGTTCCGTACCCGATGAGCGAGAGTCCGAATGAGCCGATGAGGCGGCGGACGCGGATGTTTTTTGCGCCGCAGGATTCAAGGTCTGAGCGAAGCTCGCTTTTTTTGAGGAAGTCCTGGTCGTCGAACGGCCAGAGGCGTTTGAGGCCAAGGAGTGAGAGGGTCATATACACCCAGTGTAACGGGGAGAGGTAGCCGGGGACAAGGAGGATGATTTTGCCGCCGGGTTTGACGAGTCGGAACATTTCGCGGACAACGATGGTGCGGTCGGTGAAGTGTTCGATGACGCCTTGGTTCCAGACAACGTCCATGCTTCCGGTTGCAAGGGGCATTTTGGTGATGTCGCCAAGGACGAGTTTTTCGGGGCGGGTGTGGAACCGTTTGAAGTTCCATTCTGCGGTGTCGAGTGCGTTTTTGCTGATGTCAAGGACATAGACGTGTGCGCCCTGGCGGGCGAGGCGTGCACTCATAATGCCCGAGCCGCAGCCGGGTTCGAGGATTTTAAGGCCTCGGACGCTTCTGCCAAGGGCGTTTTTGAAGGCTTTTTCGAAGTATTTGGAAAAGTAGCGTTCGTTGATGAATTCAATTGCCCGCACCACGGCTGATTTTTTGGTGTAGTACGCGTTCCACTTGTCGAGGAACTGGTCGTTTTTTGCAAGCCCCCTGCTCATAATTGCGGGTTTTCTGGGTTTGTTATATAAATGCTTCTCTGGTGCATAATGCTTTTATAGGGTCTTGTATGGGTGGCGTGTATGCGGGTTGCGGGGCGGGTTTCGGAAGGGTTGGAGCGTTTGCTTGGTCTTGACGTGCGCTATTATGTGCGCGGAGGGGCGGTGCTTTTTGCAACGCAGGCGTTTTTGATTGTGCTGAGTTTTGTGCTGTCTGTTGTTTTTGCGCGGGTTGCGACAAAGGAATTGTTCGGCCAGTTTCAGTTTGTGCTTGCGGTTGTGGGGACGGTGAGTATTTTGGCCTTGCCTGGGCTGAATGCGGCGGTGCAGCTGGGGGCGGCACGGGGGCAGGATGGTGTTCTTGCGCAGGGTGCGCGGTATAAGCGGTGGTTTTCCGTGCTGGGCGTGGCCGCATTGGGAGTCGCAGCGGGGTATTTTTACGGGATTGGGAATGACGCGGTGTGGAAGGCGTGCGCGGTGAGCTTGTTTGCGTTTCCGCTCGTGTATTCGTTTGATGTTGTGCACGCGTTTTTTGCAGGGAAGCGCAGGTTTGATTTGACGTGTGCGTTTCAGTTGGTTTCTGAGGGACTAAGTAGTGTTGTTGCAATGGTTTTGTTGTTTGTGACGGGTGAGTTGTGGCTGATTTTGCTGGGGTATTGGGCGCTGAAGGCGGTTGGGGTGACGCTTGGGTATGTGTTTGCGCGGGCGAGGTTCCGGGGTGTTGAAACGGATACTGATTTGCTGCAGTATGGGGCGCATTTGACGGTGATGAATGTGTTTCCGTATGTGAAGGCGTTCTTTGACAAGTTGGTTGTGGCATACTTTTTGGGTTTTGCGGCGACGGCGGTGTACGGGATTGGTCAGGCGGTGTCTGAGCAGTTGTATGCGGTGTCGAAGAATGTGGCGAACGTGGTGTTTCCGAAGGTTGCGGAGCGCGAGCGTGATTTGGCGTTTGGGGTGGTGCGCAAAAAGTTGTGGTTGCTGGTCTTGTTTTTTTCGGTGATTGCCGCGGTTGCGGTTTTGCTCGCGCCGCTCGTGATTCCGTTTTTCTTTTCTGAGCAGTATGCGGGTGCGGTGTGGATTGCGCAGGTGCTCGTTGTCGCGTCGGTTCCGCGCGCGATTGGGACGGTTTTGTCGCGCGCGCAGGAGGCGCAAAAGGAAAAGGGTCGGCTGTATCGGATTAATATTGTGTATTCGCTGATAGAAATTGTCGGTTTGCTCGTGCTCGCGCCGCTGTATGGGCTTGCGGGGATTGTTGCGGCAAAGGCGGTGGCGAACGTGGTGTATGCGGGTGTTGCGTTTTGGGCGGTTAGCGTGTAGCGCGCCAAACGAGCATGAATGAGCCGAGGTTGGGGACTCTTTTGGCAATGGCGTTCATCTTGCCGCCGGCGATGCCGCTAAGCTCTACTGATGAGAAGTGTTTCTGGAGGAGCGCGCGCAGGAGTTTGTAGCTGAACTGGTTGATGTGGGTGGGGTCATCGAGTGGTGTGTTTTTTTGGATGCCGAAAAGGTAGCGGAGTCTGTTTTTGATATTATACGCGTTGGGAACTGACCCGATGAAGAGCCCGCCGGGTTTGAGGTGGTCTGCGATTTTTTTGCAGATGTCGTGCGGATAGTACAGGTGTTCAAGGACTTCTGCGGCAACGATGACGTCGAATTGGGGGAGGTCCCAGGTGCCGTGGAGGTCGAGAAGTTTGGTTTTGATGCCGAGTTTTTCGGCGCGTGCAAGCATCTGTCTGTCGATATCAACGCCGGTAACGTCATTGCCGGAAAGGAAGTGGCGCGTGAGTGTTCCGTCGCGGCAGCCGATGTCAAGGACTTTTTTTCCGGTCCCTATCCAGGATGCGAAGAGTTTGCCGCGTTCATCTTCGAGCATTGAATAGTCTGATTTTCCGAGGAGTTCGTGGTGTTTTTCGTAAAGGGAGGAAACGTCGGTCATGGGCATCAGGGGAGTGGTTTTGTTTTTAATGGTTATGGAGAATGCACATCCATAATCTTTAAAAGCAGTTCTCGTGGGTCAAAGGGCAATGAAACTCTATGAATTTGAGGGCAAGGAACTTTTGGCAAAGGCGGGGTTTGCCGTGCCCAAAGCAGTCCTTCTTGAAAACGTGCAGGATGCGCCGTTTTTGCCGTGTGTGGTGAAGGCGCAGGTCTTGTTTGGGAAGCGGATGAAGCAGGGCTTGGTGAAGGTGTGCAAAACGCAAGATGAGTTTTCCGATGCAATGACGGTTCTGGGAAAGGATGTGAACGGCGAAAAGGTTGAGCATTTGCTGGTTGAGGAACTCGTCAATATCAAAAAGGAGTATTATGTGAGTTTTTGTTATGACACTGAAACGCGTGGCGCAGTTCTGTTGTTTTCAGAAGAGGGAGGGATTGATGTTGAAGAAATCGGAACTGTCAAAAAAGTCCCGCTTAGCGAGCTTCACTTGCTGAAAACTGAAGTGAATGTACTGGCGCAAATCAAGCGGTTGGCTGACGTTTTTGTAAAGAGCGATTGCAGGCTGCTTGAGATTAATCCGCTTGCGGTTGACGGGACGGGAACAATGATTGCAGTGGGTGCAATGGTTGAGCTCGACGATGCTGCGCAGGGGAGGCAGAAGTGGCAGTATCCGCCAAGGTTTGCGATTCGCTCTGAGCGCGAGCTTGAAGTGAAAAAGGCAAATGATGTGGACCATCACGGGACGGTGAAGTATGTTGAGCTTGATGGCGATATTGGCGTTCTTGCGGCGGGTGGCGGGGCAAGTTTGACGTGTATGGATGCGCTGGTTGCTGCAGGGGGAAGGCCTGCGAATTTCAGCGAGTTTAGCGGGAATCCGACTGCGGAAAAGGTGTACACGCTGGCAAGGGCAGTGATGACAAAGCCGGGCGTTGGGGGTTTGTGGATTGTGGGTGCGGTTGCGAATTTTAGCAGGGTTGATGTGATGATGGAGGGGATTATTCGCGCGCTCAAAGAGGTGAATCCGAAGTTTCCGGTCGTGGTGAGAAGGGCGGGACCGTATGAGGCAGAAGGGCTGCAGATGCTCAGGGACGCGGCAAAGGAGAACGGCTGGGATGTTGAAGTGCACGGTTCTGAGACGGGGTTGACGGCGACGGCAAAGGTTATTGTTGAGAAGGTGAAGAAATGGCAATCCTGATTGATAAGAATACAACGGTGCTCATTCAGGGGATTACGGGAGGGGAAGGCAGGAAGGCGCTTGAGCGGATGAAGGATTATCATACGCGGGTTTTGTGCGGTGTGACGCCGGGGAAGGGCGGGCAGGAGGTTGACGGGACGCCGGTGTACAATTCGGTAAGGGAAGCGTTGGAAAAGCACAAGGTCAATGCGTCGTTAATTATGGTTCCGCCGCTTGCGGCAAAAGGCGCGGTGCTTGAGGCGCTTGATGCGGGACTCAGGACGATTGTGTGCGTGACGGAGAATATTCCGCTCGCTGATGCGGCGGTGATGGTAAGGCGGGCGCGTGAGGTTGGCGCAGTGTTGATTGGGCCGGGGAGTGTTGGCGTGATGAGTCCCGGGCTTGGCAGGATGGGTCCAATTGGCGGCCCGCGTGATGTTTTGGAGAGGGTGTATGAGAAAGGAAATGTGGGAGTTATCTCAAAGAGCGGCGGGATGACAAATGAAGTGAGTTTTGTGGTAAGGCAGGCAGGGCTGGGTCAGTCAACCGCGATTGGGATGGGCGGGGAAATGCTTGTTGGAAGTGCGTATGCGGATTTGCTGCGGCTTTTTGAAAAGGACGATGAAACAAAGGCAGTTGTGTTGTTTGGAGAGCTCGGGGGGACGTATGAGGAGGAGGTTGCCCGATTGCTGAAGAATAAGGAGTTCACAAAGCCGCTCATTGTGTTCATTGCGGGAAAGTTTGCCGAAAGAATTGCGCCCGGGCAGCAGTTTGGCCACGCGGGTGCGATGATTGAGCGGGGCAAGGGAAAACCCAGTGAGAAGATGCGAATGCTTAAATCTGCGGGTGCAATTGTCGCAGAGAGGTTTGAGGATATTGGACTGTTGGTGAGGGATGCGTTATGAAATGGGAAACACGGGTGTCGGACGGGAAGGGGGTTGTGCGTGGAGAGCGAATTGAAGGTCTTGTGGGAAAAGTCGGCTTTACGGAAATGGCATTCTTGACGCTCACCGGCCGTTTGCCGAAAGAAAATGAGAGGAAGGTTCTTGATGCGATGTTTGTTGCGGCAGTTGAGCACAGTGTCGCGGTTCCGAGTGTCAGCGCGGCACGAATTGTTGCAAGCGCAGGGAACAGTATGAATGCGGCAGTTGCGGCGGGCGTGCTTGCAATTGGCGAGCATCACGGGGGCGCAATTGAGAAGTGCGCGCGTTTGTTTCAGGAGGCAAAGGATGCAAAGTCATTGGTCGACTCAGTGCTTGAGAGGAAAGAGCGTATGCCGGGATATGGTCATAAGGTGTATGAGCGTGACCCGCGGGCGGTTCAGCTTTTGGAAATTGCGCAAAAGGAAAAGGTTGCGGGGAAATTTGTGAAGCTCGCAAAAGAAACTGATGAGCATTTGTGTAAGAGGACGGGAAAGGTTCTGCACGTCAATATTGACGGTGCGATGGCGGCAGTTTTGTGTGACTTGAGTGTTCCATGGCAGCTTGCGCGCGCGTTCTTCATCATTCCAAGGACCGTCGGCATCTGCGCGCACGTGCACGAGGAAATGGTGTTCGAAAGGCCGTATAGGCGTTTTGAGGATGCGGACATCAAGTACGTGGAAGGGAAGAAGTAGTGCTTGCATCAAGACGTATGTGTTTTCAAGCGCGGGTTTGCCCGCGTAAATACGGGCCGAAGGACGAGCCGTTCTTTTTTCTGAAAACTGAGAACTAAGACCGAGTACTAACTACAAACCACAAACTGCCAACTACCTGCCAAACACCAAGAAACTGAACTCTTCCTCTCCCTGCTTCCCGTTGATTTGTTTTTCGAGTTTGAACCCGTATTTTGCTGCGTGGGGTGCGAGTAATTCCGCGCCTCTTTTCATAAGGAGCCCTATTTTGCCGTTTTTCTTGAGAATAAACTCTGCCTGATAAAACAGGTCGTGGTAGATTTTGGAGGCGGTGGCTTCTGCAAGTGACCTGCCGGGTTGGGGCGGGTACGTGATGATGCGGTCGCAGTTTTTTTTGCCGATTTTGGCGTCGAGCCAGTCAAGGTCGGTGCGGGAGAAATCTATGCGTTTGACAATGCCTGCGATTTTGGCGTTTTTTTGTGCGTGGGAGACGTTTTTGAAGTTGTTGTCCATTGCAAGGATGGTTCCGCGGAAGTCTTTTTCGGAGTCTTTGATGGTGAGTTTTGAATGGGGGAGCTTGGTGAAGGCAAGTTTTTCTTTGTCAAATTTGTTTGGTGAGGTGTTGGTTGCAAGGAGTGCGGCTTCGATGGGGATGGTTCCGTGGCGGCAGAACGGGTCAAGGAGTGCGTGTTTTGGTTCGTAGCCGCAGAAGTGGAGAAGTGCTGCGGCAAGGGTTCCTTTGATGCTTTCGGTACCAAGGAAGATGCGGTATGACCTGCGTCCAAGGTCGATTCCTGAGTAGTCAATGCCGGTGTAAAGGGTGTCTTCTTTTGCGGGCGATGTGAAGTCTGCGCCAAGGGTGATGGTTCGTTGGGTGATGAGAAGGAAGATGCGTGTTTGCGGGTTTTTGTAGTCAACGTTCACTGAATACTGAGAACTGATAACTGAGTTAAGTTTTTGTTCGATGTCGTAGCTGGTGAAAGGGTGTTCTCCGCGCCGGTCACAAGTGACAAGGAATGTTTTGTCAAGGTATGGGGCAAGGTCGGGAATGTGTTCGGGTTCTATTTCTCCTGTGATTTTTTTGGTGTCGAGGAGGCGGATGGTTTTGAGGATGGTTCGCGCGTGGTAGGTGATGTCTGCGAGGGCCTGTTCGTCGTTAATGGAAAAGAATATCGTGCCGGGTTCGGTTCGCGTAAGTTTTGCCTCGGCGGCAATGGTTTTTATTTCGTCAAATGCGATTTGTTCGGTGCCGATGTGCACGAGCGCAATGCAGTGAAGTGAGGCTGATTTTTTCATTCAGTTACTCTTCTGGCGCGATGGTTGTAAGGGAGATAACGCGGTCGTTGTCGTCGAGTTTCATAATGCGGACTCCCTGGGTGTTGCGTCCGATGGTTGAGATGCCCGCAACGGGTGTTCGGATGAGGATTCCGCTGTGGGAGATGAGCATAACTTCGTCGGTGTCCGAGACTTGTTCTGCGGCGACTACTTTGCCGTTTTTGTCGGTGATTTTGATGTTGATGACGCCGACGCCGCCGCGTGCGGTGAGGCGGTAGTCGGAAATGGGCGTGCGTTTGCCGTATCCTTTTTCAGTGATGGTGAGAAGGGTCTTGGAGTCATCGGCAACTGTTGCGCAGACAACGCGGTCATCGCGCAGTTTGACGCCGATGACGCCGCCTGCCGCGCGTCCCATTGGGCGCACGTTTTTTTCGTGGAATTTGACCGCGTTTCCCTGTTCGGTGGCGATGATGACCTGGCTGTTTCCGTCGGTGAAGAGGACGGATACGAGTTCGTCTTTTTCGTCAAGGCCGATGGCAATGATTCCGCCTTTGCGCGGGTTGCTGAAGTCGGCAAGGCTTGTTTTTTTGACCGTGCCGTTTCGCGTGACCATAAAGAGGTATTTGGTTTTGTCGAATTCTTTGACGGGGATGACCGTGGTGATTTTTTCTCCTTGGTCGAGTTGGAGGAGGTTGACGATGGCTGACCCTTTTGCGTATCGTCCTGCTTCAGGCAGCTGGTAGACTTTTATCCAGTGGACTTTTCCTTTGGTGGTAAAGCAAAGGAGGGAGTCGTGGGTGTTTGCGGTGAAGAGTTTTTCAACAAAGTCTTCTTCTTTGGTTTCGGCGGCGGTGATTCCTTTGCCGCCGCGCTTTTGTTGGCGGTAGGTGTCTTGGGGCAGGCGTTTGACGTAGCCTGCGTGGGTGATGGTGATGACCATGTCTTCTGGCTTGATGAGGCTTTCCATATCGACGTTGCCAAGTTCAGTGGAAATGACTTGGGTTCTGCGAGCATCGCCGTATTTTTCTTTGAGTTCGAGCATTTCTGCTTTGATGAGGCCAAAGATGCGTGTTTCGCTTGCAAGGATGTCGTGGAGTTCTTTGATGAGTTTGAGAAGGTCTGCGTGTTCGTCCTTGATTTTGTTTTGTTCAAGGGAGGTGAGGCGGCGAAGGGTCATGTCAAGAATTGCTTGTGCCTGCTTGTCGGAGAGCGAGTAGTCGTCCATAAGTGCCTGTTTGGCGTCTTCTGCGGATTTGCTGCCGCGGATGAGTTTGACGACTTCGTCAATGTGGTTGAGCGCGGTGATGAGCCCTTCAAGGATGTGGGCGCGGTCTTCGGCGACGCGCAAATCAAAGCGCGTGCGTTTTGTGACCATTTCTTTGCGATGGGAAATAAAGTGGGAAATGATGTCTTTAAGGGAAAGCGTGCGGGGCTCGTTGCCGACGAGCGCGAGCATGTTGAAGCTGAAGGTTTCCTGAAGGCGTGAGTGGGTGTAGAGCTGGTTGAGGACGACGTCGGCGTTTGCGCCTGATTTGAGCTCGATGACGATGCGCATGCCGTCGCGGTCGCTCTCATCGCGGATGTCGGAGATTCCGGTGACTTTTTTGTCGTTGACGAGTTCTGCGATGGTTTCGATAAGTTGCGCCTTGTTGACCATATAGGGGATTTCGGTGATGATGATGCTTTGGCGGTTTTTGTGTTCTTCAATGGTTGATTTTGCGCGGACGGTTATTTTGCCGCGGCCGGTGCGGTAGGCGTCGCGAAGGCCCAAGGTGCCCATAATGATGCCGCCGGTGGGAAAGTCAGGGGCAGGAATTGCCTGCATCAGTTCTTCGACTGAGATGTCCGGGTTGTCGATGGTTTTGATGATTGCTTCGCACGTTTCGTTCATGTTGTGCGGGGGAATGTTTGTCGCCATGCCGACCGCGATTCCTGATGAGCCGTTAAGGAGCAGGTTCGGCGCTTTGGAAGGCAGCACGCTGGGCTCTTCAAGGGAGCCGTCATAGTTGGGGACAAAGTCTACGGTTTCCTTGTCGATGTCTTGGAGGATTTCTTCGGCGAGCTTATTGAGTCGGGCTTCGGTGTAACGCATGGCCGCGGCGTTGTCGCCGTCTACTGAGCCAAAATTGCCTTGCCCTTGGACGAGCGGGTAGCGAAGCGAGAAGTCCTGGGCGAGGCGGACCATGGTTTCGTAGATGGCAGAGTCGCCGTGCGGGTGGTATTTACCCATCACGTCTCCAACGATACGGGCGCTCTTCTTGTATGCCTTGTTGTGAAGGACACCCATTTCGTACATGCCGAAAAGGACGCGGCGGTGGACGGGTTTGAGGCCGTCGCGAACGTCGGGGAGCGCGCGCCCGACGATGACGGACATAGAATAGTCTAAGTAGGATGTTTTCATCTCCTGCACAATCATGCGGGGGATGATTTTTTCGCCGGGTTCTGCGGGCGTGTTTGGTGTTTTTGAGTCAGTCATAAAAGCGCGAGAAAAATGGCAGGGAGTTCACCCCCATTTATCGTCGATATTTGAGTCCGTTTTGTGGGTATAAAAAGGTATTTATTTTGTATATGTAAGTTTATCTATGAAATACGCGCCCGCACCCCGTCCCTAACCCCAAATCCTTTCCCGCAATACACGCACTTTTTGGTTTGGTCTGTGACTGTCGTAGAACGTGTTTCGTACTGCATTTTGTTGCCGCAGTGTTTACATTGGAGGAGCAGTTTCATCGTCGGAAGTTGGTTCTTCGGGCAGTTCTTCTTCGCCGCCCAAGATGCGTTTGACGCGTTTCTCGATTTCGGTTTCCATTTCGGGTGTGGTTTTGATGCCGTCGCCCTTTTCAAAGTCGCGGGGCTTGAGGCGGGCTGCTTTTTCTTGCGCTTCTTTGTGGACTTTTTCGGCGGGGCTGAGTTCTCGTTCGGGAATTGCTTGCGGTGAGAGGATGTCTTTTTCTTTTTGCGCTTCTTCTGCCGCTTCTTTTTGCGCTTCGGGTTGTTCTGGTGTTGGTTCGTGCTCTTTGTGTTTGCGTTCCCGCTTCTTTTTTGGCGGGGGCGCGGATTTTTTTTCTTCGTGTTCGGGCTCAATGTTCTTTTCCTGAACTGAAGGTGAAGGAGGAACTGCTTGAGGGGCAGGGACAGGGGTCTCAGTCGGAATGTGCTGAGCGGGTTTTTCAGTCGTGGGTTCGGTTTCTGGTTCGGCTTCTTTTGCGGGTGCTGCAGGCGGCTCTGTTTTTTGTGCGGGTGATTCAAATGATGATTTTTCCGATTGGGTCTTGGGCGTTTCAGGGGTCACGGCGGGTTCCGAGTGTTCGACTTCTGCATTTGGGGGCGCTTCAGGAATTGGTTCTGTCGCGTCGTGTTCGGAAGTCGCCGCAGGATGCGCGGGTTTGTGTTTTTTCTTGTGGTGTTTTTTCTTGTGCGGTTTGTGTGCCGCGTCCCATTCGGCTTTTTCTTCGGGCGTCATGTTTTCGGGGGGAATGTCATAGACGGGCAAGTCTCCGACCTTGTCCTCGATGACTTCAACGCCGCTCGTTGGCTCGAGTTTTTCAACAATTTCAATGGCATCGTATGTTTCGACGTTTTGGTGGAAGTCGATTTTTGGCTTCTCAAGCCGTTCTTCGGTTTGTTTTTGCTGCTCTGCTTCAAGTGATTCGATTTCTGCTTCTTTTGCCTCGATTGCTTTTTCAAGTTCTGCTTTGTTTTGGAATTTTTCGCGCAGTTTTCGCGGGTCGATGTCAAAGTATTCGTAAAAGCGCGGGGTGAGCTTAATCAGTTTGGACCTGCCGTGTTTTTCGCGGGTGAGCATTCCGCTTTCTTCAAGGGAGCGCAAGTGGTCGTATGCCTTGTTTGTGCGGATTTTGATGACTTTGCTTTGCAGGACAGGCGCTTTGTACGCGACGACGGCAAGGGTTTCAAGGATGCTTTTGGGAAGTTCGGTTTTGGTGACGACGCGCTTGATGACGGGGATGTATTGTTCGCGGACGGTAAGTTTCCATCCGGTGCCGTCCTGGACGAGCATTGTTGGGCCGTTTGAGGATTCAAGGTTTGCTTTCCATTCGGTGAGCACGCTAAGGACGTCTGCTTCGCTGTGCCTGCAGAGTTTTGCGATTTCGGCAAGCTCGAGTTTTCTGCCGGCTGCGAAGAGGATTGCTTCGGCAAGTTTGCGGAGTTCCTCAGGCATTGGTGTGGTAGTGTTGTCCCTCTTTTTTCAAAATGTTTCGCTCGATGAGTTGGTCGGTGAATTTCAGGAGGTCTTCTTCTTTTATGCCGGTGATTTTTGCAAGTTCTGCTGCGGTCTTTTTTTCCGTGCAGGCGTGCTTGATGAAGTTGTGCAGGATGTTGACCGCGTTGCGGTCAAGGACTTGTTTTTGGATGCTGAGGTTCTTAATCATTGCGTCGGTGTGGTGGAGTTTTGCCAAAAAGTCGTTAAGGAGGTCTTCAAGCGCGGTTGTGGGGAGGTCGATTTTTTCGGGCGCCATGATTTCAACGGAGCTGGGAATGCTGTCAAAGCAGAAGTTAAGGAGCGCGCGGGTGTCTTTGAACGTGATGACGAGTTCGGCGTACTGGCTGAAGAGGTTTTCTTTTTGTTCGGGTGATGAGAGTTTTTCGCTTTTGATGGCGGTGCCGTCTTTTCGCAGCGTCTCAATGTGGTCCTTGAGCGCTTTGGTGATGTGTTCAGCGGGTGAGCCGAGGATTTCAAGGATTGCGCGAACCGTGATTGGCTGTTCCATAAGGAGTATTTGGCACAGGAGCTTGTTATAAAGCTTTTCGTCTGCAAAGGGAACATTGTTACCATCGCACAATAGTTGTAAAAGCTTTTAATACATAATAAAAACAAGTGAAGGGGGTGTAATCAATGGCATTACTTGATTTTTTGAAGAAAAAGGAACGTGAGCTTCCGCTGCCTCCGCCGCCGCTTCCGGGGGTGGCGCAGCGCCCGGTGAGTGATTTTGAGCCGATACGGGCAGCGCCGCTTCGGGATTGGGGTGAAACGCAGCAGGTGCAAACGGAAGAGGCGATGCCTGCCCCGCTGCCTCCGCTTCCGCCGATGCCGAAGATGGATTTCCAAATGGAAGAAGAGCATCACGATGAGGTTCCTTTGCTTCCTGCTCCTGCGATGGAAAAAGAGGATATGTTTGAGAAGAAGGTTGTTTTTGACAGGACCATTGCGGACGTGCACGATGAGGAGCTAAAAAAGGCGCCTCGCGTGCAGGTTCGCGAGCCCGTTGAGCGCAAGGTTCCGGCAAAGACATTTGTGTCGGTGGACGACTATCGGCGCATTATGTCAGAGACGAATATGGTTCGCCAGCGCTTGCTGAACGCGGATAACTTTATGAAAAAGTTGCAGGATTTGAAGGTTGATGAGGAAAAGGCGCTTGAGCGCTGGCGCTCGCAGCTTGAGGATGTGGAAAAGAAGTTGGCGTATGTTGACCAATTGATTGAAAAATCGCAAAGGTGATGATGATGGACCAAAAAGCCCCGGTGTTTGTAAAGCTCGATGAGTACAAGGATATGATGGATATCGTGTCGCTGATGCGTGAGAAGATTGGCCAGGCAAAGTTTTTGCTGGACAAGATTGCCGAGTTAAAGTCGCAGGAGGACCAGGAGCTTGCCGCGTGGGCAAAAGAGCTTGAAGAGGTCGAGCAGAGCGTGGGCGCAGTGGATAAGGCGCTCAGCGAGCCGAGTATGTGATGGCAAAGGGTGCAGCGCAGGAAGAGCAGTTGTTTTTCGTGGGTATTCGCGACCACGTGGATGTGCGAAAGGAAGTGTTGCAAAGTTCGCGCAGTCTTCTTGACAGTTTGAAGCGCTACGAATTGTATCGCCGGGTAAAGGATGACAAGCTTCGCGCGCAGTATGACTTAAAGCGTGTTTTTGACGAGTTGCTCGTGCTCAACAAGAAGTTGCGGGGCAAGTTGCCAAAGGTCCCGATAAAAGTTCCTGAGTTGCCTGTGCGCGAGGACGTGCCGGTAAGGCAAGTCCAAAAGGGCAAGCCGCAGGAACGAATGCCTGAAGCGCGTTCTCCGCAAAAGAGCAAACTTGACCTTCTGGAAGAGGAGCTTGCCAAAATCGAGTCCCGGTTGGGCGGGCTTGAGTAAAGATAAGTTGTTTAGCGCCTGTTCAGGATTTGTCCTGTAATGGTGTTGATGATAGTGCTTGGGTTTCCTGTTTTTTCTCCTTCGTAAATGATAAAGTCAGTGGCTGTTTTTTGCAGTTCGGCAAGGGTGTTTGCGGGCTTTTGCCCGCTGAGGTTTACGGAAGTTGTGATGATTGGTTTTGCAAAGAAGGCTACGAGTTCTGAAATCCAGTGTGCGGGGATGCGTACGCCAAGGGTGTCCAAGTTCATTGTGGCAGCAGGGGAAACTGCGTTTTTGTTGGCAAGGGGGACAATCAGCGTGTACGGTCCGGGAAGTTTGTCAAGGGCTGATTGGTCTTTGATGCGGCAGTTGTCAAGTATCCATTTTTTTGATGGGGCAATGACGGAGAATGGTTTTGTGTCCCGTTGTTTGAGGAGCCGTATTCGTTCAACGGATGTGGTGTTGGTGGCGTCGCAGCCGATGCCATAAATGGTGTCTGTGGGGTGGATGAAAACTGCTCCGGAAGCGATGTGCAGGAGAAATTCCTGGAGGCGGGCGCGAACATCATCGGGCGTGTGGGTTGGTATCATAAGGGATGCGGCGGACAGACTTTTCCGAAAGCGGTAGCGAGGACTTTGATGTCAAGGGCTGCCGAGCAGCCCGCAGACGTTCGAATCCTATCCGCATATCGCAATGAAAATGAAGCGCATCGCGCCTGTATTAAAATATATGCGGCGGACAGGAGTCATCAAATGTCCGAAGCGGTAGCGAGGACTTTGATGTCAAGGACCGCCAAGCGGTCTGATGACTTCGAATCCTGTCCGCCCTTCAACTGAACAGGCAAGCACGAAGTGCGAAGGAAAAAAAAAACGATGCGGCGGACAGGATTCGAACCTGCGAAGACACTAAGCCAGCAGCTGTCTCCACAACGTTGTGGTAAGCAGATTATGCTTGAGGCTGCCCCCTTTGACCGCTTGGGTACCGCCGCGTGAAAGGTTAAGGCGTTGTGCAAGAGGGTGACTTTTAAATGTTGCGGGGGCGAGTCGCAAACTTTTTGAACCCCCTGCAATAGCAAATGTGCAATGACCCTCGAATCACTCTTGCAGGATGTGCAGGCTTCCGAGTCGGTAAGAAACGGCATGTTTGATTATTGTTTTGGCAGAGGTTATTATCAGGGTGTGCCACGGGTTGATGCGCGAAGGCAGTTTGATGCTGATGTCGCGGCGGATTCTCCGAGGCGTCAGCAACTGGCAAGCGCGTATCTTCCTTCATATTATGATGCAAGAAGAACACAGGCGCGTTTGAACCGCGCGGCAGGTGTTACGGTTGCGGGCGGCGCGGCGTATGCGCTTGGGACGGGTTTGGTTGCGGCAGCAGGGGCGGTTGCGCTTATGACAGGCGGTATTCTTGGCGCGTTCTATTTGGTAAAGAAGTTGTTGAAATAGTGTCAGAGTTGCGCAATCACTTCCTCAACTCTCTCAAAGAATGTTGTTTCCCGTTCAAAGTAGGGCAGTTCGTGGTCTTTGAAGCGTTTCCAGGCGGGGTCTTTCCATTCAAAGTCTGAAATGAGGTCGCGGGACGTGATGACGTTGTAACCGAGGCGTTGTGCGTCTCGTGCGGTGTAATAGACGCAGGCGGAGGTGTTGATGCCGCAAAGGGCGATGTGTTGTGTTCCGCGGGCGCGGAGTTGTTCATCAAGGGTGGTGTCGTAAAATGCGCTGTCCCATTTTTTGTAAACAACGCGCGGGTCGTGTGCTGCGCGGGTGATTTCAGGAAGGGTGTGCCCGTAGCCGAGTTCAAGCCGGCCATATTCGATGAGGTAGGTTGGTTTTTTAGTAGAGGCGAGTTTTTTAATTGATTCAATTTGCCGCGCGAGTTCTTCTAAGTCTCTGATGCGGTCTTTTTCGTTGATGCAGCCGGGAATCATATCCACGACGATGATTGCAACGTGAGTCATAGGGTGGCGCGAAAAGAAGGAGTTCTTAAGTTTCACGGTGAATCTGGATAGTCAAGTGAATAAATCTATTTGAATGCCTCTTGTATAGGAGGGGGTATGCGCAGTGCCACCCTTTGTTTTCTGTTAAAGGAAAATGAAGTTCTGCTCGGGATGAAGAAGAAGGGTTTTGGTGAGGGGAAGTGGAATGGCTTTGGGGGCAAGGTTGAGCAGGGTGAATCAATAGAGGCTGCAGCCGTGCGTGAGATGAGAGAAGAGTCAGGTGTGCTTGCAAGAGGGATAAGGAAGCACGCGGAGTTGACGTTTATTTTTCCAAAAAAGCCGGAGTGGGACCAGGTGGTTCACGTTTTTGTGGCAAAGGAGTGGGAGGGTGAACCGGTGGAAAGTGATGAGATGGCGCCAAGGTGGTTTGCGCACAAGGATATTCCGTTCAAAAGTATGTGGGTTGATGATAAGCACTGGCTTCCGCTTGTGCTTGAAGGCAGGTTTGTGCGGGGCACGTTTCGTTTTGATGGTGATGACTTGCTTGATTTTGAGGTGAAAACTGATGAGTGAGTTGGAAGCGCTGGCAAAAGAGCTGAAAAAGGATGCGCGGTTGCGCAATGTTGTGTTTGCGCGCGTGCACGGGGAATTGTACCCGCGAAATACGAAGGAGAGTGCGCGGTTTCATTTTGAGTCTGATATCGGAAAGCCAAGCGATGCGCAAAAGAGGATTCTGAAGGAATACGTGCAGGTAAGGCAGGCGGAAAGGTCGTATGGTTGCGTGTTGTATGCGGGGCTTGCCGCGATTGCTGCGGGGGCAGGATTATTTTTTGCGCCATTCGAGCCGGAAGATGTGCGAAGGATTGGGAGTGTTGCGCTTGCGTCAGGAGGAATAGTTTCTGCCGTGTATGCGGGCATTCGGAAAAAAGAGTTAGTGGAGCCAGCGCGGGCAGGTCGTGGATATGAGTTCTGGGGGAGTTAATCTTCCCGCGTCTCTGTCCAGTTGGAGGTTTATCAGGTAGCACGTGGTTTTTTCGACTTTTTCCATCCTTTCCGCCAGCGCGGTGAAAGCGGTATCGTCGGTTTCCACAATGACTTTTTCTGGACTGGTATCTGCGGTAACGAGCATAACGTCCTGCAGTGGCGGCGTTTGTGCCGGAATTGCTCGCGGCTGCCGAAGTTCGGTTACTTTACCGGTGACTGCGCTGTTCCCGATGCTTGCCATCAGGGCGAGTGCGATTGCCGCGACTCCAAACAGCGCCCAAAGCGAGACTTTTTCGCTCATAAGGGTATATGGTGGGGCTTCTACTTCAAGGTATGGTCTGTATTGTACGTACTTCTGTACTTCGATGGGAAATAAGGGGGTCTCCTGCGAAGCATCTGCGGTCTCTGGGACCGAGCTGTGGCGAGTGCCCCAATGGTTTGGGGTTCTAGCACTTTGAAAAAGGGCTAGCTGGCATACTTCGATGGGAAATAAGGGGGTCTCCTGCGAAGCATCGGAGGGCGTGTTCAAGAAAAGCTTATAATAGTGCAAACGATGATGGTTTAAGAGTAAAGGTGAGCAAATGACAATCGAGATTATTCCTGTTGGCGGCTGGGGCGAGATTGGCCGGAATATGACTGCGGTAAGGGTGGGTGATGATGTGGTTATTTTTGATATGGGGCTTCATATGCCGAATTATATCGCGTTGACTGATTCTGAGATTGGGGATACGGAGAAGCGAACCGAAGCTGCCCTCAAAAAGGCTGACGCGATTCCGCGTGATGAGCAGATAAGGGATTTGCGGCCGCTTGTGCGGGCGATTGTGGTGACGCACGCGCATCTTGACCATATTGGCGCAGTGCCGTATTTGGCAAATAAGTACAACGCGCCGGTGATTGTGACACCGTTTAGCGCTTCGATTTTGCGCGGCATCATTAAGGACGAGAAGTTGCAGATGAAAAATGATATTATTGAGCTTCGCCCCGGCCAGTCGACAATTCTTGACGGCGGGCTGAAGTTGGAGTTTGTGCACATCACGCATTCAACGCCGCAGACGATTATGGCAGTGCTCCACACGCCAAGCGGTGCAGTTGTTTATGGTAATGATTACAAGATGGATATGAATCCGACGTTGGGCAAGCCGGTGAATATTGAGCAGTTGCGAAAGCTGGGTGATAAGGGTGTTCTTGCATTGATTCAGGATTGTTTGTATGCAAGGGAGCAGCGAAAGACGCCGAGCGAGCAGGTGGCAAAGGAGATGTTAAAGGATGTTTTGTTGGATGTAGACAGCAAGGGCCACGCGCTTATTGTGACGACGTTCGCAAGCCATATTGCGCGCTTAAAGTCGATTGCGGAGTGCGGAAGGGCGCTGAAGCGAAAGACGATTTTTATGGGACGGAGTGTTGCAAAGTATTGTTATGCGGCAAAAGAGGCAGGGGTTGCGGACCTGTTCAGGGAGGCGGAAATTCTGAAATATTCACGGCAGATTAAGCGAAGGCTGCGGGAGATTCAGGTAAAGGGGCGGGAGAAATATTTGCTGGTTGTTTCCGGTCATCAGGGAGAGCCAAAGAGCGCGCTTGCAAAGATGCTGAGTGGGTTTTACGCGTGGCGGTGGTCAGGCGGGGACCACGTGATTTTTTCTTCGCATATCATTCCTGCAGATATCAACAGGAAGCAGCGTGCCGAGATGGAGGAGAAGCTTGCTGCGCTTGGTGTTCGGATGTTTAAGGACATTCACGTCTCAGGGCACAGTTCGCGCGAGGACTTAAGGGATATGCTCCGCCTCCTGCGGCCAAGGCACGTGTTCCCGACGCACGGTGAGAGGGAAATGATGAATGCGTTTAATTCTTTGGCGCAGGAAGAGAAGTACCAGTTAGGAAAGACATTGCACCCACTGGTCGTGGGCGAAAGAAAAACAGTTGAGTGATGAATAGCGAACCTGGTTTTGCGACATCGTTGGATGGAGAGAAGAGTCTTAGTTATGTTCGCGAAGCGAACATTTTGTGATTTGCTTCTCGACAGGAAACGAGGAGCAATTGATGGAACTTCCAAAGTTTCATGACTGTATGCGTTTAATTCTTTGGCGCAGGAAGAGAAGTACCAGTTAGGAAAGACATTGCACCCGCTCATTGTGGGCGAAAGAAAGACCGTTGAGTGAGCAGCGCTGTCTGGAACACTGATAACTGACGACTGAGCACGAATAACGAACGACCAATACCAAATCACCAACGGCCAACCATCGGCCGTCACCTTCCCCACTACTCGAGTATAGTAAAATATTTAAAGGCGGTGCCGCGTGGCGGACGATAAAGGGGACACAAATGAAACTGACACTCGCCGACCCGATTTTGCTCAAGGACAGCATTACCGTTATTTCTGAATTGGTTAGTGAGGCAAGGTTCAAGCTCTCGCGTGATGGCGTGGAGCTTGTCGCAATGGACCCTGCGAATGTGGCAATGGTGATTTTCAGGCTGCTTTCAAGCAGTTTTACCGAATATGATATTGACCAGGATATGCAAATCGGGGTGAACCTTGCAAATCTGAAGCAGATTTTGCGAAGGGCATCTGCAAGTGACATTATCACGCTTGAGGTAACGGGCGACAATAAGCTGCAAATTCAGCTCAAGGGCTCATCAACAAGGACGTTTAGTTTGCCCTTAATCGAGCTTGATGAGAAAGAACAGCGTATTCCGCAGCTCAGTTTCCCTGTGTGCATTACAACGCACAGTCAAATCCTAACCGATGCGGTGGCTGATGCGGATGTGGTTGCGGAAAGCGTGACGTTCGCAGCAGAGCCGGAGAAATTCAGTATTGCCGCAGAGGGCGACTTGTCAAAGGCGCACGTGGAGATGAAATCAGGCGACCAGACAAAGATTCAGTCAGAAAGCACGGCAAAGATTAAGTCAAAATATTCTATTGAGTATCTGAAAAAGATGCTAAGCGCATCAAAGCTTGCGGGCGAGGTGGGGATTTTCTTCAATCAGGATTACCCGCTCAAGCTTGAGTACAAGGCAGTGGATAAGCTGCTGTTGAGCTTTATTTTGGCGCCCCGCGTCGAGAACGATTAGGGCAAAAAGCATAGCTTTTTAAAGGGACCTTCGTTTTGTCAGGGGTAGACAGACGATACGAATTCTACGATCGTTTTGGAGGAGAAGTAAAATGAGTAATTTTGGTGGAAATTTTGGCGGCCCGCGTGAAATGCACAAGGCCAAGTGTTCCGAGTGTGGCAAGGACTGTGAAGTTCCGTTCAAGCCGCGCGAGGGTAAGCCGGTCTTTTGCCGCGAGTGCTTCAGAAACAAGAAGCCGATGTAATTGATGTTTCTTTTTTTTCCTTTCTATTTTCTGATTTTTTTTTGGTTGTGGCAAGTCCGTCAAATAAGGGAACAGTATCCGCTAATGGTTTACTGAATGATTCAAGCGGGACTTGCGGGATAGCCAATCCATACAAAGTTTATTGTTTCAGTCTTCGTCAAACTGTTGTTTTGCGTGCTTCTTCAAGGAGGACGTGTTTGAAGTCATCGCCGTAGCGCCGGACAAAAAGGTCGCGGTCCTGTTTGGGGACGCGGATGCGCAGGGCGTAAAAGGAGTCTACTTTTTCGCGGATGGAATCGTAGTGTTTTGGGCGCAGTTCGCGCAATGTGGTTGTTCTGCGGCCGTTGTCGTAAAGGGGGACGTCTGCTGCTTTGATTTTGGACGGCTCGGGGGGAAGGCAGACGATGCAGGGGGTTCCGGTTCGTTCGCGAAGGCGGTCTTCAAGGGCAGTGAGCGCGCGGGGTGGTTTGTATGCTTCGCTGAGTTCTTGGAGTTCTTGGGGTGAGAGGACAAAGACGCGCTCTCCGTTAATCGAGTCACATTGGTATTCTGCGAGTTTGAGGGCAATTGCGGGCGAGTAGGGGTCTCGGGTGAGGAACGGCCGCATGGCGTCGCGAACGTCGCGGCTTTTTGCCTTGTCGTGTCCGTTGTTGATTGCGTGTTCAAGGGCTCCTTCGCTCATGTCCCAAATGGAGTCAGGAGCGATGATTCCTGAGTTAATGGCAAGTTCTACGGCGCGTTGGATGTGTCTGCCGTACGCGATGCTTTCGGGGCACAGGTACACGTTGAGGTACATATCAAAGTAGAAGTGTTGCATTGCGCAAAGGAGGGTGACCGGGTCGTCGAGTTGTTTTTCTCCTTTTTTGAGCTCAACGCCGATGCCGTCGTAGAAGGTGAAGTGTTTGATGAGGCGCTCCCAGCTTGGGGGGAGGTGCGGGTAGCCGACCATGTCTGCGTCTTTGAGGGTGTAGCCGAGCTTGTCTGCGCCAAGGGTTTTGTCCGTGATGATTTTGTGGGTGGGGTTTGTCTCGTTGACAAGGGAGACGAGGTTGGCAAAGTCAACGCGGTAAAGTTCAAGGCAGTCGCGAAGGGTTCTGCCTTCGCTGTCTCGTTCGGGGTCTTCAAGAAGGTGAAGGGCGCGTGTCTTGTGGTCAACGCCGGTGATTTCGCGAAGGACGTATTCGACGACGTGCGAGAAGGGTGGGTGGCCGAGGTCGTGGAGTTTGGCAAAGTTGACAAGGTCTTTGCGGGGTCCGGGGAGGCGTTCTTTTTTCTCAAGGATGCGGCAGATTTTATCGGTAATGCCTGCGACAAGGCCGCAGTGGTCGTAACGCGTGTGGCTTGCGCTGGGGTGGATTGCTTCTATTTGGCCAAGCTGTTTGTGTCCTCGCTGGCGCTGAAGGACCGGATGGTTGAGGACCGGGTCTTCATCAGGAGAAACGTTGTAGTGCCAAAGCGTGTCGTGAGGCATAAGGGGGCGGTCATTGTTGGTTATTTAAGGATTCATACACCCCAATGCGTGCTCTGGAATTTGTATGTTTGACCAAATCCTTTTTAAAAAGAGGAATTTTGGAGAAGGGTATGGACTTCATTCGGCTGCTGCGCCCGCATCAGTGGTACAAGAACGTGTTGGTTTTTCTTGCCGTGATTTTTTCAGGGAGTTTGTTTGATGTTGCCGCGTGGGTTGCTGCAGGTGTTGGTTTTGTTGCGCTTTGCGCATTATCGTCAAGTACGTACGTCATTAATGATATTGCTGACAGAAGGGCGGACCGTTTGAATCCTGAGAAGGCAGGGCGACCGATTGCGTCAGGAAAAGTCAGTGTTCTGTTTGCGTCTGTGCTTTCGCTGATTTCTGCAGGTGTTGGTTTTGCAGTGGTATTGCTTCTGCCCGTCTCGGCAGTTATCACTGCAGTGTTATTTTTTATCCTGTGCCAGCTGTACACGTTTTGGCTGAAATCCGAGCCGTTTGCGGATGTTATTGTGATTGCGGTGAATTTTGTGTTGCGGGCGGTTCTTGGCGCGTTTGCAATTAATGTATGGGTAAGCCCGTGGCTTGTCGCAGGTGTGTTCTTTTTGGCGCTGTTTCTTATTTTGGGAAAGCGGCGGTCCGAGATGGTGTTTTTGGGAAAGCGCGCGCAATTGGCACGGGCATCCCTGCGTGGCTATTCGCAAGAGCTCATAAGAAGTCTCAGTACTGTTGCAACGGCGTGCCTTGTGATGTCGTATACGCTTTTCGTGTTTTTCGGCCTGCACCCAGGGTTGTATGTCACGCTTCCGGTCGCGCTCTACGCGGTTTTTCGCTATGAGAAATTTATCGGTGAAGGCAGCGTTATTGCGCGGCACCCGCATTTGGTGTTCAAAGACGCAAGGATGTTAATCGCAATTGTTCTTTGGCTGGCACTGACGCTGTTCGTGCTGTATTATTTCTGACAACTGATAACCGATAACTGAAAACCAATAATCAACTTCGTGTTACCGCTTGCTCCCAAAGTAGAACATCTTCTGGATGTCAACGTCGGATGGTTGGAATTTGCCTTGTCTTGGGTGGTCTTCCTTAACTTCAGGTTTTAATTCGGCTTGTTTTTCTTTGTGCCGGGGAGTTTCATCCAATGCGCGCGCAGCAACTTGTGCCTTAACGGAATTCAGTTCTCCAATGAGCTGGTTTATCGCGTTGCGGAGAACACTGAATTCTTCTTCGTATTTTTTGTTGTGCATTTCGATGAGGAGTTCGATTTTGCGCGAGGTTAAGTCGTCGGTTTGCTGCATATGGACGGTGCGGACAGCGGGTTCTTCTTCGCGTATCGTAACGACTGCTCCTTCGCTTTCGTCATAGACGCCTTCTGCTTGTTTGTATGCGTCTTCGCTGGATGCGGCAAAGTTGTGCTTGCGCAGTTCGCTTGCGAGCTGGTTGATTTTTTGGAGTTTGAGCGCATCCATATTAGCGGCCTCCGTCAATGACGAGGTAGCCGTCTTGGAGGACAAATTTTCTGCCGGTGTGCGGGGGTGGCGGCTGGACCATATGGGGTCGCGGTTCGCGGCGGATGTTGCCAAGGAGAGGAATGCATTTTTCGCAGTATGCTTTTTTGCCTTCTTGGCGGGCGATGCAGAATTCGCACGCTTTTTTGCCGCACCAGTTGCAGGTGGCGATGAGGTCTTTGCGGTGTTTGTCGCAGCGGTCCATGGTTCTCACAGGTTGATTTGTGCCCCGAAGTTTTCTTTGACGAATTGTGCCATCATGGTGTTGCCGGCAAGGACGTAGCTTTTGTAGGCGGTTGCAAAGAGTCCTTCGCGAAGGGCTTGGTCGCCAAGTGCGCTAAGCCGTCCTGAGTCGCCGGCAAGTTCGTATGCCTGGGCAGCGTATCCCATTTGGCGCTCGCGCAGGGCCTTGTCTCCGACTTCAGCAAGTTTTTGTGTGTTGCCGACCGCTTTGAAGACTTCGATTGCGTGGTCGTATTTTTCTTTGCGAAGGCAGTCGTCTCCGACGCGGGTTAGTCGTTCCACATCTTTAACAGTAAGAAAGGCCTTGATTGCGTCGCTGGTTTTTCCTTCTTCAAGGCAGCGGTTGCCGCATTTGAGGAGTTTGTCTGTGTTATCGGCAAGGCGGTAGCAGTCGATTGCGTTGGTGTAAAGACCGACTTTTTCATAGTCTTCGCCCATCGCAGTAAGCCTGCCTTTGTTGCCGGCAAGGATGTACGCTTTCATTGCGTCTTGGGCTTTTCCTTTGCGCTGGTATTCCTCGCCAAAGGCATTCAGGAGTGCGGAGCGGGTTTCTTCATCGAACATGGAGAGGTTGATGTTGTCAAGGCCGCGCTCAAGGAGTGCGGGGAGAATTTTGCGGAAGTGGCTGAGCTTTTCTTCTTTTTGCCGAACAACTTGGGCGCTTTCGGCAGCCGTTGTTACTACCTTTTGCAGAATTTTATCCATACACAACACCTCGTTTTTCACACACACCTTTTTATTTTGACTTCGTGAAAAATGAGGCCTAGCGGGCCCGCAGGGGTCGCGTAGCCTCGTTTTCACACACACTTTTTATTATGATTTTTTGTGAAAATGAGGCATAGCAAGCCCGAAGGGGTTGCGTAGCCTCCTTTTACACACGAACTCACACTTTTTATGTTGAATTCAATCGTATGCTGATATATAAATGTTACTTTTTTGTATACTGGCAGGAAGAAGCTTTTTGAATGAGTGGTGAAACGAAAAGAGAAACACGGCAGTGGTCTAGTGGTATGATCTGAGCTTCCCAAGCCTTCGAAGGGCGGGTCCGAGAAGGATCAGCCGCCCGCAGGCGGATAGAGCTTATGGTCCGGGTTCGATTCCCGGCTGCCGTATCCGAATGGAGGCGGCAGACGGCGTTGGATAATCGCTGATGAAGTCAGGGATTATCCGTATCCGGCTGCCGTATATGCGGCCGATTGTTGCAACCGACATTGATGAAGTGCTCGTTCCGTTTCTTGAGAGTGGTTTTTTCCCGTGGTATAATGCGCGAAACGGGACTGATTATCAAAGAGAGGATGTGACGCGCAGTTATCGCTTGCACGAGAATTTGGGGAATACGGGCGAGTATTGGGTGGGTCAGATGCGCTTATTCTTTTTGGATGGGGGGTTAAGGCGGCTCGGAGTAATGGATAACGCGCAGGAAATGGTGGCGCAGCTTGCAAGAATTGCTGACGTTCACGCAGTGACTGCGCGTCCTGTTGAGTGGCACGAGGACACGATGACTCATATGAATGAACATTTTCCGCAGGTTCGGGATACGCATTCGCTTGAGGCGTATTTGGCGCACGGGAAGAAGGCGCAAAAGTGCCTTGAATTGGATGCACGGGTGATGATTGAGGACAGCAAGGATTATGCGCGGGAATGTGTTGATGCAGGAGTGCAGGTTATTTTGATGGATGCGCCGTGGAATCAGGGTGCTCTTCCAAGCGGAGTGTATCGGGTGTATTCGTGGCGGGAGATTCCTGCGCTGGTGCGTCGGTTACTTTAGATATTCTGCGGCGACGTACGCGCGGAGCGCGGTAAGGAATGCGGGAGCAAACGAGTCGGGCTGCTTTTGGACAAGTGTTTGGAGTTCATCAAGGGCAAAATGGCGTAAATACTCTATTTCTGCGGGGTCGATTTTGATGTTGTCGGCGGATAGGTTTTCTGCCGTGGTGTAAATGTGAAGGCGTTCGTAGGTGGCGGGCCCTTTGTGGTTTGCCGTGACAACGTGCCGCAAGGGGACGGTGGTTCCGATTTCTTCGTGCATTTCTCGGTATGCGCAAGATTCGGGCGTTTCTCCGGCAAGGGCTTTTCCGCCGACCGCACAGCACCAGACGCCGGGGAAGGGGTGTTTGTTTGCGCTTCTTTTTGCAAGGAGCAGTTTGCCGTTTTCGGATGGGATGATGAGGGAGACGTTGTGGGGGAAGAGTCTTTTTTTGAGTTCTGAGCGTGGCCAAACGGCAAGGACGTTGCCGTCCCAGTCTATTTCTTCGATGTGTTCTTCAAGCATATGCGTGCGGGAGCGCGGGTGTTGAAAAATATTGTGGTATCGGGAAAGTGTTTTCTGAATGCTGCTATCTGAGAACCGATAACTGAAGGCGGAAGACTGACAGCTGATAACCGATAACTGAGAACCAATAACCAACTACAAACTAACTTGCGGTACTTCCGCGAACATCGTTTCAAGTCCTTTGCGGAGCGCGGTTTTTTCTGTGATTTGGTTGTGCGTGTGGGGGTAGAGGAGCCATTTGTCGTTTGTTTGGGGGTTAACGAAGTAGATGCAAAGTTGTTTGATTGAGGCGAGTTCTTGCCAGTGCGCGATGACTGCGTTGAGGTTCTTTTTGGTGTTGAGGAGAACTAAGGATAGCGCTTCATTTGCGTGCGCGGTGAGTTCTTGGGGCGAGGTGAATTCGGGCCGGATGAGAAAGCGCGTATCGCCGGTTTTTTTGTGGACGATAAAGTCATTCCCGGTGTCTTCAAAGGAGGTGATTTCTTGGCGGATTGCGTCGCGGGATTGGAGGAGCGTTTTGGTCCACTCGGTGAGGTTCATGGGCGGGCATTGCCGGAAGTTTATTCTTAAAGTTTATTCTGCCCGATACCGTGATGACAAACGGCTGTCTGAGAGGGGAAAGCCGATAACAGTCGTCTGATAACCGAGAACTGAAAACTGACAACCGTTGCCAACTACAAACCACAAACTACCGTCTACATTTCTGCTGTGGCTTCAGCCGCGCCTTCTTCTTCGTTGTAGCTGGGGACGGCTGCTTTGCTGATTATCATAATGTCGCCGACTGCTTTGACGAGTTGGTGGGGCACGATGACTCCTTTTGCAGAGCCGAGTACTTTTGAGAGGAAGCTGTTTTTGGTTGCGCGAACCCGCCAGCCGTGAATTTTGGTTTGGGTAAGGATTGCTTCTTCGACGTCGCCAAAATAGTCGCCTTGGTCGGTGAAGACTTTCATATCGTATGTTTCGGTGAGTTTTTTCATGCGGAGCATTGGGTGGTACCTCCTTGCTTTGGTGATTTGGTCCTTTGCGATTATATAAAGATTGTTGTGAATGATTTGACGCTTCGGGTGGGTTTAATATATGCTGTCTCCTTCACGGTACGTATGGGCAGGGTTAGGATTGTGGGAACATCGCATATTGCTCCGGAGAGTTTGCAAAAGGTTGAGGAGGTGATTCGCCGTTTGCAGCCGGGTATTGTGGCAGTTGAGCTGGATAGGAAGCGTTTTGCCGCGCTCAGGTCAGGGGTGCGTGAGCGGCCGAGAATTCGTGATGCGCGAAGGGTGGGGGTGAAGGGTTGGCTTTTTGCCGTGGTGGGCGCGTGGGTGGAGCAAAAGCTTGGTGCAAAAGTGGGGGTGTCGCCTGGTGCGGAGATGTTAAGGGCGGTTGATTTGGCAAGGGAAGTTGGTGCGCGTGTTGCGCTAATCGACCAGGATATTGAGGTGACACTGCGAAGGTTCAGTAAGGCACTCACGTGGAGGGAGAAGGGCCGTTTTTTGGTTGATGTGGTGAAGGGCGGCCTTTTTGGGAAGGGGATGCAAATTGATTTGGCAAAGGTTCCGCCAAAAAAGCTTATTGAGGAGCTGCTCGGTGAAGTGCAAAGTCGGTATCCGTCGGTGTATCGCGTGTTGGTTGAGGAGCGTAATGTGGTGATGGCGCGTCATCTTGCCGCGTTGGCGAGTCATTTTCCGGGCGATGATATTGTTGCAGTGGTGGGTGCGGGGCACGAGCGGGAGATAGCGCGGATGCTGAAAAAGCTTTTAAACGCGGATGCGGAGAAGATGAGAAAAGAGGAGTGATATGCGGAACTTTTGGGATAAGTGGAATCGGTATGGCTGGTTTTCGCACGCAGAGTTCATTGCGTTTGGGATTGTGAGTGTTGCGCTGGGGATGGTGCTTTCGTGGTCGTTGTGGGGGTATGAGGAGTTTGATGTCTTAACGGGTCTTGGGAATTGGCTGTACTGGTCGGTGCTTGCAGGGGTGGTGGTGTTTGTGCATCACGCAGGCCAGCGCGCGTGGGGTTTGGTGACCGGCTTTAAGTTGGAGCATAAGGTGTATGTGAACGGTCTTGTGTTGAGTTTGTTGCTGATGATGTTGTCGCAAGGGCGGTTAAAGTTGCTTGCGGTAACGTCTGCAGAGGAGAAGTTGGTTCCGATTCATCGTCTTGGGGCGTTTCGTCACGGGGAGAATGTTGCAACGATTGCGCAAATCACGATGGCAGGGCCGGTTGCCTGTGTGGTGTTTGCGGCAGTGATGGGCGCGCTTGGCTCGGCGGGTGTTTTGGGTGTTTCTGTTGCAAAGGATGTGTTTTGGCTTGCGCTTTCGTTTGCCGCGTGGAATGTGCTTCCGGTTCCGGGGCTTGATGGGGCAAAGATTGTGTATTGGAATAGGTTCTTGTATGTGTGGTTTGTGTGTTCGCTTGCGGCGTATTGGTTTGTTGCGGGAGCGCTGGGTATTTTCGGTCTTGGGTTCCCGCTTGCCGTGGTTGTGGGTCTTGGGCTTACGTTTTTGTTTGTGAAGGTGCTTGCAAAGGGGTTGTTTTGATGGATTGGTCTTTTGATTGGGCGGAAGCGCTCGCGCTTCCGTTTCTTGCGCTAGGGTTTATTGCCGGTCTTTTCGCGGCATCGCCGGGAGTGATGTATGCGGCAACGTTGTTGGTTGGGTTTGTTTTGGGGAGGGTGTGGTTTTTGCAGGAGGGCCGTGGGCGCATATTGGTGTTTTTGGGTGTGCTTGCGTATTGGGCAGGGGTGTTTTTTTGGTGGTTTTGGGCTGATACGCGGATAGTTGTTGTGGTTCTTCTTGTGGGAATGTGGCTGGGTTTTATGGGAACAAGGCACGGGTTGCTGAAGGCAGCTCGGTAAGTGCGGAAGGGATGTTCACAGGACACTGGTCAATCTCCCGCTAAGAATAAATAGCCCGGAGGGGTTTCTGCAGAAATGCTTCGGGGATTTTCGCCGCGTTTGTATCAGGAGACGATTCTTGGGACGTGTGCGCTGAAGAACACGTTGGTTGTTTTGCCGACGGGTTTGGGAAAGACGGGTGTTGCACTGTTGCTTGCAGCGCAAAGGCTCACGAATCATCCGAATGGGAAAGTGGTTATGCTTGCGCCGACAAAGCCGCTTGCCGAGCAGCATTTGATGACGTTCAAAA
Organism: Candidatus Woesearchaeota archaeon; assembly: GCA_003599055.1. Taxonomy (GTDB): domain Archaea; phylum Nanobdellota; class Nanobdellia; order Woesearchaeales; family ARS49; genus SURF-65. The sequence goes on from QZIM01000014.1 coordinate 28,971, forward strand.
GGCATCTTGATTTGGGGGATGGGGAGGTGGTGCTTTTCACGGGTGAGGTGAGTCCGGCAAGGCGGCAGGAGTTGTGGGGGAGTGCGCGGCTGGTTTTTGCAACGCCGCAGGGTCTTGAGAATGATGTGATTGGCGGAAAGCTCGGGTTGGAGAGTGTTTGCCTGCTCATTTTTGATGAGGCACACCGGGCGACGGGCGATTACAGTTATGTGTTTGTTGCGCGGCAGTATCAGAGAAAGGCAGAGTGGCCGCGTATTTTGGCGCTGACTGCATCGCCGGGAAGTGAAGTGGAGAAGATTGAGGAAGTGTGTAAGAATTTGTTTATTGAGGCAGTGGAGATTCGGACGGAAAAGGATGCGGATGTTGAGCCGTACGTGCAGGAGGTGGACGTGGTTTGGCAGAAGGTTGATTTGCCGGAGCAGTTTTTGCGGGTAAAGCGTCTTTTGGAATTGTGCATTCGGGAGCGCATTGAGCAGTTAAGGAAGTATGGGGTGAAGGGTCCGCTAATGAGTAAGCGTGAGCTGCTTGGATTGCAGGCGCAGTTGCACGCGCGGATGGCGCAAGGGGAGCAGGATTTTGACGTGTTTAAGTGCATTAGTCTGCTTGCGGAAGTGATGAAGGTGCACCACGCGCTTGAGCTTTTGGAGTGTCAGGGGACCGTGCCGCTGGTAAAGTATTTGGAGCAGATTTTTGTGCAGGCCGAGTCAACGAAGGTGAAGGCGGTAAAGAATTTGGTGCAGGATGTGTCGTTTAAGAGTGCGTTTATTTTGTCGCAGAAGCTGCGTGAGGAAAAAGTTGAGCATCCGAAGGTTGCGGGGCTTGTGGGTTTTGTTGAGAAAGAGGTTGCGCGTGATGCGAAGATGAAGATGATTGTGTTCACGCAGTTTCGGGATAGTGCCGTGCGGCTTGAGGAGGAATTGAATCGGGTGGCGGGTGTTCTTGCAAAGGTGTTTGTGGGGCAGGCAAAAAAGGGAGGGACGGGCTTAAGCCAAAAAAAGCAGGTGGAGATGTTGGATTGGTTTCGGGATGGGTTGTTTAATGTGCTGATTGCAACGAGTGTTGCGGAGGAAGGGCTTGATATTCCGAAGGTGGACACGGTTGTTTTTTATGAGCCGATTCCGAGTGCGATTCGTCATATTCAGCGAAGGGGACGGACAGGGCGAAACGAGAAGGGCAAGGTGGTTATTTTTATGACGAAGGGAACGCGTGAGGAGGCGTACTCGTGGAGTGCAAAGAATAAGGAAAAGCAAATGGTGCACGTCTTGGAGTCTTTGCGAAGGGATTTGAAGTTGAAAATTGAGGTGCAGCAGCCGACGCTGCAGAATTTTGACCAAGGAGTGAAGATTTTTGCGGATTATCGTGAGAAGTCATCAGGGGTGGTAAAGGAATTGGTCGAGCTTGGCGTAGAGACGCGTCTTGAGATGCTGGGGGTTGCGGATTATGTTCTGTCAGGCAGGGTTGGTGTTGAGCTGAAATTGGTTGATGATTTTGTCGCGAGCATTATTGATGGGCGGCTGCTTGAGCAGGCAAAGGAGTTGAAGAGGAATTTTGAGCGGCCGGTTGTGGTGTTGCAGGGCAGTGCGGATATTTTTGGGGTGCGCGGGGTTCATCCGAATGCGATTCGGGGAATGCTCGCGACGGTGATGGTGGGTTTTGGGATTCCGCTCATTCAGACAAGGGATGAGAAGGATACGGCAGCGCTCCTTCTTGCAATGGCAAGGCGGGAGCAGGAAGAGGCAGGCAGGCGTGATTTTTCTCCGCACGCTGACCGCAAGCCGGTTTCAATGAAGGAGCAGCAGGAATATGTGGTGAGTTCACTGCCACAGGTCGGGCTGAATTTGGCAAGGGAATTGTTGCGGCATTTTGGGAGCGTGCAGGGTGTTTTTGCGGCAAGTGAGGATGAGTTGCGGGAGGTTGAGGGTGTTGGTGAGAAAAAGGCAAGGGCGATTCGTGAGGTTCTTGGTGGAAAATACGGGTAGCTGATTCTTTTGGGAATAAGGCGCGCACGACTTTTTTTATAGTGTTATTTGAGCGAAAAAAAGGCGAGGTGAGTTGTATGGTTCGTTCGTTGTTTACATCGGAATCGGTAACGGAAGGTCATCCGGATAAGTTGTGTGACCAGATAAGTGATGCAATTCTTGATGCGTGCCTGAAGGAGGATGAGAAGAGCAGGGTTGCGGTGGAGTGTTTGGCAAAGACGGGATTGGTGGTTGTTGCAGGGGAGTTGACAACAGCTGCGCATATTGATATTGCGCAAATCGTGCGCGGTGTGCTTGAGGATGCGGGATATACGGACGCGTCGTTTGGAATTGATGCAAAGACGTGCGCCGTGCTCACGCAGGTGGACAGGCAAAGTGCGGATATTGCGCGGGGTGTTGATGCGGATGGTGCGGGTGATCAGGGTTTAATGTTTGGTTTTGCGTGTGATGAAACTGATGAATTTTTGCCGCTTCCGATTGCGCTTGCGCATCGTTTGGCAGAGCGTCTCGCGACGGTGCGAAAGGAAGGCAGTATTGATGATTTGGGCCCTGATGGGAAGACGCAGGTGACGGTTGAGTATGAGAACGGCCGTCCGGTTCGTGTGGATGCGGTTCTCGTGTCTGCGCAGCACGGGGAAGGGGTAGGGCAGGAGCGGTTGCGTGATGCGCTGATAAAGGAGGTGATAGTGCCGGTGTGCGGCGCTTGGCTTGATGGAAAAACGCGGGTGCTGACAAATCCGACCGGCCGTTTTGTTCGGGGAGGGCCGCACGCGGATGCGGGCTTGACGGGCAGAAAAATTATTGTGGATACGTATGGGGGCGCGGGAAGGCACGGGGGCGGGGCGTTTTCGGGAAAGGATGCGACGAAGGTTGACCGTTCGGGTGCGTATGCGGCACGGTATATTGCAAAGAATATTGTTGCTGCGGGCTTGGCAAAAAAGTGCGAGGTGCAACTGGCGTATGCGATTGGGATTGCAGAGCCGGTGAGTGTGCGGGTTGATTCGTTCGGGACGGGTTTGCTTGGGGATGACGCGCTCACAGGGTTGGTTCGGGCTTGTTTTCCGCTAAGGCCAAGGGAAATTATTGCGGAGTTGGGTTTGCATCGGCCGATATTCAGGAGGACTGCGTGTTATGGCCATTTTGGGAGAAGTGAGTTTCCGTGGGAGAAGTTGGACCGGGTTGAGCGGCTGAAGGCGGCTGCTTTGAAAAGTGCAGTGATTACAGTTTGAGGCCTTCGAGGCGTTTAACGCGTTCGCGGGTTGGCGGGTGTGTGGAAAAGAGTGCAGTGATTCCTTGCGCGGTGAATGGGTTGACGATGAAAAGGGAGCTTGTGGTTGTGTTGCCAAAGCGCAAGGGGCGGGCGCGAACGCCGTGTTCAAGTTTTTGAAGTGCTGATGCGAGTGCTTTTCCGTTTCCGATTGCGCGTGCGCCGGTTTCGTCGGCAAGGTATTCCCTGCTGCGGGAGATTGCGAGTTGGATGATGAGTGCGATGATGGGTGCAAGAAGCGCAAGGAAGAGCGTGCCAAGGAGTCCTGCGGAGTCCTCGTCACGGGTGCCGAATATGGCTGCGAATTGTGCGGTTTGTGCAATGAAGCTGATGACTGCGGCAAGGGTTGCGGCAAGGGTGGTGATGAGCATGTCTCTGTTTTTGATGTGTCCCATTTCGTGGGCGAGGACTGCGTGAAGTTCTTGGGGGGTGAGGATGTCCGTAATTCCTTGCGTTACCGCAACGACTGCTTTTTTGGGTGATGGGCCGGTTGCGAACGCGTTTGGTGTCGCGGTTGGGATGATGTACAGGGCGGGTTTTGGAAGGTGCATTTTTTTGGCGAGTTCTTCAATCATTCGGTGGAGTTCCGGGTGTTCTCCTTTGCGTGCAATCTGCGCGCGGTATATGGTTAAGACGAGTTTGTGGCTGAAAAAGTACATGCCAAAGTTCATAATGACGGCAAAGAAGAGTGCGATGAGAAGTCCCGCTTGTCCGCCGATGATTCTGCCGGCAAGGAGGATGAGTCCGCTAAGCCCTCCGAGGAGGAGGACTGTTTTTATTTGGTTCCACATGGTGCAAAAGTGCAAAAATGCGGTTTATAATGGTTGTGAATGACCGGGTTAGTTTTTGGTGAAAACAAGGTCAAGGGCGTATCCGATGTTGTCCTTGATTGCGCGGTCTCCGATTTCTGAGAAGATGCTGCCTGAGTCGTAGGTGATGTTCCAGCGGGTTCGGTCAATGGTGAAGTTTGCGCGGGCAAGGAGTGAATTGTTTTCCAAGGAGAGTTGTGCGGGGAATGTGATTTCTTTGGTGTTGCCGATGATGGTGAGATTTCCGGTTATGAGGTATTCTGCAGTGTTGGTTTTTTCTGCTTCCGTGATGGTGAAGGTCGAGGTGGGGTGTTGTGCAACGGCAAAGAAGTCTTCGCTGGCAAGGTGGGTGAGGAATCGCGTGTTGTTTTTTGATTCGGTGATTTGGGTCATGTCAATGGTGAATGTTCCGTGTGCGGTTTCTCCGGCAAGGGTGAATTCTCCAAAGGAGAGTGCGACCGTGCCGGTATGGGAACTTCCGGTGATGCGCGCGGCAGAATAGGAAAGGGTTGATTGGGTTGGGTCAAGGGTGTAGGTTCCGTCTGCAACAAAAGATGTTGTTGGCTCGTTTTCTGTCTCAATTGGTTGAGGTGTGACTGATTGTTCTTGTCCGGTTTTTTCTGGAATTTCTTGAGAAGGGGTTTGTTCCCGCGGTTGGCAGGCAATGAGGAAGAGGGACAGGATGGCGGCAATGGCGATGAGTGTTTTGGTGTTCATACTGTTTGAAAAACGCGGGTTGATTATAAATCTGATGGGTGCTTGTCTTGCGTTCGAAGATAGGTGTCAAGTCCTTCGATGTGCCGCAGCGGTGTTTGAAAAAGAAGGTCGCGAAGGGTGTTGTCGATTTTTATTTTGTGTTTTTGGAGTTCTTGGGCAAGTTTGTGGTATATTTTTCTGCCTTCCGTGTCCAGGTCGACAAGCAGGATGACTGTTTTTTCCCGTGCGATGATGCGGTCGGTTATTTTGTAAAGTGGTGTTCGGGAGATGGCAAGAATGTTGCGGATGCCGAGCCGTTCAAGGGCTGCTTGGTCTTTTTTCCCCTCGACAATGACAAGGATGTTTTTTTCACGGGTGCGTTCAAGCGCGGAAAGGAGGAGTTCAGCCTCTTGCATACTGATGTTATAGTCGATGAATTTATTTAAACTGCGTGTTTTGCCAAAAAGGGTATGGCGGTGTATCGCAAGTTGGATATCGGGCTCGTGTTAAGGTACTATAAGCGCCCGGAGATTCAAGGTGCGCTTGTGGAGAGTGCGGACCGAAGGGAGGTTGCGGTGAGTTTTGGGGGGACGGGGTATGGGAAGCGTCCGGATGTGTTGATGTACCCAAAGGATGTGATTGAGGCGGTGAAGGTGGGTGCGACGAGTTTTCATTGCAGTGAGGAGATTTGGAAGAATCCGTTGCAGATTACGACGGGAATGCGCCCCGAGGAATATAATGAGATTCGGTCGGGGTGGGATTTGATTTTGGACATTGACTGTCCTGAGCTTGAGTTCAGCAAGATTGCGGCTGATTTGCTCGTGCAGGCGTTAAAGTATCACGGCGTCTCATATGTTGCGGTGAAGTTTTCGGGAAATCACGGGTTTCATATTGGGGTGCCAAGCGCCGCGTTTCCGGAAAGCGTGAGCGGTGTTCCGACGAAGAATTTGTTTCCCGAGGGGCCGCGAAAGATTGCGGCATATCTTGCGTCAATGATTAGGGACGTGCTTGCGCAAAAGTTGGCTGAGCGTTTTTCGGCAGGGGAGATTGCAAAGAGGGTGGGGAAGAGGGAAGAGGAGATCGTGAAGGGCGGCAAAGTGGATGCGTTTTCCGTGCTGACGATTGATACCGTGCTTATTGCGTCGCGGCATTTGTATCGGATGCCGTATTCGCTCAATGAGAAGTCCGGTCTTGTTTCGGTGGTTATTGAGCCAAAGGATATTTTGTCGTTTGATAAATCAATGGCAGAGCCGGAAAGGGTGGTGCCGAAGTTAAGGTTTCTTGACCCGCAAAAGGTCGTTGCGGGTGAGGCGCGGAAGTTAATTGTGCAGGCGTTTGACTTTAAGGTGAGCGTGTCTTTTGTGGACGCGCCAAAAAGTGAGCGAAAGGAGTTTGAGCCGGTGCTTGATGCGATTCCAAAGGAATATTTCCCGCCCTGTATTCAGAAGATAAGTTTGGGTCTTCCTGACGGGAAGAAGCGCGCGTTGCTCGTGCTCATCAATTTTTTGGCATCGTGCGGCTGGCCGTATGAGCAAATTGAGTCGTACGTGAAAGAATGGAATCAGAAGAATGCGGAGCCGCTGCGGGAAGTGTACATTCAGGGGCAGTTGCGGTATGCAAAGGCAAGAAAGGGTGCTGTGCTGCCGCCAAGCTGCCAAAACCGCGCGTATATGGTTGATATGGGTGTGTGCAGTCCTGATGGTTTTTGTCCGAAGATAAAGAATCCCGCGCATTACGCGGTTGCAAAGCAGCGGATGGTTGCAAGGATGACTGAAGCGGAGAAGAAGCCGCAGCGAAAGTCAAAAGAAGAGCGCGAGCGGGACGCGCCGATTGCAAACAGTGTTGAGATTGTGAATAAGGCAAAAGCTCTTTCTGATTCATCTGAATCAATAAAGAAGGGTGCGGAGTCAGAAAATGGCTCAGGGAATGTGAAAGAGCACTGAACGGTTATAAACCAAAACCAAACCTTTATAAACCCCCTCTTTTCCCTGCACAAAAGCTGACAAGCCTGAGAAGGTTATCCCAGTACAGTCAGGAAATGACTTCTTCCTGGGGTGGTCGAAATAGGCTTTTGTTGGATTGATACGGTATGGTTACCGTGTTTGGTAGTCAATAAGAAGGTTATATGCCACGCATTAGAACCCCTCGTCAAGGAAGTATGCAGTTCTGGCCGCGTTCACGCGCGTCGGATATAGTTGCACGGGTGCGCAACTGGCCTGCACAAAAGGATGTAAAACTGGTTGGTTTTGCAGGGTATAAGGTCGGGATGACACACGTTTTGCTCAAGGATAACAAGCCGACAAGTATGACAAAAGGTGAGGAGATTTCTGTTCCGGTGACGGTTATTGAGTGCCCGCCGATAAAAGTTGCATCAGTTTTGCTCTATAAGAAAGACGCGTACGGTCTGCATTGTGTTGGGCAAATCAACGCGGAAAAGGTTGACGGCGAGCTTGGGCGCGTTCTTGCGGTTCCAAAGAAGCCTGCAAAGCAGGTGGAAGCAAAGGGCCTTGATGACGTGCGCGTTCTTGTCTATACGCAGCCAAAGCTTTCCGGCCTTGGAAAGAAGACTCCGGAAGTGTTTGAGCTTGGTATCGGCGGTGCAAAGGCAGAGGAAAAGCTCGCGTTCGCGCAAAGTATTCTCGGCAAGGAAGTAAAGCTCTCTGATGTTTTTGCGCAGGGGCAGTTGGTTGATGCAAGCGCGGTGACCAAGGGCAAGGGATTGCAGGGCCCGGTAAAGCGGTTCAGGATTGCGCTTCGTTCGCATAAGTCAGAGAAGACCAAGCGTGGTCCGGGTTCGCTCGGCCCGTGGCACGGCTTCCGCGGTTTCCGTGTTCCGCACGCAGGCCAGATGGGTTTCCATCAGCGCCTCGAGCATAACAAGCACATTTTGATGATTGGTGATGACCCAAAGAAGGTGAATGTGAAGGGCGGGTTTTTGCGTTATGGCAATGTGAAGTCTCAGTTTATGCTGGTGAAGGGGAGTGTTGCAGGCGCAAGCAAGCGTCTCGTGACGTTCTCGTCGGCAAGGCGTGCGCATTTGGTGAAGTTGCCAAAGGATGCTCCTGAGATTACCTACGTGAGTGTGAGTGCGAAACAATGATGACGGTCAAGGTTTTGGATAAGGAAAGTAAGGAAGTGGGAATGCAAAAGTTGCCAAGCCAGTTCCAAGAGCCGATTCGCGTTGATTTGATTAAGCGCGCGGTTGATTCGGTGCAAAGCCGAAAGCGTCAAATTTATGGTGCTGACCCGCGTGCGGGAAAGAAGCAGGCGGCAAAGCTCAGTCGCAGAAGGCGTGATTACAAGGGAGCGTACGGAAAGGGTGTTTCCCGTATGCCGAGAAAAACAATGACTCGGCGCGGGATGCAGATGATGTGGGTCGGCGCGTTCGCTCCGGGTACGGTTGGCGGCAGAAGGGCGTTCCCTCCGTCAAGTGAGCGCGTGTTTGCGCAGGCAATGAATACAAAGGAGCGAAGAAAGGCAATTCGCAGCGCGCTTGCAGCGGTGATGAATAAGGAGTTGGTCAGTGGGCGCGGCCACGCCGTTCCTCAGAATTATCCGTTTATTTTGGCAAGTGATGTTGAGTCGCTTGCAAAGACAAGTGAGTTTGAGGCAATGCTGCTCAAGTTGGGCCTTGAAGGTGACCTTGAGCGCGGCGGAAAGCGTGCGGTTCGTGCAGGAAAAGGCAAGGCGCGGGGTCGCAAGCTCAAGAAGTCAAAGGGTCCTCTTATTGTGGTAAGTGGCGCGTGCAAAATGCTCAGCGCGGCAAGGAACATTCCGGGCGTGGATGTTGTTGAGGTGCGCAAGGTAAATGCGGAATTGCTCGCGCCGGGCGCGCATCCGGGAAGATTAACGCTTATGACGCAGGCAGCAGTGCAGAAGCTTGAGAAGGAGGGCTTGTTCTTATGATGAGCAGGGATATTATCAAGCATCCGCTTGCGACGGAGAAGGCAATGCGTTTGATGGAGTCGGAAAACAAGTTGCTTTTTGTTGTTGATAACAGGGCGACTAAGCCGCAGATTAAGAAGGCGCTTGAGGAATTGTTTAAGGTGAAAGTGTCGAGTGTGAACACGCTGCGTTCAGTGAGCGGTGAGAAGCGCGCGTATGTGAAGTTTGCAAAGGAAAATCCTGCGATCGATATCGCGACAAGTTTGGGGTTGATGTAAAATGGGTAAGTCACTCATCCAGCAGGCAAGAGGAAAGGGCGGTCCGGTGTATCGGGCGCGCAGTTTTGCCTATGCAGGTGATGTGAAGATGAGAAACGACCCTGCAGAACTGGTATCGGGCACCGTGACTGATTTGATTAAGTGCCCGGGTCATACTGCTCCGCTTATGGAAGTAAAGTATGAGGATAATGTGACTGCGTTGCTTCCTGCTCCTGAGTTTATCCGCGTGGGTGACCGGGTGCAGTGCGGCAAGGGCGCAAATGCAGAGAACGGCTGTGCAACACAGCTCCGTTACCTGCCCGAGGGAACTCAAGTTTATAACATCGAGGCGCAGCCGGGCGATGGCGGCAGGTTCTGCCGAACGGGCGGGAGTGCGGCAAGATTGATTGCAAAGACGGACACGTACGCGCTTATTTTGCTTCCGAGCAAGAAGGAGAAAATGTTTAATTTGGACTGTCGAGCGCTGGTGGGTATTGTGTCCGGCGGCGGCCGTTTGGAAAAGCCGATGCTCAAGGCAGGGAATATGCATCACAATCGCAGGATTAAGAACAAGAGATGGCCAAACCCCAGTGGTGCTGCGCAAAACGCAGTGGACCATCCGTTCGGAAACAAGAGAACCAGTCGAAAGGCAAAGCAGAAGGCAGCGTCGCACTTTGCGCCTCCGGGTCGCAAGGTCGGCAAGTTGTGGCCGCGTAAGACCGGTCGGGGTAAGTGAGTATGGCAAAGGAATTTTACTTTCACGGAAAGACAGCGGATGAATTGAAGAAAATGAGTCTTGAGGACTTCGCACAGCTTGTCCCGTCGCGTGAGCGGCGTAAGATTAAGCGCGGCTTTACGGATGCGGAAAAGAAGCTGCTTGAGGATATCCGTTCGGGCGGCAAGGCGGTAAAGACGCACTGCCGTGATATGATTATCCTGCCGGAAATGATTGGAAAATCAATTAAGGTGTACACGGGCAAGGAGTGGGTTGAGGTGCTGGTTGAAGCAGAGCTTCTCGGGCACCGGCTCGGCGAGTTTGCCCAGACAAGAAAGCAGGTTCGTCACAGCGCACCGGGTATTGGTGCAACGAGGTCCAGCGCATCGCTGTCGGTACGATAAAGATGGCTTATCAATATGCAGTCAAGGAAACGGGGAATGCCGCGCGTGCGGTTGGCCTGGCTTTGCCGATTTCGCGCAAGCAAAGCGTGATGATTTGCCAGAGTATTCGCGGTCTTGCGGTTCCGAAGGCGCGAAAGCTGCTTGAGGACGTGATTGCGATGAAAAAGCCGATTCGCTTCACGAGGTTTAACGGCGATATGGGTCACAAGGCAGGAATGGCTGCGGGAAGTTTCCCTGTTACTGCGTGTAAGCAGATTTTGATGCTGCTTAAGAGTGCGGAAGCAAACGCGCAGTTCAAGGGATTGAGTACTGCGGGATTGATGGTGCGCAGTGCGACCGCGCACAAGGGTCCGACCGCGTATCATTTTGGCCGCCAAAGGACAAAGGCAAAGAGAACGCACGTGGAACTCGTGCTTGAAGAGGGAAAGAAATGATTGAACGCAAGTTTGTCGCAGAGAAGCTCAAGGAGTATCAGATTCAGGAGTTTATTGCGGAATCGCTCAAGAATGTTGGCCACTCACACACGAAATTGCAGCGAACGCCGGTTGGTGATAAGGTGGTTATTTTTGCAAGCCGTCCGGGATTGGTTGTTGGGCGCAAGGGCGAGAATATCAAGAAGCTTACGCAAACGCTCAAGAAGCGCTTTAATTTGGAGAATCCGCAGATTGAGATTTCGGAAGTGCAGAATCCGAATTTGGATGCGCAGATTGTTGCCGAGCGGATTGCAAGCACGCTTGAGCGGTTCGGTATTCAGAAGTTTAAGGCAATCGGCCACAAGACGATGACTGATGTTATTAATTCGGGCGCGATGGGTATTGAGATTTTGATTTCCGGCAAGGTTCCGAGCCAGCGTGCAAAGACGTGGCGTTTCAATCAGGGTTATTTGAAGAAGTGCGGTGAAATCGCAATTGAGGGTGTGAAGCACGCAAAGGCGGTTGCCGTTTTGAAGACCGGCGAGATTGGCATTCAGGTGTCCATTATGGGTCCTGATGTGCAGTTGCCGGATGATATTGAAGTGCGGCGAAAGGAAGAGGCGCCAGAGGGAGAGGCACAGTGAAGTTTAAGGAAATTTCGGGGATGTCCGTGCAGGACTTGCAGGAAAAGCTTGGCGAGTTGTATAAGGACTTGATGAAGGATAACGCGCAGATTGCAACTGGCACGCTTCCGAAGAATCCGGGAAAGATTAAGATGACAAAGAAAACGATTGCGAAGATTAAGCAGGTCCTCGCAGCGAAGGAGGTACCGGCGAAAGCATGACTGTTTGCGTCACGTGTGGTTTGCCTAAAGAGCTTTGTGTGTGCGAAAGCATCGCCAAGGAAAGCCTCAAAATCATCGTTCGGACGGTTGAAAAGAAATTCAACAAGAAGTACACGGTGGTTGAGGGTATCGATCAAAAGGAAATCGATATCGGTGCTTTGGCAAAGAAGCTCAAGGCAAAGCTTGCGTGCGGCGGGACCGTAAAGGACGGCCGCATTGAATTGCAGGGTGACCACAAGGCAAAAGTCAAGCAGGTCCTCATTGAGGCGGGGTTTGCTCCCGAGACGGTGATTGTGAAATGACGATGATGAATAAGGAATGGATTGGAAGTGAAGTGTCGGTGGCGAAGGCAGCGAATGCTCTGCTTGTCGGGATTTCCGGCATTGCTGTTGATGAGACGGAAAGTTTTGTCAGGTTGGAAACCGCGCGAGGGGTAAGGAGTGTTCCCAAGCGCGCAGCAACATTCCTTGTTGCGGGTGAAATGATTGAAGGCAGCCGTGTTGCGCTCTCTCCGGTTGAGCGTGCGCGTATGAAGGTGATGTAAATGAAATCAGTAAGGACAAGAGGGCGGGAATTCACGGGCGTGGTGACGGAAACAAAGATGCAGTTGACCGCAACAGTGGAATGGCCGCGCCGAAAGTATGTTTCAAAGTATGAGCGTTATGCGACGGCAAAGACGAGGGTTAAGGCGCACAATCCGCCGGAAATAAATGCTGCTGCAGGGGACGTGGTGAAATTGGTTGAGTGCCGTCCGATAAGTAAGACGAAGCATTTTATGATTGTGGAAAAGGTTGGTCACGAGCGCTTGTTCGTGGCAAAGCAGGAATTGATGGAAGAGTCAAAGAAAAAACAGAAGAAAGCTGAGGAGACTGAAGATGAAAGCAGTTAAGGCGCGCGTAACCAAGGGGCTTCCCCACACGGCAAATGTTGTTGCCTGTGATAACAGCGGCGCGCGTATTTTGCGCATCATCAGTGTGAAGACGGCAAAGACCGTGAAGGGGCGAAAGCCGTCTGCGGGTGTTGGCGATTATGTGATGTGTTCGGTTGTTGAAGGAAGGCCGGATATGCGCAAGCAGGTTGTTCCTGCAGTGATTGTGCGCCAGCGTATGCCGTATCGAAGAAAAGACGGCACGCGTATCCGTTTTGAGGATAATGCTGCAGTGGTGCTCAAGGATGAGATGGGGAACCCAAAAGGAACGATGATTAAGGGTCCGATTGCGAAGGAGGCAAGCGAGCGCTGGCCGATGGTCAGTAAAATCGCGAGTATTGTAATATGACGTGGAGCAGTTCGTGGAAAGGAAGTAGGAAGCCAAGAAGGCAGCGGGCGTTTGTACGGTTCGCTCCTGCGCACGTAAAATCCGGCCTTTTGGGAAGCCACGTGGCAAAGGCGCTTCGGGCAAAAGTGAAGGCGCGAAGCTTGCGTGTGCGAAAGGGCGACACGGTAAAAGTGATGCGCGGCCAGTATGCGGGCAAGTCCGGAAAGGTTTCGCGTGTTGATGTGAAGAATATGCACGTATTCATTGAGGGTGTTGAGTTTACGAAGCGCGATGGGAGCAAGGGTTTCTATCCGGTGCACCCCTCAAAGCTGCTTATTACGGATATTGAGGGTAAGGATAAGAGAAGGTTGGGTGGTTCACAATGAGTAATCATTTGAAAGCGTATGCGGCACCGAAGAGCTGGCACGTTCGTCGCAAGGTGAACAAGTGGATTGTGCGTCCGCAGGCGGGCAAGCATCCGATGAAGCGCGCAATGCCGATTGGTCTTTTGGTTCGGCTTTTGGGCTTGGCAAAGACCGCGCGGGAAGCAAAGCAGATTGTGAATGCGGGTCACGTGTTTGTTGATGGCAAGCGCGCATCTGATGTGCACACCGCGGTTGGCTTTATGGACGTGGTAAAGGTGGGAAGTGAGGCACTGGTGCGCGTGCTTATTGACAAGAAGGGTCGTTTGGTGTTCTTGCCTGCAGAAAAGGGAGAGGACCAAAAGAAAGTTTGCCGCGTGGTGCGCAAGCAGTCTGTTCCGGGCGGCAGGGTGCAGTTGACATTGTCTGATGGCCGAAACCTTCTCAAGGAGAAGTCTGAGGAGGCAGTGGGTGATAGTTTGGTGCTTGAGCTTCCGTCGCAAAAGGTGCTTGAGCGCGTTGCGCTTGAAAAGGGCGCGGTCGCAATGCTGATGGGCGGCCGCCACATTGGGAATGTGGGTACTATCGAGCGGGTTGATGGGAACAAAATCACGTGTAAGGGCGAGAATGGCTCATTTGAGACCTTGCGCCAGTTTGCGTTTGTTATCGGCAAAGGGAAACCGGCGGTGAAAGTGCAATGAATGTGATGCAATTGCCGCGAATCGAGAAGGTAACCTTGAATGTTGGGGCAGGGAAAGACCAGAATCGCCTGGAGAAGGGCGTGACGGTTTTGAAAATGATTACCGGTATTGAGCCGATGAAGACGGTGACGCAGCAGCGTATTCCGACGTGGGGTTTGCGTCCGGGCTTGCCGATTGGGTGCAAGTTGACGCTGCGCAAGGCAAAGGCGGTGGAAGTGTTAAAGCGCCTGCTTGTTGCAAAGGAGAATAAGCTTCGGCTGACGCAGTTTGATAATGCGGGGAATGTGAGTTTTGGCATTCACGAGTATATTGATATTCCGGGTGTGACGTACGACCCGAAGATTGGCGTGCTTGGCTTGCAGGTGTGTGTCACGCTGGAAAAGCCGGGGTATCGGGTGAAGCGAAGGCGGCTGAAAACGCGGCCGGTTCCAAAGAAGCATATGGTGTCTCGTGAAGAGGCGATGGCCTTTATGCAAAAGGCGTTTGGTGTGACGATAGGTGAAAAGGCATGACAACGAAAGATTGGAAGAAGGCGTTCAGGCAGCTCAAGGCAAAGCCCGCGGTAATGAAGAAGTATGTGAAGCACAATGCGCCAAAGGAGCGTACAACGGGCCAGGCGCTTGAGCGTTGCGGCAGGTGTGGCCGGTATGGCGGGCACATTTCCAAGTATCACGTGGGGTTGTGCCGGTGCTGTTTTCGGGAAGTCGCAACGAAAATTGGGTTCAAGAAGTATAGTTGAGGGAAAAAAATGTTAAATGATCCGCTAGCAAATGTGATGTCGGCAATCCTGACGTATGAGAAGACCGGAAAGCGCGAGCTCATCGTGCACCCGGTAAGCAAGCTTATGCGCAAGGTTCTTGCAATTATGCAGGCGCACCAGTATGTGGGCGCGCTTGATGATGTGAGCGAGGGGCGCGGCGGGTTTGCAAAGCTGCACTTGCTGGGAAATGTGAACAAGTGCGGCGTGATTAAGCCGCGTTTTTCCGTGCAGAACCAGGGCTTTATCAAGTTTGAGAAAAGGTACTTGCCGGCAAGCGGGGTGGGTATTTTGATTTTGAGCACCTCGCAGGGCTTAATGACGCACGTTGAGGCGCGTGAGAAGGGTATTGGAGGAAGGCTGATTGCCTATTGTTACTGATGAAACTGGATATTCACGATGAGACGGAGATGCCAAGCGGCGTGACGGTAGGGTACAAAGATGGCATTTTGACGATTACGGGTCCGAAGGGTGAAGTGTCAAGGCCGCTTCGTGACCCGCGTCTTGCGATTTCGGCAAGCGGTGATACGCTGCTTATTGCGTGTGAGAATGCGTCGCGCAGGGAGAAGCGGATGGCGAACACGTTTAATGCACATGTTGAAAATATGATTGCGGGCGTGCAGGAGCCGTACCGCTATAAGCTCAAGATTTGTTCGGGGCATTTCCCAATGAATGTGGCAGTGCAGGGTGACCAATTTGTGGTAAAGAACTTCCTTGGGGAAAAATTCCCGCGCGTGCTGAAGCTCAAGAAGGGTGCAGTGGTAAAGGTTGAGGGCGAGTTTATCACGGTGGAGAGTTGTGATAAGGATTTGGCCGGCCGCATTGCAAGCGATATCGAGTTGCTGACTGCCAAGCGAAACCGTGATTTGCGGGTGTTTCAGGATGGCATTTATATGATTGAGAAGGCCAATCAGAAGTTGGAGGCGTCCTAAATGAAATCACTCTTAGAGCTCAAGAAGCGTATCAGTGCAAAGCGTCCGCGCTTTAGGCATTACGATTGGCAAAAGCGCAAGGAAGTGGGAACGAGATGGCGTCGTCCGCGAGGGCTGCACAACAAGATGCGCAAGGGGGTTTGGGGAAGGCCTGCAACGGTGAATCCGGGCTATCGCAGTCCTGTTGCCGTGCGCGGGATGACACGGGATGGCTTGTTGCCGGTTCGGGTGTACAATAGTGCGGACCTCTCCACGCTGAATGCAAAAACAGAGGGCGTTTTGCTTGGGAAGGTTGGGGCGCGCAAGCGTGCATTGCTCCTTGAAGAGTGTAAGAAGAAGGACCTGACCGTGCTGAATCACAAGAATGTTGATGAGTCAATCAAGGCTGTTGCAGGCGCGTTAAATGAGCGAAAGGCGGCAAAGAAGGCGCGCGCGGAAGCGCGGGCGAAGCGTGATGTTGGAGCGCAAAAGAAGCCTGCGCCGAAGCCGAAAGCAGAAGAGCCAAAGTCACAGGAAGAACAAAAGAAAGAGCAGGACAAGGTCTTGACTCAGAGGGAAGCATGAAGTTGCAAAAGCGTCTCGCAGGCCAGATTTTGGGGTGTTCGCCAAAGCGCGTGCACTTTAATCCGGACCGTTTGGAAGACATTCGCAAGGCAATCACTGCATTTGACATTCGCCGCCTTATCAGGCAGGGCGTGGTGAGCAAGGTGCAGGCGCAGGGTGTTTCGCGGGTGCGGGCAAAGGCGCGCCAGGCGCAAAAGCGAAAAGGCCGCCATTACGGAAGCGGTTCGCGGAAAGGGAAAGTGACTGCGCGCCAAAATCCCAAGAGCAAGTGGGTGAGCGGTGTGCGTGCGCAGCGCGAGTTTATCAAGGATGTGCGTGATAAGGAAATGATTGGGCAAAAGACGTTCGCTGATTTGTATCGCAAGGTCAAGGGCGGGTTTTTCCGTAGCGTAAAGCACATCAAGATTTATATGAACGAGCAACGATTGTTTAAGGAGACGGCAGGTGCCGTGAGGAAAGATGGCAACAAATAATACGTATTCAGTCCCGTACCGGCGCAAGCGTGAGGGGAAGACCGATTATCGCAAGCGGCTCAAGATGCTGACGGGGAGTGCCCCGCGGCTGGTTGTGCGAAAGAGTTTGCGCTATGTGGTTTTGCAGGTTATCGAGTTTTCGCCAAGCGGGGATAAGGTTATCGTAACTGCGCACAGTAAGGAACTGGCAAAGTTCGGCTGGAAGGCGGATGGTGCAAACACGAGTGCGGCGTACCTTACGGGTCTTTTGATTGCAAAGAAGCTCAAGAAGAAGATGCGCGTGTTGGTTGATTTGGGCCAGAACGTGAGTGTGAAGGGCTCAGTCTTGTATGCTGCAGTGAAGGGCGCGCAGGATGGCGGGCTTGATGTTCCGTGTGCAAAGGAAGTGCTTCCGAGTGATGACCGTGTGCGCGGTGAGCACGTGGCAAAGTTTGCAAAGGCGCTCAAGGCGCAAAAGGACAGGTATCAGGTTCAGTTTGCAAAGTATATTAAGAGCGGCGTTGAGCCGGAACAATTGCCTGCGCTCGTCGATCAGGTAAAGAGTAAGATAGGTGGGGCAGTATGAGTGAGAAGAAAATGAAGCAAGCGGTTCAGGTTGAGGAGAAGATTGAGGAAGAGACTCCGCTGGTTGTTGAGAAGGATGTTATTCCTCCGACGGAAATTAAGGAAGTGGAGAAGGAAACAAGGCCTGAGCTGAAGATTGACGTGTCCGGCTGGGTTCCGAAGACGGAAGTTGGGCGAAAGGTCCGTTCGGGTGAAATTACGGATATTGATGTTATTTTGGATGAGGGGACTCCGATTTTGGAAGAGCAGATTGTTGATATGCTCTTGCCGAACTTGCAGTCTGAGCTTTTGATGATTGGGCAGAGCAAGGGTAAGTTTGGCGGTGGTGCCAAGCGTATTTTCCGCCAAACGCAAAAGAAGACTCCTGATGGGAACAAGCCGAGTTTTGCGTGTATGGCCGTGGTGGGAAACGGTAACGGTTATGTTGGTATCGGCTACGGAAAGAGTAAGGATACGGTTCCTGCGCGTGAGAAGGCGGTGCGCAATGCAAAAATGGGCCTCTTTAAGATTCGAAGGGGAGCGGGCAGTTGGGAAGACGCAACGACTGACCCGCACAGTATTCCGTGGAAGGTTGAGGGGAAGTGCGGTTCTGTTCGTGCAGTCCTGATGCCTGCGCCGAAGGGAAAAGGGCTTATTATTGAGCAGGAGTGTGCAAAGATTCTCAAGCTCGCGGGCGTTGACAATGTGTACAGTAAAATGTATGGTCAGACGCGTTCAAAGATGAACGTCGTGTATGCGCTTATTGATGCCCTGCACCAATTGGCTGCATTTAAGCCAAGGCAGCGTGATTTGAAGAGCGTGTCAATGATTGAGGGGATGAAGCAATGAAACTCGCAGTGGTAAGGGTAAGAGGAGACGTGCGGCTCGGCCATAAGGTGCGCGCAACGCTCGAAATGCTCAATTTACGCAAGAAGAATCATTGTGTGGTTGTCGAGGATACTCCGATTATTCGCGGGATGTTGCAGGCGGTTATTTCGTATGTGACGTTTGGTCCGGTGTCGGACGAGACGGTTGCTGCACTCAAGAAGAAGGGTGAGAAAGTGTTCCGCTTGAATCCGCCGCGAAAAGGGTATGGCCGAAAGGGCGTAAAAATTGCGTTCAAGAGCGGCGGTGCACTTGGAAACCGCGGTGAGAAGATGAATGATTTGGTTATGAGGATGATGTAAGATGGTCGTAAAGAAGCGAAGAAAGTCATCGCGAATGCTTGGGACAAACACGTATGGCTGGGGTAAGAATAAGCACCGAAACAGCGGGAGCCGCGGTGGTTTTGGAAACGCGGGTACGGGAAAGAAGTCTCATAATAAGAAGACAAAAGTGTGGGCAGAGGATTATTTTGGCAAGTTTGGTTTTGTCCGCCACGGCCAAAGTAATGCTGATGTTGCGATTAATGTGCGTGATGTTGAGGGCCGGCTTTCGGGCTGGGTTGCGCAAAAGCAGGCGTCCCGGGAAGGGGATGTGTTTGTTGTTGACTTAACAAAGCTTGGCTTCACGAAGTTGCTCGGCGCGGGCAGGGTTTCCACCAAGATGCGGATTGTCATCCAGAATGCTGTGAAGAGTGCGAAGGAGAAGGTGCAGCAGGCGGGTGGCGAGGTCGTGGTGGAGACGAAATGAATGTGCTTGAGCGTATTCTGAAAAATTTGCCTGAGGTTGCCCATCCGACGCAGCGCAGGCTCGCGTTTAAGGAAAAGCTCAAGTGGACGCTTCTTATTTTGGTTTTGTTTTTCGTGCTTGGACTGATTCCGCTGTTTGGGCTTGGCCAAAACGCGCTGCAGCGTTTTGAGCTTTTTTCCGTGATTTTGGGGGCGAGTTTTGGCAGTATTACTTCTCTTGGTATTGGCCCGATTGTGACTGCAAGCATTGTTTTGCAGTTGCTGAATGGTTCGGGCTTGGTGAAGTTTGACTTGTCTTCAAAGGAGGGGAAGAAGCGGTTTCAGGGCATTCAGAAGTTGTTGACATACTTTTTCATCTTGTTTGAGGCGTGCATTTACGTGTTCATGGGCGGTCTTGCTCCTGCGGAGGAATTGGTGGGGACTTCATTGTTTTTCCAGCTTGAGCTTTTGCTGGTGTTCCAGCTTGCGCTTGGCGGGTTTTTGATTATGCTGATGGATGAGGTGACGAGCAAGTGGGGTTTTGGCTCGGGCGTGAGCTTATTTATTGCGGCAAATGTGTCGCAGTCGCTCTTTATTCGCCTGTTATCGCCGCTTCCGTCCCCAACAAACCCGGAAATCGCAACGGGTGCAATTCCTGCACTCGTGCAGAGTTTGAGCGCGGGTGACCCGCAAACCGCGCTGCTGATGGCATCGCAAATCGCGGCAACGGCGCTTGTTTTTGCAATTGCGGTGTATTCGCAGGCGATGAAGGTGGAAATTCCGCTCAGTTTCGGAAGGGTCCGGGGTCACGGTGTGCGCTGGCCGCTCAGTTTTGTGTACACGTCGAATATGCCGATTATTTTGATTAGTGCGCTGATTGCGAATGTGCAGTTGTGGGCACGGCTTTTGCAGAATTGGGGCTATCCGCTTTTGGGGACGTTTGCGGGGAATGCTCCTGCGTCGGGTTTTGTGTTGTGGGTGACTCCTCCTGATTTGCTTGGTGCGCTGATTCGCGGCGGTCTTTCTCTGACGATGATTTTCCAGGGTTTGGCGTATGTTTTGTTCCTGATTGTGGGCGCGGTTGTGTTTTCGTGGTTTTGGGTGCAGACGAGCGGGATGGATGCAGGCTCTCAGGCAAAACAAATGATGGCGAGCGGCTTGCAGATTCCGGGTTTCCGCAAGGACCAGCGGGTGCTTGAGCGGCTTTTGCAGAGGTATATTGGACCGCTGACGATTATGGGCGCAATTGCGGTTGGTGCGCTTTCCGCGATTGCGGATGTGAGTGGGACGCTCACGCACGGGACGAGTTTGCTTTTGAGCGTGATGATTGTGTATCGGTTGTATGAGGATATCTCGCGGCAGCATTTGATGGATATGAATCCGATGCTGCGGCAGTTTATGGGCGGGTGAGTGTTGTGATTAATGCGTTTTTGGATTCTGTTTTTGGGTTTTTGCTTGCCTGGCCTCCGCTGCTTGCGATTAGTGTTGTTTCGCTGGTTGTTTCGCTCATTATTGTTGGCGCGTATAAGTTGCTGACTGACCAAAAGGAGATGAAGCGTCTCAAGGATGAATTGAAGGAGATGCAAAAGAAGATGAAGTCGCTCAAGGACGACCCTGAGAAGATGATGAAGGTGCAGCGCGAGGCAATGGCGCTGAATATGCAGTATATGTCAAAGAGTATGAAGCCGACGCTGGTGACATTTTTGCCGATTATTTTGGTGTTTGGCTGGATGAATGCGCATTTTGCGTTTGAGCCGCTGTTGCCGAATCAGGAGTTTTTGCTTACGGCAGAGGTGAAGGGTGCGGAGAATGTCTCTGTTGTTGTTCCTGAGGGGCTCAGTGTGGTGTCGGGGATGTCGGTTGCGCCAAAGGAGGGGATTGCAGAGTTTCGGCTCAAAGGTGAAGAGGGGAGGCATTTGGTGACGCTTCAGGGTGGTGGCGAGGAAGTGGATAAGGAAGTGCTGATTACAACTGACCGCGCGTATGCGGAAGTGTCTCAGGCGTATAAGGGAAACGTGTTTGAGCGGGTATCGCTTGGGAATGAGAAGCTGCTTGTGTTCTGGAAGCTTGGCTGGCTTGGCACGTACATCATTTTGGCAATTGTGCTGAGCACGGTTTTGAGGAAGTTGTTCAAGGTGTATTGAGAAGGTGTGTTGGGGCAGGGGTATGAGCAATAATTATTTCCAATATAGAAACAAATAAAGCTCCAAAAAAACCTTTCTCGCACACCCGTCGATAAAATCGCCCGTTTTATCGTCGATTCGTTTTTAAAGCATAAAGCTTTTAAAGGACAATGCATTTATATCGTCTGAAATAGGGTATTTTGGGGAATATGGTCAAAGGCAAAGACAAAGTGACACCGCGTGAGATTAAAGTAGTGAACATAGTGGTAAGCACTGCTCTTGGCCACGATATCCCACTCGAGAAGATGGCAGCAACGTTGCCAAATACGGAGTATAATCCTGAGCAGTTCCCCGGTCTTGTTATCCGAATCAAGGAGCCAAAGACAAGCGCGCTTATTTTCAGTTCGGGCCGGATTGTGTGTACGGGCGCAAGGACGATGGAAAATGTTCGCGAGTCTATTCGCAAGATTATCAAGAGTTTGGAAAAGATTAATGTCAAGATTAAGCAGGAGCCGGAAGTGCACATTCAAAACATTGTGGCTGCCGGCAGTGTCGGTATGGCGCTGAATCTGAACGTGCTTGCAATGAAGCTTGAGAACACCGAGTATGAGCCCGAGCAGTTCCCGGGTCTTGTGTACAAGCTTCCGGAGCAAAAGGCAACATTTCTCTTGTTCAGTAACGGAAAGATTGTGTGCACGGGCACAAAGAGTGAAGAGGAAGTTGAAGCGGCGCTCGATAAGCTTATTGAGAATTTGAAGAAGGCCAAGCAGGAAAAGTAGTTCTGAAAGGTTTCCGTCTCTAACACCGCAAACCTTTTATTGTGCGTTCCGGTCGCTTTTTCTGGGAAACGGGTGGATTTTCAGGGAATGTCAGAAGACGAAGTAGCGAACGCAGGTGAGCGTATGGATGCGCTCACGCTGATTGGAAAGATTCAGGAGTTCTTGGAGAAGAATTGCTATGACCAGTTAATTGAGCGGATTCGCAAGGGGGAGCGGAGTTTGGTGGTGGATTTTGCGCTGCTTGCGCAGTTTGACTTGGAGCTTGCGGATTACTTGCTTGACCATCCGGATGATTTCCTGAAAGGGGGCGAGCACGCGGTGGAGCAGATGAGTGTGGGGACAAAGGTGAAGGGGTTTGTTTTGCGCTTTCAGAACCTTCCGCCAAGCGCGAGCATTTTGGTGCGCAATATTCGCAGCAATCATCTCAATAAGTTGTTGATGTTTGATGGTGTTGTGCGAAACAAAAGTGAGGTGCGCCCGCAGATGACTGCGGCGAAGTTTGAATGTCCGAGTTGCGGGAATAATCACGTTATTTTGCAAATTGACAACAAGTTTCAGGAGCCGACGCGCTGCAGTTGCGGGCGGAAGGGAAAGTTCCGTTTGGTGAGTAAGGAATTGGTTGACGCGCAAAATATGGTTCTCGAGGAGGTTCCTGAGCAGCTTGAGGGGGGCGAGCAGCCAAAGCGGATGAATGTTTTGCTGAGAAATGACTTGGTATCTCCCTTGACGGAAAAGAAGACGAATCCGGGCGCGCGTGTTCTTGTGGTGGGGCAGGTAAAGGAAGTGCCTATTTTTCTGCGGACGGGCGGGCAGAGTACGAAGTTTGACCTGTTCATTGATGCGAATAATTTGAAGCCGATTGAGCAGGATTTTGATGAGATGACAATTGGTCCTGAGGAGATGAAGCAGATTAGGGATTTGGCAAAGGACCCGCTGTTAATGAAGAAGATTGTGAATAGTATGGCGCCGAGTATTTACGGGCACGAGAAGACAAAGGAGGCGCTGGCGTTGCAGCTTGCGGGCGGTGTTCGAAAGAAGCGTGATGATGGGATTATTACGAGGGGAGATATTCATATTTTGCTTGTGGGTGACCCGGGTGCGGCAAAGTCGCAGTTGTTAAAGCGTATGCAGCACGTGGCGCCAAAGGCGCGTTATACGACGGGTAAGGGCGCATCCGGTGCGGGTCTTTCGGCGGCGGTGGTAAAGGATGAGTTCTTGCAGGGGTGGTCGCTTGAGGCGGGCGCCTTGGTTCTTGCAAATAAGGGCTTGTGCTGCATTGATGAGATGGATAAGATGAGTAAGGAGGACGGGTGGGCAATGCACGAGGCGCTGGAGCAGCAGAGCGTGACGATTAGTAAGGCGAATATTCAGGCAAGTTTGCGGTGCGAGACGAGTGTTCTTGCTGCGGCAAATCCGAAGTTTGGCCGTTTTGACCCGTATGATACGATTGCAAACCAGATTAATATGGCCCCGACGCTGGTGAATCGTTTTGACTTGATTTTTCCGGTAAAGGATATTCCTGATTCTGCGCGTGACCAAAAGATGGCGAGTTTTATTTTGCGTATGCATAAGGAGGATGCGCAAAAGCCGGAAGTGGATACGAAGTTGCTGAAGAAGTATTTTGCGTATGCGCGCCAGAATTGTTTTCCGAAGTTGACGGATGGCGCAATTGAGGAGTTGCAGGAGTATTATTTGAAGATGCGGGCAAGTGCGAGTGGCGATGGGGTGAAGTCTGTTCCGATTAGTGCGCGTCAGCTTGAGGGGCTTGTTCGCCTCGCGGAAGCGACTGCGCGCTTGCGGCTTGGCGATAAGGTTTTGAAAAAGGATGCAAAGAAGGCAGTTGAGCTGCTGGACCATTGTCTGCGCCAAATTGCAATGGATGAGAAGACAGGAACGTTTGATATCGACCGTATCGCAACTGACACTCCCGCATCAAGCCGCAATAAGATTATTGCGATGAAGGAAATCATTACTGATTTGGAAATGAAGGTGGGAAAGCAGATTCCGGTTGAGGATATTATGAAGGCGGCGGCAGAGAAGGATATTGAGGAGGCTGAAGCAGAGGAGTTGCTGCAAAAACTCAAGCGCGCAGGCGACGTATTCGAGCCGAAAAGAGGGTTCATTAGCAAGATTTAGGTTGCGCGACATCAGCGAGTTGAGAGAAAAGTATTTCTCCTGCGACCGAAGGGAGTCAGCAATCAATTGTTTCTCAAAACGAGCTGAAGAGCGCCTTTTGATCAAAATTTGCCAAAGCAAAGTTTGCGCAACATCGTTGAGAAGTGAGAAGAGTTATGCGTGCCGGTGAAGGAATTATCCTGCCGGGGCGTACGTGTTTGAGCGGATGATTTGTTCGCAGTTATAGCGCATGGCGTCGCTGGTGATTTCTGCGCACGCGTGAAAGTCGGTTTGGAAGGCGAATTGGATGTAGCAGCCGTCGCGAATTTCTGTTTCAAGGATGTCTTTGCAGGCTTGTTTGTTGTTGCCGAGTTGGGAGATGTCGCTAAGGCAGATGTCAACGTAGTTTTGTTGGCCAAGGGAGTGGCAGGTGCGGATTGCTTGGTTGATGTCGATGGGTGCTTGTTGTTCTGCTTGTGCGCGGAGTTGTCCGGGGGTGGTGGTTTCGCTGCAGTCGATTCCGCACGTTTGCTCGTTTTCTCCGGGTTCGCATTCGCGGTTGCCGCAGCAGGGCGTGATTGGGGTGTTCACGCACACTCCTCCTTGGCAGGAGTCTTGTGTGCAAAAGTTGAGGTCATCGCAGCTGACGGGGCAGGTTTGTTGGATGCGTTCTGCTTCAAGAAGGGGGGTTTCTTCAAGGGTTTCGGTGGCAACGGGGGTTGCTGCTTCTTCTTGGGTGGTTACCGTGAATGGTGCGCGGGTGGTTTTGTGAAGGGGGCCGTAGGTGATGGTGGCTTCTGCATCATACGTGCCGGGAGTTGCGTCCGCAGGCAGGCGGATGGTGATGGGAACGGTTGTTTGCTCGCGAAGGCTGAATGATTCCGTGCTGCCAAGGGAGGAGAGGGGGCCGCTAAGGCGCACGTCAAGCGTGCCGCTGGCTTGTGTGTCAACGGTGTTTGTGATGGTGACGGAAAGGACGAGTTCTGTGCCGGGCGCGACTTCAGGGTTAAAGATGGTGATGGCAGGGGTAAGGTCTGCAGGGGGTGATTGTGCTGCTTTGAGTGCGATGAAGATGCCGATGGCGATGACAAGAAGGGTGAGGATGAGGAGGAAGAGCAGGGAGGATGTTATGTGTTTTCCTCCTGATGCGGCAAGGGCGTCGTCAATGTCTTGCGAAGGGTATCCTGCGTTTTGGAGTGCGGTTCGTATTGTTTGGGGGCTGTAGCCGCTTTTGAGTTGGCTTTTGCAGTAGTCAATGAGTTGTTGGTTCACCATTCTTTTGTGTTGTTTGGTGCCGTTTGGATTTATAAACGTTCGCACGAGTGTAATGGGTTACAATAAAGCATAAATAGCGCGGCAGTGCGTGAGCACGCTATGGGGTTTTCGGATACGGCAATTCAGCTTTCAATTGGTGAGTTGATTCAGTTTCCAATCAGGCAGTCTGATGATGGCGCAAGTGAGCTGATGACAACGAATGGAAGCGTGCAGCGGGTTCGGCTGTATGGTCTTGTGGTTTCTTCGGATGTGCTTGTGGTGGATGATGGGACGGGAAGTGTTGCGGTGCGCTCTTTTGATAGCTCGTTTAAGATTCCACTCGGAAGCCCGGTGCTGGTGATTGGAAGGCCAAGGGAGTATCAGGGTGACCGGTATGTGCTTGGTGAGATTGTGAAGCAAATTGATTTGAAGTGGCTTGAGTTTGCGCGCAAGGTGCGGCCCGTTCCGCAAAAGGAGGAGAGTCCGAATGCGCGGGCGGTGAGTCTTGTGCGAAAGCTGGACGCGGGCGAGGGCGCGGATTACAATCAGGTTTTGTCAGAGCTTGGCCCCTCGGGCGAGGAAGTGATTGTGCACTTGCTTGCGGTAGGAGAGCTTTTTGAGACAAGGCCGGGCAGGTTGAAAGTGTTAGAATAAAGCGGGCGTCACAAACACTTCGACTATCGCCGCGATGAAGAGGACAAGGACGGCAAGAAGTACCAGGTCTGAAACATCAAGGAGTACGTTTTCAAATTGTTTGGTTCCGTAGTCGTGTTTCATAAGCGCCATAGAGAGGATGCCACCGGCAAGTCCTGCAATGATGTAGGCAAAGATTTCGGGGATTCCGTGGATTGCGTAGCGAAGGACGGAAAGTGAGCCGACGTAAAAGTATGCTGCTGCTTTTTGGAGGCCGACGACGTCGGCGAATTGTGCCATGTGGGAGCGAACGAAGTTGCCGACGGCTGCGCCGATGACTGAGCTGTTCCAGGCAAGGATGAAGATTGCGCCCGAGCCGTAAAGGAAGCTAAAGAGGATGCAGAATATCATGACTTTGACGTTGTTCAGAAAGATTTTGCTGAGGAGTCCTGTTTGGGTAAGGCCTCCCGTGACGTGTTGGTTGAGGTTGGCGATGGTTTGGGATTGGACGCGAAAGAGTCCGCTTGCGGTTTCAGTGGGAAGGGCGAGGTACCAGATGCTGAATGCGACGCTCATTCCCAAAAATAAGGTTAAGTAGAACGCGAGTGCGGAGGAGTGTTCGCGTATCATGCTTTTGCCGGCTTCGGCAAGGAGGTCTTTTTTTTCTTCAAAGTGGAGGGTGTGGTACAAGAGGGGAATTGCGGCCATGCTGGCAAGGAAGACCATAACCATGCTTGCCTGTTCTTCGAATATCCAAAGGGAGAGGAAGATGGCGATTGTGCCGTAGGCCATGCCGAGGAGGAAGACAAAGAAGGGGTGGCTTTCTGCGTGGACAGGGTTGGTTAAGGATTCGAGGACCATGCGTGACCTTTTTTGGTTTTTTTGTCCGTTTGCGTATTTAAATACTTTTGCCTGTGTTTGACGGGAGTTGGGCGCGGGTGAACGATAAGATTTATATACCGTCGGGAGGGCGAAGGGGGTATGGATTATGAATCAATGCTGAAGCGCGCGCGGGAGCGGATGCCGGAGAGTGTTTTTGAAAAGGAGCGCTTTGAGATTCCGAAAGTGCGCGGTCATTTGGAAGGGAATAAGACGATTATTACGAATTTTCAGCAGGTTGCGGGGACGTTAAGGCGCCCCCTTGACCATTTGCTCAAGTACGTGCTCAAGGAGTTGGCTGCGCCTGGCGAGATTATGCGCAGTGGGCTTTTGGTGCTTGGGGCAAAGATTCCCGCGGGACGTATTAATGAGAAGATTCGCCAGTACGCGCTGGAGTTTGTGCTTTGTGCGGATTGCGGAAAGCCGGATACGGAGATTGTGCGCGAGGGCGACTTTAATTTCCTGAAGTGTAGTGCGTGTGGTGCAAAGCATCCGGTTAAGTCAAAATTATGAGCGTGCTGGTAAAGGTTCACAAGAGGGAAGGGCGTACGGTTGTGGCGGTCTGTGATAAGGACGTTGCAGGCCAAATTTTTGAGGAGGGGAATCGTGTTCTTGATGTGCGCGGTGAGTTCTATAAGGGTGAGCCGATGGACAGAAAGGGGCTTGGTGATTTGCTGAGGAACGCGGATGGGGTGAATCTTGTGGGAAAAAAGTCTGTGCAAATCGGTCTTGATGAGGGCGTTATTGTAAGGGAGCAGGTGTCATCCGTTGCAGGCATCCCGCACGCGCAGGGGTTATTGGTGCAATGATTATTCCAGTTCGCGCTTGAGTATTTTGTGCGCTTTGTTTACTTCTTTGAATTTTTCTGCGTTGCCGGTTGGCTTGTCGGGATGGTGTTCGCGGGCGAGTTCTTTGTAGCGGGTGTTGATTGTGCCAATGTCTTTTTCATCGTGGGCAAGGCCGAGTGTTTCTCGGGCGAGTTTTCGTTGTTCTTCAACGTCATTCTCTTCTCGGAATTCGCTGATGAACTCATCGAGTGGTTTTTTATCGGAAAGGACGAGGTTTACTTCACGTTCAATGACGTGTGCGATGACAAGGAGGTTGTCGGCAAATTTGCCTGCTGCTTCGTAGCGAAAGTACAGGCGGTGTCCGTCAAGGTACCATTCTGCGGTTGCGGGGGCAGTTCTGAAGGGCGCTCCTTCAAGTTTGATTTCGACTTGGTGTTCGGGAATGCCGAGTTTGCGAAGGGAGTTGATGATTGCGTTTTTGGATTGGAGCGCGCGGCGGCTAAAGGAGTCTTTTGCGGGGTGCAATTCGAATTCGTGCCCTTTGACTTTGAGAAGCGCCATTTGATACCACTTAATAGATACAACGGATGGAAAGTTTATAAAGCTATGGTTTCTGAGTATTCAGGGCAGGCGGCCTAAATCAGCCGATTGTTCTCAAGGAAATTCTTGAGTGGCAAGAATACGGGTGCGGGGATTTCTTCAAGTTTTGCCCATTTGGTCTCGATGATTTTATCAGGTTCGGGGTTGGTGAGTTCGCCGTGTGAATAGTCTGTTTCGACAAAGAGCGTGATGTAGTGTTTGCCTTCGGATTGCATAATGTCGTTGGTAACGCCGATGACGCGCGGGTTTTTGACGTGGAGCCCGGTTTCTTCAAGGGCTTCGCGAATTGCGGTCTCTTTTGGTGTCTCGCCGAATTCCAGGTGTCCTCCGGGGACGCTCCACGTTCCGGCGCCGTGCGCGCCTTTGCGTTGTTGGATGACGACGTTATCGCCGCGGCGGATGATGATGCCGACGCCGATTTTTGGCCTATCGTGCATTAATCCTCCAAAATGATGCGGGATTTGAACGCGCCGCGCGTGCGCGCTTTTTCTTTGCGGATTGTTTCAAGGTTGGAGAAGTCGTCAAGGTGGTGTTCGGCAAGTGCACGAATGACTTCAAGGACGTCGGCGAGTTCTTCAGGGTTCTTGCTCTCAAGATATTCTGTGACTTCCTCTTGCAGTTTGAGCCGTAAAAGGTCGACGTATTCGCGGTTATCCGCGATTCGTGTTTTAGGGTTCCTTCCTTCGGAGCGGATGAGTTGAGGAATGTGGTCTCGAACGAGTTTCACATCAGCACCCCCTCTAATGGCTGATAACTGAGAACTGACCACCGACAACCAATAGCCGATAACCGATAACTGCCGCTCATCCGAACCACGCCCCAAGCCCGGTTTGCTTTTCCGCATCCTTGCCAAAGACTTGTTCGATGCGGACTTTGAGGAGTTCAATTGTTTGCTGAAGGTAAGGGGATACGTTGTATTTTTTTGCAAGGGAGATGGTGGGTTCCAGATATTTGATGACTGAGCCTTCGCTGATGGTGAAGATAATTTTGCCGTTGCATTCGGTGCATTTGCCGATGAGAGGTGGCCGTCGGAATTTTTCGTTGCAGCCGACGCAGCGGAATTCTTGGGTGGAGAATTTGCGCAGGTTGCCTTTGGTGTCTTTGAGGAAGTGTTTTTCAATGACAAGGCGGGCGACTTCTGAGCTTTCGACTGAACGGAGCTTTTCTGCGATGTTCATTTGGCCAAAGAGTTTTTCCTGCATTGAGGGGAGTGTTTTGTATGCGCTGCATTTGACCGTGTGGTTGATGTTGGTGGAGTCGTGGGTGAATCCCATTTTTTCGTATTGGAGGGGGGTTGCGAGGTGTTTTTTGATGGTGGGAACTTTTGCTTCCCACGCGGGCTTGTACGCGAGTGCCGCTTCGTAAAGTTCAAGGGGGTATCGCCAGGCAACGTCGACGTCAAATGCCATATCGTCAACTTCGGAAGGGGTGAGAATGGACGTTAAGACAAGGGGGGTGTCCATGGTGCTGCCGCGGGAGTCGGGAAGGTAGCGTTTGCTGAAGTTGAGGAATGCGTCAAGGCACAAGAGGACACAGGCTTCGTCTCCGTCGCAGTCGCGGCGGGTCGCGGCGTGAAGGAGCGGGTGTGCGAAGAGTCCTTGGGTTTTGCTAAAGCCGATGATGCGGGCAATCATTCCTGCGCTGGTGTGCGGGGCAAGGGCAATGGTGAGGTGGCCGACGAGGTCGTGGATGTTTTTTGCCTTGTAATACCGGGGTTGTTTGTAGAGTTGTTCGAGTGTGTCGTCGCAGAATTGGGCGATGGAGAGGAGGACTTTGCCTGAGCCTGCTTCGGGGCTGGTGTCGCATTCGGGAAGGACGATGTCTTGGGGTTTGAGTTCGAGTACCTGCGTGTCGTGTTCAAGGGGCTTGCCGTGGATGTCAGTGGTGTATCCGAGCGCGCGCAGTTTTTCAATGCCTGTCCCGACTTCGATGGGCTTGAAGTGGGTGAGGGGGAGTTGGGTCATGTCGTAGCGGGTGGTGCCGTCTTTGTAGACGTGGATGCCGTATTTGGCGCGGATGATTCCTTTGGCGAGGTGTTCTGGGATGTTCTCGCCGCTCATGGTGCCGCGCACTCCCTTGATGAGTTCGGGGAGGTGTTTTTGGTCGAGGTGTTTTTGGATATGTTCAAAGTAGTGCTTGATGGGGATTGTTTTGCGTGTTGATGCTTCGCAGTCTCCGTGTGCGGGGCAGGTTTTGTCCGGTTTTATTCCGCACACTTTGCAGCGGTACCGCTGTACGGTTCTGCTGCCGCATACTTCGCAACGGGCAAGGACTGTTTCGGCGTTGCATTTTTCGCAGTGGAAGAGTGCGAAGTTTGCCGTGACTTTTCCGGTGATAAGCGCGCTTTGGAATGAGCGAAGGCGGCCTCCTTCGTCTCCGACGGGAAAGAGGACGTGGGGTGAGCCGGTAAGTTCGCGCTGTTTTGCTTTTTCCGGCCTGCCCATTCGTGTTCCGATGAACGTGCCGCATTTGTCGCGGAGTTGGATTGGTGAGAGGGCATTGATGTTTTCAAGGGCTGTTTTTGCGGGGTCAATGGAGGGTGTTTTTTTCTCTCCGGCAAGGTCAAAGAGTGCGCAAAGGATGGTTGCGTGTTCTTTGTCGATGATGACGTACTCATTGTTCACGAACGTGTGGGGGATGCCGATGAGTTCAAGGGAGCGTTTGGCGTGGTTTTTTGGGAGGACGATTTTTTCAATGCCGTGTTCGCTGGTGTGTATTTTGCCGTTTGCAAGCCAGGGAATGAGTTCGCTGAGCTGGTCGCAGGTGAGGAGGTTCCAATAGTCCGTGTATGCGGGGTGAAGGGGGGTTTTGGTTGCGCGCGCAATGAGAATCGCTTCGTGTGCAGTGGGAAAGTTGATGAGCGGGTTTTGTTGTATTTGCAACCATCGTTCGGGCGGTATTCCGACGGGAAGGGGAGGCGCTCCTTCTGTTTGGGGAGTGGTTGCGCGCTCAACTTCCTGTATCCACCATTCGGGGCAGTATCCTGCGGGGACAAGGGGGTGTGCGCGGTTAAGGAAGTCTCCGTAGGCGATAAGGGTGTCCCCAAGGAAGAGGATTTC
The DNA here is from genome assembly GCA_003599055.1 of Candidatus Woesearchaeota archaeon. Classification (GTDB taxonomy): domain Archaea; phylum Nanobdellota; class Nanobdellia; order Woesearchaeales; family ARS49; genus SURF-65. The sequence goes on from QZIM01000014.1 coordinate 59,668, forward strand.
TTTGACGGAGCGGTGGGCTTTTTTTGCATCATCGAGTGTTTTGAGTTGTGTGACCGTGCCGTCTTCCAAAAGGACTATGGGGCCTTCAAGATAGTCTGAGGAAGTCATGCTTGCGGCTTTGCCGGGGCGTTCGGTTTTGAGTTGGGTTCCTGTTGCGATGTATTGGTTGAGGATGTACATGCTTGCGGGGTGGATGCTTTGCGCGCTGAATCCGGATGTTCGTGAGCGGCCGTAGCGAAGGCGAAATCCTCCCGGGCGAAGCGGGTAGCCAAGGACGGGCCTTCCTGCGACGAGGTCTGCAATGTACGTGTAATCGGGCATGATTTTGGCGTCGCTTTTCGTTTCGGTTGATTTGCCTGCTTTGGCTTTCTTTTGGATGTGGAGGAATTCTTCCATAAATCCCCAGCTGTCCATCATGCCAAAGTCTTTGCCCCAGGCGCTGAGTTGTTTCCAGAGTTTGGCGGCTTTGAGGGGGATGCAGGAGGAGAGGACAAGGCAGTATCCGCTTCTGATTTTGTTGGTGGGGATACGGGGGAGGTCTTTGTGGTTGGATACTTCAATTTGTTCTGAAGGGTCTCCGGATACTTCAACAGGGATGTGTTGCATGAGGTATTCGAGTTCGGAGGCGGATGGGAAGTATTGGAGGTTGGTGACGCGTTCGTGGTAGTCCTGAAGTTCGGTGAGTGCACGCTTGACTTCGTTTTCCTGGCAGTCGTAGGTGTCGAATCCGAGTGCTTTGCGGACGTAGTCGGTGATGATGACGGCGACTGCGGCGGCGGTTCCGCCGGCGTTGCGAATCGGTCCTGCAAAGTTCATGCAGACGTATTGGCCGCGCTTGTCCATGCGGTCTTTGATTTCAATGTTGACGATGCCGTCAAGGGGTGAGCTGACGACGCCGACGGTGACGTAGGCGAATCCGGTGCGGATGCCGACTTCCATTGCTTCTTTTTGGTCTTTGAACGCGCAGAATTTTTGTTCTGCCACTTCTTGGGCGATTTTGAGGGCGACGCGCCAGTCAAGTGAGCCGTATTGTTTTTCGAGTTCTTGGATGCGGTCGGATACTCCTGAGCCGACGATTTGTGGGGCGATGACGGAGATGAGTCCGACAACGCGCTCGGCCATGTTTTCGGCAAGGGCGACTTCTACTTTTTCTGCGGGGTCAAATCCGAGTGCGCGTGCCGCGCTTGCGGTTTTGAAGAGTGCGTTGACTTCTTGGGTGAGTGATTCGAAGTATGCCGTCATTTCGGGGCTTGCGGCAGGGTAGGCCATTGGTTAGAACCTCAGCATGGTGACTTGTCTTGTTTGGAGGTTGATGACGGGAACAACGCCGGGGTCGGGGTCGTGGCCGACTTTTTCCTGGAAATCGGTTTTTTTCTGGAAGCAGGACCCTGCGACAATGGTTGCGGACCGGTGTTGGAGGTGGCCTGCTTTGTGGATGTGTCCTGCAACGAAAAGGTCGGGGACGCGTTCAATGACGAGGGGGTCGTAGCGTGCGTCGGGGATGTAAAGGGTTGACGTGTGCTGGGGGGCGAGGTGTCTTCGTTGGAGGAGGAATCGCATAACGAGTGCTGCACGGTCGGAAATGTGGGTTCCTGAGTGTTTGATGGAGGGGACGCATTCGCTGTAGTCATCAAAGCTGTAGCCGTGGTACATAAGGACGTCGACGCCGGGGAAGTGTTCGCCTGCGTGGATGTTGATGATGCTGGGGTTGGTGACAAGGAGTGCGTTGGGAAGGTCATAGAGGGGTTTTGCGTATTCTTTGAGGAGGCGCGGCTGCGGCTCGCTGATTCTGCCGACGTCGTGGTTGCCGGGGGCAAGGAGGAGGGTGATGTGTTTTGGGATTTGGGAGAGGAGGCGTGCGCATTCTGCGTATTGTTCTTTGATGTCGGTGATGGAGAGTTCTTTTTCCTGTGCGGGGTAGATGCCGACCCCGTCTACAAGGTCTCCGCAGGCGAAGATGTAACGGAGTTTTTTTGCTATTGCGCGCATGGTGTCATCGCCGAATTCTCCGCAGGTCCATTTGATGAAGTTGTTGAAGCGTTCGTGTTCAAATCCTGCGGAGCCGACGTGGATGCAGGAAAGGACGCACACGTATGTTTCTTCAGGGGCGAGTTTGGGTTCCTGGATGGGGATGTCGGGGATGACGATGGTTTCTGCAAAGAGGATGTCTTCTGCTGCTTGCCCGCAGATGCCGATGACTTCATCAAAGACGAGGTCCTGGGCTTGGGTGTAGAGGTCTTTGTTGCTTTTGTTGATGAGGATTTTGATGGTTCCGGTGCTGTCTTCAACGGAGAGCATAATGTGTTCGTTTTTGGTGACGTTTTTGTCGGAGATGATGCCGATGACTGAGCAGCGTTCCTTGTCTTTTTTCATGCGGATGCGGGAAATGGAGGTGAGATTTTGGAGTTCCGCCCGGCCGGAGAGGATTTTGTGGATTTGGCGGTAGCGTGCGTTAAAGTAGTCGACGAAGTCCTGGACGCTTCTTTTTTTGGGAACATCGTCGTATTCCCAAACGACTTTCGCGCGCGAGTCTCCTTCTTGGGCGGGGTGGAGGAGTTTTGCGGGCGGGGTTCCGTCAAGGAGTGCGCGGTGCCATTCGTCAACGATGCGCGGTTCGCTGAGTTTGCGAAGGAGTTCGCGGTTTACAAGGATGTTGTTGCGTAAAAGGATGCTGACGATTTCTTTTTTTTTGATGAGTTGCTGTTCCATGGGTTTAGGCGATTCCGAGCTCTTGGACGAGCATTGTTTTCATGCGTTGGGTTATTGCGTCGTTTGTGCCGATGCTGATTTCGCGGGTGCGCCCGTATCTTCCTTTGCTGATGACGGGTGCTTTGATGATGCCGAGCATATCGAGTTCTCCGATGACGTCGCTGATGCGGCGTTGGGTGAGCGGTCGAAGGCCGATGTGGTCGCAGTATTTTTCGTATAGGCTGTAGATGTCGCCGGTGTAGACGCCGTTTTTTTGGCTGCAGCTTTCAATGATGGAAAGGAGGGTTACCTGGAATTGTTTTGGCTGTCCTGCGATGAGGTCAAGGGCGCGGTCGCGCTCGATTTTTTCTTCGGCAATGTCAAGGTGTGTTATCTTGATGGTCGGGCTTCCGTCGCGTTCTGCGATTTCTGCGGCAACGCGAAGGAGCTCAAGTGCCCTGCGTGAGTCTCCGTGTTCACGCGCAGCGTATGCCGCGCATTTTTCAATGAGCCCTTCTTCAAGGGTGTCCGGGCGAAATGCTGCCTTTGCTCGCTGGTGAAGGATGTCTTGGATTTGAAGGGCGTTGTAAGGGGGAAAGATGAGTTCTTCTTCGGAAAGTGAACTGCGTACGCGCGGGTCAAGATTGTCAGTGAAGACAAGGTCGTTTGAGATGCCGATGAGGGTGATTTGGGCATTTTTGAGTTCTGAGTTGATGCGGGTGAGGTTGTAGAGGAGTTCGTCTCCTGCTTTGCCGACAAGTTGGTCTATTTCATCAAGGATGAGGATGAGGTTGTGTTTTTCTTTGTCAATGGTGTTGAAGAATATGTGGTAAACTTCATCGGTGGGTAGGCCGGTTGGCGGGATTTCTTTGCCGTATTCGCGAAGGAGTTGTGCAATGAGGCGGTATTCGGTGTCGGCAAGTTTTTTGAGCTTGCAGTTAAGGTATATTGTTTTGATTGCAAGTTTTTTTGCGTGTGCAACGTTGGTGAGTTGGTTTGCGGTGTACCGGACGGTGAGTGTTTTGCCGCTTCCGGTTTTTCCGTAAATGAATATGTTGCTGGGTTTTTCTGAGCGAAGGGCCGGTGCAAGGATGTTTGCAATGTTTTGTATTTGTTCATCACGGTGAGAGATACTTTCAGGAGTGTAATTGCTTTGGAGTGCGGTTTTGTCTTTAAAAAGCGGTTCTTTTTGGATGTAAGTCTCAAAAAAGTTCACCAACCCCTTTTCTTTCATATGGAATTACAGAACAAGTTGTCCTTTTAAATTTTTGGGTAGGCCCCACCCCATCATTTCTTGTGGAACTTGAGGAAGGCAAACAATGCTTTTGTTCGGTTTGGGGTGTATTGAATGGTTATGTTTATTTTGCTCTTCAGTAATCGGAAAAGGAAGAGAAGTGAAAGAGAAAAGGAATAACCATATTAATTTATTTTAAATAGTTAAATTAAATTATGATAGAATCAAAAAAAATAAATGTTCCACCAAATTTT
>QZIM01000019.1 GCA_003599055.1 Candidatus Woesearchaeota archaeon
GTCAAACGCTCTTTTTTGTTCTCCATTTTACCCTCCCTATTATGGCCTTTTTTAAAAAACTGCTCCGCGACCTTAGCCTTGACATTCTATGCGTCTGATGATTTTTTGTCAACGTTTTTTTGCTTCCGGCTCCGCCGCCAAAACCACCACGGCCACCCCTTGCATCGTGACGGTGCAAAAATGCGCCCCACGCCAAAAGCCACAGCCAAAACCAGCCATCTGATGCGCGCTTCTTCCCTTTCCTCAGATTATACGCCGCCTGTGCGACAATTGACACAAACACGAACAGCATAAAAAAGCCAATTAAGCCGATAAAAACGATTGCGGCAAACACGGACGGCTCAGGCTCAGGAGGCAATTCTGCGCCGCCAAGTAATTCTTCAACAATCTTCACACCTTCCAACACTCCCTTGCCGTAATTCCCTTCACGAAAATGCGGCGTTAAATACTCCCTTCCGATTCTGCCGACGATAATATCAGGGAGAACGGGTTCCAACCCTCTTCCCACCTCAAAACGCCACTTCCGGTCCTCAACCGCAATCAAAAGAAGCAAACCGTTATCTTTTTCCTTGTCACCTAACACCCCTTCAGCCAACCCAAACGCGTACCCCTCAACATCCCTGCCCTCAAGACTCGGCACGGTAACAACCGCAAACTCTGCCACTCCTGCCTCCTTCATCGCGGCAAGACGCGACTCAATTTCACCCTTCTCCGCACCAAGAATATCAGCGTAATCATTGACAAGGCCCTGGATTTCGTAGGCACTCGCTGCATACGCAAGCAAGACCAGCATTATCAGAATTTTTCTCATTGACGGACCAATTTGAAATCAGTAATATAAATGTATGGCGCCGGCAGGATTCGAACCTACGCTTGACTGCGGTCTCGCCAGGTTCGAATCACTGCGTTGAGGAATCAGAATAAGACACTTCATGTTTGCAGTGTTATGGCGCCGGCAGGATTCGAACCTGCGAAGACACTAAGTCAGAGGATCTTAAGTCCCCCGCATTTGGCCGCTTTGCTACGGCGCCGCAAGAGAAGAAAATTCAGTGACGATATTTAAAGCTGCGCTTCACTACCCGTTCAATAACTCCTCAGAAACCGCCCGCACATCATACTGCGAAGTCCGAAGGGTTCGCAAGCGAACACGCTCCGCGTACTCATCAATATCCTGCGGAAGCTGAATTGTCGGCCCCAAAACGAACACCACACTCTCCACTGTTTTTTGCTTTCTGCGCATATCGCCTGCTGCCTTGCTCACGATGTGCCCAATAACCCCTGCTATGCCCTGTTCAGACTGAAAGCCCGCAACATACTCAAAATCAAGCTTTGTTGCCTTTGCCACGCGCTCAAGCATTGGCTGCGGCAAGCCGTAAAACAAACCCCTTTGCGCATACCCTGCCTCGTACACCACGCCCCGCATATCCTCATACACCAGATTATACGCGCCGTACGCAATCTCGCGGTCAAAGCCAATAACCACTTCAGTCAATTGCCCGCGAGACTCCGAGGCAAGCACCTGCGCGGAACGCACCGGGTCAAGATTCCTCTCCGCAAGAACGGCCAAAACGCGCTCACGCGACACTGCCTTTCCAAGCGCGCGATGAAACGCATTTGCCATCAGCTCAGGCACAGACAAGACCGCATCGAGCGAAAAGAGAATCAGCGTGTTTTCTTCACCCATCACTTGCAGAAATACCGTTTCTTTTAAAAATACAACCATCATAATTTATAAAAAAACACCGTCCCTTTCTGCCAATGCACAAGAAAACCAAGGGAGCAATCGCACTCGCCGGCCTCTCCGCCATCGCCCTTGCACTCAGCGCAACCCAACCCAAAGAAACCACGCCAATTACACAAACACCAACCACTCCCGCGCACCCTTCCCTGATTGAGCCAACACCCTCCCTTCCCCAAACCACTCTCCCCTCTTCCCGATTCGGCACATTCACAAAAATTGAACCCGACCTTGACACCATCTGGACCTATGAAAACAGCCCAGACGGACAATACCTCATCGACCTTCACCTTCGATACAAACAAACAGGATTCCGCACGCATTCCCTTCCGGTCCCAAGCGACCCAACCCGGCCCACTGCGCAATTCCCCCGCGGCCAACTGCTTACCCTGCGACGTGACGGAACAAACCGCGCGTATCAGATTATCGGCAACAACGGCAACTACTTCGGCACCCTTCACGAAAAACTCGAAGGAACTGTCCGATTCACCTTATCCGAAGACACGCAGCCATTCCCCACCCTGCTTCGTACCTTTGTCTTTGAACCGCGGCAAGAACGAAAAGTGTACTGAATGGCAAAACAACTCACGCCACAAGAAAAAGAACATCTCTTTGACATTGAACGGAATTTTGACTCAAAAATCGCGCAATATACAACAGTAAAAAAACGTGAACTTTCAGAGGGCAAAAAAACTGAATTAGAAAAAGAGCTTCGCGACCTTGAACACTACCTCGCCCTTGTTTCACGCGGCGAAGCGGACGACATCCTCTCCAACATCAGATTCATACAGGCAAAAGCACGCGCACTTAAAAAATTGCTTCAAACAAACTCAAGCGACTCCTGAATTATTGACTTCCACCTGCGCACCCTATCGCCTGCTGCTTTATTTGCACGGAACGCCACCACTGCCGAGCGGGCACCCGCGCCTGAGAGGATAATTGCAGACGACTCAATCACTTCACCATTTTGCGCACTAAACGAACTTTCAAAAAACTCAAGCCCCCTTGCCGTTTTGCCCTCGCGCTCTTCCTTATCTGAAACCTCTGCCCCTGTTGCCAGCGCGACATCAGCTTCCAGCGCGCCAAGCAGCAGCCGTGCCACCGTACGAAGGTCATCCTGAGCCGGCTCACTTCCCGTAGGATACAGCGAAATTTTCGTCCCCGACGCAATCTTGGCAATCTCCCCTAAATCACCGTGCAAAACAGTAATCTCCATCCGAATGTCCTTTGCACCCAAACGCACGGCAAAAACACCATTCATCTCCATCTCCCTTGCAGTCAATTCATCCGGTTTGTTAAAACGCAACCCTTTGCTTATAAATTCGGTCATCTCAATCGGGCTGCCCGATGCGGTTAAAAAACTTCTCCTGAACGTAATTAAATGAACATAAAGACTAAATAGCGGCCGCCTGAATTGTTCTTTGTGATAACCAAAAACTGCGCCGTGTGCAAAAAAATCGCGTGCACGCTCAAGAGCGAAGCGGAAAAAACCGAGCGCGAAGAATACTGCCCAAACTGCAACGCATTCTACTGCGAAAAACACCACACCTCAACCGGGTGGAAATCCGTTGCCGCAGGAGTCGACTATCAGTACAACACCGTTACCTGTCATAAAGGGCACGAACGGACACTTGACTCGTATATCTGAACTTAGGGAAAAACCTTCCCATTCCGACGACTATTTAAAAAGAGCATTCTTTCTCCCCTTTGGTGATTCAAATGAACAAAACAATAATCGGACTCTGCATTGCGGCATTCCTTGTCCTTGCCGCGTGCCAAACACAACAACCCATAACAAACTTTGACGAATGCGTCGCTGCCGGCAACCCCGTTATGGAATCATATCCGGAACAATGCCGCGCAAACGGGCAAACCTTTGTCAACGAACGACAACAAACAGAAACACCCCCGCTTGGCATGCCCGTTCCCGGAACAAACACGCCCGAAATGATTTCAGAAGACCCAGCGGGCAAGATGCGCGTTATGCCCTCAAATGAGCCGCTCCCGCCCGCAGTCCAAGCAGCCAAAGACTTTGTCGAACAGAAAAGCGGACAATCAGCAATCGTCCTTAACGTCCAAGCAATCGACTGGCCTGACGGCTGCATCGGCATCATCGACCCCGCAGCAACCTGCCTTATGGCAATCACTCCCGGCTACAACATTACCGTCTACTCCGGTGAAAGCGAATACGAAATCCACACGACTGCAGACGGCGACGTTGTTCGTGAGGCAAATGTCCGCGAAACCGGCGCGCTTGCAATTTAATTTTCTTTTTTTTTCTTTTTCTTCCCACAAACTTTTATAACACGCCCGCCCATCCTTTGTGTATGACCGCACTCTTCCTCCTCCTTGCCCTCCTTGCAGAAATCATCGGAACCATCGCAGGATTCGGCTCATCCACAATCCTTTTGCCCATCGCTCTCCTCTTCTTTGACTTTCCCCTTGCACTCTCCCTTGTCGCCATCTTTCACATCTTCGGAAACCTCGGCCGCCTCACCCTCTTTCGCCACGGACTTAACCGCACCATCTTCCTTCACTTTGGCATTCCCAGCATCGCCCTTGCCGCCCTTGGCGCCCTCCTTGTCACCCACACCCCAAATCAAACCCTCAAACTCATCCTTGGCCTCTTCCTTTTCGCATTCTCCGCCACTTCTCTTGCACGGCCAAACTTCTCACTTAAGCCAACAGTCCAAAACACCCTCATCGGCGGCGCCCTGAGCGGATTCCTTGCAGGACTCATCGGCACCGGAGGCGCCCTGCGCGGCGCATTCCTCACCGCATACCGCACCAAAAAAGAAACCTACCTTGCAACCACTGCAGCCATTGCCCTTGCCGTCGACCTCACCCGCCTCCCCATTTACCTTTCCGAAGGATTCCTCGCCCCCGCCCACTACTTCCTCATCCCCTTCCTTTTCATCACCGCACTCCTTGGCGCATTCATCGGAAAAAAAGCAGTCACCCGCCTCCCGCAGGAAACCTTCAGAAAAACCGTCCTCGTCCTCATCGCACTCATCGCGCTCAAATTCATCACGGACGCAATACCCTTCTAAACACAACCCAAAGAGAGACTTTATATTCAGCACGCGCCCATAAAAATAAAAAAAGAGTCCTGTACGACACAACTTGCCCTTCACCTTTGCAAAGACTGCTTTCAGAAAGAAAAAAGTGAAACTTACTTCCTCTTTGCCAGCTTCCACACACCAAAGCCAATAAGCGCCACGAACGCCCACGGCACAAGTGAGAAGAGCAGCGTTAACACCGCATTCACATTGTCCACCAAATTCTTCACAAGCTGCGAGAACCTCACAAACACAATCTCCGCATACTTCGGACGCTTCTCCTCGAGCTCAAATGACAGCGAAGAATACTGCACTTGCTTATTGACATTTTTCACTGCATCTTCCAAATACCTGATTGTTCTTTCCTGCTCGAAAATGCGGTCACTCAGCGTAATCTTATCCTCAGTTCTCGTCGCTTCCTTAAACATTGCCTGATACCTTGCAAGCCGCGCCTTCTCCGCATCCAAATTCGCCTGCGCATCCACATACTGCTCAGTAATATCCTGCACGTTCTCACTGAACGACTTCACCTCCCCGATGCCCTTTAGCGCCAAGACAAGACCCGCATACCCGTCCACCGGAACCTTCACCTGATAACTCCCGCGGCGGTACTCCTTCCTTCCCGTCTCATAGACGTTCACGCTCTCTGATACCAAAAGCGCACCCGCATCACTGAATGCCAACTTTGCCCGCCGCTCCCCTTCAGCAAACAATCCTGTCTCCACCTCTGTTCTCAAACTTGCAAAAACAGTCTTCTTTCTTTCCTCAACTTCAGGATAAAAATTCCCCGGCACAGGATACGGCATACCTGACCGTGCCATATCCATTCCGGCATAACCGCCCATTGCCTCCTGCGCAACCGAAGAAATTGAAGAAATGCCCGAAAAATTCGTAAGCAGCAGGAAAAGAACGACTGCACTTACAATCAGCCAGTTATCCTTCACCGTCTGCCACTGCTTCTTAAGAGACATAACCTGCGCTTTTGCTTTTGCAGTATAAAAACATTGGGAAATGATTATGCCTGCGCCTTCACAAGCAACCTGAACGAACGGCTTCACGACTTTGTAACGCGCCCCTTTTATATTCGCTTTTCCAGCGACACATTTATATATGTGTTAACACCTATTTACACTCATCGGAGACTGACGATGGCAAACATAACCCTGACCATACCTGAAGATTTGAGAACCGAACTCCAAAAGCATAAGGAAGTGAACTGGAGCGCCGTTATGCGCAGAGCGATGGTCGAACACTTACGCAAGCTGCATATTGCCGAAGCGATTGCGAGCAAGAGCAAGCTCACCCAAAAAGACATCACTGAACTCGACAAACTGGTCAAAAAGGGCATTGCAAAAGAACACGACCTGCAATGATTCTTATTGTTGATTCTAATGTTGTGTTTGCAGCATTACTTCGGGATAGCACTGTACGAGAGCTGCTTATTGATTCGCCGTTTACCTTATTCGCACCTGAGATGATGCTCAACGAGATAAGAAAATACGAATCAGAAATTATCAAAAGAGCAGGTTACACCAAAGACGAATTTGAAATCCTGTTTGCGCTCATCACCGGCAACATAGAAATTGTAGAAAAAGAAAAATACGCGCACAAACTCAAAGAAGCAGACGAACTTATCGGCCACATCGACAAAGGAGATGTCCCCTTTCTTGCACTTGCTTTAACTACGCCGAATGATGGAATTTGGACAGAGAACGTGAAACACTTCAAACAAGACAAAGTAAAAGTTTGGACTACGAAGGAATTGCTCAACGCCCGCAAAAACCAATAACTAAACCATCACCTTGCTCTCAATCCGCCCAAAGAACCGACTGCTCAGATACTCATACAATGCAGAGCTTACACGCTTAGGCAGGCTTCTTTCCTCTCGCTGCCAAAATCCTCTCCACACGCTTTATAATCATGTTATTCTCAGCGAGAACCTCCATCAGGCGCGCACCATCACCCGCAAGAACCCACCGCGCATACCCTGACAGGCCCCGAAAACCGGACCGAAACGCATTGACCCTCACCTGCTCGTACTGCGGACGAGACAAGTAACACTTGATGAAGTATATTTTTGCCATAAAAATATAGAGAATAAGCGTTGAAACGGTTGGAAGCCTCCGACGGGAGTTGCACCCGCGACCTCCACCTGATTGGTTTGTAGTGGGCAGCTTGTAGTGTGTGGCTGTACTAACCACCAACTACCAACCACCTACCACCGTTTATACCAAGGTGGCGCAATGGCTACTATGCTACGGAGGCATTTGTTCACCACCGCTCTCTGTTCGTTTTTAAATCTTCCCTTCGGAAAGCTTCTTAAAGGGGTGGTGAAAACCGCCCTGTATGGATATCGCACAGGAAAACCTCAAACTTCTCGCAAGCCAGCGCCCGGGCGGGATGCTTGCCCTTCTTGAAAACGAGTCTGCAGGCGGAAACGCAGGACGCCACCGGCTCGGGACTGTTAGCTATGCGTGCACGGGCGCAAACTTTGTCCACGACCACGGCCTTATCCTTTATTTTGACAACCCGCAATTCCTCCCGCACGACCTTCGCGAATACCCATCCGCGTGCTACAAAGTCATCAACGGAGAAGTCGACCCAAAACACCTGGCCGCGCTTCGCCGAGGAGACCTTGACCCAAACGACCTTGAAGGGCTGTGCGCAATCGTCTCCCTTCACGGCACCGTGGATGAAGAATCCAAAGAACTCCTTTTGGAAACCGCGCGCAGGTACAACCACCTGCACGGCGCGGACATCACGCCCGTGTGGGAACGCCACGCTTATTAAGCAGGACGTCCCGTTCTGCACCAATGGACGCCTTAAGCTCGCCATCGCGCTTTCTTTTCCGCTTCTTATCGGGCTTGCAAGCGGCTATCTTAGCGCGGACTCAATAAGCACGTGGTACCAAACCCTTGAAAAGCCAAGCTTCAACCCGCCCAACTGGCTCTTTGGGCCGGTTTGGACACTCCTGTACCTTTTGATGGGCGTTTCGCTGTACCTTGCCTGGACAAAAACAAGCATTGACAAACTCCCCTTCTTTTTCATCCAGCTCTTCCTTAACGCGGCGTGGAGCCCACTATTCTTCCTTTTGCAAAACCCGCTCCTTGCCCTCATTGACATCGCGCTTCTTTGGCTTGCCATCATTGCAATGATTTTTCAGCTCTACGCGCACTCAAGAAGCGCAGCGCTCCTGCAAGTCCCCTACTTTCTTTGGGTTACGTTTGCCGCAGCATTAAACCTTGCCATTGCTCTTCTTAACTAAAAAAAGAACCCAAAAGCGGGACACTGCCCGCCTTTGGGAAACCCCGTAAAAACCCTTTTATTCCGCTGATTCTTTCAACCGTGACTTTACCCTGCGTCAAACTCCTTCCACTGCGTTTTTGGCGTTTTGGAATCCAGCCGGTACGCCTGCGTCTTTCCCGGACTGTTCCTAAAATCCCTGCGCACCTGCGCGGGCAGCGCAAACACCATCCGCAACTGCCCAAACTGAACTGCCGACGGGTGCCGAAGCTCATACCACTTCTCCGGAGACAACATCGCCCGCTCCTCGCGGTCGAGCCACTGCAGCACCGTCCCGTTCTGAGAACTGTAATCCCGAAGCGCGAACCGGTACTCGCCGTCAAGAAACAGCGTCCGCACGCCTGCGTGAACCCGCGAAACCGAAGACTGGTTGGCAAAACGAATATCTGCCTTCTCCCCCCGTCCGACCACCCACTCCGTCTTGCCGGGACTCGCATACACTTTTACACCGGAAAGACCGCTCACTTTTGCCGCACGCATCATCTGCCCGTACTCCTCCTCCGGCGCCAAAATAAACAGCCCGTACCTGAGCTTAAAATCAGCATCACCCATCTGCTCGTTCTGCACATCAAGAAGCAAAGAGTCCATTGAAAACTGCTGCGGCGCAATCAAAATCTTTCGCGTCTGCGCGCCCGCATCAAGCCCGTACAAAACCCGGTCAAGCTCTGCGCGCACCTCGCGCGCGGACGGGCGGCACTTTGGGTCACGCAACGTCATCTCCCGAATCAGCCGGTTCACCTCATCAGGCGCGTTCTTCAAATGCTGCGGAACCCACTTCCGATACGCGCGAAGCATATCATACGTGCCCATCCTCCCCTGCACGGTCGGCGCGGAGTGACGTCCCTTTGCAGCACCCGCAAGCTCGTACAAAATCTTTCCCAAACTGTACACATCCCCCGTATCCGTCGCATCAAAACCCTCATCCGCGATAATCTTGTCAATCTCCTCAGGAGGCATATACGCCGCAGTCCCCACGGCAACCTCATCGAATCGCTGCGTGATGCTGTATGACTCATAGCGCAGCTTTCCAATACCCCAATCAAGCACGCGCGCAACCTTTTGGCCGGGAAGGCCAATCTCACGCGCCTTTTGCGGGTCAATCAGAATATTTGCCGGCTTTAAGTCCCGGTGCACAATCCCCATTGGGTGCACGGTCTCAAGCGCCTGCGCAACATCACGCGCAATGCAGAGCGCATCAGGAACAGAGAGTGCGCGGTCATTCATCAGCTCCAAAACCGTCCGCCCCTTCACGAGCTCCATCACGATGTAAAACGCGTCACCCTCGCGCCCCCACTCGTACGCAGGAACAATATTCGGATGGTTCAGCCTCAAAAGCCGGTCAGAAATCTCGCACTCAACCGCCCAGCGCGCAGCCATTTCCTCAAGACACTCCTTGGGCGGCTGAACAATCTTTACCGCGCGCTCAACTTTCGGCATTGACTCGTGCGTTGCCGCAAAAACAGAACCCATCCCGCCCCTGCCGAGCGGCATTTGCAGGACCCACCTGCCAACTTTGGGCTTTTGCTCGTCCTCGCTCATACTTTATATAATGCGCAAATCCTGATTTAAGAACACTGCCTGTACAGTACGAATGTACGTTCAAAACTCGTCCTTCAAATCGTAAAACATCGCGACGAACTTGCGCGTTGCAACCTTTAGCTCCTTTTGGCCGGTCGGCGTTATCGTGTATTTCTTTATCCTGCCTCCGCCCTTTTCCTCAACAATCAGCCCGCGCGAACTCAATTCCTTAAGCACGGGATAAATCGTCCCCGCGCTCGGCCGGCACCCTTTGCGCTTTTCCAACTCACTTCGGATGTCATCTCCTGACATTGCCTTTTTGCTGATGAGCCTCAGCACGAGAAAACTCAAGAATCCCTTCATCTCGCACGTGCCGGTCATAGCGCGTTTTGAGACGCCATCGTATATATGTCTTGCGGTCTATCGGAAAACCGATACATTAAAATAGTAGTATCGGATAACCGATACAAGTGCGCTTTTGCGCACGGAGGCACAAAAAATGGGAACCACCTGCAACATCAGCGCGTGCGGAAGAAACTTCCTCACCAAAGAGGAAAAGCTCGAACTCCTCAAAGAGTACGAAGAAAACCTCGCGCAAGAACTCAAAGGCGTCAAGGAACGAATGAAAGAACTCGCAAAAGAATAATTTTTTACTTTTTTTCCTTTTTCTTAAACTGATAAAACGTCCCCGGACGAATCACCGGGCTCACGCCCGCAGGCATACGCGCGGTTGCCACACAACTCACCTCCAGCGTGCCCCCGAGCACGTCACTGAGCCGCACAAGACGCACATCAACACTTCCCCTCGCACACCGATACTCAACCTCTGCTGCAGACAACGTCTCCACACGCGCAGAACTATCCTTGTGATTCTTCAGCCTTCGAAACCACCCCCCAACCACCACCTGCTCAAGAACAGGGCCGTAACACGCGCGCAACACTTCGTCTGCAAGCATTCGGTCACGGTCCGCACCCCGCATATCATACCCCTGCGGCTTATCCGGAACATCCGCAATCCTTCCCGCAATTCGCGCACGCGCAACCGCATTTCGCACAAACTTATCAGATTCCGGCAGCAAAAACTCAATCGTACGCATCTGCCTTCGCGCCATTTGTGCGCCGTACGCACACGCAAGATTGCTCTGTTTTGTTGACGGGTCATCAAACGCCACGCGCGCCTTTCCATTTTCCACAAAATACAGCGCAACCGTCCTTGACCACTGCGCATCCATACAAAACACGTCATTTCCCGCAATACGAAAAAGCGCATCCTCCTGCGCACTTGGAAGCACTGCACCAACCTTCGCTGCAACCTGCACTGCTTCCTCAAGATTTCGCGCATACCCCGCACGCCCCGCGTACAAAACATCATTAAACGCCTGAATCTCAACCGCAGGGTCACCAAAAACATTCACCCCCGTAAGCTGATACCCTGAACCCGACACTTTCAGCATATTTGCGCGGCATTCGCCGCCCTATTTAAAAGTAATGACAAGAAAGCTTTATAAACCGCCCTTTGCGCAACCGCCCTGAAGGCTTACCGCTTTTTTTCAAGAGCCCGTGGTCTAGCGGTTATGACGGCTCGTTGACGTCGAGCAAGTCGCCAGTTCGAACCTGGCCGGGCTCATAAAACGGCGAGCGCGCAAGCGCTTGCGACAAATGAGACGCAGCCAGGTTTGAACTCCGGCCCATCGGGACTGAGTTCGAACCTGGCCTCGGCTCATATTTTTCTTTCTTTCCTATTCTCAAGAGACCACATAACATTTATAAACACACAGACGATTGAAAACCAAATGGAAAAAGAGGGGAACGGCAGATACATCTTCTTTGGACTCCTTGCAGTCGTTGCCATTGCCAGCTTTATCACGGTCATCCCCTTCATCGGCTCAGTCATCATCGGCGCAATCCTTGCATTCATCTTCCACCCGCTCTTTGAATGGGTCCACCGCAAAGTCAAATACCGCGCGCTCAGCGCATTCCTCATCGCATTTGTCCTTTTACTCCTCGTCACCATCCCCTCAGCCATTTTCATCAAAAACCTCGCCGGCGAAAGCCAATACCTCTACCTTCGCACAAAACAACTCGTCTTCTCCGGCTCCCTTATTGAAGACCGGTGCTACGAAGACACCTTCCTTTGCCGCTCGGTCAAAAACGTCAACTCACTCCTGCGCGACGAAAAAACCCGCACCTACCTCCTCCAACTCATCAACGACGGCATATCCTCATTCACCTCACAACTCAGCGCAATCCTCTTCTCACTACCCCACCTCGTCCTTGGGCTTATGGTCACCCTTTTCACCACGTACTACCTCCTTGTTGACGGGCCACAACTGATGAAACGCCTCGCAACCACCATTCCCCTCAAAGTCCACCACCAAGACCAAGTCATCAAGCAATTCGGCGACGTCACCTACGCACTCATCTACGGCGCACTCATCGTCGCAGTCCTTCAGGGCGCAATCGCCGCATTCGGCTTTTGGCTCTTTGGCGTCAAAGGATTCCTCTGGTGGGGCGTAGTCACCACGTTCTTTGCACTCGTCCCCTTCGTCGGAACCGCGCTCATCTGGGTTCCCATCAGCGCATTCCTCGTCCTCTCCGGATACGTCGGCGGCGAACAAAGCATTATGCTCTCCGGCCTTGGGCTCTTCCTTTACGGCGTCTTTGTCATCTCCGCAGTTGACAACATCATCAAGCCATACATCATCGCAGAACGCGCACGCGTCCACCCCCTCCTTGTCATGGTCGGCGTCCTTGGCGGCCTTTACATGTTCGGCCCCATCGGCGCAATCATCGGCCCCTTCCTCCTTGCACTCCTCCAAACCCTCTTTGAAATCTACGAACGCGAACGCCTCCCCCACCTCGACGAAATCGGCTCCCTCTTCAACGGCCACACCCACAAGCAACACCGCGCAGCAGAAGCAAAACACAAACGAGCGTGACACAACGTGAAACTCAACGTGAACGTCCAGAAATCCCTTGGGCATTTCAGTCCTTTAACCTTTAAATGGAGTGATGCCGAATGAAGTTAAAGGTTAAAGATATGGACATTTCCACAGGAGATATCCAAATCATCATTCTCAACGAAAAAGACGCGCACGACCTTGACCTTCACCCGATGGACCGCCTCGTCCTCACCCTTCGCGGCAAACAAACCATTGCCATCCTTGACATTGCCGAAAGCAAAAAAGCAGTCCCGCCGGGAAGAGCAGGACTCTTTGAAGAAACCCTGCACGCCCTTTCCGCAAAAGACGGAGACACAATTAAAATAGGCATTGCAGACAAGCCCGAATCCGTCGCATACATCCGCAAAAAAATGGACGGCGGACACCTTAGCCCAAAAGAACTCGCAACCATCACCCAAGACATCACCCAAAACAAGCTCACCGACGTCGAACTCACCAGCTTTGTCGTTGCCAGCTACACGCGCGGCATGAATATGCACGAAATTGCCGCCCTTACCAAGGCAATGGCAAAATCAGGCGACCGGCTCACCTTTGGCAAATACCCCCTCGTTGACGTCCACAGCATCGGCGGCGTCGCCGGCAACAGAACCACCATGCTCATCGTCCCCCTCCTTGTTGCCGCCGGCTGCACGGTCCCCAAAACCTCCAGCAGAGCAATCACGTCCCCTGCAGGAACCGCAGACACGATGGAAATCCTCTGCCCCGTCTCCCTTCCCACGCAAAAGCTCAAAAAAATCATCAACGACGTCGGCGGATTCATCATCTGGGGCGGCTCGGTCAACCTCGCCCCTGCCGACGACAAAATCATCCGCATCGAACACCCGCTCTCCATTGACGCCGAAGGGCAAATGCTCGCCTCAATCATGGCAAAAAAAGCAAGCGTCGGGGCAACCCACCTCCTTATGGAAATACCGCTCGGCCCCGGAACCAAAGTCAAAGACAAACGCCAAGCAAAACACCTTGCAAAACACTTCGCAGAACTCGGCAACCTCCTTGGCATCAAAGTCAAAACCATCACCACCGACGGCTCACAACCCATCGGCTCAGGCATCGGGCCCATCCTCGAAGCACGGGACGTCATTTGGGCACTCAAAAGCGACCCGCGCGCACCAAGCGACCTCATCGACAAAAGCCTGCAGATGACCGGCACCCTCCTTGAATTTTGCGGCAAAGCTGTGCGCGGCAAAGGCCGCGCCCTCGCAAAACAACTCCTCACCTCCGGCGCGGCATACGGCGCAATGGTACGCATCGTCGAAGCACAGGGCGGAAAAATGCCCAAAACAGACGACCTCCTCCCTGCAAAAATGGCGTACACCCTTCGCGCGCACAAAACCGGCAAAATCAAGGACATCCCCAATGCCCTCATCACCAAAGTCGCCCGCCTTGCCGGCGCACCAATCGACCCTGACGCGGGAATATTCCTCCACACCCACTGCAGCTGCCCAATCAAAAAAGGAGAACCCATCATCACCATCTACGCACGCTCATCACACAAGCTCGACAATGCCGTCAAACAACTCAAACGAATGGGAGGAATTTCCGTCCGATGAAATTCTACCAAATCCGCGAAGAAGACCGCCAGTTCTTCTACGCACTCCTCTACGGCACAGGCATCATCTTATTTTGGCGCGGCATCTGGGAAGTCAGCTACGAAATCCCCCTCCTTGAAAACGTGTACTTCTGCCTCTTCGTCGGACTCTTCATCCTCACCATCACCGGCTATATGTACCGCGAATTCGACCCGCTCTCGGCAAAAATGAACAAAATCTCCAAACTCCTCCACGACGTCATCCGCGAGCACAAGCGCGGAGACCCCCACGAAATCTACTACCGCGACGACATCGGCGGACACTCCCACAAAATCCTCCCCCACAAAATCAAGCGCATCGAACACGACTTATTAGTGTGCGAATCAGACGGGCACGAACTCTTCATCCCGCTCTCACGCGTCCACAAAGTCCACAAACAGGGAAAAACGATTTGGAAACGGTAAGCATACATTTTTAAAAAAACAACACCTCTCTCCCTTTATGAAAAAAGATTCCTGGTGGGGACGCATCTGCTCGGTTGACCTGCACCAATGCGACGTCAAATTAGTCAACAACCCTCTTGCAATCAAACGATACGTTCGGCAGCTTTGCACGCTCATTAAAATGAAACGGCACGGCCCGTGCAGGGTTGAGCGGTTCGGCTCCGGCCGCCTTCGCGGCCACTCAATGATGCAATTCATTGAGACTTCAAGCATCACGGCGCACTTTGACGACTTCGGCCACCGCGCATTCATTGACGTCTTTAGCTGCAAGAAATTCGATTCGAAAAAAGTTGCCGCGTTCAGCAAAAAATTCTTCCGCGCAAAACGCGCACGAACACACGTTTACGAACGCCGGTGACTCCTCAAATGCGCAGAACGCTCACGAATGTGATGGTGCACCAGGTAAAACCGCGCCTTCCACAGCCGCAAAAACCGCGGAACACCCCTTAACAGGCGCACTTCCCGCGCATACTTTGCTCCTGCCTCTGCCTCGCGCAATACGCGAAGCTCCTTCAGAAACTCCGCCTCCCTTAGCAACCTTGCTTCCCGAAGCAGCGCAACCTCGTGCAATGCCTTTTGGGCGGTTTCTCCTGCTGCCACAAGCTCCCTTGCAATGAAAAACGCGCGAAAAACAAGATAAAACGGAAACACGGCAATAATGTCAAGCCAGTACAGCTTAATGAACGGAACCACCTTTCTCGTGTGGCGCCACTTAAAGACCAAGTCCACGACAAAGAACGTGATGATGATGTAATCCGCGATAATAATCGGCGTGTGCAACGGCTCCGCATACCTTGTGAACTCCAAAATAATAATGACGGTCAGCAAGACCAGCATATACGGAATCGCCTTATCGACAAACAGCTCAGCACCCTCCAGCTTATGCTTCATTTCAGCACCGCGCGAACGATGGCCTTTGCATCAATTCCCGCCCAATCGAGCAACTCTTTTGGGCTTCCCGACATCGGAACCTTCCTTACACAAAGATGCACTATCGGAATACCGAGCGCGGCAACCGCCTCACCCAAACCGCCCGCCGCAGAATGGTCCTCAACCACAACAACTTTCCTGTTCATCGAGAGCTTTCGGATGGTTTTTTCATCAAGAGGCTGAACGGAATAGGCGTCAAGCACGGTGACTTGTTTTCCTTTCTTCTTCAGTTCAGATGCTGCCTTGAGGGACTCGTGGACCGTTACGCCCGCCGCAATAATCAGCGCCGCGCTCCCTTTTGCCACAACCTTACTTCCGCCGATTCTGAACGACTCTGACGACTTGTACACCATTGGCGTTTTCGGGCGAGACGTCCGAAGGTATGCAATTCCCCTGTGCCTTGCCGCAAGCGCAGTACACGCCTCTGCACTCACCGCATCAGACGGGTACAACACAACGCTGCCTGGCACTCCGCGAAACAGGGCAATATCCTCAAGCCCCATCTGCGACGGCCCGTCCTCGCCGATAGACACGCCAACGTGCGAGCCGCAGAACTTGATATTAAGCCCTGAAATTCCCGCCATTCGTACCTGGTCGTGCGCACGTGTCAGGAACGCGGCAAACGTGCTCACAAACGGAACAAAACCGCGCGCCGCCAAACCGCACGCAGCCCCAACCATATTCTGCTCGGCAATAAAACAATCAAAAAACCGGTGCGGGTATTTTGCCCTGAACTTTTCGGAGAACGTCGAATTCTTCACGTCAGCGTCAAGGGCAACCACTGCGCTGTTTTCTCCGAGCTTTTGCAGCATACTTCCGTATGCTTCGCGTGTTGCCACGCTTGCGCCAGATGCGTACGGTGAAACTTTTGGGGATGAGACGGGCACATCCTTGGAAGAGCTTGCCTTCGCCCTTTGCACGAACTTCCCTGCGTCAATGCTTGGCATCGGGCCAAGCTCGTCAAGCGCGCTATGCAATTGCTCTTCGCTGAGCGTTTTCCCGTGCCAGCCCTCCTTGTTTTCAAGGAACGAGATTCCTTTTCCCTTAAGCGTCCTTGCAATAATAATGCTTGGCCTTGCTGATTTTTTTGCCGTTTTAAGGGCGCTCAAAATTGCCCTGATATTGTGGCCGTCAATTACCTCTGCCGCCCAGCCGAACGACTCGAACTTTCTTTTCCAACGCAGCGCATTATGACCGTGCAAACTCTCACCCGACTGGCCCAAACGGTTGCAGTCAAGAATTGCGGTGACGCTATTTAGCTTCCACTTTTCCGCAAGCGCCGCCGCCTCCCACACGCTCCCTTCCGCACACTCTCCGTCACCGAGCATAACAAAAACACGTGACTTTGACCTTTGCAGCCTTGCTGCGAGCGCTAAGCCCAGCCCTGCGCTCAAGCCCTGCCCCAAACTTCCCGTCGCTATCTTTACAAACGGCATTCGCGGGGTCGGATGCCCCTCGAGCAAAGAACCGAATTTGCGGTACGATGAAAGCGAAGAGACAGGAATAATTCCTGCCTCTGCATACGCCGCCCACAACATCGGGCTTGCGTGACCCTTGCTCAGCACAAACTCATCACTGTTTGGATTCTTTGGATTTTTTGGGTCAAGCCTGAGCTCGCTGAAAAACAGACAAGACATCAGCTCAGCCATACTCAGACAAGTCGTCGGATGCCCGCTCCCTGCCCGCGTCGTCATCCTCAGCACGTGATGGCGAAGGCGCAGGGCTATTTGCGCCAATACTGCCTCTTTTTTCATACCCCTTGCATATCCTGCGGTATTTATAATCGTTTTCCCTGTTTCCAAAATGAACATTCCGCCCGCAGAATACTTTTAACCTCGCGCTTCCTTCAATGCCAAAAATGACGGTGATTGTAAAACAGGAAGTCCCGTGGACAGAACTTGAAGAACGCATACGACAAGTTCCCCTCAAAGCAAAAGACGCAGACGGAAACCAAATATTCCCGTACGCGAACGCACGCATTTCCCTTCGCTCAGTCCATCCCGAAGAACTCGCGCCATCAAGCTTCTATATCATTGAGCGAAACTTACAACTCCAACGGGACCTGCGGGCACATCTGCTTTGCCAGGGATACGACTCGCTTTCCCTTCGCGGCGCGCTCGAGCTTGAAACCCCGGAAAGCCTTATGCGCCTCCTTCCTCCGGTTGTTGAAGTTATGCACGAAAGAATAGGCCACCACAACGACCGCGGAGACATTGATTACTCAGGCAAAACCGCGCACATTCCCGTCCACATTATTACTGACGGAATGCACCGCGCAGCCCTCGCGCGCGAACTGAACACCTCCCTCACCGTCATACACATCAGCAACATACCGCACGAACACCCAATTTACGCCCTGCCCAACGGATGGGACCAAGTGCGCGTCTTCACCGACGTTCCCAAAACAATGGAAGAAAAAAAGTTTTACCGACGGCGCGACAGTTATGCCCTCTACCGCGACTTTGACGTCCTTGGCTGCGGAAAGCCACGAGGGACGGGAAGCGGGCAGGTTAAGCGTTAGGCAGACCACTCGGCAAAGCCGCCCTGCACGTTTCTCACCCTAAAACCCTTCTTTTCAAGAAAGTCAGCTGCGATTTGGCCGCGCGTGCCCCTTGCGCAGTAGGTGATAATTTCCCTGTCCTTGGGCAATGGGAGTTTTCCCGAATCACGAATCAATTGGCCAAGCGGAATTTTGTGCGCGCCCTCAATTTGCCCCGGCTCGTCACGTTCTCTCACGTCAATAATGTAACATTCATCCTTCTTTTGCCTTAATTCTTCTTTTTGTATCAATCCTGCCATTCTTTCACCCCTGCACAATTTTTCTTACCGGCCACGAAATCTCAATCCCTTCCTTATCATACCTTGCCTTCAGCGCCTTGATAAACTCGTGCGTCACGAGATACTTGTCCACCGCAGTCTCAATGCGCAGGACAACCGAGAAATTAATGTTCGAATCGCCAAACGTGTGAAACCGAACCAACGGCTCAAAACCCTTCACCGCGCCCTTCACCGACTTTTGAATGCCTTTTGCAACATCGATTGTCACCCTTTCGACCTTTTCCAAATCTTCCCTGTACGCAACACCGACCTGCACCACGGTCGACATTTCCCTCTCCGGCAAACTGTCATTAATGATGACGCTCTCCGCCAGCTTTGCATTCGGTATCACGACAATATTGTTCGGCAGCGTGCGGATTCTCGTTGACCGCCAACCGATATCCTCAACTGTCCCCGACAAATTCCCCTCAATCTCAATAAAATCACCCACGTTCACCGGACGGTCACTGATGATGTGCATTCCCGCAAAAAAACTTGTGAGCGTATTTTGCAGCGCAAGACCAACCGCCAAACCGCCAAGACCGAGTGCGGCAATGAGCGGCGTAATCTCAATTGCAAAATAGTCAAGCACAATGAGAACTGCAAGAATATAGACCGTTGCCTTGGCCGCCCCGCCAATCAGCCTTGGCGTCCTTTCAAACTTCTTTTGCACGTGCAGCCAGCGCGCAATCCCAAACGCGAGCAAACGGCCGAGCACAACCGCAACGAGCGCGACCGCAAGCACGAAAAACGTCCCTTCGACATATTTCTCATACCCGACAATGAACGAGGCAGTACTCAGCGCAACACGAAGCCCGATGAGCACGATGAGGAGCTGAACCGGCGCCTCCAGGATAGTGATTATGTAATCATCAATATCGCTTTTTGTCTTCTTTGCCCACCGCTCAAAATACCGGCAACTTATCCAGTGCACAAGCTTTGCCAAAACCACTGCCCCGCCAACGATTAATGCAATGCGAAGCGCTTCCGTTCCCAAAAGAAACCCGTCCACCATACCCCCTTGGCTTCGCAAATGTTATAAAAGCATTGTGAATCAGAGCAGAACTATGAAATCAGCCAAAAAAAGACAGGCAGAACACGTTCCTTCCTCACTTCGCTTGTGGTTCATCATTCACTTCTGGGCCGACCTTCTCTTTGCCCTGCCCCTCCTCTTTGCCCCCGGCCAGACCCTTGCATTTTTTGGCATTTCCGGCGACGCCATCCTTGCGCGGCTCATCGGCGCAGCACTCATCGGCATCGGCGGGACAAGCCTCCTTGAACGAAACGCTTCACGCGACACGTACTCTGCGCTTCTCACGCTCAAACTGCTCTGGAGCGGAACTGCCACTTTTGCGCTTCTTTTCGGCGCAGCCACCACCGCCCTTTGGAGCCTTTGGCTGTTCACTGCGGTTTTCTTCGGATTCTTCTGCGTTTGGGCGTACTTTAAGAAGACAGTATCATAAAAAAACAGCCCTCTTTAAGGAATTCGCTATCGACTATATAGTTTACCCAAAATTTGATAATTATATAAGTTATATAAATTGTAAAAGCTTAAATAGTCCCCCGTCTTCCCACCGTCTATGGCAACCAAAATGCTGAAAATGATACAGGACCCGTGTTTTGGAAAAAGCTACGAAGCACAGCCCCAATGCGGCGGCTGCTGGATAAAAAAGTCCTGCCTCATCACGTACCGAAACCGCAAGTAAAGAAAAAAAGAAAAAAACTTGCCGTGTTCTTCATCCGATTACGACTCTCATTGAGCCAACATACCTTCCCGGAACGGCATCCGCAGGCGCATTGATGCTCACCTTTGCCCGGTACTCTGACCTTGGCTGCACGACAAAACTCCTGCCGCCCTCAATTGACACGCGGTCATCAGGTATTGAGAAACTCTTGTATTTTAGCTCATTCAGATTCACCTGCACGGCAATCGGCTCATCCCCGCCGTTGTAAATCCTCAGCGTCGCATCAGGGCGCAGCTTCAGCGACTCACTGATTTCAAAAAGAGGCACTGCGAGCGCGACCTCTGCATCAAGCGGAACCAAAAGCCCCGCGTGAAAATCAGCAACACTTGCGATAAAATCCTCCGCATTATCACCCGTTGAACTGATACGCATCAGCGATTCACCCGCTAAGACTAACGGAGCAGGAGTGCCTTCCTTTCGCTCCACCTCCTTGCCCCAACCAACCACGTCAACAGTCCTATTGCCGTCTTTTAATTCCACAAACGACGCGCCATTCCCAAGAGTCATCGTCTGCACGATGTCCGCACTTCTCCACTCAGGATTATCCTTCTTCTCATCCCAGCCCTCATCCGCGATGAGAAGAGACTTGCCGGGTGCCAAGACTGTACCGTCAGGGAGTATCACGTCCTTCTCTGACGATGCGGTTGCGAGCGTCCAACCCGAGAGGTCAACAGTGTCTTGGCCGTGATTGATGAGTTCGACCGCTTCACCGCCTGTTTCTGTTCCCAGAGGGTCATACAAGACCTGCTGAATGACCACCTCTGCGCTGACAAACGGCGCGAGCAGCGCTACCGCTAAAACAATATGTCTCATTCTTCGTACCTCCTTTGAAAAGTGCGCCGGGACGGGGACTTTCCGTCCTCCGGTAGACCGAAAGACTTTTGAACCCCGATGTCCTTTCGGACGCAAGGTTATCAGTCTTGCTGGCATACCGTGTTAGCCGACCCCGGCGTGTTTTCTTTTCTTTTTCTTTCCTTTTAGAAGTTGTTGGTGCGAAATCGGAAAAGAATACGGATGCGATTGGAATTCTTGCGGAAAAGAAGGGGAAAAGCGGAACGAAAAAAATCAGAAGAAAAAAGGAATAAGAAAAAAGAAATTACGGCTGCCTTGAGCGGACAAGCATTGCGACCATACCGATAAGCACGAGCACAATGACCACGCTTGCCACAACCAAAAGCGCGACATACGCATTACTGTCCGTGAAGGACGAGCTTTGCGTTTGGCTGCGCGGCTGCGCTGCAACACCACCCGAAGTCGGAGGCGTCACAACAACCGGAGTCGTCTGAACCGGCTGCGTGGTTGTCTGCTGGCCGCTTTGCGTTGGCGCTTCTTCCGAACCGTCTTCGCACGCGCTCACAATCAAGTCAACGCTTGCCGAGTTGCTCGGAGCCACGGTATCAAAGAACGTGTTCACATCAACGCGAACCGTTCCTGCCTTTTGGCCCTTGGGAACCGGAACGTCAAAGGTGAACGTGCTCTCATCATCCTGGTCAAGCTCGATTGTTGCGCTCTTCTTTTGGAACTTGAGGTCAGGGATACTGACTTCAACCGCAACATCATCCTCATTGCGCTTGCCCAAGTTCAGCACGCGCGCAGTCACTTTCACGTTCTGCGCGTCACAGCTTTCAACCTGGCTTGGCGAAATGTCAACGCTCTGCACCTGGATGTCGTGCGTCAATCGCTCGATTTCCATACGCACTTTCTGTGCTTCGCCGTGAATCGCACCGTTTTCATCAGTGCCCTTAACGGTTACGTCAATCGTCACGGTCCTTGCATCAGCGTCATCTTCAATGTTCAGGTCAAAGGTGAGTGAGTCCTCATCGCCTGCATCAAGGTCTTCGATGTCATCGCTGTCATCGTCAACATCAATGTCGCTTGAGGAACTGTCAACGCGGATGTCAATTGTCTGGAACGTAATGCCGCTTGTTTTTGCCGCATTCTCGTTATCGTTAAAGAGGTTCTCAACCTCCACTTCCATCGTGCAGTCTTCGCCCGGCTTGAGGTTCTTGATAGTATCGCCGTTGTCGAGTGACTTGCTTGTGGTGTCGCACTGGATTCTGACCTTCTTGAGCTCAAGCTGGTTCCTTGCCTGAGCGGTCACATTCACGGTTTGCGTGAGCTGAAGAGAGCCGTTGTTTCCGCTGACAATAACCGTGCCGACCGGAAGCGCCTGCGCCTGCAGGGTAGTCGGGTCAACCGCATTGTGCGTTAACGGGATAAAACCGCTTAAGGTCACGGTTGCTGCCTGGCCTGCGGCAAGGTCAGCGATGCTGCCCGGAGCGGACAATGAATAGGCAGGGTTACCTGAAAGCTGAATCGTAATTCCTGTCAGAGGAGAAGTTCCGTCGTTGACAATCGTAAACTGCGTGGTCACGTTGGCATTGCGGTCCTGGTTTGAGCTTCCGAGATTCGGAATTCCAACCTGAAGCGCTGAAGCACCAACTGCAACAAGCGCCAACATCACGATGAACATTGCGATTTTTTTCATTGTCTATCCACCCCAAGAGGTCTATTTGCTACTCCAAAGGAGGGAATCCTATATAAAGGTTTCGGTTTTGTTAGCATTGGAGAGGGACGAATGGGGCGTTGGTTGTTTGTCGTTGGTGGTTGGTAGTTAGTTATCGGTGCTCAGTTGTCAGACGGCAGTTGTCAGAACGAAGTCGTCAATTCTCAGAATTCGGATGCAACAATGCTGGACCTTTTGATGCGAAACGGCTATTTTCTCTTCTTTTTTTGCACTTTCTCTGCCTGCTCAGTGATGGTTTTTATGTCCTCAATTGCGCAATCAAGCTCGTCCAAATCCTCAAGCGCGTCTTTTACGTCGCCTCTCTCGAGCTTATGCAGCCTGCCGGTTAAATCGACGGTGCTCTGCGCGCGCCTCGCCGCGTTGAGGTCGTTTTGAGCGCTCCTGCTATTCCTGTCAATACCATCTTCGTGCGCCTTGGACTCGCGCTCGAGTTCCGCCCTTGCGGTCTTGACGGCTTTCTCCACCGCCTTTGCTTCAGAGCCAACCTTCCTTTCGGCTTCCTGCATCAACTGCGCAATTGACTTACCGCCATCCTCCTCGCCCAGAATCTCCCTTGCCCTCTTGAGGGCATCCTCCATTGAGCCTGCCAAATGAAGCTCCTTGAGCGAGCGCGCCAGTTCGTGAATCCTTGCCTCCCTGTCCCCTTTTGGCATACTTTGTCCGTGGGTGCCCTATTATATATAGATTATGCGCCTCCACAACCCTTTTAAATACCTCCCTCTCCTGCCTGCCAATGCAGTACTTCCGTATGCTCCTTGACGTCCTTGGCTGTCCGGACCTTGTTGCAGCCAAGCTTCCCAAACAAAAAGGGTACCGGGATGCCGTCCTCTTTACCGCAATCACCACCCTTATCGGGACACTCCCCATCATCCTCTTTTTCAGCTGGGTATCCTTTGAGAACCTCGCCGTTCCCCTGCGGGTACTTCTTGCACTCCTCATCACGCTCATCGCATCCGCACTCTCCCCCGCACTCGCCCTCATCCAGGCGTGGATTTTACAGCACGCACTTTTGCTCCTCGGCGGAAAAGGACGGCTTGACGGTTCGTTTCGCGCAGTCGCCTTTGCCTCCGCCCCCAAAATACTCTCCAGCATTCCCTTCATCAACCTTGCCGCAGGCATCTGGTCAATTGTCCTCTCCTTACTCTTCTTATCAAAAGTACACAACGTAAGCCTGCTGCGGGCGCTCGCAGCATTCCTCATCCTGATTCTATTCACCACTCTTATCGCGCTCATCATCGGATTCGCCCTCACTCCCCTTATCGCACTTACGGCAGGTGAACTATGAAAAAAATCGTCATTGCAATTGTCATCATCGCGCTCCTCGCACTCGGCGCATTCTTCCTGCTTCGCCCAGGCCCTGCAACTCCCGCACTCCTCTACCTTGACGGCAGCGACGTTTCCGTAAACACCGGAAACGGATGGGTTCCCGCAACTGACGAAATGGAACTGCGCGCAGGCTCCGCAATCAAGACCGGCTCTGACACCGCAACCGTTGTCCTTATGGAAGGCGAACTCGTCCTCCTTGAGCCAAACACGGAAATCA
Source organism: Candidatus Woesearchaeota archaeon (assembly GCA_003599055.1). Lineage (GTDB taxonomy): Archaea > Nanobdellota > Nanobdellia > Woesearchaeales > ARS49 > SURF-65. The sequence continues at coordinate 24,176 of QZIM01000019.1, forward strand.
CCCTTGAACACATCAGCAAAAAAGCAATCCGCATCAGCCAACAGGCAGGAGAAACCCTCAACAAAATTACAAAATTGTCCGGAGTACAAAGTTATACCGTGGAGAGCCCAAGCACCGTCGCCACGGTCCGCGGAACCACCTTCTTTTACAGCGACGAAGAAGTAACGGTTGAAGACGGAACGGTTAGCTATGGGCCAAAGAGCGAGCCGAACAAGCTATCGGTTGGAGCAGGCAAAAAAGCAAGAAAGGGAAGCTATTCACTCATCGACATTGCCGAACAAGACCGCGCCAAATTCGAACAGCGAAGAGCCCGCCAGCTTCGCGCACTTGAACGCGTACGCGAGCGCGAAATCCGAAAACACCAAACCATCCTCTCCTTTGCCGAAAAAAGAGGGCTCACCCCGGAAAAACGCCAGCAAAAACTCGCAGAGATTGACACAAACCCCTCGCCAACCGAAGATGACGCGTACAACCAGGCGCCCGGCTTTTTGAAACCAAAAGCAGAGCGAACATACAGACTTACAAAAGAGATTAAGAAAGTGCGCGCGGCAAGACAGGCAGGAACCCTGCAAACCCGAACGCCTGCAGGCGGAACCACCGCACCTCTGCAAAACAATTGCGCGGTCCCAAGCGGATGCAGAACCTATGATTCTGAATGCGGCGGAAAAGGCAGCGAACGCCTCTTTATTGACGGCGTGTACCAAAAATGCGTTGACGCAACCAAAGCCGCAACTGAAGGCATTGATTACTGCGGCAGAACCATTCGCGCCCAAGGAGACCGCACGTGCAGCTATATGACCAATGACTATCAGGAACGGTCACGCTGCCTTTGCCCGAGCCACGCATGAACCTCAAAAACCACCTTCTTGTTTCTTTTTTCGTTGGCGCAGTCTTGTCGCTCGCATTTATTCTCGGCATATTCTCACACGCGCAAACCGCGCTGCAGGACACACTGTACGATGCGCCCATTGACCCGCGCATCGTGATAGTCGCAATTGACGATGCAAGCATCCAGCACATTGGCAGGTGGCCGTGGAACCGCAGCGCATATGCAGAATTGCTCCCAAAATTAGCCAATGCGAAAGCAGTCGGGATTGATATTGTCTTTAGCGAGCAAAGCGCTGCGGCGGATGACCGCGCGCTCGCAGACGCGCTTGAACCGCACACTGTTCTTGCAGCGGAATATACTGCGTTTGAGCAAGGACCGCAAGGACTCATTGGGACAAAACCACTCCTCCCCCTTCCCGAACTTCGCGAAAAAGCCCCGTACGGGATGGTCAACCTGATTACCGACAAGGACGGCAAAGTCCGCTCGACAAACACCGCGCTTGCCGAACCGCTCTTTGCTGAAAAAATCGCAGAACTCGCCGGCGCAAAAATTCAAGCGGAAAACACCCGATACCTGTTCACTTTTTCCGACACCGCCCGATATCCCTCAATTCCATTCATTGACGCACTGCGCGGCGACTATACTTTTGCCGGCAAAATCGTTCTCATCGGCGCAACCGCCCCTGACCTGCACGACTACCATCTCACCCCCGTCGGCAAAATGAGCGGCGTTGAAATTCAAGCAAACCTCATTGCAAGCATCCTCGCGGGACGGTCATGGCGGCACGAATCGCGCCTGATTGCAGTTATCGTCATTGTTCTTGCAAGCCTTGCCGTCGGCTTCCTTTTCACGCGCCTTAACGCGTGGATTGCAGGGCTTGCCGCGCTCGGGCTTGCTTTTGCATACCTTGTAATTGCAGTCCTCTTCAGTTCATCATACATTCTACTTGACCTGGTTTTTGCACCATTGTCCCTTATCTCAAGCTACGTCGCAAACCTCACCCACCACTACCTGCTTGAACGAAAACAAAAGCAATACATCCACGACGCATTTTCGCGCTACGTTGCTCCGGAAGTTGTCTCGCAATTGGTAAAACACCCGGAGAAACTTTCGCTTGGGGGCGAACGGCGCGAAATCACCATCTTCTTCTCCGACGTTCGCGGCTTTACCACTTTCTCTGAAGCGCTTAGTCCCGAGAAACTGGTACATTTGCTCAACGAATATTTGACTGCAATGACTGACATTATTATGGACCACGGTGGCGTTGTTGACAAATACATCGGCGATGCCATTATGGCATTTTGGGGAGCGCCCCTCGAACAGCCCGACCACGCGGTTCGGGCGGCAAACGCCACGATTGCGATGAATGAACGACTTAAACAACTGCAGAAAAAATGGAAAGAAGAAGGATACCCGCTTGTTGAGATTGGCTGCGGCCTGAACACCGGCCCTGCAGTCATCGGCAATATGGGCTCGGATAAGCGATTCAACTATACTGCTATGGGCGACACAATTAATCTGGGGTCTCGGCTTGAAGGCATCACCAAAGAATACGGCGTGAAGACCATTATTTCAGAGAGCACACAAAAGCAGCTTGACGAAACATTCTTTGTGCGCGAACTTGACCTAGTACGCGTGAAGGGAAAGAAAGAACCAATACGCATTTTTGAGTTGATTGGGAAAATTGATACGGTGAACTTAAAACAAAAAGAGATGATTGGACATTTTGCGGCAGGACTTGCAAACTACCGCGCCAAAAAATTCAAGGACGCAATCCTTGACTTTGCCAAATCTGCGCGCGAAGGTGACCGTGCTTCTGAGTTATACATCGCGCGCTGCGAACACTTCATCAAAGAACACCCCGGAAACGAATGGGACTGCGTTTGGGTCATGAAGACGAAGTAGAGTATAATTTGGGAAAATGCTTATTAATTCGCTTATCTCTCATTGAACTATGAAAACCGAAACCGCAACATTCGCAGCAGGCTGCTTTTGGGGCGTCCAGGCAGCATTTGACGGCGTGAAAGGCGTAGTTAAAAGTTCCGTTGGGTATATGGGCGGCACGGTTGACAATCCTACCTACGAAATGGTTTGTACGGATAGGACCGGGCACGCGGAAGTTGTGCACGTTGTGTTTGATTCTGAAATTGTTTCTTACAAACAACTGGTTGAGAAATTCTTTTCACTTCACGACCCAACGCAAATGAACCGGCAGGGACCGGATGTTGGACGGCAGTATCGCAGCGCGATATTTTATCATTCGCCTGAACAAAAGAAAATTGCGGAAGCGGTAAAAAAAGAGATGCAGAAAAAAAGCGAGAAAACAATTGTTACTGAAATTACTCCTGCGGGAACGTTTTACCCTGCGGAAGAATATCATCAGAAATATTTGGAGAAGAAGGGACTTAAGGTTTGTCACTAATTTGCGCCAAATAATCCTTTACAACCATCGTTGCCCGCACGTCATCTTCGTTATAGTCAATAATTTTCTGCAGAATCTTCTTGTCTTTTGTTCTGAGAAAGTCAAGGTAGAGTACAATGCTTTCCTGCGCGTCCGCCATTCCCCGCCACTCATAGCCAAGAAACTTTCCGATGTCTTTGAGCGAATTGCCCATCGTCGGGAACGCGACACACTTTCGCACTACATATAATATGTCGGCCATCCGCTTGATGATTGGCCACAAATTGATGCCATACTTTTCCCCAAGCGCGCGCATATGCGTCTTTTCATACGGGCCGTAATGGTAAATCGGCGCCTTCGGATATTGTTTCATAAATTCAAGAAATTCATCAAGCATCTGCTTCTCACCCTGCAAGTTCTCGGAAACAAACGGATGGAATGATACGCTGCCGTTTTCCCGCTTCAGGACGCCGATGAGATAATCCACCTTTACCATTCCCTCTTCCGATTCGAGCTCGTCCGTTCCCTCAAAATCAAGAAACAACTCAACATCTGACTGCTGCAGTTTTGGCACCTCAATAATTTGCGGCTTCTTCTCCACAAACGCCCTTGCGTACGTCCTGATTTTTTCCTTTGTTGTCGATGTGAGCTCACCGTCAAAATCCTTCTCCAAAACGTCCCTTACCGTAAAAATTCCCTGTGCGTTCAGCTTCTCCTTTGCCGACGCGCCAACACTTGGCAGAATTGAAACATCATCAGCGTCCACCGCGCGCTTTATACAATATGACTCCCACGGCCACTTGCACGCCTTTGCCGTCGGCGACACGTCCTTGCCGCGCGCGATTGCGTGAATGTCATCAAGAATGTTTTTGAGCTCTGCTTCAAATTGCGAGTACTCATACGAGTGCTCTTTTCCTTCTCGGTCAATAAGGAAGAATACTTCAGGCGTTACTCCCTGAACTTTACCGAGCAGATAATTGTAGAACGCGGCCTGCAGGATATACTCGCGCTTCATATTCTTCGCGCTCTTAATCTCCTTGACAATGTAATAATGGTCGCCAAAAATGCTCCTTTTGCCTTCCCTTCTTTCCAAAACGTCAAAAATGCCCTCGATTTGTTCGGGCACGAAAAAGAAGGGCGCCTGCGTCAGAACTTTGGCGCCCTGACCGCAAAGCTCAAGCACCTTACGAAAACCCTCCTCAAAACTCGGCGCATCAATTTTCAGCGCATCGCCGAATTGCTCGTCCAGAACTTTTTTCTCGTGCGCAATACCGCGCTCAAAGAGGACGTGCAAATACGCACTTGGCGGGTCTTTCGCATCCTTTGGCGCGAAAAAATCACACCAGACAAGAAACGGACTTGTTACGTAACGCCCAACCGTGCTTCCGGTTATGAACTTTTTCGGCCACTCCCCCTGCATACATTCCTCGAAAAGACTCATTTTCTTCGTCATTCAAACACTGTTCAAAAACTTATTGCCCGAAAGCTTATAAATGCACAGTTCTTCAAATACAACAAAAAGAGGAACAATGCGGCACCCGGTCATCATCACGCTCAGCTTTTTTTTCATCACACTCTTTACGCTCCTGCAACTTGATATGCGTATGCCGACGATTACCGGTGCAGTAATTGCCGAAGAAGAACCTGCGCTCTATGCACACACGCTTGACCACGTTGCAAACAAACTCCTTGGAACAGTCACCTTCCAATTTCCCTCCTCCTGCGGGCAGACCGCACAAGAACTCTACGATTCCATCGCACACCTGCCCCTTGAAGTTACCAGCGGCTTTCGCACAAACGGCGAGAACCGCGTTGCATCCCTTAACTTCGGTATGGACCGCTACCTTGGAACCGTTGATATCGTTACCGGAAACCTCAACCAAAACAACCCCGAAGAAACCCTCCTCTCCCTTGGCGCACACAGCACGATTCGCATGCCGCCCGGCATTGCCCGCATAACCTTCCTTCGCATGAACCTCTACGGCAACCGCAACGGCATTTTCGTTATTTCCCGCGGCGACTTCTCCACCCCCTCACTTGACTGCGCATTTACCGTAACCGGCGGAAAAACCGAATGCACCTGCGAAGCACACCCGCACACCAGCTCAACATATGAAACGTGGACCGAAGCGTAAAAACAGTGGTTGGTAGTTGGTGGTTAGTGGTTGGTTGTCGGTGGTCAGTTCTCAGACGTCAGTAATCAGAACGGATATGCCCTGAAAGATGAAAAAGTACGACGCAATATTTATATACAGAACTGTACTTTAAAACACCACAAAAGAGGGAAATAATGAGAAACAAAAAAGCAGCACTTGAACTCTCCATCACTGCAATCGTCGTTCTCATCATCGCAATCACCGTCCTTGGCCTTGGCATCGGATTCATCAAAAAACAATTCGGCGCAGGAACCGAACTCGTCTCAAAAGAACTCTCAAACATCAAAGAACAAATCAGAGACCAAGTCCGAACAGGCGGAGACCTGCTTGTTTTCCCGCCGCCCGAACAAGTTTCCATCGGACGACCTGAAGGAACATTCGTCGGCGTCCGAAACACCGCGGCAAACCCTGACGGAGACCGCGTCTGCTTCCGCGTCGAAGTCCGCTGCCTCCAACCATTCACGCCCGGCGGAGAATGCGTCCGCGGACAACCCGGTCCCGTCGCAGTCGGCGGCTACGACTTTGAACGACAAGGATATGTAAGCCAAGTCAACTCAGAAGCAAACTGGTTCACCTCGCTCCTTGCCCAGTTCGACCTCAAAAACTACGAAGGCGATGTTTACGATGCAGTTATGCAAGTGCGCAACGTCCGCCCCGACACGTACAGTATGGAAATCAACATCTACAAAGCAAAAGGAGACCAGGCCTGCTCGGCAGCACCGGAATTCGAAAGCTACGCAAGCAAAACATTCGTCCTCAAGGTGGTCTAGTTATGGCAAAAGTCAAACGCAGACTCAGCGGCGCAGAAGAATTTGACATCATGAAAATGGTCCTTGACAAGTTCCTCTGGCTCGGCACCGGCCTTTTAGGATTCGGCATTTATCGCTCGCTCGCAGTAGACGTCCAGGACGGGCTTTGGTACATCCTCGCAGGAGCGCTCGTTATGATACTCTTTGCGTGGTTTATCATTTCAGAATTCGAGCGCATCCGCTGATTTCTTTCATTTTTTCTCTCGACGAAATGTTTATATAGTCTGCTTTATCTCATTGCAAAAGATGAAAGGGGTGGAATTTGCAGTCGTAGGAATAGTTCTTCTTGCAGCAATCGGCGCGCTCTCCTTTCTCGCACTTGATGAAACCCCTGAATTCTTCCAACAATCACCATCCGCATTCGCAACCGCAAGCCTGCCACCGCCATACCTTGCACCGCAACAATCACCGCCCCCCCGCGCACAACCCCTTGCGACACGCTCAATTCCAAGCGCGCTCACCGGCTATGCAACAAGCGATGCGCCCCTGCCGCCTTCCTCACCATCGTCCATTTCTTCAGAACGAAGCATCAGCCTCACACCCGTCACCAGCTGCCCGGACACCCTTCTTACTCCGGGAGAAACATACCAACTCTCCAACGACATCGGCCCCTTTGACGGCACCTGCATCACTATCGCAGCCGACGGCATCACCCTTGACTTCAACGGGTTCACCATTGTTGGAGATGCAAACGGAGCAGACCTCGAATACGGCATTGAAGTCTTTGCCAACGGCGCCACCATCATTAACTCCAGTTTAATCAATTTCACCCGCGGAATCCAGGCAGACACGGTAAGCGGGCTTCGCATTATCGGCGGAACCATCGGCACCATCGGGCCTGCCAGTGATGCAACCAATGACAACACGGGTTACGGAATATTCCTTAACCGTGTTCCTTTTTTCCACATAGAAAATCTAACAATTACTGATGTTCGGGGAAGTACGTCGGGCGGTTCGGCAAACGCAGAAGGCATCCACATCCAGGACAGCAGGTCAACAGGAAACATCACCAATGTGACCATCTTTGACACTCCTGCCGGCGCAACCAGCACCATCGGAATCAGCGTTGCCGCAAGCAACCTTACCGTCACGCGCGTGAACGTCCGCAATATGACCGGCAACGCGGTTTCGCTCACCGCCGCATCAGGAATCACAAACACACTCCAAGACAGCAACGCAAACTCAACCATCAGCATCACCGGCAATAATCTTACCATCACCAACAATACCGTCACTCAGGGAGAACTGCTCACGTCGACCGGAAACAACTACTACATCTTCAACAACACTGTCTCGCGCCGCCAAGCAGGCCTTATCATCAACGGGCTCTCCGCCACCATCGTCCAAAACTACACCATCGCAAACAACACTATCAGCGTCCACTCCGCCCAGGCAAACGGCCTTCTCCTCTCGCAACGCGGCGGCAACGCAACAGTTGCAAACAATACTGTGGTCGTCAACGGCACCACCTTAAGCCGCGGGCTCTGGCTCCAATCAACATCAGGAAGCCAAATCCAAAGCAACATCACGTTTGCAAACCTCTCCATCCTCGGCCTTGGAACAAGCTCAACAGGAATCCGCATCCAGCGCGGCTTTAACCACACGTTCACCACAACCATCGTCAACCTCACCGGCGCTCGCCACACAGGAATACAGCTTGAAAACGCATACAACAACACATTCTTCAACATCACCCTTGTCAACAGCACATTCCTCCTCAACCTCTCAAACAGCACGGACAACATCTTCACCAACCTCACCGTAAATTCCTCCTTCGGAACCATTGAATACCTTGAGCCAATCAACGCAACAACACAAAACGCAAGCGTCAATACAACCACATTTGCAATCACAAGCAACCTCAGCTTTGTCAACACAACCAACCTCACCTTCCTTAACGAAACCGCACGAGTTACACTCAGCGGACTTCCTTTCACCGACCCGCAAATCCTTGTTGACTTTGAGGATGACGGAACGTTTGCCTCTTGTACTTCGCCGACCTGCAACGAAACAAGCTATGCGGGAGGAGTGTTTGTTTTTAACGTCTCGAGCTTCACGAGTTATGCTGCGAGCGAGACCAGCGCAGCAGGGTCGTCGTGCGGCAACCCCTTAACTGATTGCTGCACCATCCAAACCTCCGGTGCGTACACTCTTGCCAATGATATCTCTGACCCCGGCGTCATCGGTGGGGACGGGTGCATTAATATCACCGTTGACAACGTTAACCTTGACTGCCAAGGATTCCTCATCGAAGGAAGCGAGGGGGTCGGCACCATAGGCATCCTCATCGACAACAGCAGTGTCGCATCCCTCAATAACATCATTGTCAGAAACTGCCTCCTGTCCTTTTGGGACAACGGCCTTAACATCAGGCGCACTGAAAACTCCAGCTTCACCAACAACACAGCATTCAACAACACCATCGGCATCCTCAGCTCATCCGGAGGCAGTTGCACCAACTGCACCTTTACAGATAACACGCTTGAAAACCACACCCAAAGCGGCATTATGCTCGCTGGGGGCAGCAGCAATACCCTCAGAAACAACCGCGCAGCATTCAACCTCAACTGGGGAATCCGCCTTTTCAACGACGACAATAGCATAGTCACCCAAAACACCCTTATCGAGAACGGAATAGAATCATTTGCCGTCACGCTCTGGAACGGAACAGACTGGCAGGACGCGGGCGAACTCCACTTCCCCGGAACATACACTGAAAAAACACTCCTCCTGCCACAACCCGCCACGGCAATCAGGCTCGCCCACTTCGGCACGGACACCGCACATATTGACCTTGCACTCCTCGACGGGCAGGCACCTTCTGCCGCGCTTGACGCGCCTTCAAACAAAACGCAGCCAACCTCAAAACTTGCGGCAAACGACCACGACGTCATCAGCGCCCACCACACCACAACCGAACTCACATTCCCAAAACCCGGGCAAACCCTGCGCCTCATTGCCGCAGAAGAAGACCTCCTTGGCATTCCCTTCTCGTGGCCGGATAACGGCCACTTTCCCTATGCCCCTCGAGAAACCCAATACCACTCCGACCATTGGTACCCTTCCTCAAACCACCCGGCAGGACCCGTCACGGCAACCATCACCGCCAATTCCACCCATCTTACCGCATTCCTTGACATCGGCGTTGATAACACCTACGACCCGAACGAAGACTGGGCGGAAATCAGAATCACCAACAAAACCTATCGGGTCACCGCTCATGACACCCGCTGGGGCACCCAAAATTTCACGTACACCGCCCTTGTCCTCTACGAACACAAGACCGTCCTCTTCGTAATCCCCCTTGCAGAACTTGACCAAATTGAACAACCGCTCCTCATCCAATTCGGCTATTACGGAACCGCGGCAAGCGCGCCCGACTCAGGCATCCTTGTCGAACAGGACGCACAAAACGTTGACGTCTTTGCCAACACCCACGACGGTGATGAGAATGGCATCATCTTCCACGTCACCTCAAACAGCCGCGCATACAACAATACCATCTCGAGCACGCTTGATGCGGGAATCCAAATACTCCTTGTTGAAACGAGTAACATCACCAACAACAGCATAACCGTCGCCGACCGCGGAATCGTCGTCGGAGGCTCAAACGCAAACCTCATCACAAACCACTCCCTCCAACAAATTGCCACCACCGGCATAGACGTCGGCCCATTCAGCGCCGTTGACACGACCAACATCATCTTTAACAACACCAACGTCACAGACCCCCTCACCGGCGCATCACTTGACACCACCACAAACATCACCCTCATCAACACCAATCTCACCAACACGCAAACCGGCATCTTCCTTACCGGAACCACCGACACCTTCTTCAACCAAACCGTCATTGAAAGCACAAACCTGTGGATAGACATCAGCTCCGGCGGAACCACGAACAACCAGTTCAACGACACCACCTTCCTTAACCGCAGCGCAGGAAGCATCCGCATCCCCGGAAACGCAACCATAAGCGACCTCTTTACCGTTGAAACCGTTGACTTATTCATCCAAAACAACCGAACACTCCTTGACTCCGCAACCTATCCCTTCTTCAACCAAAGCGCAATCATCACGCTCTTTGGACTCCCCTTCACCAACCCGCAACCGCTCGTTGACCTTGAAGACGACGGCACGTTTGCCGTTTGCTCCATCGGCAGCCAGTGCGACGAAATCAGCTACACGGGAGGCACGTTTGCATTTAACGTATCACGCTTCACAGGATATGCGGCAAGTGAAGGGCCGTTCACATTCACCTGCCCCACTCTCCTTAACCAATCTGCAATGATGACTGAGAACCTCACGTGTGACGGGACTGCCGTTATCATCAATGCCGATAACGTTGAACTTGACTGCGCGGGCTTTTTCATCAACCACTCCAATGTTGATGATGAAACATACGGCATTGTTGCAAGCGTGCGAAACAACATCACCATCCGCAACTGCAACGTTCTTTTGGGAAGCCCTGACCCGTTCCAGCCCCACAACATCTTCCTCAATTACACGAACAACAGCGTTATTGTAAACACGAGCGCGGTTGCGGACAGCGACAGCCAATCCGACGCGCTCCGCATGAACCACGCATACCACAACCTCGTTCACAACAGCACCCTGCGAGGAGATGTCGGCTCGGGAGCCACCCTGTTTAACTCGTCAAACAACACGCTTGAAAACCTGACCGGCATCAGCGACAGCTTCTACGGCCTTTGGTTCGAAGCATACAGCAGCAACAATGTTGTCCGCAACTACACTGCCCTCACGGACAGCTCAGAAGCAATACGGCTTGAGATTCAAAGCAACAACAACCTCTTTGAAAACGTCAGCGGCATTGCAACGAACGACCAGGGAATTGAAATCGTCACCCTTGAGAACCTTACCGTGCGCAACAGCCAGTTCCGCGGCGTCTTTGGCGACGCGTTCCGCCTTGTCTTTACGAACCACACGCTCGTTGACAACGTCAGCGCGGTCACCACATCCGGATTCGGCCTTGACCTTGACCGCGCAGTCAACGCAACCATCACCAACTCCTACTTTGAAAGCTTCGATAACTGGGTTGTTATGATTCGCGAAGCAGCAGGGCAAAACAACCTCACGAACGTCAGCATTGCAACAAACACCGGCGTCCCCTTGCGCTTTGGCCAAGTCAGCGCGCCACCGCAAAACAACACCTTTGACAACATCACCCTCACCATCAACACCAGCTCAGGCGCGAGCTGGATACAAACAACAACCGCAATAACCAACAACACGCTCCGCAACATCCTCTTTAACGCAAGCAACGGTACGATTTTGATTGTTAACGCATCAGATGTGCCAACCGGCGTTGACCTTACCGCTGCACACCTTAACGTCAGCTACAACAACTCATTCCTTAACAGCTCAAACGGCAACGCAAGCTGGCTGAACGCAACAGGACAAATAACACTCTACAACATCGCATTCACCGACCCGCAACCGCTCGTTGACTTTGAAGACGACGGGACATTTGCTGCCTGCAGCCCTCCTGACTGCACTGAAGTCAGTTTTGCCGGTGGAACATTCATCTTTGACGTCACTCACTTCACGAGCCACTCTGCGAGCGAGACTGTCAGCAGCACCGGCTGCCCATTCCTCATCAACGGAACCTACACGCTCACGCAAAACATCACCTGCCCCGCTACTGCAGTTGAGTTCACCGCAGGAGACGCAATACTGGACTGCGCAGGATTCACCATTGAATGGAACACAAACGGAACCACCGGAACATCCGGCATCCTTGCAGAAAATAAAACCGGCATCACCATCCAAAACTGCACCATCGCAAGCGGCACAGAACTTGGCGCATTTGAGTCCGCGGTCAACTTCACCAACGTCTCACACGCAACACTCACCCGCTCCAGCCTCAGAACCAACGGCAGCGAGCAAAACTTCGGGCTCTTCCTTGACAGAACCGTTAACATCTCACTCCAACACAATATGATAACCGTCAACGGAACCGGAGGCGCTTCGCGCGGCGTTCGCGCAATAGATGCGATACTTCTCACGTTCGCAAACAACACCCTCCTTGTGAATGACACCGGAGGCTCTGCGCGCGGCCTTGACCTTGAAAGCACGGTAAACAACTCGGTGATTTCGAACAACACCATTCTTGTCAACAGCTCAGGAAGCGGCTCCAACGGTGCAATTGAGCTTGTGCGCGCAACAAACCTCACAATTACCAACAACACTATCCAGGTATTCGGGTTCACCGGCACGGACGTCGGCATAGACTTTGATGCGGGACCCAACGAGCGCATCACCATCACCGACAACCGCATCAGCACCAACAGCACCTTTGGTGGGGCAAACGACGCAATCAAGCTTGACTCAGGACAACTGCACCACGCTGTCATCGCCGCAAACACACTCGATGCCCGCGGCAACTCCGGCTCGAACCGCGGAATCCAAATAACGGTGACCAAAAACAACATCACCGCAGCAAACAACACCATCCGCACCAACAGTGCAAGCACCGGCTCAAACTTCGGCATACAGTTCACCGGAACCACTGAAAACAGCACCATCTTCCAGAACAACATTACCACCAACGCAACCACATCCGGCTCAAATGTCGGAATCAGATTCACCGGAACTACCAATGATACCACCGTCGCATCAAACATTGTTCTCACCGACTTTGGCGGGTCAAACTTCGGCATTGCTTTCACCAGCGCAATACGGACGGTCAATGTCACCAACAACACGGTTTGGACGTTTGGAGCAGGCAGCAGCAACGTTGGCATCCGCCCAACCGGAGGAGCCACCCTTTTGCGCATCGAAAACAACACCATTCGCACAAGCAACGAGACAGATAACTACGGAATTGAGACCCGCGGCATCATAGACTCAACCATTGCACGCAACGTCATTGCGACCAGCGGACGAAACAGGAACAGGGGAATTGACATCAACACCGCCGGCGGAACCATGGTCGCCCGCCTCACCATTGAAAACAACACCATCAGCACGACCGGAGTTGAAGGCGCAAATGACGGCATCCGTCTCAACGGCCCAACGGTCAGTCTTGACAACAGCACCATTTTCGGCAACACGATTTCCACCAACGGAACAAGCCAAAACCACGGCTTCCAGCTGAGCGGCGCCCGCCTCTTTAATAACACGTTCTCCGACAACAACATCACTGCCCGCGGCACGCTCAGCTACGGCATCCTCATCCTCAATGCAAACAACTCTCAGTTCACTAACACACTTCTTAACGACACCGCAGAATGGATTAACTCAAGTGCGTTCACCTTCACCAACCTCACCAACACAACCTTTGCCACTCCAAACGGCAGCATCCGCATCCCCAACCTCTTTAACCTCAACGGAACGCAAGATCTCAACCGCAGCAGGCTTAACATATCGTTCAACAACAGCTTCGTCAACAGCACCAACCTTAGCTTCATTAACCAATCAGCACAACTTACCCTAAACGCAATCGCATTCACTGACCCCGCACCAATTGCCGACCTTGAAGACGATGGCACATTTGCATCCTGCCCTGAACCCCAGTGCACCGAAGTCAGCTATGACGGAAGCACATTCATCTTCAACGTTTCAAGCTTTACAAGCTATGCGGCTGCAGAAAGCGCAAGTACGGGAATCATTAACCTCACATTTGACAAGATTGATTCTCCTGACCCGGTTGTTCGCGGAACCGCGCTCAATTACACAATCGAGATTAACAACACGGGAAATGCGACTGCTGAGAACCTGACTGTTGTTGAAAGCTATTCTGCGGGCGTGAGCTTTGCTTCATCAAGCCCTGCGCCCGACCTTGGCAACAACACGTGGAACTTGGGCAATCTGAGCAACGGCAGCACGACCACGATAAACATCACCGTCATCGTCGGCTCAACTTTGACAAACGGAACAGTCCTCAACAACTCGTATGACGTCTCATTCCAAAACAGTACCGGCGGAACAACGAGCGCGAATGATTCAGAACTTACAACGGTACTTGGCGTTGCCACACTTACGGTAACAAAGACTGACTCACCTGACCCTGTGAACAACGGAAGCACGCTGAGCTATACAGTAACGGTCACCAATGCGGGTGATGAAATCGCGTACAACATCACGGTCATTGAAGGGTATGATGTGAACATCACATTTAACGGCTCAAGCCCTGCGCCAACGCTCGGCAACAACACGTTCTCGCTTGGCAATTTGACACCCGGCGCGAGCACGACACTCAACATTACCGTTAATGTTAGTTCAGCGATGACTTCAGGCGTTCTGAACAACACGGTCAACGTCACGTTCACGAATCTGACGGGCGACAATACAACCGTAAGCGCGTTCCAAGGAACCGCCGTGACCACGCCATTTATCCCACCACCCGCGCCCGTCGGCGGCGGAGGAGGCGGCGGAGGAACAAACCTCTTCCGCAACGCAAACATTACCCGCAACGTTCCGCAAGTATTGCAACCGGTCAGCTGGCCAACCGTTGCACGTTCGCAAGAACCACCTGTCCCCGTTCCTGCACAAACCCAAGAAAAAACACAAACGGCCGAAAGCCAAACCTTAACAGAGCCCCCTCAACAGGCGCGCCCCTTGGTCGGACAAAGCATTTCCGAACCGCGAGAAGGACGGTCTGTTTCAACTGCAGTACTTGCAGTGCTTGGAATAATCATTTTAGCAGTTGTTCTTGCAGTTATCATCCTTGGACGCAGGACACGACCCCCAAAAACGCAATCACTGCAAATCGTAAAACCCCAAGAACTCCACACCACACTCAAAAAACTCAGTTCAGAAGTCAAAAGCGCAAACCGGCTCCTGCGCGAATTTGACAAGAAGTTTAAAAAGTAATTCTCGGAAGCTTTATAAACTCAAAAATTCTTTTTGTGCGTAAAGGGGAATGGTATATGTATAAAAGAGGTAGTTGGAGAGCAGTTGCACTGCTTGCTCTCTTCTTTGTCTGGGTCTTTGCACTCGCCACGCTGCACGCATACGGCCCAAGCGGCCTTCAAACACTCAACCAGCCGCCATACCAAATCAGCAGCGAGGTTCTTGTCAACGGCACAACAAGCTCACTCCAACTGCTTGACTATTTCGGCGACCCCGAAGGAGACGTGCTCTCCTTCACTTCTGACGACCCTGCGATTTTAACTCAAGGATACACACTTACCTTCACCGCACCGCCAGAAACCGGGCAGGAATACACGGCAACCATTACGGTCAGCGACGGAACGAACACGATTGCAAAACCAATAACGTTCACGAGCATTACTTCTTTTAGCCATACTCCCACAGAAACAATTACTTCTGAGACTGCCGTCTCTGAAGAAAAAACCGCGCCCGAACCCGAACAGCCGCTTCGCGGAACACTTGAACAACAAACGGAATCAACCGCCCCCCAAACAGCCGCTCAAGACACGCCCTCCGTCTCCGGCGGGAAAACCATTTCCGTCGTGTGCACAGACTGCGGCGACTGCACCACTTGCCTTGGAACAGACGGAAACACGTGCACGCTCAGCGGAGCAATCTCCGCCGCCGGAACCTGCATTACCAGTATGGTCAGCAACACCATCCTTGACTGCCTTGGATTCACTCTCACCTACAACACCGGCGCGGGAACCGGCAACTTCGGCATTACTGTCGGTTCAGCAGAAAACATCACCATACGAAACTGCGACGTTGTTGACGGAACTACGGGCGGGAGCAATCTCGTCGGGCTCATCCTGAGCGGAACAAGAAACGCAACCGTCCACGACAACATTTTCCGTGCAAACGGAACCCAACGCAACCGCGGCGTCGAACTCTCGGGAACAACATTCGTTAAACTCCAAAACAACAATATCTACGCGGAAGGAAGCACCGGAGGCAATGCCGCACTCAACATCACCGGAGGAGAGGCAAACGCCACCATCGCAGGCAATGTTCTCTACGCGGAAGGTACAGGAGGTACAAACTTCGGGCTTCAGCTTAACGTTGTTGGGCCGCTTCTTTTCTCAAACAATACAATTGAAATGGGCAGTATCCGCGCAAGCGGCGATATGCGCCACGTTACCCTAAACCAAAATGCACTCAACGGGAGCATCGCTCTCTTCGGAATTCTTGGCTCGACAATAATAAACAACAGCATCGAAAACAACACGATTACGGGAACCCTGTCTCTTGGCGCCTCAGGAACCGTGTCGAATAACGTATCAGAAAACCGCATATTCCAAAACAACATCAACGCCAACCTCTCGACAGGCATATCCCTTACTGCCACTAATTCGACTTATATTATCTCCAATACCGTAACAGGAGGCACCGGTATCAGCCTGAGCACATCGTCGCGCAACGTTACGTTGGATGCAAACACAATCACGCTTATCGGGACAGGAAACGGAATTAATATCCGCAGAACATCCCTTAACTTCCCTTATACACCGTCTGTTGCCATCGGCCACAATATCTCAACCACCAATACCATCAACGGAAGCGCAGTATTCTACTACGGAGGGGCAGGTGCAAGCCCTGCTTGCCCGGGAGGCACGCTCACCAGCCCCGCCGCAAGCCACATCACCTTCGTACAGTGCGACGGGGTAACCCTTGAAGACTTTGCACCGATTGACCCAATTACCATCATTAATTCAACCAACATCCGTATGCAGAGACTGACGCTCACAAAAGGGCTCGACAGCAACGGCACGGGAATCACGCTCCATAACAGCACAATTACACGCACAAGCACTTCGTCAAACGACGGCTCACTCACTGACGGAAGCAACTATTTCATTGAGAACAACACGTTCTCATTCACAGACACAAACTACGTTATCGGCTTTGCCGGATTCGGCGTTGACTACTCAATTCGCAACAATACCTTTGTTGTTCGCGGAGGAGTACAGCCAACAGGCATTCTGATTGACGGCCAACGATTCACCGTCATTAACAACAGCGTTGACGTTTTTGCAACAACCGGCGGCTCGGCATTCGGCCTTGACTGGGACGCATCTCACAGCACAGTTGAGAATAACACCATCATTGCAAACGGGAGCGGCGGATGCTGTATGGAAGCAATTACCGTATCCACCGTAAACAATATCAATGTCAGCGTTCGCAACAACCGCATAGTTGCAGATGATGACGGCACAGGAACGTGCTGCAACTACGCAATCAACGGCGCAGGGCACAGCTGGACCATCGAATCAAACAATGTATCCGTGAACGGAAGTGACTGCTGCAATGAAGGATTCATTATCGACGGCAGCAACGTCATCGTCAACAATAACGCCCTGTCGGTTGAAGGGGCAAACTGCTGCCATTACGGGCTTGACTTCAGTTCAGGAGTAAGAAATAACCAATCAGTCACTAACAATATTCTCAGCGTCTTCGGATTCGGCGCGGATTCCGATAATTTCGGCATTTACTTTGGCACCGTAGACACGGCGAACATCACCAATAATCAAGTACGCGTAACAGGCACCGGAGGCAGCCACGGCGCAATATCACTTGATGCGGGAATCAGAGTTACCGCTCAAAACAACACGCTTTTTGTCAACGGAACCGGCAGCAGAGGCATCTGGCTCACCAGCACATCAAATAATAATCTGTTCATCGGAAACAATGTCAGCACGGCTGACGGAGCAACCTATGCGCTCAGCATTGAAGCAGCACAGACCAACAACTCTTTTGTCAACACGACGCTTAATAACACGCAGTACTGGATAAACACTCTTGCAGGCAGCACAACACAGTTCAACAATACCTGGTTCCTTGGCCCAAACAGCAGCGTCAACATCACCTCATTTACCCTGAGCGGAGCGACAACACTAGGGCGCAACAACATCAACCTCTTTGAAAACCGCACATTTGTTAACACGGCCAATGTGAGTGCGCTCAACTCAAGCGGAATCATCACGCTCCTTAACGCCCCGTTCACAGAGCCGCGACCCCGTGTTGACTACAACGACGATAACATATTCGCCGTCTGCCGCGCGCCAACCTGCACCATCATCAACGACAGCAATCAAACATTCACCTTCAGCGTAAGCCACTTCACCAGCCACAGCGCGGCACAGAGAACATCCGCAGACGACTGCCCCTTCCTCATCAACGGAACATACACGCTCACGCAAAACGTCACCTGCCCGGAGACCGGAATACTCATCCAGGCAAGCAACCTTGTGCTTGACTGCGCGGGATTCACCGTCGAATACGGAACCGACGGCCTTTTCGACAGCCACGGAATCTTCGCAGAAAACCGGCAAAATATCACCATCCAAAACTGCAACATCGCCGCAGGAAGCGCGCTCGGCAGCCAACGCTTTGGCATTCTCCTTCGCTCAACAGACTCCAGCAACATAACCAATAACACCATCCAAACTAACGGAGAATACAATTCCGTCGGAATCGCACTCAACCCGTCCGCAAACAACAATTACGTTGCCAACAATTTTATTGTGACCACGGGAAACGGAAGCGATAACATCGGAATAGACCTCTTTACTGCCGCGCAGAACAACACTGTTGCATCAAACACGGTCGAAACCAACGGAACTTCCACAAATGTCGGCATTCGCCTCTTCTCCAACAGCAACAACAACAGCGTCATTAACAACACCATCCAAACAAACGGAAGCGACAACAACCACGGAATCCAGCTCCTCAGCTCCCTTAACAACACCATCCAAAACAACACTGTCCGAACGGCAGGAAGCGGAGTTGCACTCTCAAACAATTCCGGCATCCGCGTTGATTCCAGCAACACCACCCTTGTCCACGGCAACAGCGTTTCAACTGACGGAACAGGCAGAAACATCGGCATACGTGTATTCTCCTCGCGCCAAAACACCGTCAGTTCAAATATCGTGCGCCCATTTGCAACAGACCTTGACGCGCAGGGCATCTACGTCTCAAGCGACTCTGATGAAAACCTCATCACCCAAAATGACATTGCAACCAACGGAACCGGCTCCTGGAACTGGGGACTTATCATCGACTCCGACTCTGATGACAACAACGCAACATTTAACACAATCATTACAAACGGAACAAACAACAACCACGGCCTTAAAGTTGAATTCTCTGCATACAGAAACAACATCCGAAACAATAATATCACTGCACGCGGAACCGGCACAAACAATTTCGGCATTGTGAACTCGTGGACATCAGACAACAACACCTTTGAAAACAACATCGTTCACTCAGAAGGAACCACAAGCCACGGTATCCGCGTTTCATCCTTCACAAACAACTCGCAATGGAACAACAATACCATTTCAACCTCAGGAACAAACAGCTTTGGAATCAACATAGGAACAACTCCCGGCGGCGGAGGCAGTGGCGGAGGCGGCGCAGACAGAAACTTCTTTACTGATACCAGAATCGTCAATGTATCTCAGTGGATTTCCGTTATTGGAAGCAATACTACAAACTTCACAAATACCACCTTTGAGAATTTGAACGGCAGCATCAACATCCCCCTTAACTTCAGCCTTGCGGGAACCCTCAATGTCACCAAAAACGAACTCAACATATCGCTCAACAACAGCTACCTCAACAGCACAAACATCACTGCGATGAACACAAGTGCCATAATTACGTTGCGAGACCTCAGCTTCACAAACCCGCAACCGCTTGTCGACTTTGAAGATGACGGCACGTTTGCAGTTTGTGCAATCGGCAGCCAGTGCGATGAAATAGCATATGATGGAGAGAATTACACATTTAACGTGTCCAGCTTTACAAGTTATGCTGCGAGTGAAACCAGCGCAGGAAATACGCCTCCCTCAATCACCCAAGTCATCCTCAACAGTACTGACGGCTCGGGCGCGGCCCTTAACACGTCCTCGCCCGAAGAAAACCTGACTGTCGTGATTGTCAATGCAACCGACGCGGACGCAGACCCTGTCCAAAACATCACGGACTGGCGCATCAACGGAACATCCATAACACTCCTTAACCTGCCCTTTGAAACAAACTCGAGCAACACCGCAATCGGCGGGCTTCGCGACTACCGCACAAGCAACCGCACCGTCACCTTGGGCGATAATGTCAGCGGGCAAGAACCTGCCTGGACCACCCTTGGACAAGTCGGCGGAGCCTACCAGTTCGACGGGCTTGATGACACCATCACTGCAGACCTTGACGGGCCAAGCGACCCGTACACGCTGAGCGCGTGGGTGCGCTACACCGGCGGCGCATTTGACGCATTCAACGTCATTATGGAATTCGGCGACGATTCCCCCTTCTTTGGCCTTGACGCGGGACAACTTACGCTCTTTGGCGCAGTCACCGACCCAAGCGCACTTGCCCTTAACCAATGGCACTTGGTCACTTACACATTCAACGGCACGCAAAGCGTCCTTTACGTCAACGGAACCGTCGTTGACAACCAAACCGCAACACCCGCAAGCGGCGGAACGGAACTCGGCATCGGCTACCACGGAACCGACGACCCCTGGGAAGGGCTCATCGACGAAGCCATCATCTTTAACCGCTCCCTTAGCCAAGCACAAATTAACGCGCTCTACCAGGACGGCACCGCACGGCGGCATATGACAACTCTTGCAAGCCCTGAACTTGCCCTCACGGACAGCTGGACCGTCGCTGTAACACCAAACGACCAACAACCAAACACCGACGGAACTACCGTTGTGAGCAATAACGTCACCATTCAGGAAGACCTTGGAGACCCCTGCCCGGGCACCGTTTCGCTCGACCTCACGCTCACCAACAACATTGACGGCACAACCCTTGGCGGAGGCAATTGTATTGATACGGCAACGCCAAACATTGTCATCGACTGTGCAGGATTTACCCTTCTTGGAGATAACACGAGCACTGCAGTTTACGTAAGTTCTGCGGACAACGTTACCGTTGAGAACTGCATTATTGTAGACTGGGCGACAGGAATATCCTACGAACTCAGCAATGACGGCATTGCGCAAAACAACACCATCATTAACACCCCTGCCTCCCTCACTCTTCTTGAAGGCAACCGAACCCTCGTCCAACACAACACGGTCAACAGCACCAACGGAGGAATGAGCGTTACCGGAAACACCTTTGCGCCAACCATCAACCACACGCTTTACAACAACACGATTGATGCTTCGGGCGGCTCGTGCATCCTCCTTGCAGGATACACTGACGTCGTCACGGCAATCGTCCAGGACAACACGGTCTTTCACTGCAATGATGCACTATCCATCGGAGCCGCAAGCGAAGCCCGAGTCGAAAACTTCACCGCGTACAACTCCAGCACAATCAGCGTCTCAAACGCAGCCCAAGCCACACTTACCAATATCTTTATGCACGGCAGAGGAACCTTCCAAAGCGACAGCAGCATTACTACAGTTACAAACCTCTACATCGCAAACGCCACGGGCGGCCTCAACTTGCAGAATTCAAGTGGCTTCCCCGCAAGCGGAAGCGAAACCATCCAGCTCACCAACGTAACCGTCCTCTCTGAAACCCCGCAATGGATGACCTCAAGCGGATTTGAAGGGACGGACAGTACCATCACGAACTTTACCTTCGGGAATCACAACGGCTCAGTCACGTGGGCCGGAACCTACGCGCTTCCAAACTCCGCCACGGTCGGCAACCCCGGCACAGGAGAACTCGGCTTTAACATCACCCAAAACCTCACCCAACTCAACAGCACCGCGCTATCATTCCTTAACACCAGTGCAAGAGTATCGCTTCTTGGGCTCTCTTTGCTCAATCCAAGCATTGTTGTTGACTTTGAAGACGACGGAACGTTCGCTTCGTGCCCACCGCCCCAGTGCGAAAACCTCACCTCAACCTTTGGCAACATCACCTTTGACGTTCTCAGCTTCACCGGCTATGCCGCAAGCGGAACCAGCGCAATCACTGCCTGCCAAAACATCAACACCCCCGGCGAATACAACCTCGGAACAGACCTTGCCACCGGCGGAACCTGCTTTAACATCACCGCAAGCAACGTCACCCTCAACTGCAACGGCTTCACCCTCACCGGAACGAACGGCAGTGACACCTTCGGCGTCAACGTCACCAACTCAACCAACGTGACCGTCCGCGACTGCACTTTCCGCCACTTCGAATCAGGACTCCTCTTCAACAACGCAAACAATAGCATTGCCCTCAACAACAGCGCACTTGAAAACCTCGACGCAGGACTCTTCCTCTTCGCAAGCTCCAACAGCACCTTCCAAAACAACACCGCGCAAAACAACCAAAACCACGGCATCGCCGTTGCGGTCAGCACAAACAACATCCTTGCAGGAAACAACGCCCTCAACAACCAATTCAACAACTTCCGCATCACCGGCAGCACCAACAACACCTTCCTTGCAAACTATCTGAACGGCCTTGACTCAACCGGGCTCGGATTCAGCCTTGCATTCGCCGCACAAAACAACACACTCATTTCAAACACCATCACCAACCACACCCGCGGCGTCAGCATCATAGAGACAACCAGCGACACCGGCAACACCATCACATCAAACCTCATTGAAAACCACTCTGATACGGGCATCTCCTCATTTGCCAACCAAACCCACGCGTCCAACAACACCATCCGCTCCAACGCGCAGGGAATCTCCATCGGCGGCGCCGGCGGCTTTAACTCAACCGTTACCGGAAACACGATAGAAAACAACACCGGCACCGGCATTGGCATCGGCACAACCAGCGCAGGAACCATCATCACCGACAACATCGTTCGCGGAAACACCGATTCAGGACTTTCTTTAGGATTTAGCACCACCCACGCCGCCCACCGCAACACGTTCACCCAAAACCTCAACGGCATCGAAATCACCGGAAACGGCGACAACGGAACCTACACTGACAACACCTTTGTCAACAACACCAATGCGGCAATCATCATCTCCTCAAGCGGAAACAACACCTTCACCGGAACCAACATCACCATCAACACGGCAACAAGCGCGCGCTGGCTCGAATCCGGAACCACCCTTGCAAACAACCAATTCGAACGCACCCTCTTTAACACCACCAACGGCAGCATCCTCATCATCCCCTCCGTCACGCTTCCCAGCCAAACCAACATCAGCACGAGCAACCTTAACATCACAAGCAACCTCAGCACGCTCAACAGCACAAATATCAGCTTCCTTAACACTACTGCGCAAATTACTCTGAGAGGACTTAACTTCACAGACGCTCAGGCATACGCCGACTTTGAGGATGACGGAACATTCGCGGTATGCAACCCGCCGCAATGCACCGAAATAAGCTACGCGGGCGGGACTTTCGTGTTCAACGTGTCAAGCTTTACGAGCTATGCTGCGAGTGAGGCAACCGTATCAGGAGCGTGCACCACCTCGCCAAACATTACTTCCTGCTGCAACATCACTTCACCCGGCGCGTACCACATTGCCGGCGACATCATTGAAAACGGCATTGGAACGTGCATCACGTTCCACTCAGGAGACGCCACTCTTGACTGCCTTGGCTCAACAATTGAGGCAGACAACCCGATAGCAACCAACCTTGTCAGCAACATTGCAACCCGCAACTGCATCATCAACGCAACCGCATCAGACGGCATTGCCATCAGCACATCCAACGACGAGAACATCACCTTTGATAATCTTACCATCATCATCGGAAGCGGACGCGCAATTACCGTCGACCCCAACCTCTCCGACACCGTCTCACGGGACCTGCGCATCACCAACACCTACATCGAACAAAGCTCCGCCAGCCCCGGTATTGCAATCGACTACATTGAAAACGCGCTTCTTGAAAACAACACCGTCTTTGGCGGCGGATTCTCAGGCGCCCTGCAAATGACCGGCACCAACAACATCACAATTCGCAACAACAGCCTTTGGGACTGGGCGAGCGGCGCAAGCCTGAGCCTCACCGCAAACAACAGCCTTGTCATCAATAACAGCATGACCAGCAACTTACAACGACCGCTTGTCATATTCGGAAACAACAACACCTTCATCAACAATATCCTCGAAACAAACAACACCTGGATACTCACCGATATTACCGCCGAGAACAACACGTTCACCAACACCACTTTCCTTAACCGCTCATCAGGAAGCGTACGCATTGACAACTTCACGATGCCTGCCGATACATCCTGGATGGATGTGACGTTCCTTGACGTCCACGACAACCGCAGCCACGTCAACACAAACAACCTCACCTTCGCCAACAGCTCCGGCATCATCACGCTCTTTAACACCACATTCACCGACCCGCAACCCCTCATTGACATTGAAGACGACGGAACATATCTTCCCTGCAGTGCACCTGAATGTGAAGAACTCAGCCACATCGGAGACATTTTTGTCTTCAACACATCACACTTCACGAGCCACGCGGCAAGCGAAACTCCCTTGGTCAGCAACTGCACACAAGTCATTAATTCTTCAACCACGCTTCTTTCAGGAATTTCGTGCCCGGAAACAGCGGTCCTTATCGCGCAGGATAATGTTACTCTTGACTGTGCGGGCAACACCATTGAATTTGACACTGCGGGCGGCGGATTTGACAGCGGAATCATTGCATTTGGTCGCAACAATATTACTCTTGCCAACTGCATCATCTCAGACCCCACTGAAAACGGGTCGAACTCATTTGGCATCAACCTTACCGGAACAGTTCTGTCAACAGTTCAGAATAACACCGTTGTGAGCAATGCCTCCTCAAACAGTTCAGGAATTTTCATCCACCAGTCCAGCGAAAACAACACCATTGAAAATAACACGGTCACCATGAACGGGCAGGGAGGAAACCTTTCCTCGCTCCACTTCTTTACCGAGCCGCGCTCACCCATGATTTTGCGCACACTTGATGCCGGACGAACAAACATCCAACCCCACCTTGCCATTGACTCTGACAATAACGTTCACGTTGTCGCAGCCTGCCGCACTGCCGAGATATTCACCGGCTTTGTCTGTTACGAGAAACTTGACAACGAAGGCAGGGTACTCTTCAACGATTCCTTCTTCCTCACTAATGATGAAGAACCCATCCGCACGCCCTTCCTTGCCATCACGGGCAACGATACCCTGTTTGTTGTCTTCACCGGCAATGACGTCGGCGGCGGAGACCCCAACCAAGTTGAAACCATCATGGCAAAATTCCTCAAAAACGGAACAATCCTTGAAGGAGACAGCTTTGCCATCAACATCACCCCTGATGAAATCGCCCGCTCCATCAATATGCGCATCGTTCCCGACAGCCAAGGAAAACTCCAGGCAGTTTGGAGCGACGAAGGAACAACCGGCGGCGGCAGCGACCAGTTCAGACTCCGCTACACCCGATTCAATGACTCGTACACCAGCATCGGCGGACCATTCTCCAGCTTCCAAAACCTCTCAACCGTTCGCGAAATCATTGAAAGCGAAACAAACGACAGCCAAACCGACCGGCTCGGATTCGACATCGCCGTCGACCGCCTCGACAACGTTCACCTCGTCTTCCGCAACGAAGACCGCGACCGCATCCTCTATATGCTCATCAACGGCACAAGCCCAACCAGCCAAGTACTCATCGCCCCAACCATCATCACCAACACCACCCTTGCCTTCTCAAACTTCCCCCAAATCGTCGTTGATGATGACCTGGTCGCGAGCGTCACAATCCACGATGAAAGCATAGGAATCGAAAGCTACATCACGCAGCTTGACCCTTACAATGAAAGCCTTGACGGCAGCAATTCCAGCCTTGCCACCATCGTTCGACGCAATATGGTTCCGCTCAGCATCAATGACGGCCAGCGGTCAGTCACTCCCGCAATTGACATTGACCGCCTCGGCAACCTCCACATTGTCTGGAAAGAAGAATCGGTCGGAGCCAACGGCGGAATCGTGTACACGCTGCTCGACCGCGACCTCAACGTTCTCGTCCCGCAAACAACCCTCAGCAACTCAACCTCAAATGTCTTTGGCCCCGGCAGCCCTCCGGTGAAGCCATTCATCAAAATCGACAGGACCCAACGCGCACACGTTGTCTGGCACGACTTTGCCGGAACAGACTCAGTCTACTACGCCAACATCCCTTCCGGCAGCTCACGCAACTTCGTTCACAACAATGTTCTCAATGGAAACGGACACGCACTTCTCGTCCAAAACGCAAACAACAACACCTTCACCAACCTCCACCTTCGCACAATAAACACCAGCAATTTTGCCATCCTTGTCAACGACTCAACCAACACCAGCATCCAACACGCCACCCTCAACAACACTTACGGCTGGCTCAACATCACCAACAGCACCACCAATATCACGAACACCACCTTTGCGACCGACAACGGCAGCATCAGGTACAACGGAAGCCTGCTCCTCAACGAAACAACCATCACCCAACAACAACTCAACACCACACTCAACCTCAGCTTTGCCAACAGCACCAGCATACCATCCCTTAACACAACCGCACAAATCACCCTGAACGGCATCGGCTTTACCGCGCCGCAACCGCTTGTTGACTTTGAAGACGACGGCACGTTTGCCATCTGCAGCGCACCCCAGTGCATTCAGCAGAGCTATGCAGGCGGCGTTTTGGTCTTTGACGTTTTGAGCTTTACCAGCTATGCTTCCGCGGAAAGCATTGCCAACGCGAGCGCGGGAATCATCAACCTCACCTTCGATAAAACTGACACCCCTGACCCTTCCCCTCGCGGTTCCTCCCTGAGCTACCAGATTCAAATCAATAACACGGGTAACGCGACTGCAGAGAACGTGACGGTTGAAGAACTTTATCCTTCTGATGTGAGCTTTGCCTCATCAAGCCCTGCGCCTGACCTTGGCAACAACACGTGGAACTTGGGCAATCTGAGCAACGGCAGCACGACCACGATAAACATCACCGTCACTATCGGCAGCACGCTTGCCAACGGAACCGTTCTCAACAATACGTTCATCGTGAACTTCACCAACAGCTCAGGAAGCATCACAACCGGCAATGACAGCGAACTCACAACCGTCCTTGGCGCGCCTGTGCTCGTCAGCATAAAATCAGATTCACCTGACCCGGTTATTCGCGGTCAGCAGCTCAATTATTCGATTTTGATTAACAATACAGGCGATGATACTGCGTTTAACGTCAGCCTGACTGAGAATTACCCCGGCGGAGTATCGTTTGTTTCGGCACAGCCAACACCTCTTGGCAACGGCACGTTCAGCATCGGAACACTTGCGCCAAACGAATCGTTTGTCGTGAACGTTACCGTGACCGTTGGCGCGAACGTGGCCAACGGCACGATATTGAACAACTCAGTGAACGCAAGCTGGCGTAATGTCAGCGGTGAACAGGGCGGAGTATCTGACAGCGAGCTCACCACAGTCCTTGGCATTGCAAGCATTACCGTGACGAAAACAGACAGTCCAGACCCGGTCACTAACGGAAGCGTTTTGAGTTATCAGATAACTGTTACCAACACGGGCGATGAAGTCGCGTACAACGTGACTGCAGTTGACGGATATCCTGCAAATGTCAGCTTGGGAACAACCAGCCCTGCACCCGCTGTTGGCAATAACACGTTCTCGCTTGGCAATTTGACACCCGGCGCGAGCACCACACTCAACATCACTGTTACCGTCGATGGCAATATGACGGCAGGAATAGTGAACAACACTGTGAATGTGACCTTTGAAAATGCCACAGGAGAAACAGACCAGTTCAACGCGTTCCAGGCAACGACTGTTACCACGCCCGCGGTCCCCGCAGCGCCGTCCGGAGGCGGAGGCGGCGGCAGCAACCTCTTTAGGACTGCGAACATCACGAGAAACGCACCGCAGATTCTCCAACCGGTCAGCTGGCCAACCGTTGCGCCTCAAGCCGCCCCTGCGCCTCAACAGACAACGGAAAAAACCATTCAAGAAGAAACCGTGCAAGAGCCTCTGCTCGCTCCTGCGAATACTGAAACTCAACCTGCAGAAACCACTTCCCCCGGTCCCGTGGTTTCAGAACAAAAACGCACGACCGCAACTGCACTCGGAACACTCCTTTTCCTTCTTGCACTTATTGCAGTCCTCATCCTTGCCCGCAAAAAACAACAAAACCCCGCCGGTTTGCAATCCAAAACCCCAAAAATCCCCCGATTTGAACGCGTCCGCGTGCACCCGCCAACTTCTCACCGGGCAGACCTCAAAAAAATTGACCAAGATATTGAACGCATCAACAAACTCATTCGCGACGCGGACAGAAAACTTAAGCGATAAATCATCTCGACGATTTATTTGAAAACATTTAAATACTCTTTCTTCTGATTCGGGCTTTATGAAAAGGGGGGTATTGGTACTGTCAGTAGTATTAGGCATAGCCCTCCTTGGCGGAATATTCTTTTTTTCTTCAAACGGAATTACCGGGCTTCAGACTGTGAATCAGCCGCCCGCCCAGACGGCGTCATCAGTTCAGGCGACATCAAACCCGTTCACACTCAATTTGAACGAGTATTTCTTTGACCCTGACGGGGATATGCTGACTTACACCGTTGATGATGCTGCGCTTACGCTTGATGGGTCACTTCTGACAATTACTCTTGCAGAACCGGTGCCTGCATACGACTTTACCGTTACGGTCAGCGACGGCACAAACACGATAGCGAAACCATTTACCGTTGAATTCTCAGACGCACTCATCACGGGCGAACCCGCACTAACAAGCGAACCCCTGCCAGAAGAACAAACACTGACACCAGAACCCGAACAACCGCTTCGCGGAACC
>QZIM01000013.1 GCA_003599055.1 Candidatus Woesearchaeota archaeon
GGCCATATTTAAAGATATGGGTTAAATTGAAAAGAAAAAAAGAGAAGAATCACGCATCAATTATCCCAGTCGTCTTCGTCAAAATCCTGCTCGAAGTCTTCGTCGTCATCAGCAACCCAGTGTTTCATGGCCCACCTCCCTGACAGAACACATCAATGGAAACGCGCTATATAAAACTTGTGAACAAAAAAAAGGGAGGCCTATTTGGCCTTGCCCATAATTCGAAAGACATTCGTCCCGCACTTGCCACACGTACCCTTCATCGCCTTCATACCGTTCTTCATTGTGGTCTCTTTTGCGTTCTGAATCTCGACCTGCGCCTTACACTTCATACATCTTCCTTCAACCATCCGTATCACCCTCCTTAGGTAATAAGACGAGAAAACCAAAGACGATTTATAAGCCTTTTGGCGAATGAGTCTATAGATGAGTGGTTGGTTGTCAGTTATCAGTGCTCAGTTATCGGAAATCGGTTTCCGCTAATGAAAAAGCACCCAACGCCGAATACTGCAAACATTACACGTCCACAAAGAGCCGGTGCTTCTCCTGTCCCTCAAGCTCCTTGAGAATACGCCGCACGATGAGCTTTTCCGGGTCAGGCATCAGCTTCACGCGCGCTTTTAAGTCAGTAAAACTCTCAAACGGCTTCTCATCCCGACGCTCGACGATTTCCCACATATGCTTCTTGCCCAAACCCGGCAAGAGCTCAAGCTGGTGCATTCTCGTCGAAAGCGGCTGGCTCTTATTGAAAAACGTGACAAAACGCGCCTCATTTTTGCGAATCACGTCCTTGAGCACAAGCTCAAGCGTACTTCGCGCGGTCGCGGTCAACTTGTCAAGACCAATTCGGCCAACAATATGGTGAATCTCATCACGCTTGCCCTCGCCCAAATAGACTTCCTGCAAGGGCTGAATCTGCGCTTCCTTCTTCGGAACCAGCTCAAGCAGGACCAAATGCGTTTTCCCAATCGCCTGCACAAGCGGAGTCTTCCTATGCGAAGGACGCGTATCGAGCGGGCTGCCGTGCGGCAAAAAGTCTAGAACAACTGCAAATTCCTCCCGAACACGCTGCTCGGGTGACTCTCTCTCGTGTGTACTGTCCATACGCCCCTTCAATTGCCATATATAACATTCTCTAACAAAAAGTCAGAAGACGCGCTTGTTTAAATAAGTATTGGTAGCTGGTGGTCGGTTGTCAGTGCTCAGTTCTCAGAACCGAACGAGCAGCGAAAGAAGCTTACAAAAACTCGGCAACCGTGTCCGCAATCTTCTTGCAAGACTCCTGAGAAACCGTCACCTGATAGCCCTGCAAGACCACCTTCACATCCTTTGCCGTCTTCGGCAAAGAGTCAACAATCTTGTGAAAATGAACGTCACGCAAGCGCGGCACGTCAAGCTTTTGCAGCTTGTCATACAACTCCTGCGCTTTCTTTGGCTCAAGGAAACCGCCACCCTCAAGATGGTCAAGCGTCTTTTGCGCACGGAAACCAAGCTCGGTGTCGCGCTCCTTGATTTTTTTCAATTCACCGTGCAACTCACTTGCATTCATCGGCGTTGACGAGAGAACCTTGAGCGCCATTTATGCCTCCACCTTTGCCGCAACCTTGGACGCGGCAACCTTTGGCCTTGCCGCTGCCTTCGGCTTTGCCGCAGGCTTTTCCGC
The DNA here is from genome assembly GCA_003599055.1 of Candidatus Woesearchaeota archaeon. GTDB lineage: Archaea > Nanobdellota > Nanobdellia > Woesearchaeales > ARS49 > SURF-65. The sequence goes on from QZIM01000013.1 coordinate 1,664, forward strand.
CTTCGCAGCCTTCGCCTGCTTTTGCGTAAGCGTTGCTGCAAGCTTTTTCAAATGAATCGGATGAACAATAACCATCTTGGTCTTGCCGCCGTCCTTAATCTCGAGCTTGTAACAGTCACCCTGCTTTCCGACAACAAAACCCGCCTTGCCGTGAAAACGCTGGTGATACAGCGCGTTCTGCACTGCCGGCTCTGCCACAAGAACCGCACGGTCACCTACGGCAAACGGCATAAAGTACCTTGTGAGAGAGATTTTTCCGCGGCTCCTTGGCGTCTTGCGGAACAAACGCCTTGTACCCGCACGAGGCCCACCCTTTCTTGCTGACATAGCACGCAGGGCGAGAATGGGGGTTTATAAAGGTTGCTGTTTGGTATTGGTCGTTGGTAGCTGGTTGTTTGTGGTTTGTGGTTTGTGGTTGGTAGTTGGTGCCCGGTTCTCAGTTATCGGTTTTCAGGCACAAAGCGGCAAAGGGCACACTATCCGAAAAATGCAAAAGATTAAAAAACACGCACGCACTCAAAAAAACAAAAAAAAGAAGCGATGAGAATTGAAATAAACATTACCAAAAAACACGCAGCACTCTTTGCCGCGCTCACAACACTTCTTATTGCAACTATTATGGCCACGGCATTCGGCGGCAACAACCCTACGGTTCTTGGCCACAGCGGCGGAGAAATCGACGTTGCGGGCCTCTCCGGCAGCGCGCCATCCCTGAGCGTCGGCAGCGCAACAAACGCAAACTTTGCAACAACCGCAGGGTCTGCGACGACTGCCAACAGCGCGACCACGGCGAGTTCCGCCACCACTGCAAGCGCGTGCAATAACGATGCCCAATGTGAAATGTCCGCAGGATTCGTTCAGGGCGGAAGCGTAACGTTCACCAATAATCTTGCAGGCATCGCGTGGAGCAGCATCGCAAGCGGAACTCCCCTTATTACGGCAAACGGCAACCTTGAAATCGGAACCTCTCCAGGCGGACCAGTGGTAAGCACACTCCTTCAGGCAGGAAATGTCATCGTCATTCGCGCACAAAGCGGCGGCGGAGCGAGCGGACGCGCACTCTGCAAAGGCGGCGGCGGAATTACCTCCGTTGGAGCCATCGGCGTGTGCTCAAGCGGCGTTGACGGCGCAGGCGGCTGCACGTGCAGCGCATCATAACTGATATAAGCACCTTCTCAAATAAGAATCAGCATGAGACACATATTACTCCTTATCCTTTGCGCCTGCGCCGTATGCCCGCCCGGAACCATCCCGGCAAACCAGACCTCAGGACCGGTCTGCATTTCCGACATTTCTTACTGCAACACGGATACTGACTGCGCAACGGCAAAATTCTCGTGTGAGCTGCCGTGCGAAAACCTGCCCGTGAACGTGAAAAACCTCGAGAAAGCCAAGGCAAAAGAACAACTCTGCAACCGCGAAAACGCATCGTGCAGGCTCAGCCCGGAAATCGTGCAAACGTGGTGCGAAGAACACCTGTGCAGGACGCGCACGCTGTATGCAGAAGACTTTGTCACAAGCCCAACACTCCTGCCCGTAACGAACGACTCCTTTGCCTGCTCCACACGTGACAACGGAAACGTAACCCTGCATTTCTTCATCCAAAACAACGCGCCCCTTGCACTTGAAACGCTCGAAGGACTCGTTGTTGGAGATACGCCAACCGGCTCAGAAGCTGCACCCTATGAGTTCGCCCTGCTTCCCCTTATCACCGCACCCATCCCAAAAAACGCGCAACGGCAAATCAGCGTGTCAGTTCCTATCGCTCTTGGGAATCCGACCACGCTCACCCTCTACCCGTCCCAACACATTTTCTTCGGAAACATCGACGCAGGAATTGTTACCCGACGAGTCGCGCCCACCCGCATTGAAAACATCACCCGCTGCACAACCTCACCATTTGCCAATCGAAGAGTTTAAATACATCCGCACCCCATTGTCGAGTGACGGCAACAATGTTGCCGACCTCGCGCGCTAACGCACGCGATAGAGAAATGCCAAAATTGGTGTGAGGTGTTGTGAATATGGGACTATTTTCCAGCATAAAAGACAAGTTTTCCACTCCGAAATACAGCGAGATGGAACAAGAAAGCGAATACGTTGAACTCGAACAGGACGGCGAAGTTGCGCGCAGCAAAGTCTTGGTGCGCCCGTTTATGCTTGACGCATTTGATGACGTAAAGCCCGTCCTTGACTCGCTTCGCGAAGGATACACTATTGCCCTTGTCAACATCCGGCCGCTCAAAGACAAAGACCTCGTCGAACTCAAGCGCGCAATCAACAAAATCAAGAAAACCGCCGAAGCAATCGACGGAGAAATCGCAGGATTCGGCGACGACTTCCTTGTCGTCACACCCTCATTTGCAAGCATTTACCGCTCAAAGCAAATGAAGGCAGTCCAGCACGACGCGGAATAACTACATTATTTCTTCAATTACTTCTTCTTTTTGCTCAGGCACTTTGCCCAAGCGCAAGTCATCCGCTGCGCGCTTTGCCACGCGGTGTGCAACGTGAAGCATCTCGGGCAGTTTGTGCGGGTGAACAACGCAACGCTTCAAAATCTCAACAGATGTGCCAATTGAGAGCATATGGCCCGGAGAAACAAAGAGGTCGTTTGCGTGCTCTTTTGCGCGGAACGTCCTTCCGCGCACCTCATCCTCAACAACAACATCCGCGCCTTCAACACGGCCATCAACAACGCTCTTGGCACAGCCAACCGTCGGCTTGCCAAGCTCAACCCCCACAAATGTTGCAAGACCCGCCTTTTTGGGGTGCGCGATTCCGGGGCCCGAAACGACGAGAACGTCCGGCTCGTATTCAAGGTCATAATACAACTGGCAAATAAGCGGGCCGTCACGGAACGCCTGCAGGCCGGGAACGTAATTCATCACCTGCGGAAGCGCCTGCGTTTTTTTCTCAACGATTTTGAGCGTTTGGAACTCCATTACGACCGCAGAAACAATAGCCTGGCTTCCGATATAGGCAACGTCAAAACCGGCGACGTACTTTATGTTTTCAATTGAGATTCGGTCATCTGCAACGGCCTGCCTCTCCAGCTCATCCTGACGCTGGCTGATTTCGGAAAATTGTACGCTTGGCTTCATTGAAACCCACCCTTTTCAGACAGGAATGTGGAGTTTTTAGTATATAAATGTTTCTAAATTCATCATCTTAGAGTGGTTAAAATAAATGTGTCAAAATGACCTAAATGATGCAAAAAAGTCATATAATTTATAAAGAACCGTTGCGCACTTTGCACTGAGTGAAGATGAGCTTAGCAGACCGATTGCACCTTTGCGCAAAACAGTGCCCGACCCTTGCCCCTGAAGTTCAGGAAAGCGACCTTGCACTGCTTGACGCAATCCTTGCCGAACAAGAACCGACAGAAAACCCGTACATCGCGCCAAAAAATGAACACACGCCCAGCCGCAAAGAAACGGCAAAACGCAGCGCGCGCTACGCACTCCAGCAATTCTACCACCACCCGCGCGCGTACGGCCGCGAAGAGCGGGAGACGCTTATCCACGACGCCTGCACCCTTCTGACCATCGCTGACGCACACGAAGAACACGCACGCGTCACCTACCTTGTTGACGCCCTCTACGCGCTTGCCGTCGAGCGCGACATACGCGCATTTGACCTGCGCACACAGGAAATAGGGCTCGCTTCTGCAACAAAAGAGCAATACGGAAACGCCCTACCTGAAGTCCAGAATTATATGCTCGACAAATTCCGCTAGCGAAGCAACTTCTTGATACGCTGCTCAACCGCAGCCTCGCGCAGCCGGATTTGCTCCTCAAGATGTTTCACAATGATTTGCGCGTCAAGCAACTTTAAGTCAAGAAAATCATCCGCGATGAGAAATTCAGGCTTCACCTGTTTCATAGTTTAGACCTCACTGCTTTATCCGACACGATGGCACTGTTGCCCGTCGCATCCTCAATAATAATCTTAAGCTTCTCAGAACCCCACAACACGTTCTGCAGCTTCTTGAGCAAATTCTTTGCCTTCTTCCTATCCTCGTCATCTTCCGCAGAATCACGCAAAAGCTCAACTTGCTTCTTAAAACGCATAATCAGCCCTTCAATGTTTGTCACAAACCCTTCCGCGTTCACGCCCGGCTCAAGAGAGCCCACGTGCGGAATCTTCACAAAACCCTCAGAAGAACGAATAACACGCACATTCAAGTCATCCTTGCCCGACACCTCAAATGTGTACTTGCACGGCTCACGCTGCTCGGCCGCCTCAACATCAGACTTGTGATACTTGCAGTTTGAACAGTGCATCCCAAAGACAAACACCTTGCCAAAAAAAGGCACTTCGGATACCCCTTCTGTCAGCGTCAGGTTCTTCGTTCTGCACATCGGACAGAGCTGCCCTGCAAGCGACTCAGACTGCAATTCCTTAACCTCTGCTTCTTTTGCCATTCACCGCCAAAAATAGAGGAACTGCTTAAAAAGCTTGTGGGCAGAATACCAGTCCAGTGAATAAATGCTTAAATGAAAGCAGACACCCCCAAAAACCATGCGCCTCATCTCCCTTGCACTTTGCAACATCCGCAGCTATACCGGCGCACACATCACGTTCCCATCGGGAATCGTCCTTTTGTCCGGAGACATCGGCGCGGGAAAAAGCACCATCCTCCTTGCCATAGAATTCGCCCTCTTTGGGCTTTTACGCGGAGAGCTGAACGGCAATGCGCTCTTACGAAACGGCGCACTTAAAGGAAGCGCGGAACTTGCCTTTGAAATCGACGGCAAAGAATACCGCATCCACCGCACCCTCAAAAGAACCAAGAACACAGTTGAACAAGACAGCGGCTGGATTCTTGCGGGCGGCACCAAAACAGAAGGGACCGCAACCGAACTCAAAGCCAAAATCTTGCAGCTTCTTGGCTACCCGCCCGAACTGCTCACCAAAGCAAAGAACTACGTGTACCGATACACCATTTACACCCCGCAAGAAGACATGAAAAGAATCCTGTCCGATACGCCCGACGAGCGGCTTGCACTCTTACGCAAACTCTTCGATATGGACAAATACCGGCGCATCATTGACAACAGCCAAACCTACACCAAAGCCCTGCGCGAACGCAAACGCGCAACCGACCTCTTCCTCTCCGACCTTCCCGAGCGAAAAAAACAACACGACCACATCACCCGCGACCTTGCCGAAAGCAAGGCAGCACTCGCAACACTCGAACCCGAACTCAAAAAAACACGCGAAGATGCCGCCGCCCTTCGCGCATCACTCTTCGCGCTTGAACTTGCCCACGCAGAACACGAAAGAAAAATGCGCGAACACGCAACACACCAAGCAACCCTTACCGCAAAGCGCGCACAGGAAGCCGCGCTCAAAGAGGAAATCACCGAACTCGCACGCCAAATCGCGAATCCCGCCCCGCCTCCTCCCAACCTTCCTCAAATCACCGCACAAAAAACAGCACTCGAAACACAAAAGCTCACCCGCGAACAAGCCCTTCGCTCAGCACTCGTGAAAGCAGCAGAACTTGACGCGCTCAAAAAACAAAGCGCCCACATCACGGCAAAAATCAACACGCTCTCCCAATGCCCAACCTGCCTTCAACACGTCACCGACACGCACAAGCACGCAATCATCAGCGAAGAAACGCAAAAAATACAGCACTACGAGTCCTCTTTTCACGAGCACCAAATACAGGCAAAACACGCAGAAGACGAGACAAAACGCATTGAACAGGAACTCCAGGCCATCCGCCTCAAGGAACGCGAAGCGGCAGTTGCGCAACTCGCCCACACCCAATACCAACAAGTCCAAAAACGCCACGAACTCCTTTGCGCGCAACACCTTGCGCTCACCTCCGAAGCTGCCGCACTTGAACAAAACATCAGGACGCTCACCGCACACCTTCACGCAACCGCGCCGCAAACCGCCCTTACCGAAACCAAAAGCGCTTATGAAAAACTCACCGCACGCGAGCGCGACCTGAGCATCAGGCACGGAACACTCACCCAAAAAATTGAAACTCTTGACAAAACCGCATCACTCCTCGCCTCAGAAATCGCGCGCAAAGAACAGGCAAAACACACGCTTGAACACTCCCAAAAAATCAATCACTACATTACCGACGCGTTCATCCCCCTTATGAGTCACATCGAAAAACACGTCCTTGCAAGAATCCATCACGAATTTTCCGCAACATTCCAAAACGGGTTCACCCAACTCGCAACAGACCTCCTCCTTGCAAAACTCGACGACCACTTCACCCCCCTCATCCAACAAAACGGCTACGACCTTGACGTACAAAACCTCAGCGGCGGCGAGCGCACGGCCTGCGCACTCGCATACCGTCTTGCATTAACAAAAACCATCAACTCGCTCATCAGCACCATCAGGACCAAGGACCTCCTCATCCTTGATGAGCCCACCGAAGGGTTCAGCGCAGAACAGCTCGACCGCATGCGCGACGTTTTAGCGCAGCTCGGGCTTGGACAAATCATCATCGTCTCACACGAGCAAAAAATCGAAGGGTTTGCCGACCACATCATACGCGTGCAAAAAAACGAGCACACCAGCGTCGCCTCTTAATTCCTGCTCCTTACTTTTGTGAGCAGCCGCAACACTTCCAAGTACAGCCAGACTAATGTGACCAAAAGACCGAACGCCGCATACCACTCCATATATTTCGGCGCCCCGTGCTTTACCCCTGCCTCAATAAAGTCAAAATCAAGCACCAAATTAAGCGACGCGACAACGACCACAAACACGCTAAACAAAATGCCAACCGTCCCCGACTCGTGAATGAGCGGAACGGCAACCCCGAAAAAAGACGCAACCAATGAGATAAGATAGACAAACAGAATGCCGAGCGTTGCCGCAAAAACCCCAAGCCTGAAATTCTCGGTTGCCTCAACCCAGCGCGACTTGTACGCAAAGAGCAGGCCAAAGAGAACGCCGACCGTAATCAGCACTGCCTGAAGGACAATGCCCGAATACACCGCCTCAAAAACCGCAGAAATCGTACCCAAAACCCACCCCTCAAGCACTGCATAGAGCGGAGCCAGATACATCGAATACTCCCGCTTAAAGACCGTCACCAGTGCAACAATAAAGCCAAGAATCGCGCCGCCGAAAACACCCACTGCGGCAATTTCCGGAAAGACCAAAAAAAGCTGCCAGGCAAACCCGCCCACCAGCATAACGAGGAGGAGAAGCATTCCGGTCTTATTCACCGTCCCATCAAGCGTCATCCGATGAGAATCATACACGTGCGTGAACGTCCGGAACACGCGCTCAGACAGGGCAGGATTTGCCGTTCTCATACTCCCCGAGAAAGCCGCCCTGCTTAAAAACGTATCCCTCTCCATTAAAATAGGTGCTGCACCATACCTTCCCTTATGCCTGAACTCTTCGCACTCATCATCTTTTCCACCCTTGCCGTCATCGGGCTCATCTTGGCCGCACTCGGCCTTCCCGGAACGTGGACAATCCTCATCGGCGCAGGACTCTACAACCTCATCACGTGGAACTGGACAATCAGCCCGCCCATCCTCGCACTCCTTGCAGGCATTGCCCTTGCCGGCGAACTTTTGGAATGGATTGTCACCTACGCCGTCCACAAGCGCGCAAAAACAAGCAAAAACGCATTTCTCGGACTCATTTGCGGCGCAATCATCGGCGGCTTCCTTCTTTCCGCCATACCCCTTCTCGGAACCGTCATCGGCATCTGCCTTGGCGCAATCATCGGCGCATATCTTGGAGAATTCGCACACCACAAAAGCCACAAGCGCGCACTGCGCGCAGCCAAAGCAGCAGTCCTCAGCAGAGCAGCAATTATGGGCGCAAAGCTCCTCCTCGCCATCATACAAACCGCCATTGTCCTGCACGCAATCAATACTTAAAATCAAACCCGTACTCTTCAACACGCGTCGTCCAGGCAAACTTTTGCGCACGCGGGTCATCAAGCGGATACGGCGCGTTGAGGCACTTCACCTGCGTGTTTGCCACGCACTTGAATCCCTTTGCACGCGCATCCACGAAAAACTTCAGGTCATCCCGCCCGTTCGGAAACGCGGCAATTTCAACCTGCTCGAGGACTTTGCGCACAATCATACAACAGCCAAAACCCGCCGCTCCCACCTCAAGAACCTGCGGCGGAGCGAGCGCTTCGTACGTGTAGAGCTGCGCATTCCCGCCGCCCGCATCCTTAAACACAACCGGCGCAACCACCGTCTTATCACCCAAGTCAAACGCGTCCAAATAAACACCCGCAACAACATCACCCTGCGTCTTAATGAGCGCCTCAACCGCAAACTGCGGAAGAACAATATTGCCGTCAATGAGAATCAACGCATCGTATCCGTTCTCAAGCGCGTGACTGCGCAGCAGCTTTCGCGCGAAAACCATCTTTTCTTTCAGTGTCCCCTGCGCCTTGTCCTCAAACACAGTCTTATTTTTCGAACGCAAAAGCGCAGCGTATGCGTATTCTGATGTAACAAAAACAACGTCACTTGGCGCGGTCTGCCTTTCAATCGCCTTCAGGACGTGCTCAAGAATATGCCGATGGCTTCCGTTTGTCACAACACCAAGGAGCAGTTTCATACCGTATGCGCCACCCAAGAGGTATATAAAACTAGCCCTCTACCCTTGCCCGAATATCCTGCGGCAAAACCGCACGCCTCCCCCGCTCACAAAACGCAAAAACAAGCTTTGCGTGCACCTTTACCCGCTCATCAACCGTAATTGCCTGCGTATACTTCAGTTCAGACTGGCGAACCCCCTGCAACGACGGAGCATCATACACCCCCTCAAAACGCGTAATTACGACCGGAGATTCGGATGCGAGAATCGGTCCCTTCCAAACCGTCTCATCACGAACCGGCATAAATGCGTAGCCGCGCTCCAAAAGCTCAGCAAGACAAAGACCCCTCTCAGCAAACATTGCCTCGTGCGCCTCCTCAATCAGGCGACGCGCGGCTTCCCAGCGAACAACCCCGTACCGCGGATGAATATCTGACGCGATGAGCTTTGCCTCGTACTTGTGAATGTAGGACATATACGGAAAAGGCAGGACGGGATTTAAAAAGATACTGCTCAAAATATTTCCATATAAAAATTAAATCTTCTTTTGCCAAACCTTTAAATCAAACAAAACCATCCTTTCCAAAAAAAGATGGTGCGCATCACGCAAATCCGCAAGCGCGACGGAACACTCGCCCCATTCGACCGCTCAAAAATAGAAGAAGCAATCAAAAAAGCAATCCTCGCTGCAAAAGGAAACCCGAAACTCGCGCCAAAACTCGCCGCCCAAGTCTGCGAAGACGCGGAAAAGCACTTCTCAAAAAAAGTCATCCCAAAAGTTGAAGACATCCAAGACCTCGTTGAAGAAATCCTTATCAAAAACAAGCTCGCCACCATCGCAAAAGCATACGTCCTCTACCGGGAAAAACACAAGGAAATCCGCGAATTCAAAACATTCCTTGGCGTTCGCGACGAACTGAAGCTTTCCCCAAACGCGCTTCGCGTCCTTGCCGGCAGATACCTTTTGCGCGACGACAAAGGAGCCATCACTGAAACACCCTCCCGCCTTTTTCGCAGGGTCGCAAAAGCAGTCGCCGCAGCAGACACGCTTTACACCAAAGGAACCGCACGCAAAACCGAAGAAGAATTTTTCCGCATCCTCTCCTCGCTCGAATTCATCCCAAACAGCCCAACCCTTATGAACGCAGGAACACCGCTCGGACAGCTCAGCGCGTGCTTTGTCTTACCCATCGAAGACTCCCTCTCCAGCATATTTGACACGCTCAAAAACGCAGCACTCATCCACCAAAGCGGCGGCGGAACCGGGTTTAGCTTCAGCAAACTCCGCCCCCGCGGCGACCTTGTCAAAAGCACCAAAGGAACCGCAAGCGGCCCTGTAAGCTTCCTTTCCATCTACGATACCGCAACCGACGTCATCAAGCAAGGCAGCAAGAGGCGCGGCGCAAACATCGGAATCCTGCGCTTTGACCACCCGGACATCCTTGAATTCATCACCTCAAAAACAGAGCAGGGAAAACTCGCCAACTTCAACATCAGCATTGCCGCAACCGACGCATTCATCGAAGCCGCCCAAAAGAAAAAAGACATCGCCCTCATCAACCCGCGCACAGGCAAAACTGCAAAAATGATGAACGCGCACGACCTCCTCGCCCTCATCACAAGCACCGCCTGGAAGACGGGCGACCCCGGCCTCATCTTCATCGACGAAATCAACCGCAAAAACCCCACCGCCTCCCTTGGCCAAATCGAAAGCACCAACCCCTGCGGAGAACAACCCCTTCACCCAAACGAAAGCTGCACCCTTGGCTCAATAAACCTTGCCGCGCACGCCCTTTCCGGAAAAATCGACTGGACAAAGCTCAAACAAACCATCCACACGGCAATCCACTTCCTTGACAACGTCATCGACATCAACCACTACCCCCTTCCCGAAACCGAACACATCAGCAAACAAAACCGCAGAATCGGCCTTGGCGTTATGGGCTTTGCCGAACTCCTCATCACGCTCGGCCTTCCCTACGACTCCCCTGCCGCGCTCAAACTCACCGACAAGCTCGCCAAATTCATCGCCGACGAAGCACGAAAGGCCAGCAACAAGCTTGGCGAAACACGCGGTGCATTCCCCAACTTTGCGCGCAGCACCCTTGCCAAAACCACCAAGACCACAAGAAACGCAACCGTCACCACCATCGCACCCACCGGCACGATAAGCATCATCGCAAACGTGACCTCCGGCATCGAACCCCTCTTTGCCGTCTCCTACGTCCGAAACATCCTTGCAGGAGCACACCTCCTTGAAACCAACACGCTCTTTGAACACATCGCCCGCAAACGCGGCTTTCACTCAAAAAGCCTTATGATGAAAATCGCACGCACGGGCAGCGTCCAAAAAATCAAAGAAGTCCCAAAAGACCTCCAAAAGCTCTTCAAAACCGCCCACGAAATCACCCCTGAAGCGCACGTCAAAATGCAGGCCGCCTGGCAAAAACACTGCGACAATGCCGTGAGCAAAACAGTCAATTTGCCCGAAAGCGCAACTCCCGAAGACATCCGCAAAACATACCTCCTTGCCCACAAGCTCAAATGCAAAGGAATCACCGTCTACCGCTACGGCAGCAAGCCCGCGCAAGTCCTTACTTTCGGCAAAAAACCGGACGACCTCAGCTTTGCCGAACCGGAATACAGCGGCGGACACCTCTGCTCAGAATGCACGTACTAAACAGCCCTTGACCTATCCTGATAGTCCGCAAAACGAATAATTTTGCCGCCCTTTTTCTTCTCGTCCGGAACCGCGACCTTTGGCTGCAAAAAAATGCTCCCCTCCTGCACCTTCCAGGTTTCACAACCCATCTCACGCGCGACCGCCTCCGGGTCCAGCATCCGCGCGTACACGCGCTGCACAACGTCCTCAAAACCCGAACGATACTCAGGCAAACGGCACTCCGGCAAACCCGTCTCCAAGGGCGCGTTCACAAAATCCGCCGGCGACGCCCCTGCCAATTCCTCAAGCAAATGCGCATTCTCCCGATAATCAAACACCGGACGGTCCGGATGAAACGAATTCTCCGAATACAAGACTTTACTCCCCGCGACAAATTCCGGCCCTTTTGGCCCAAAAGAATACTTTGCCCAAAACGGGCGCACACACTGCTCTTTTCCAAGAGAACACAACCCCTCACGCGCCTCGTGCTGATAACTCAAAACAACATCCGTATCACGAAAGAAAAACCAGCCCTTTCGCTGCAAAACAAACACGTTCCCAAACTTCCTGAGCATTCGGTCAAGCGGCACGCTCTCCCTGTACGTCAGCTTCCGCCACCGAAAGTGTTCACTCATCACTCAAAAAATACGCGCGACACATTTAAAAGAATTATGACACGCTATACTGCTGCGCCTGACACATCATCACCCGCAAAATACTCACTCTGCTTTCCCTGCCTCTCAATCGGCAGGCGCTTTGGCGCACCTTTCGCGGCCTCCCTTTTTGCCCGCGCCTCATCACGCAAACGCTGCGATTCCGCCCTGCGCTTCTGCTCGAATTCCAGCACATCCGCAATTGATTTCGGCTGCTGCGGGCACGCTATCCCCGGACGATAACCGACCTGCTCAGACCACAACCACAACAAGTATTTCATCTCCGACGCACTCCTTGGGTCAAACTGGCCCTGATTCGCCGTAAAAATGACTTCCGGCGTTACCGCCCTTTGCGCAAGAACATCCAACGTGTACGCGCGGTGCGACTCAGACTCCGGCTGCCCAAACTGAAGAATTGCCCGCAAGTCAATCGGCAAGTCACGCACCGACGGTCCCGGAGCATACTTATCATCATTTACCCTCCTCTCCGCATACGCCCGCAGGACAATAGACGGCATCACCCGCTCAGAACCCGGCAAATATGCCAAAAAAACCTGCGACCTCCAAACGCCAAACAACCTGCGCGGCCTTTGCAACTCATACTCATCCTTACACACCAACTGCCACAAATACCCCATAGAGCAACCCCGCGCACTCATCATACTTAAACGTAACGACTTGAACGGTTGGCGGACTGCGGTTGTCGGTTATCAGTTGTCGGTAATCAGTAATCAGTTATCAGTAATCAGAAATAAGCAATTACTCTTCCTCGCGCGAAACTTCCTCATCAAACTCCTCGCGCTCCTTTTCCTGCACGTCCTCAACCTCCTGATGGTCGCGCTTCTCAATCTCATCCCAAAGCTCCTGCACTTCCTTCTTGTGCTTCTTCTGATGCTCCTCAGGAGTCTCTTCGTGCGGTTTCGTCATAGAAAGAACAAATGCAGATTGGCTTATAAAATTGCCGAAAAGAGTTCTGACAAGGTCGGAAAAGTTACGACTTTTTCTACAGCAGGCACTTAAAGAAATAAAAAAGAAAGAAAACCACGCCGGGGTCGCCTAATCCGGTATGGCAACAGTTTGAAAAGCTGTGTCCCTTACGGGATTCGGGGTTCAAAAACCTTACGGTTTTTCAGGCTGTGGGGATTGAAAGTCCCCGCCCCGGCGCACTTTTTATCGGATTCTTAACCACGAAAGCGACCGTCCAGTCACCAACTGATAAATTGAAATTGAAAAAGCCAAAATGAAGAACAAGATTGTCATCGCAATAAAGAGCGGCGAGACAGTCTTTTCAAGAAGCGACGTGAACACGAGCACTGAAAAAAGGACAAGAAAAATCAGCGCGAAAACAGAATACCACCGCGGAATCTGAATATCAACACGACTGCCTGACTGCATCTTTATCGCGAAGCGTCCGCCTGCCTTTCCAGCTCGCCCTTCTTGGAAATTGCAAGCGACTTCGCATCAAGGCGATACGCGGCAAGAATCTCTTCCGCAAGCGCGTCCTCAACGCCCTTCTTCTTGTTGAAAGAATTGTCATACGCGCCCTGCACAAAATAGCGCAGCGCCGTGTCAATCCTGCGCTGCGGCGCGCAATCAACCGCCTTCGGATACCTTGCACCACCGTATTCAATTGCAACAATCTCCTCACGCGGAGCGGCGTTCTCGAGCGCCTTTACAAAAACCTTCACCGGGTTTTCCTTTGTCTTCTCCTCAATAATCTTAAACGCATCAAACACAATGCCGTACGCCTTTGCGCTCTTTCCCGTCGTGTGGCCCGAACTGCGCAAGTGCTTTTTTGCCTTGTGCCCCGGAATCATCACCTTGTTAATCAAGCGCTCAACAATAAACGTCTTGCTCTTATGGAACCGTCTGCCCGCATAACGCGCGCCCGTCTTCGGCACATACCTGCCTTCCAAAGAAACATACTTCTGCAAACCGGCATCCTCAACCGAAATGCCATCAACCGACCATTTTTCGAACGTGAGTACTGCCATTTTTTGTTTTCCTACTTTCTTGCCTTCCGCAACAAACTTTTGACAAAAGTTTGATCAAAACCACTCAAGTGGGGTCTTTGACCCCACGACATACTGAAATTCACTTCGTTCATGCGCATCATTTTCTCGCCTTCTCAATCTTGCCCTTCAAAAGAGCATCGAGACTTTGCCCGTTAACCTTGATAACCTGCCAGCGAATGCCCGGAATGTCTCCCTTTGCCTTTCCCTGACAGCCGCCGATGCGCTCAATCATAACCTCATCGTGCTCATCAACCATCTTTTGCGCGCCGTCACGCGGCATAAACGCGCCAACCTGCTTGCCGTTCTTGACCAACTGGACACGGCAACACTTCCTCATTGCCGAGTTCGGCTGCTTTGCCTCAACCTGAATTTTTTCAATAACAATACCGCGCGCCTGCGCTGCACCCTCAAGCGGGTCTGCCTTCTTTGCAAGACCAAGGGTCTTTCGCACATAGTTCGCATCAAGCCACTTTCCGTGGTGGCGCCTACGCACAAGCGACTTTGCCGTGTTAAGCCCGTTTGATTTGTTTCCCATTTATACAACCTTCAATTCGTCAATCGGAAAATACCGCTTGACCAGCCCCTCGAAAAAACGAAGGTTCGAGGCACCTCGTCCGATGAGCAAGCCACGGGTTTTTAAATCTTTCGCATCGAGAAAAACAATGCCCCCTTCCTGCCTCATCCCCGCAACCTCAAGCGGTGCAATAACGTTCATAATAAATTTTTGCACGTCCTCAGCAAATTCCACAACCTTCACCCGCTTCTTTAGCTTAAACTCAAGCTGGCGCACGTGCTGGCCGCCCTTGCCGATTGCCTTTGCCATCTCACCGATTTCAACCACAAAAACAACCATCTGGTCCGTGAAAATGCAGTCACGCACCCCTGCACCCGTGAGCTGCTCAAAGAGCGCAATCGTCTGCAGCGCACCGGTGTCAAGAACACGACTCATACCACTGCCACAACCGCAATACCAAACGGCTTCTTACACAGCGCACCAATCTCCTCGCTGCGCTGCTCAAGCACAAGTGAACCCACGTTACCGAGCCGGCACAACCGCTCAACAGTCTCGCGAACATCAGGGTCAACATTTGCCGCAAAAAGAACCTTCTGCACCTTTGCCTCCCGCAACAGCTTGAGCGTCTCTTCTGTACCCAACACCAGCTTGCCCTGCGCAAGCAATTTTCTCAAATCCAATGATTCCTGCTCTGCCATGTTCACTTCTCCTTCTTCGACACCAAAGACGGCAGACCCGTACCCACCGGCACGGTCTGGTTGAGCATCACATTCTCAACCACGCTGTTGAGCGTGTCCACTTCGCCTTTGAGCGCCGCATTAATCACGTGCTTAATCGGCGTCTCAAACGACGCCCGCGCAAGCACGGATGCCTTCTCAGAAACAACACCGTACCGCGTAATTCCCTTAATCTCGCCGCTTGCCGTCATCGTATCCGCAACAAGCATAATATGGCGGATATCAACATCAAGACCCTGCGTCTCAATCACGCGGAACACTTCATCAATAATTGCCTGACGCGCAGCCTCAACACCGAGCACTTCAGAAATTTCGTGAATGTCGTTTGTCGTTGTACGCGTCGTGTCCACAAAATCAAGCTCGAAAAGCTTCTTCAAATTGCTTCCGAACGTGATAATCAGGTACTCGTCCTTACGCTTGACCGGCAACACCTGACGAACACCCTTGATACCTGACACGTACACTTCCTTGCACTTTTCCTTGAGCCGGTAGAGCGCGTTCAAACCACGGCCCTCTTCCTTTTCCTTGAGGCGAAGCGTAAGCCCATCACCTTCCACTTTTACCTGCGCATCAGATGCAAGCGGCTTTTCAATAACCTTGCCAATAGCTGCAGGAGTGAGCCCGAGTTCCTTAATGCGCTCAGCGCTAAACTTCAGCTCGATTTTCAAATCAACAATATTCATCCCGTACTCGGACACGACATCGCCCAGCTTTGTCTCCTTAATCTGGAGCGCTGCCTCACGAATCTTCTCACCCTTGTTATACGGGCTCTTGAGGAAAATTTCCATCGACGGCGTACTGATAGACTTGCGCCCGTCCAAAATCTCAATAATACGCGGAAGGCCCATCGTCACGTTCATCTCTGCAACACCTGCGTAGTGGAACGTGTTCAAGGTCATCTGCGTGCCCGGCTCGCCAATACTTTCCGCACTGATAAGGCCGACCGCCTCGCCCGCGTCAATTCTTGCCGCCTCGTACTCCTCGAGCACCTTCTTTGCAACCTTCTTGAGCTTGCTTGCCGGCGCGAGCGCCTCAATCTCATCAAGCAGCTTTAACGGCAGCTTCTCCTGAAATTCTTCAAGGTCCTTGTGCATTTTTTTACTCCTCTCCGTCAACAATACGTTTCACATTGATTTTTCCGCTCTCGGAACGCGCAACATCAACCCCGTCCTCACCGTAGGAGAACTGGATGATTCTGCCTGACGCGTCGCGCACCGTGCCGTCATACTCCACCTTTAAGTCCTGCATTGCATTTGCCAAACGGCGGTACAAATAACCGGACTTTGGCGTACGGAGCGCAGTGTCCATCAGCGCATCACGGCCGGTAATCGCCTGGAAGAAAAACTCCTTCGGATTAATGCCCTGCTTGAAGCTGTGCATAATAAAGCCGCGCGCCTCAGGCGAGAGGTCGCCATCCTTAAAGCAGCTCAAGGTTCGCCCGCGATATCCCTTCTCGATACGCTTGCCCCGCATTGCCTGCTGGCCGACACACGCGCTCATCTGAATGAGCGACAAAATGCTTCCACGGGCACCGGACAAAATCATCACGGCCGCCTGATTCTCATCATTCACGAAGCCCTTGATAATCTGGCCGCAGCCGTTACGCGCCTTGTTCAGCCGCTCCAAAATCTTGAGCTCAAGCGTCTCACGCATCGTGCGGCCCGGGAACACCTCAAGCTCGCCCTTCTGGAACAGCGCAATCATCTGCGCCACATCCTCTTCCGCCTGGCGGAGAAGCTGGTCGATTTGCTCGCGCGCCTCAGACGGCAAGTCCTCATCAGCAATGCCCGTACTGAAACCGCTGTGGAACAAATGCTCAATACCAAGGCGGAAAATCTGGTGCAGCATCTTGATCGTGCGCTCAGGACCATACTGCTTGTGCAGGTTGCGCAGCAACAGGCCTTCACCCTCACCGCCGATTGCCTTGGTGTCAATCGTCCCTTCAACCAACTGGCCCTTCTTAATCACGACCGGCTCACCCGTTCGCGACTGGCCCTGATAGTCAAAGTCCTGCGGAATCAGCGCGCTGAACACATCCTTTCCGGACACTTTCTTCTTGCCCGTGATTCTGCTGAAATCAGTCACGCCGACCGCTGCAAGCAAAGCGCACGCGCGCTCAATTGGCATCTCCTTTACCTTTGAGAGCAAATAGTTGCCGCTGATAGCATCCTGAATGCAGCCGATAACGGAAAGGCCGTACCTTGGCGAAATAAGCTGAGTTTGAACCTCCATCAAAATCTCTGCTTCCGCACGAGACTCCTCGGTTTGCGGAATGTGCAGGTTCATCTCATCACCGTCAAAGTCCGCATTATACGGGTTACACACCGCAGGATTGAGACGCAGCGTCCTTCCCGGAAGCACACGCACCTTGTGGCACATCATACTCATCCTGTGCAGTGACGGCTGACGGTTGAAAATCGCAATGTCACCATCCATCAAATGACGCTCAACCACATATCCCGGCTGAAGCTCTTCAATCGTCGCCTCCTTTGTCTCTTCCGTAATACGCTTCTTCTTCCCATCAGGGCGGACGACATAATTGGAACCCGGGTACGCAGTCGGACCGTTCTGCACGAACTTCTTGAGGTACGCCATATTCCACTCATTCACCGTCTCGGGAACCGTGAGCTTCATTGCAATCACTTTCGGAACACCAACCTCGTCAATTGCAATCATCGGGTCAGGACTAATCACCGTACGCGCACAGAAGTTCGTACGCTTACCCGCCAAGTTGTGACGAATGCGCCCTTCCTTACTCTTAATACGCTCCGTAATCGTCTTGAGCGGCTGGCCGGAACGGTGCCTTGCCGGCGGAAGCTGCGCAATACTATTATCAAAGAACGTTGTCACGTGATACTGCAAAAGGTCCCAGAGGTCCTCAATGATGATTTCCGGCGCACCCGCGTTAATATTTTCAAACAAGCGCTGGTTGATACGCACAATGTCACCGAGCTTGTGCGTCAGGTCATCTTCAGAACGCTCACCGGTCTCGAGCGTAATTGACGGGCGAACTGTCACGGGCGGAATTGCCAAAATCGTCATAACCATCCATTCCGGCCTTGCCGTCTTTGGGTTCAATCCCCACAATTCAATATCCTCATCAGGAATCTTCTCAAGGCGCGCGCGCACTTCAATCGGGCTGATTCTTCGGTCCGCCTCCATAAACGTGGTCGGCTTCTCAATTGAAACTTTTACCTGCTTTGCCTTGCAATGCGGGCACTTTCCGCCAAGCCGTCCGCCCTCAATTAGCGCCTTCACCGCGATTCTTCGCGCTTCCGGACCTTCCTCACGCTCAATCTTTTCCAAATGCGACTTTGCCTTGCCCCACTTATCCGGATGAATCATCAAACGGCTGCACTCCTTGCACGTTGCACGCAAGAGCAAATGAATAATGCGGGCAAACTTCACGTGAATCACCGGACGCGCAAGCTCAATGTAGCCAAAGTGGCCAATACACTCCTTAAGCTTACTTCCGCACGTCTTGCAGCGAAGACCCGGGTCAATAACACCCAAACGAACATCCATCAGGCCACCGTCAACCGGATAGCCCTCCTTATCGTACAGTTCAGGCGTCACAATCTTCGCGCTCGCCATCTTCTTAATCATCTTCGGCGACAACACACCAAACACAACACTTGAAACCTGCTTGTACACGTAATGCTGAATTGATTCCATACGCTCACGCGAGAACTGCGTCTTATCGAGCTGCTTTACTTCCGGAACGGCATCTACAGGAGCGGCCTCCTGAGGAGCTTCCTTTGGCGTTTCCACCTGCTCAACCGCCTCACTTTGCCCTGATTCCTGTGATTCAACGTCTTTCTTCTTGCGCGGCATTTTTTTGACCTCTCAGTACTTACTCTTGAGCTGCAGCTTGGGATAGATTCCCAGCGACTTAAACTCATCCAAAATCAACTTGAACGCATAGCTCATCTCGATGTCACTAATCTCCACGTTTTCACCGCAAATCGGGCAGTACCGCTTGTCCTTGAGCGTGTCGTGGATTGCAATAACACCGCAACCCTCACACACCGGAACAACCGTCTTGTCCGAATCGAAGCGCTCCTTGAGAAGCAAGCTTGCGCCGTGCGCAACAAACGTGTCCTTCTCCATCTCACCAAGACGCAAACCGCCCTCTTTCGCACGACCTTCGGTCGGCTGGCGCGTGAGCAACTGAATCGGACCCCGCGCACGCGAGTGAATCTTGTTCGCAACCATATGCTTGAGCTTGAGGTAATACATATTGCCCACGTATATCTTTGCCTCAAGCATCTCGCCCGTGACACCATTATACATTGTTTCGGTCCCGCGCTCGCTAAAGCCAAGCGCGGCAAGCTCCGCCCGAATACGCTCTTCAGGCTCGCCACCAAAAATCGTGCCGTCAACAATACGGCCGCTCAATGCCGCGGTCTTTCCCGCAACGAGCTCAATTAAGTGCGAAATCGTCATACGCGACGGAATACCGTGCGGCGAGAAGAGCAAGTCAGGAACAATCCCGCTTGCCGTAAACGGCATATTTGCCTGCGGAACAATAAGACCAACAACTCCCTTCTGGCCGTGCCTCGACACAAACTTGTCCCCAATCTCCGGAACACGCTGGTCACGCAAGCGGACCTGCACGAGCTTGTTTCCCTCCTCATTCTCCGTAATGCAAACAAAGTCAACCACGCCCTCTTCGCCGTGGCGAAGCGACACGGATGACTCTCTGCGAATATTGCTTGCCAAACTGTACTCTTCCAAGTTTGACAAGAAACGCGGCGGAGACGTCTTTCCGATAATGACGTCCTCTTCCTTTACCTTTGCCTCAGGATGCACAATACCGTCATCCTCAAGCAAGCGATAGTCACGCTCACTCTTATAGCCCTTCACGTCCTTATCAGGCATACCAATCGTGTCCATAAGGCCGCCCGAATACCTGAGCTCTTCCGTTACCGCAGGCTTGTAATACGTGCTTCTCCCAAAGCCGCGCTCAATTGAGCCCTTGTTGATAATCACTGCATCTTCCATATTATATCCCTTAAAGGACATAATCGCAACCACAATGTTTTGCCCCGCAGGGTGCGCGTCATAATCAGACAACTCGTGCATCACCGTGCTCACGAGCGGCATTTGCGGGTAGTGCAGCAAGTTCACATCCATATCCATACGGAGCGGATAATTCGTCGCGTACATCCCAATAGACTGCTTGAGGTTTCTTGAACCGATAATGAGACGCGCAGACTGAATATAGTCCGCGTACGGAATAAGGCCGGTCACAACACCAAGCATTGCAAGCGGAGAAATTTCAAGATGCGTGTGCTCAGGCGTGATTTCCTGGTCGGAGAACGCAACCAGCGC
This sequence comes from Candidatus Woesearchaeota archaeon, assembly GCA_003599055.1. Taxonomy (GTDB): domain Archaea; phylum Nanobdellota; class Nanobdellia; order Woesearchaeales; family ARS49; genus SURF-65. The sequence continues at coordinate 22,138 of QZIM01000013.1, forward strand.
GTTTTCCTCCTCTGCCGCATCAAGGAATTCAATAATGCCCTGCGCGACCAAATCACTCCACGAAAGCTCGCCCTTTTGCAGCTGCTTTACGTGGCGGTCAGTTAGCTGCGGCATCCCATCACGCACCACGATTAACGGGCGGCGGCTTCGGCCGCGCGAGCTTTCCACAAAAATCTGGCCTGCAACATCATCATAATACACGTTGACTTCCGTTGAAACCGCACCGGACCTTCGGTCCTGCTTTACTTTTGCAACGAAGTCCTTCGGATTGTCAACCGTGCCCACGTACTTCCCGTTCATATATACTTCAGTCATCGTGCCACCTTCAGCCCTGCACCCTTGAGCGAGCGCAAAACATCCTCCTCATCCACATCCTTACTCACCGTCTGGAGCATACTGAAGTTCTTACGCAATCCAATGTTTGTACCTTCGGGAGTTTCCGACGGGCACAACCTGCCAAGGTGCGTTGCGTGCAGTTCACGCGCCTCAAAATTCTCCTGACTTGACGAAAGCGGAGACACAACACGCTGCAAATGAGAAAGCGTGTTGAGGAAGTTCAGGCGCTGAATGCGCTGCGAGACTCCCTTCCTTCCGCCAACCCAGTTGCCGGTTGCCATCGCGCTGTAAATTCGGCTCGTGAGCAGCTTGTCCCGAATAATAACCTTGATACTCGGGAACTTGCCGCGCTTCACAATACGCTGGAAGTTATAGAGCATATCGCCGATAAGCACTTTCAGGTTCGTCCGGAACAAGTCCGCAAGCAAGTCGCCTGCCATCTTGATGCGCTTGTTTGCATAATGGTCACGGTCATCAAGCGGCGTTTGCTTTGACTCAGCCAGGATAAACTTGCGCCACATCTTGCACAAGTTCTGCGCCTTTGTCATACGGTCCTCTTTTCCAAGACCAATATGCGGAAGCAAAAACTTGTCAATCAGCTCAACCATCCGCTCAAGGCGAATCTCACGCGCCTGCGTGATACCCATTACTTTCGCAATGCGGTCCATTGCCTCTTCCGAATTCTTCACATCAACATACTCAAAGAGATTAATCAAAACCTCATCGTACTGCTTCTCCTTAGTCACCGCCATCATAATCTCCTCATCCTTGAGGATGCCGAGCGCCTTGATGACCAAGACCAGAGGAACGCGCTTGACCCGCGTGAAACTCAAATAGTACACACCATCCTTGAGGCGCTCAATTGTGTGCGGAATCTTATAGGAACCCTGCTCACTGAACAGCTTTCCGACATACTCGGAAACACCGCCCTGGTCCCTATTCATCAGGAAATGGTTCGCGCCCAAATCCTCAATACTGACCAAGACACGCTCGGTCCCGTTAATGATAAAGTAGCCCCCGGGCTCATCCGGGTCCTCACCTTTCTCAATAAGTTCCTGGCGCGAGAGCTTGCCCAAATGGCAGGCATTACTCTTGAGCATAATCGGCAAACTGCCGATTTGCGTTGTGAAACTTTCGCGCTGCACTTCATTTACGTGCGCGGAAACCTCAATGAAAACCGGCGCCGCATAACTAATCTTGCGCAAACGCGCCTCTGCCGGGTAAATGTTACGCTTGCTCCCGTCCGCTTCCGTAATTTCCGGACGCGTCACCCAAATCTTGTCCAAGCGAATCTTGAAACTGTCCACATTCGGCGGGATAATGGTCGGAATAACCTCGCGGTTCTCCTCCAAAATCTTTCCGAGCTCCTTTTCCATAAAATTGTTAAAGCTCTCAATGCTCGACTTCACAAAACTGTTCTCCTCAAAGAACTTTGCAATCAATGTTTTTGCGACGCTCACGCTGCCACCCTCCGATAAAAGACTGCCTCGCCCGCAGTCGCACTCTTTCGTATAACCTTCACCACATCCCCTTCCTTAACATCAAGCGATTCCAGCGCAGGGTCCTTGAGGAAAATGCGCGGGAGATTCTCGACTTCAATTCCGAACTTATCGAGAACTTCTTTGAGCTCTTTCTCGCCCACTTTTGCGTGCTTGGGCACGAGCACGTGTTTGCTTACGTCAAAGGTTGTTGCCATGGTATATCATAACACGGGGCGGACGGGACGTTCAATTCCGGGCGGAAGCCCGCAATTTTTGAACCCGCAACCATTCGGTTAAAAGCCGAATGCTCTACCGAGTTGAGCTACCGCCCCATGAACGTGAAGTGAATATGTGTGAGAAGAACAGTGTGAAACCATGCCAAACGACAGTTGTGAGAATAGTTGGCCTCCGGACCCCATGTGCGCACTACCACTTTGTAACAATAATCCCGATGGATTAAGAGGTGGTTTATAAAGCTTTGCTTTTTCTCCCTGACGCCTTATAAAGAATTCATAAAAAACCACGAATGTCACAATACATATAAATGAATCAGCTCCCCCCAAAAAAACATGAGTTACGTCCGCGCATACGTTCTCCAGCAACACGGCCGTCCTGCACGCATTGTGTTTACCGACGAAGAAAACAGAATCCTCGGAACCCCAAAGGGAGAGGCAGTCAAGCGGCTCGAGATGCCCTGGCAATTTGAAAAGATGTCCCAAGGACCGAACACCACCCCCCACGCACTCTACGCCATCGGAACAGAAGTCATCGAGCGCTCTTCAAACGACGCATTTATGGATGACGGGCAGGGAACCCCCATCACCCACGCATTCACCCTCCCGCACGAAGCGTACCAGAGAATCCTTGAGAGACAAGCCAACTGCGCGCGTGAACTCCACCGCTCATACCAAGAAATTGATGCAACCGTACAGGAACACACCAAACAACTGCACGCGTGGGCCGCTACGGAAAAAGAACGCGTCTCCAAAGAACAGCCACGCCTTGAACATCTCCTCAAAGCAGAGCTTGACCGGCTCAACACAGAATGAAAATCGTGCCTGCCACAATCCTGCGCGGAAACATCTCAACTGCAGTCTCTCTTGAGCGGCTCATACCTGAATTTCTCCAGCCACACACTGAACAGGAATACGCAAGACGGCTTGCCTTGGCAAACCCCCTCATTCTCATCGCTGAAGTTGACGGGCTTCCCGCCGGCTACAAAGTCGGCTACGACCGCTACCGCGACGGCAGCTATTACAGCTGGGTTGGCGGAGTCCTGCCTACGTTTCGCCGCCAAGGAATCGCGGAAAAGCTTGCGGATGCACAAGAAGACTGGGCCGCATCACAGGGCCATACCCGCATCATCCTCAAAACACAAGAAAAATACTCAGGAATGATTGCATTTGCGCAAAAAAGAGGGTTCATCCTGATAAATGTTGATGTGACTGAAAAAGGAGAAGTGTTGGTGCTTGAAAAGAAACTCTGACCTTGCCCAAAGTTTATTTTTGCCCGTAACGCTCAACCAAACGCCGCGTCAGTTCAACCGCCTGCACCGGCTTGGACCCAAATGCAGTCTCATACGACAACATAACCCCTTGCGCACCACAACCCAACCATTGCGCAAGGTCGCAAATCTCAGCTCTCGTCGGAAGACTGAACTTCTCCAAACCCTCCATCAACTGAGTTGCGAGAATCCACGGCTTGCCCGCATCTCGCGCAGCCCTTGCTATTGCACGCACCGAATGCGGAAGTTCTACCCAATTCATCGTAAGTGCAAGGTCACCCCGCGCAGCCATAAGCGCATCGGCCGCCCGCGCAACTTCCGCAAGATTGCTTATCCCCTGTTCCGTCTCAATCTTTGCGATAATGGGAAGATGAACTCCCGTTTCAGCCATAACACGACGGGCAACCACAATATCTTCCGGACTTGCGACAAAAGAGACCGCAATCCCGTCAAAAAGACCGCACTCAAGCACCGCATTCAAATCAGAGATATCTTTTTGCGTCATCGCATTTGGATGAAAAGCCGAACTTACAGCCAGCAAACCCCGCCCGGGACGAATCACTCCATCCGTTTGAACCGTGACGCGAATACCTTCCGCAGAAACATCCTCAACTCGAAATACCATCGCCCCATCACCCTCAATTATCAGGTCGCCCAACTTAATGGTCATTATCGGACCCGGGTTCTGGAGCGGCAAAACCAATGACTGCACATCAGCTGCGCCAGCAAAAACCAAACGCGCGGACATTCCCTGCCTCACCGGAATCTCATTGCAACCTTCAACACAAGCAATCCTGCACTTCTCCCCCTGCAAATCGGCAATGATAACAACATCAACTCCGAGCTCGCTTGCGCAGCTTCGCACAAGACGTGCACGCTCGCATTGCAGTTCCGCAGACCCGTACGAGAATGTCAGCCTCACCCCTGTCGCGCCCGCACGCAAGAGTTCCCTGACCACACGCGGTTCGCACGATTGCGGACCCATCGTGAACCAAATTTGGGGCGATCTGAATTGCCAAGCAGACATAACACTTCCTAACTCGCGCGCATTATTAATCCTTCTTACAAAACAAAATATAAAACAAGAAAAAGATGACGCCGGTGCCGGGATTTGAACCCGGGTTGAAAGCGCGACAGGCTTCCGTGCTAGGCCGCTACACTACACCGGCAAAAGGTATCACGCGAGCGAGAGGAGCGATTTATAAATGTTACGAGTCCCTCCTCATAAAATGCTGCCGACGGGCGGGCGAGAGGCGCTCGATTGCGTAGCGCAGCATCGTCCGCGGCATTGTTTTTGCGTGCTTTTCGAGAAAACCAGTGAGCGCGTTCTCATCGCGCTTGCCCACCTCGCGCAGCATCCAGCCGCACGCCTTGTGCATCAAATCGTGCGGGTCGCCCATCAGCCGCTCACACAGCCGAAGCGTGTCTGCAAAATCATTATTCCGAATAAACGCATACGTTGCCACAACCGCAATCCTGCGCTCCCACAAACTTTTCGAACCCGCAAGCACGAAAAGCACGCTCCGCTCACGATTCAGAAGCCAATCACCAAGAATATACGGCGCGCTCGAATCCACCAAGTCCCAATTGTTCACCCGCCCTGCATTCTCGAGGTAAAAATTCACCAGGAATTCCTTCTTTGCCGCTGTCGCCCGCCCATATTGCTCACGCAACACCAACAACGCGCACAGGCGACACTCGTGCACCTGATCGCGCAAAAGTACCCTGAGTCCGTCAATATCCGCAGCGCTGTTCCTCTTTGCAACCCTGCGAATCTCCGGAACCGCAATTCCCCAAAAAACATCACCTTCACCGTATTCACCCGGACCTGTCCTGAAGAAAGATTGCGAAACTTTTGCCCGGGCAGGACTTGCAAGACGCCTTAACTCATCACGGATGCTCACGCCGGCACCACTTTCTTTTTTACCGAAAGCATCCCGCACGCAGCACTTGCATCAATCCCTTTTGTGGTTCGGATAAACGTCTTGAACCCTGCCTTTATCAGCGCTGCCTTCATCGCCTCCGCAGACTCCAAAGACGGCCGCGCAAACCCAATTCCCTCAACCGGATTGTACGGAATCAAGTTCACCACGACAAACGGAATCTGACGCAACAGCGCAATAAGTTCACGCGTATGCTCATCGCCGTCATTCACTCCCGCAAGCAACACATACTCAATCATCAACTCTGACTTTCTTCGCAGCGGAAAATCAAGACACGCTGCCAACACATCACGCAGCGGATAGCGCGCGTTCACCGGAACAAGCCCTGAACGAAGCTCATCCGTCGGCGCGTGCAGCGAAAGGGCAAGCTTGCACTGGACGTCCCTGCCAAGCTGCCTGATTTTCTCCGGCAGACCAACAGTCGATACGGTGATTTTCTGCCAGCTCAACCCCTTCTTTTGCAATGCGCGAATTGCGGCAACGACATTGTCATAGTTGTGGAGCGGCTCACCCATTCCCATAAAAACCACGTTTGTTATTTTGACACCTGACTCGCGCTCCATCAGGTCAAACTGTCCGACAATCTCATCCGCCGTCAAGTTCCTTGTAAAGCCCATCCTGCCCGTTGCGCAAAACGCACACTTCATTGCACAACCCACCTGCGATGAGAGGCACGCGCACACGGTTCGCTTATGCTTAATAAGAACACACTCAACACGCTTGCCGTCACTTAGCTCAACGAGATATTTTTCCGTGCCGTCCTTTGCGATTGCCCTGTGTGCGACTTTCACAGACAACAACTCGTCCAAACGGTTTAAAAGCCTTGCTCAAATCCTGCCGCCGAACTCCTCGAGCGCAAGCGCAAACGTTGCCGCATCAAGTCCTGACTGCGCCGCCTCTCCGCTCACTGCCTTCAGTGCACGCAGCCCCTTTTCCGCATACCGCGCATCCCGCGTAATCTGCGCCAGCGCACGAAGCACAAGCGCAGCACACGCATTCTCATACACCGGCCGAAGCGGAACGCGAAGCCTTCCAAACGCGCGCTTCACCGGCACAACATCGCCAAAACCGCCCTCTTTCATCCAGAACGCGTCCAATTCTTTTGCCAAACCCTTGGCCGAGCGCACATACCGCTTGTCCGAAGTTGCCATCGCAGCAGCAACAGACGCCATCAGCAAATACACCACATCACGAAGCAGAACCACCCCTGTTGAATCCTCACTGTGTACGCGCTCCCGCGCAAGCAGCCTATCAACAAGGCCAACCGCAACATCCCGATAGTCCGGCTCAAGCCGCGCCGCCTCAAACAATGCCAGCGCAACCGCCGCGTTCCCATCCAGATATACCCTCTTATCCACAAACGGATGACGCGCACGCAGCCTCTTTTCAAGCGGCAACCGGCAAAAAGCCTCGTCCGCATCCTGACTCCCGAAAAAAAGCCCGCTTTTCCGGTCGTAGAGAACGGTAAACAAAAAAGACAACAACTTGTTTACCGTCAAAAGATACTCCTTTCTTCCCAACAATTCAAACGCGCGCACGTACACGACCAACAGGCGCGCATTGTCTTCCAGCAATTTCTCAAAATGAGGAATCGTCCAGTTCCGATGCGTTGCATACCGGAAAAAACCCCCCTGCACCCGGTCAAACAATTCGCCGCTCATCATCGCACTCAAAGAGCCATCCAGCATCCGAAGCGCATCACTATCCTGATGAACCAGACAGCGATACAGCAAATACTCAAGAACATCAAGATGCGGGAATTTCGGCTCAAGACCAAAACCGCCATTCACCGAATCATACGCACGGCGAATTTCCGCATACAGCTTCGGAGAAGAAACAGACGCAGGATGCGGCACTGTTCGCACGCGCTTTTTTCCTTCGTGCACCTTTACCCGCGCAAGGCCTTCCCTTAAAAAGTCAAGCATCTTTTCCTTCGGAACATACGTTGCCGCAAGCACCGGCTCCCCGTCCCCCGCAAGCACAACCGTTGACGGCCACCCGCCCACATTATAGCGCGCATCAATATCCGGCCGAACGTCCCTATCCACGCGAACCGCAACAAAATTGCGCGCAATAAAACGGGCAATCCCCTTATCCGCATACACCAACTTATCCATCGTGTGGCACCAATGGCACCACGACGCCGAAACACAAAGAAGTACTGGCTTTTTCAGGTTTGCAAACGTCCTTGGCGTCCATAGGCGCCAGTTCATTGGCTCAAAAACCTCTCCGCCTTCTTTTTCGCAGACTCGCGCGCCTTTTGATGCCTTTTCAGAAAGTCCTGCACGCGCTCAATTGCAACCTGCTTCAATTCCGACGTCAGGAGCCGCCCTGACTTATACTCATCGTGAACCTTTGCCAACTTCTTATCGTCCGGCTCAAGCCCGTACCGCAGCAGCTGAAACGCCACATCCACCTCAGGATTGCCCCCAAACTTTCGATGCTCCTCAACCGTCCCTTTGCCGCCCGAAAACGCGTATTTCTTAATCTTTGCCGCAGCATCTTCCGGAGTGTCCGTCAGCGCAATATACGATGTTTGGTCAGAGGAAGACATCTTCCCCCCTTTCAGCCCCGGCTGGAAAAAATGATACGTCGAACTGAGCTGCACAAAACCGAACTCCTTTGCCCTTCCCGCAATGTCGCGCGCAAGACGAATATGCGGGTCCTGGTCAATACCCACCGGAACCACCACCGGAACCGGCCCTTCAAATTCCGGCAGCTGCGCGTGCAGCATATCCGCTGCCTGAAGCAAAGAACTTGCCATCTTCGCCGGCGAAATATCGCCATAGACCGCACGGAACTCATTGAACGTCGCATTCCTTGAAAGCATTGAGGCAAGCCGATAATACGCACTTGCCTTCACCCCATCAACGCTCCGCAGTGACTGGAAATAAAAGTCAAGATTTTTCGGCTCAAGGCCAAGCGCAATGTAATTCGTCAGATACTCCTCAATTGCAACCCGCCTCAGCTCAGCCATATCCGGATTTCGCGTATTGTACGCCTCAATATCCGCCACGGTCACATACAGCTTTGCCCCAAGCCCCTGATAAAAAATCATCTGGTCCGCAACCAGCTTGTGCCCAAAATGAAACTTCCCGCTCGGCATAAGCCCCGTCATCATCACAAACGGCTTTTTCTGCTCAACCGCCTGCACGACACGCTCAAAATCACGCTGGGCAAAAATAATCCCCCTGCGAAACAAGAGATGGTCAAACTTCTTCGGAAGCTGCGCAAGCGGCCTTAAGCCAAACTCGCGCAACAGCTTCCCATACTCAACCTCCCCTTTCACTTCCCACGGGTTCAAAACCGAATCAGCTGCCATACCCTATCACCAAGAACTTCCCATTTAAAAGATTACTCCCACTTGTCCACAAACACGTGCTCCTTTGGCTGGCCGCGCCTGTGCAACTCCTCAACAACTCCCTCGACCATCGCAGGAGGTCCGCACACGTACACATCTACGCCCTTCTTCCACACATCACCAAGCAGTGCCTGAACACGCCCGCGCCGCCCCGTCCACGCAGGAAAATCAAGCCCTGACGTCACGGTCGGAACCAACTGCAGCCCTTTTTCCCTCAGCCCCTCAAGCTCAGTCCGATACAAAAAATCACTCGGCGACTTCATACTGTACAGCAGCGTCACCCCTGCACCCATCCCGAGCGCCTCGTGAACCATCGGGCGAAACGGCGCAATACCCGTCCCCCCCGCAATAAACAGATACTCCTTTGCCGGGCGCAGCCAAAACATCCCAAACGGCCCATCCACATACACCTTCGCACCCGGCGGCAAGTCCTGCACGTGCTTTGAGAACAGCTCGCCCCGCGCAACGCAAAGCTCAAGATACTCATCGCCGGGACTGCTCGCAATACTGAACGCGCGCCGAACCGGCTTATTGTTCACGCCAAGAAAATCATCACACCAAACACCCACCCACTGTCCCGGGCGGAATGCAAACTTCTCAACACCCGGCCACACCAAACGAACAAGGCGCACCTTTGGCGTTACCGGAACAACCTCTTTTACCGCTGCCTCAACACGCATACGAAAAAAATGGCCGCGAGATATTTAAGACTTCTCCTGCCTGCACGACACGCACTTCTCAAGCACGCGCTTTCGCGCAATCGCAAGCGCGGCCTTCCTTGGAATCACGCCCTCTTCTTTCGCGTGGTCAAGAACAACCCGCGTGTTTTTCACAATCTTTTCCTCAACCGTCCTGAACATCTGCTCTTCTGTCCCGCCAATGTATTCAACATAGCTTGAAATCACCCCGCCCGCGTTCGCAACAAAGTCAGGAACCACAAGAACGCCGCGCTTATGCAACTCTTCCTCGCACTCAACCGACATCGGAATGTTACTCCCCTCAACAATAAGCCTTGCCTTTATCTTGGGCACATCCTCTTTTTTGACCACATCAGGAATTGCCGCAGTGAACAGCACATCAACATCCTGATAGATAAGCTCATACGCAGGACGCACCGTGCAGCCGGGATATGCCGTAACCGTCCCCTTCCCTTTCTTTACATCCATCAACGCATCATACTCCAAACCGGACTCAAGCACGCACGCACCCTTACTGTCCGAAACCGCAACCAGCCTTGCGCCCGCCTCAGTCATAAACTTGCACACAAACTCACCCACATTGCCAAAACCCTCAACCGCAAACGTAACGTTTCGCACGTCCAATTTCAAATGCTCAAGCGCGACAAGCGCGGCGTGAAACACCCCAAAACCCGTTGAGCCAAGCTCGTGCGGAAGACCGCCCATTGATTTTGGCTTGCCCGTGCACGCCTTTTTGTCACCGTTTGCATTCGCAAACACTTCCATATCCCGCTCAGCCATACTGATATCCGGCCCCGCGCAATAATATTCCGGGCAAACACCCTTGAGCAACCGTGAAAAAGCCGCAACCCATTCCTCCTTTTGCTCCTTTGTCAGCTTTCGCGGGTCGCCAATAATGCCTGCCTTCGCACCGCCAAACGGCAAACCCGCCATTGCATTCTTCCACGTCATCGTGCGCGCAAGCCGAAACACCTCCTCCTTACTCACCGTCGGCGTAAAACGAATCCCGCCCTTGCCCGGGCCGAGCGCAGTATTGTCCACAACCAGAACGCCCCGCATCCCCAACTTCGGATGGTACACCTCAACAACCCTCTCCGGACCCACCGCATCAAACATTTGCTCATCCTGCATCATTCCACCTCAGATTATTTTTTCACCCGTCTCATCATCATAAATGTGAATTACCTGCACCGGGCACACCTCTGCCGCCTCCTTATTCAAGTCAAGAACCCGCTTCCCTTCGGGAGTGAGCTCAGTTTCAGAAACAACAAGCACCTGATTCCCATCCTCATCAACCCGATGACCGACCAAATCCGCCTTCCCGTCATCTTTCATCACCCAAAACTCAGGAGCCACCGCCGCGCACGCAGCAGCGCCAATACAGTTTTTCTTATCAAACACAATCCGAAACCTGCGCCCCTTTTTCACCGGTTCCGACGCGGAACTGCCCCCTGAACTCTCAATTTCCATAAAAACAAGACCCCTTGTTGCCGATTATAAACTTTTCGCGGCTATTTCACGCGGGAAATCACGGCATCAACATCAATAATCGGGCGCCGGTCATCAAAACACATACTTGCGTCACGCCAAAAATCAATCCGCTCCTCGCCAAGCTGCCAGCACAAGAACATCTCCTTACTCGCCCGAAGAGGAAAATCAACCATCCCCTCATCAAGGTCACGAATAATCACACCCATCTCCTGAATCTTCAGCAACGCGTCATAAAACTGATGGTACAACCGGTGAAACTCCCGATTCACGCGCACCTGCTCCGTCATAAAAAAATGAAACCCTCCCTCCGAACTCATCTCTGCCACCGCATCATTTGTTTCCAACACATACGCAATCTTATCCTGCAGGCGCTGCGCACGCCTGACCAGCTGACGAACCTTCGGCAGGCAGCGCTCCGCCTCATCAATTGTGAACTTCCTCACCGAAACTCCTCCAAAAACTGAACCAAGAGCCGAACACCAAAGCCGGTCCCCCCTTTGCGCACATATTCCAAATCCTGCTCAGACCACGCAGGGCCCGCAATATCAATATGCGCCCACGGAGTCTTTTCCACAAACTGAGAAAGAAACGCACCCGCAGTAATCGCGCCGCCCTCCTTTTGAATATTGCCCAAGTTGCGCACATCCGCAATCTCTGACTTTATCTGGTCGTGATACTCCTTATAGAACGGAAGCTGCCAAACGCGCTCACCCGTCTTTACTCCCGCGCCAACCAATTGCCCAATGACTGCCTCATCCTTTCCCATTACTCCCGCACACACGCTCCCGAGCGCCACCACACACGCCCCCGTAAGCGTCGCCAAATCAACCATCACATCCGGCTTTATGTTCTTCTCCGTCCACGCAAGCGCGTCCGAGAGAATAACACGCCCTTCCGCATCCGTATGCGCAATCTCAATCGTCTTCCCACTGTACGTATTCACCACATCACCCGGCTTGTACGCATCCATCCCCGGCATATTCTCCGTTGCCGCAAAAACGCCAAAAAGATGAACGGGGAGCTTAAGCTCGGCTGCCGCCCTCACCGTCCCAATCACGACGCCTGCCCCCGACATATCACACTTCATCGTCACCATCGCGTCCCCCGGCTTAATCTGCAGGCCGCCGCTGTCAAACGTAATACCCTTGCCAACCAGTGCAATCTTCTTCTTGCCGCCGCCAGTGTATTCCATCACGACAAAACGCGGCTCGTGCACACTCCCGCGATTCACGGCAAGAAGCGCGTGCAAGCCCAACTTCTCAATGGCCTTCTTGTCATACACCGCCACTTTCACGCCCTTCTTTTCCAAATCCCTTGCGTGCTCTGCGAGCTCCTTTGGATGCAAATTGCTTGCCGGCTCATTTTGCAGGTTGCGTACAAACGCCGTGCATTCAGCAACCGCAACCGCCCTTTTCACCGCATCATCAAGGCCCGCCCCAATAATCAGCACGCGCTCAAGCTTCTTTAGCTTCTGCACATCCACCGTCTTATACTTCGTGAATTGATATGCGCCAAGAACCGTCCCTTCCGCAACCGCAGCCGCACGCTCCTTTCCCGTGCTCTTCGGAACCTCAACCTCGTGCAAAACCGTTGCAAAATCCTTTGCACCAAGCGAATCCCGAACCGCGCGCGCGGAAATTCCCGCTGCCTTTCTCAACACATCAAGCGTTACCTCAGACCCCTTTCCAAGGCCGACCAGCAGAATGTTTTTCTGCGGCAATTTCCCCAAGGCAGCAAACGAACGAAGCTGGCCAAACTCGCCCTCAAAACTTCGGTCCTTAATGATTTGGCCGATAGCGCCGCCCAACGTTTCATCCGCCTTTGCCAACTCCGCAGGAATTCCTTTCAGCGGAGCGCACACGCCAACGACAAGAACACTGCACTCAACATCACGATTGCTTTCGACCAGAACTTTCATAAAAAAATACAGCACGGGAACGTATTTAAGTTTTGTGATAGTGGAAAAACGGCACGTTTATAAATTGACTTCACCAATATGCTCCTGAAAAAGATGGATGTTCGCATTAACGTTGAGAAAAAACACCTGTACGGGTTTGCCGCATTCACCCTTCTTCTTGCAAGCGCGCTCCTCACTGTTGCATTCGGAACAGATAACCCTGCAGTCTTTGGTCACAGCGCACTTGAACTCATTGTGAACTCATCAAGCATTGTTGACGGGAGCATCCAGGGAGCCGATATCGGCACCAACGCAATCGGCGCCGCACAAATCGACAGCACATCCCTTGCCAGCGAATGCACCAGCATCACCGGAGGGGCGGGGCTTTGCGACGGAAGCGATGCGGATTCAATCGGAATATCAAGCTGTTCACGATTCAGCGGAAGCCCAAGCGCAAGCTGCGGCGGAAGCGAGCGCCTCACCGGCGGAGGGTGCAGTTGCCCGGGCGGCGCAGTCGTTTCCCAAACATTCAGCACCCCTGCAGGAAACCTTGGCGGCGGACTTACCTGCACGTGCACGGCAGGAGCCGCAACCGCAGACGTTATGTGCTGCTCCTAATAATACGCCTTCTTCAGCAAAAGCGCATCCCCCTCAATATTCGGAGACTCGGTGATAACGACGCCCTTGATTTTGAATTCTCTCCACGCTTTCAGCATATCACGCCAGTTCATATCGGATTCTTCGAAATTGAGATGGTTCTTTTCCCCCTTCGGACCATAATTGATTCCGCAACACTGGATGTGCATATTGTCCAGCGCCTCCCGCCCAAGCCCTTTTTCCACCTGCGCCAAAATATCGCGAAACTCCTCAAGCGTGTTATTCTTCCCGTTATACCTTGCGTGCAAATGACCAAAATCAACACACGGCAAAACCTGCTCAACTTCCTGACTGAGCCGGATTGTCTCCTGCAAATCACCCCACTGGGTTTCCTTGCCCGTCGTCTCCGGGCGAATCCAGATTTTAACACCTTCATCCTGAAGCGTCTTTACAACTTCTTTTACGCCCTTCACCACCAACTCGTGCACGGCAGGCTTTGGACGCCCCAAATAATAACCCATATGCCACGTCACACTATAGCCGCCGCACTCGGCAACCCTGCGCGCAGCAAGCAGCATCCGATTGATTGATGCGTGATACTTTGCAGGGTCAGTTGCGGCAAGATTCACAAAATATTGGCCGTGGCACGTAAGAACAATTCCCAAATCTTCCGCAAGCTTTCGTACTTCAGACGCTTTCTCTTCGCTGATATGAACGCTTTGCACAAACTCAAACTCCATCGCATCAAGACCGAGAGATTTTACCTGCCGAATGCCGTTCATCGTGTCCCGCGGCTGCGTTGACATCGGAATACCCGGAGTTCCGAAAAGAAGAGACTTCATAAACCCGGACAGGCCCCCGCACATAAAAAGATTGTGCAACTCAACACGCAGCGGCGCTTACCCTGTTGAGCCGCTCAATACGCCCGCTACTGCAGGTGAGAATCAAGTCAAACGGACCCGGCGCAACACACCCATCGCACGTCCCGTCCGCACAGCTGTCTTTTGAGCAAACATTTCCACCCGGAATATCCAGACAAATATCCGCATTTGAACTTGAGCCCACGTTTTGACAAAGCGCGGCAAATGTCGCAAAAGTCACTGTACCCAGCGAAGACTCATCAATCTCGGTCCCGCCAATACAATTCGTGCAGGACAAGTCATTTGCCGTCGGCCAATTAAACGAGCCCTCCGCAATCTGGCCCGAACCCAAACAGTCAGTACACGAAACACCCGACGCGCTTCCCGCAGTCGTCGCAAAATTCGCATTCGTCGCGGCGCCCGCAGTAAGACTTGGCGCGCTTCCCGAAAGCCCCGCAACATCAATCTCGCCCCCGCTATGCCCAAACACCGCAGGATTATTCGTCCCAAACGCATTTGCAAACAGCACAAGAGAAAACAAAACCAGCGCCCCTGAAAAAAGAAACGCGTGATGCCGCTTAACCGTTATTTCAATCTTCATATTCATCATTCTCCACTGAAATCATCACGGAATCCTAAAACCAGTATCCGCGGAATTTCCGATACCCGCACACGTACTTGCCGCATCAATCGTCAGGATACCCGAGCCCGCACCTCCAACATTACACCGCCGGACAACCGTTGCACCACTGCTTGCCGCAATCGTACTTGTTGCAGTGATCGTACTTGAAACCGCAAGCGCAGCGAAAACATCCACTCCGCCCCCTCCTTCCCGAATGCGCATCGAATTTATCCCGCCCGTTGCATCCCTAAAAATTAAGTTTCCGTTGTTAATTGAATTATCAACACGAATGCTGAACTGCCTGCCTGCATTTGTCAGAAGAATCTCGCGCGACAAACCACCACCCGCACTGCCAAGAGATAAGTCGTCACTGTTTATCGCAATTGAAGAACTGTCCGAATTTTGCAGTCCATCCACATCAATTGTCCCGCAGTTCTGGTCATCACACTGCGTATTCGTATCCGTATCAGCGTCTGCTGCGCACACAAGTGCACCCGCACCGTCAACCGTCAACTTCTGCGTGCCCGGACAGGTTGTTCCCTGAAGCTCCCCTACCGTATGGCCGAGCACTGCAGGATTCGTTCCGCCAAATGCGATAACCAAAACACTGCCCAAGGTAAGAACAGCAACTAAAAGAAAGACCAGCATATGCCTCTTTTCAATCCTTATCTGAACAGCCATATCGCCTCTTTAGCCCCATTACGCAATCATTCCTATTTAAGCATTTCCAACAGAATTCCCGCATTCCGTCACGTTCAGATGCGCAACCGTGTCTGCATTGCGTACCCCCAGCGTTATACCCTTTGCAGCAACCGGGCGAACGGCAAACAAATACACCTCCCGAGGCGTTGCATTGATTATTTTTTGCTCTACCCTGCGCGACTCGTTTGGGCGTATTGACTCATTGAGCAGATTTGCCGAAACCATCACTGAAGAACCATTTTTCAACGACACGTTAAAAAGGGCCTCTACCTGATTCAAATTCAGCGACGCAGCATTCAACACGTGAAGCCGCACAAGCGCGTCACCCCCAGACACCGCATAACACGCCTGCTTCCCTTCCTCAACCTCCTCAAATACCGGCAACGGAACCAACTCATCCGCAGTATGCGGAATTGCCACACACTGACTCTTTGCACACACGTGTTCAACATACGGAACCTGCTTACACCGAATCCCCTCACGATTACAACGCGCAGCAGCATCCTTTGCGTCAAGCGCAAACAAAGAATTTACCGCAACAGGAACACACGGCCTTGCGCAATCAAACTGCGCAGACGTACACTGCTCATCTTGCGTACAATATGACGCGGCACCGACACACGCAGGAACCCCCTCAACTCTTGCCGCAACATACCCTTCCGGACAACGAACACCGGAGCAGGCAACCAGCAGTAAAAACGCCAAAAAAACGAGCCTCATACCGCACCAACACAACGCCCGCACTTAAAATGATTTCTCAATTAACACAAAGCCCGGCATCACTCTTCTCCCAACCGCGTTCCAAAAAACAAGCCGGATTGTTCCGCCAAACGTGCTCACCCGAAAAAACGACAAATGCAAAAAAAACATTGCATAAAACAGCAGCACTGCGTGCTTCTTCCCGGTGTGAATACACGCCCATACGCCCTTCTCACCGTTCTTTTTTCCGCTTTCTTTTACTATTTTCCAAACTGCCAATTTCGCTCTGCCAGCGACGGTCGAATTCCCTAAGAACGCGCTCAGATTCGCTGAGCACCCTTTCCGTTGAGCTTCGCCGCGGATAGAACGAAACCGCAAGCAACGCCGCTACTGCAGCCAACATAATCAATCCAACCCTGCCATAGGCAAACACCCTCTTCGGCAGTTCTTCTAACACAACGATTCCGCCTTCTGAATTTTCCTCCTGGCTCAACTCTGCACCCGACGGCACAGCATCAGATACTGCCTTGCCCTGCTCAGTTATTCGAACAGGCTTATCCGCAAACGGAACCTGAACCCCTGCTTGGTGCAACTTGACTACGCGAAGCACTGCCCTGCGCTGGTACACATACAGCACATCAACCGCAAGGTCATCCCTCCCGTCATCATCAAGGTCAAAACGAGCCCCCTCGCGAGCCAAAATCATCGCCTCCTTTGGCGCACTTGCAACACGCACAAGCACCCGGTCCGCCAAAACACTCACCACCGTGACAGAATGCTCAGCGCCCGCAAAGTCAAAAACAACCCGCTCATTATTCGTCATCGGAGAAGTCACCAGAACCTCAGAAGACATCACCTGATCGCGAATGACTGCCCGCCCCGGACCTGCGCCTCCTCCGCCCCCGCCCCCTGAAACGGCCGGTGATGCACCGATGGATGAGAGCACAACCGGACACGCAATCGTTTGGCTCCCCGAAATAACAACCCCTGATGAACACACCCCGTTCACAACCGTCGCATTCACTACCTGCAACCCGCCAACCGATGAATTGATTACCGAACTATTTACCACCGAACCCGAACCCACCGACGAATTCTGCATCGACGAATTCGCAACAGTGCCCCCCGCCACTGAGCCATTAGTCACATTCGAATCAGCAACCGTTCCGCCCGACAGTATTGAATCAGCGACTGACGCATTTTGAACCGTGCCGTTCACCGAACTGTTCGTCACCGACGAATTTATCACCGTGCCATCAACCGTGCTGTTCACCACCGTACTGTTCCTCACCAACCCCGCCGCGGTTGAATCTTCCAAAGAGCTGTTCGTCACGTTTGCATTTCCCACCGAACTGTTCGTCACCGAAGAATTCACCACTTCGCTCCCGCTCAAACTCCCGTTAACCACGGACGAATCCGTGACATTTGAACCCGCCACAGTCCCGTTTGTTACCGAACTGTTTGTCACGTTTGATTCAGACAAGCTTACATTCACAACCGAGCCGTTATCCACTGCCGAATTCAGGCACGAACCGCCAAGCTCAACACCGTTTACAACCGTACAATTCGTGTTTGTTGCGCCCGTTACCGTACTGTTCATAATAGTGCTATTCACCTTCGTCGAGTTCACAATACTTGAGCCTGACGCATTCACACCCTCAAGAGAACTGTTCTCAACATACGAGCCGGACAAAACCGAATCCGCGCAGGACGCATTGAGCTCAACCGAACTCATAACCGAACAATTCACGTTGATTGAGCCATTCACCGTTGAGCTGATTATTGTGCTGTTCGTTTTTGACGAATTACTGATGTTTGAACCCGAAACAAACGAGCCCGGCAATGACGACCCGAAGACCGCGCTCGTCACCGTCGTGTTCTCCGACACGTTCAGAACGAAAGACGAGCCCGTGCCGTTTTGGAACGCCAAACTTGCATTATTCACAAGAACCGACCCGTTATTGAGCGCCCCCGCAACCTGCACCGTGATATTGATTACAACCACCTGAGACTGGTTAATGTCGCCGAGTGACCACGTGTTGTTTGTCCCATTGTCCGGCGCAGGAGACGCGTTCAGGAAAAGCACACTCTCAGAATACGCCTCAACCACCGTACTGTTAAACGCTGTCCCGTCCGTCACGTTCACCGTAAGCGCATACGTCAGGTTTGCCTCGGCAGCAACAGGGTCAGAAGAATCAGATTTTGCAAATGAAGCGTTCGTTCCCTGCTCAATTGATGAATACGACGTAAAGGAGGACACGTTAAAGACAAACACCCCTCCCGCAAAGCTTATTTCCACACACTTCGGAACATCACAGTTTGCAAAAACACCATCATCATCAACATCAACCGTCGGACGAGGATTGCCAAAAACAATACCGCGCAGCGTCACCTGCGCCGAATCATTCAGGAAAGAAACCGCAGAACTGTTGAGAAACGCACGGTTCAGGGAAACATTCAGAACAGACTTATTCACCGCCGCACCTGCAGGGACGGAAACTCCCGGAACAACCTGAATCGAGCCATTACCATCCCAAAAGAGCGTTTGGTTCACCGCGTTCACGCCAACCGTCACTCCGGAAGAAAGGTAGGTAAAGTTTGAAACGAGCACCGTCTGATAGAGCACATTACCCGCGCTCAGCGTAAGCAATTCGAGCGCAGCAGCAGTATCTGAAATGAACGTGTTGTTCACCAAAACATTACTGAATGCGGAAACAAACGCAACACCCTGACCGGACACACCCTCCGCCGAAACATTCTGCACCACCGACTCATTTGCATCACTTAACAATAACGCGCCCCCTCCTGATGAAAACACCATACTGTCCTTTACAAAAGAACCAATCGCCCCCGCAAGCGCAAGACCCGTATCAGTGAAACTCCAAACAACCGCATCCTGCACAGAGACGTTCTGCGCTCCTGACACCTGTAATCCCGGACTTGCGTTTCCGGTAAGCGAAACATTCGCCACGGACACATTCAGTGAATTCCCATCAATACGCAAACCGCCAAGCTCCGAAAACGAAGAAACATTCCGTACAAGAGAATGATTCACAGCGGCAAACCATACGCCATATGAGTCACTAACAGAGGCATTCACCTGACTGAACACACAATTCCTCACGGAAACATTTGCCGCCTGCGTTGCGTTCACCCCTGCACCCGCAAACTGATTTGCATACGAGACCGTAAAGCCCGCACAATCAAGGTCAACTCCCGACGAGACAAAAAGAGCAGTTGCAGGACAAGATACATTACCCGCAAGAATCGTATCTTCACTAATAACCGCTCCGCACTCGGGAATCAGCATCGCGCCGCTACCCGTCACATTATCAATACGAAACTCGCCGCCATCAACACGAACGGTGATTCCGCCGATTACCTGCGGGAACGTTCCTGTGAAGTTCACACTGTTCGTACACGACCCGTTCACTTCCTCAAGACGTGTTGCATTGGGACACACACGAACACCCAACGCTGCAAGCGCAGTCCTGTTCAGGAACAGAGTATGATTGAGCTGAGCGCCCAACACCCCTGACACATTCACCGCAACCGCAGTCTCGTTAAACTCAACACGCAACTCAGATGCATTCACCGTCTCTTGATTGAACAAACCGACAAACGCAACATGCCTGCGGTTATCCGTCGAATTCACATACGTAATCACCTGCGTCACATACGAAGGCTCAGTCACATTTGCCAGCGTCCCGTTCACCGACCCATTCGCCACGAGCAAAAATGCCTGCCCTGCATTCGGCTGCACGTACACCGTCGAGAGCCCCGCAACGGAACAGCACACCGTAATATTGTACCTGCCTGAAGATACACAATCGGAGATATGCCCATTCGTCAGATTTGCAACCGTGTACACGCACGTCTCAGACGAAAGACACGAACCCTCTCCTGTTTCGTTCACCCTGCACGCAATCGAGTTATTTGACGCGGAAAGATACGCAGAGAAATTGTACGCTGAAAGCGAAGGCACTTCCGCGTGCGCATTTGTGGTGTTAAAAAGCCGCATAAAGACCGTTCCCGTTGAATTCGTCCCAATCGTGTTGTTCCCGCTCGTATCCCCGCAGCACACGCTCACCGGATAATTTGACTCATTTGCGAGCTCCATATGCGCATTTGTCATATTCGTTGCGCCGAGCACTTTCGTGTACCCGCCCGGGCAAGCACCATCCACGAAAGAACAATCAAGATTCCCATTCGGAAGAACGACCAATGCACCCGTGAGCGACGGGCCAAAACGGAACGCGAACACCGCCGCAAAGAGAACAACAGCCAACGCAAGAACAACCCACTCAACCCTTCGAACTACCAGTTCCATTCAGCGCCTCTTTACCGGAAGAAAAAGCCAAGAAACGTATTTAAATGTATCGAGGGAGACAAACACGCACCCCCTCAACAATCACCGCAGCACCGCCTGAATCACGCCAGTCTCTTCTCCCGAAGAACACACTGTCTTTGCGCGGGCAACCACTGCATCACCCCCTGCCTCCCGCCCGGAAAGAGGACGCAAACGGCCGTCGCTTGCAGTCACAAGACGGTCCCCAAATTCAAGCGGCGACCCATCAGAGCGGAAACAGCGCACTTTTGTAAACTCGTGAACACCCTCAAGCGCAACCGGGAACCAGCCTTCACAACCCGCGTGCCGCCAGTCCTGCGCGTTACCGCCAAGCATCAGCTTATTATTCCCCGTGCCGCAGCCCAAATTCAAAATCTGTTCTGCGTGCGTGGTTGCAATACCCACGACTGCAAGCGAAGAATCTTCCCCGCACCGCTCAAATGCTCCTGACACTGCCGAAATGCAAACGGCGTCTCCCTCTTCCACGCCGCTCACCTGCATCATCTCCGCAAGCGTTGAACAGCCCGTACAGCTTGAAACCGTAATCGAGCCCATATTGAGCGTCACGCCGTTAAAGCTCACGGAATACAGCGTGCTTCCCCCTGATATACGCTCAAACTGCAGGGTAGGGTCGCCGCTTCCCGTAATCCGCAAAAAGGTCCCTGAAGAACCCGTATTCCCTATGAAAGAACTGCTTGTCGTCTGCAACGACACCACGTCGCACGAAGAATCACCATTACACGCATTTGCCGTCGATGCAGTTGAAGCAGTTGAAGCTGATGATGCACTTGACGCGGACGTCGCAAACCCAACACTCAGGCCAGGCGCACTCCCTGCGAGCGCCGCAACATCAATCTCGCCGCCGCTGTGCCCAAAAACCGCAGGATTAGCCGTCCCGAAGGCAGTGACAAGAATCGCAGCGAACATACCAACAAGTAGCACCAGCAGCACAAAAAAACGGGACTTGGTAATTCTGACTTTGAACTCCATCTTTTTTTAAAGAAGTGAGCAAGAGCAAATATAAAAATCATTCCATACCCAAACGAAAACAGAAGTCCCGTCTTCCCCCGCAAAGACTATCCCGAACCTATTCTGCCAAGAAAACACCGCACGCTCATACATTATTGCTTACGGAACAGCCGCCCGCAGTAAGCGTTCCCGTCACGCGGTTGCCCGTAAACGCGCAGGTCGAAGCGCCCGTCCCGTCCAGATTGCCCGAAATGAAGTTGCCCGAAACCAGATTACCTGACGTGGACGTCACATCCACACCGCCGCTTGTCACAATGTTGCCGCTGATGGCAACATCATTCCCGTTATTCTGTATCCCATTCGTCACGTAATTGCCCGCGATTGTGTTGCTGCCGCCGTTTGTTGTTATCCCGATTGCCGGAGAATTTGATACCACAAAATTTCCCGAGATAACATTGTTCCCGTTATTGCCGATAATACCCTCCCCATCAATGCCTCCCCCTCCGCTGCGAATATGATTGCCCGTGACCGTTGCAAACCCCTCCGCCCGAATTGCCGCGTGCGAACCGCCCGCGAGCGACCAGGCAAGAACAGTATTGCCCACTATCACTGCATTCTGGCCGGATGCAAGGATGCCCTCATCCCCTCCAAGCTGAACCAAATTCGCCTCCGCAATGCTGCGATCGCCCGAGAGGCTTATTGCAGGGCCTGTCGCAGTCTCAACATAGTTGCCTTTCACAATACCCTCACTCATCGATATACCCGTATCCGCCGCGCGCACCTGATTATCCGTCACCTGCGCCTCGTTCGCCTGAATACCTGTGCTTGCATTCCCCTCTATCACGTTCGATGCTACCGTAAGTTCAGCTGCCCCCGCCGGGTTGAAACTTGATGCAAACGCGAGAATTCCTCTCGTCGCAACATTAGTCACAATCCTGTTTCGGCGAATGACCATTGTCCGCGGCTGAACCGGCGTTGTCCCAAGATTATTTACCGAAACAGACGTTCCCTGAACTCCCTGAATGTCAATACCCTCAATGAGCCCGGAAACGTTTGTAAACACAATTCCATCAAGACCTGTTGCGGAACCCGCACGAATCGCAAAATCCTGCAAACGAACATTCTCAACAACCGTTGTTCCGCCAGCTTGGTCAGTAATCACATCAATACCGTTTGCCGTTGCCTGCAAAATCGTGCCTGAACCCTGCCCAATGATAGAGATATTACTTGTTACGTTAATAGGACCCGCAATCGTGTACGTTCCGGGGCCGAGCAGGACTGTCCCTCCGCCCTGCGCGGCAAGCTCATCAATTGCCTGCTGAATCTCCTGCTCAGTTCCAACGTCAACCACGATAACAGGACCAACCCCTGCAACCTCCCCCCTGCTGTGCCCCACAAGCGCAGGATTACTCCCGCCAAAGGCAATCACCAGCGGAGCTAAGAGAACAAGCGCGGCAAGTCCCAATTTTGCAACTCTATGCGGACCTCTTTTCACGAGCATAATACGCGCGAACACCTATATAAACTTACTGCGAAAAAACTAGCCGAAACTCTTCCCGCACCCGCAGCCCTGTTTCGCATTCGGATTATTGATTTTAAACCCGCTTTCGCTTAAGCTATCCACATAGTCAATCTCGGCACCCCCAAGCATCTGCAAACTGTCCTTATCCAAAAACAGCTTCACGCCACTGTGCTCCAGAACAATATCGTCCTTTTGCGGCGCCTCCTCAAAACTCATCTGGTACACAAAACCGCTGCAACCGCCCGGCATCACGGCAACACGAAGGCCGTGACCGACCTGATTTTCCTTTTGCAGCAAGTCTTTTACCTTTGCCGCGGCAACTTCCGTGAGCGTCACCTTATCACTCTTCGGCGCAGGCGGCGCCTTTGCCTCCGCAATAAACGCGTTAATCTTCTCAATGAGCGAATCAACCACTGCATCATCAAGACCGTGCACCCTGCAGCCGGACTCAATCGTATCAAAAACGTTTGCGTGACAGCCCACACAGTGCAGCCCGTGCTCAAGCATAATCACGGCAACATCAGGATACTTCTTCAAAACATCCCCGATTACCATATCCTTTGTCACTTTTTCAACCGTCATCATTTCATTTGTTTCCATCTTCTGCCTCCAATTGCTTTCCCAGATATTGACACACCCCTACTTTCAGGACCTTGAACCCGAGCAAGGCACACTTGAGCCGCACACAGGAAATCGGAATTGAAATTAAGCCGAGCACGACCCCCTTATTAAACTTCGCAACCTCCTCAAGAGGCTTGCCCAGCGCATACTCCGTCAGCATACTCGTCGATGCCATACAAATCGCACACCCCTTCCCCGTAAAGCGGATGTTTCCCACGTTGCCGTCCTTGACGAGCACCTGCACCGTGATTTCATCACCGCAACTCGTGTTCACGTCGTGCGAAATGATGTCTGCATTCGGGAGCTGGCCGAAATTACGCGGCCTGCGATAATAGTCCAAAATGATTTCCTTATACATTTCTTCCGCGCTCATATTCCAAACACCTTCTTTGCCTTTCCGATTGCCGCAATAAGCGCATCAACATCCTCCTTTGTATTGTACACGCCAAAACTTGCACGGACACACGCAGGGATTCCGAGCCTTCGCATCAGCGGCTGCGCACAATGATGCCCTGCCCGCACACAAATTCCCGCCTCATCCAAAATCGCCGCAACATCGTGCGCGTGCATATCGCCTACGTTAAAACTGACCAAGTTCAGCCGGTCGCGCGGGCCGTACACCGTAATTGCCGGGTCCTTCGCGAGCACGTCATACGCATAGCGCGCAAGCTCTTCCTCGTGCGCCTGCACATTTTCCATTCCGATTTTTTTCAGGTAATCGATTGCCGCGGCAAGGCCGACCGCGCCCGGCACATCAAACGTTCCCGCATCAAACTTTTCTTGGCCATCCTTAAACGTCGCCGATTCAAACGTCACTTCCTTCACCATCCCGCCGCCGACCAGGAACGGGCTCATCCTCTCAAGAAATTCACGCTTCACGTACAAGACACCAATATGCGGGCCGAGCATCTTGTGCCCGGAAAACACCAAAAAGTCACAATCAAGCCCTTTGACGTCAATTGGCATACTCGGGATACTTTGCGATGCGTCAAGCAAAACAGGGATTTTCAGCTTGTGCGCCTCCGCAATAAACTCCTTTGCAGGATTAACCGTCCCAAGCACATTACTCACGTGCGAAAACGCGAACAGTTTCGGGCGCATTGCAAGCTTTTCCCGAAGAGCAGATATTTCGATTACACCCCTCTCCGTTATCGGCACAACATCCAGCCGACCGCCCTTTTCCCTTGCCACGCGCTGCCAGGGCAAAATATTACTGTGATGCTCCATCTCCGTCACCAAAACAGAATCACCTGCGCCAACGACGTTTCGCGCAAAACACTGCGCAACCATATTTATCGCCTCAGTCGCATTCCGCACAAAAATAAGCTCGTCATCCCTTGCGCCAATGAACCCCGCAATTATCCTTCTTGCCTCATCATACTTTGCCGTTGCCTTTTCCGCAAGCTGATACATCCCGCGATTCACATTCGCATTATTGCTCTCATAAAAACCAACAACCGCGTTCAAAACCGCCCTTGGCTTTTGCGAGGTCGCCGCGCTATCCAGATAAATTAAACCCTGCCTGAAGAACGGAAAATCCTTTTGCACCTGCACTGCGTTCAGTTTCTGCACTACTGCCATTTTTTCACCACGTGCTCAAAACCCGAAGGTACCCGCAAAAATCCGCGCACCAGCAACGTTCTCGCCTCCGATTCATCCATTCCCCTGCTGGCCAGATAAAAAACCGCACCCTCATCAAGCGGCGCCACTGCCGCCGCGTGCGACGCCTGCACGTCACTTTCCTCAATCTCAAACGCGGGAAGCGCATCAACTTTCGCAGACTCATCAAGCAGCAGGAATTTCTGCACGACGCGCGTATCACACCCCTGCATTCCTTTCGGAATCACGACTTTTGCGTGCGCGCGAACCTGTTCGCCCTTTCCGACAACACCGCGCGAGGACACGTTGGAGCGCGTCCCTTTTGCCGCGTGCTCGATACGAAGCGCACTTGCAATGCCGCCGGAAACAAACACTTCCTCAACCTCAACCGAAGCGCCTTCACCCGCAAGCACAATCCTGCGCGATGCGGACTCAGGAATATCGTGAACAAGAACCACTTTTTGCTTCTCGCCCGCACCTATCACGAGGTCCATCATCCCACCGAGCCCTCCATATCCATCTCAACGAGCTTGTTGAGCTCAACCGCGTATTCCATCGGAAGCTCCCTTGTGAACTCGCTCAAAAACCCAAGAACGATAAACGCGAGCGCCTCACTTTCAGAAAGGCCGCGCGACATCAAATAAAACAATTCCTCCTCACCGATTTTCCCCACCGTCGCCTCGTGCGCAACAGTCGCCGACGGCTCCCCAATCAGCATTGACGGATAGGTGTCCGAGCGCGCCGCCCTATCAAGCAGCAACGCATCGCACTTCACCGACGTCTTCACCCCGCGCATCCCTTGCGGAATTCTCACCAAACCGCGATAGGTTGCCCTCCCCGAACCCCTGCTCACTGATTTTGACACGATACGCGACTGCGTTTTTTGCGCAAGATGAATCACCTTCGCGCCCGCATCCTGATGCTGTCCGCTTGCCGCGTACGCAACACTCAAAATGTCCGCACGCGCGCCCTCCCCTTTCAGAATAACACACGGATACTTCATCGTCAGCTTACTTCCCAAATTGCCGTCGACCCACTCAACCACCGCATCCTTGTGCGCAACCGCGCGCTTCGTCACAAGATTATACACGTTACTGCTCCAATTCTGAATCGTAGTGTACCTCACTTTTGCGCCCTCAAGCGCGATAACTTCAACCACTGCCGCGTGCAGGCTGTCCGTACTGTACACCGGAGCCGTGCAGCCCTCGATATAGTGCAGCTCCGCGCCCCTGTCCGCAATGATAAGCGTTCGCTCAAACTGGCCGACATTCTTTGCATTAATCCGAAAATACGCCTGCAACGGAATCTTCACCTTCACATTGGGCGGAACGTAAATGAAACTCCCGCCGCTCCACACCGCAGTATTCAGCGCGGCAAACTTGTTGTCACCCGCAGGAACCACTGTTCCGAAAAACTTTTTGAACAGCTCCGGATGCTCGTGAAGTGCCGTGTCCGTATCGGTAAAAATAACCCCCTGCCTTGCCAAATCCTCGCGCAGCTTATGGTACACTGTTTGCGACTCGTACTGCGCGCCAACGCCCCCCAAAAACTTCTGCTCCGCCTCCGGAAGACCCAAACGCTCAAACGTGCGCTTGATATCCTTTGGCACATCCCCCCAATCGTGCGCGGTCCTTTCCGCAACACTTGCATAATACGTGTACTTCTCAAAATCAATTCCGGAAAGGTCACCGCCCCACTGCGGCATTTCCTTACTCCTGAAAATACCCAGCGCGCGCAGGCGAA
Source organism: Candidatus Woesearchaeota archaeon (assembly GCA_003599055.1). GTDB lineage: Archaea > Nanobdellota > Nanobdellia > Woesearchaeales > ARS49 > SURF-65. The sequence goes on from QZIM01000013.1 coordinate 49,131, forward strand.
CATCACGCATCCATTCCGGCTCGCGCTTTACCTTTGTAATTTGCTCAACAACTTCTTTTGAAAGGCCGGGACGCGTCTTAAAGACCAACTGCTCTTTGTCGGCAAATCCATACTTTGCCTCATACTCATTATTGATGACATTGAGCTGCGTCATTGGCGCGCGTAGCCCTCCTCCTCAACCTTTACCGCAAGACGCATATCTCCCGACGCAACTATTTTCCCATCCTGCAACACGTGCACAACATCCGGCTTCAGATACTCAAGAATCCTCGGGTAATGCGTCACCACCAGCGCAGAAAAATCCGGCCCCTTCTTGCCGGTAATGACCTGCGCGAGCGCACGCAAGCTATCCACATCAAGGCCCGAATCAAGCTCATCCAAAATCACAAAAGACGGGCCGAGCGTCAAAAGCTGCAGCATTTCAGCCCGCTTGCGCTCACCGCCGGAAAACCCCGCGTTCACATCGCGCTCAACAAACGAGCGGTCAAGGCCGATTTGCGCAAGATTGGCATCAAGACGCTTTTTAAAATCAATCACGGACAATTCCGGCTGCCTTGCCTTTGCAAGCGCAAAGAGAAACTTGAACACGCTCACCCCCTCTATGCTCGGCGGCTGCTGGAAGGAGAGGAATATGCCGAGCCTTGCGCGCTCCGCAGGAGATAGGCCAAGGATGCTTTTTCCGTCAACCAGAATATCCCCTTTGGTCACCGCATACTTCGGATGCCCCGCTATCACGAATGAGAGCGTGCTTTTCCCGCTGCCGTTTGGCCCCATCAGCGCGTGCAGCTCGCCCGGATTTATCGTCAGAGAAAGCCCGCCCAGCACCTGCTTTCCCTCAACCGATGCGTGCAAATCCCGAATTTCGATGCGCATCACTCGCCACCTTCCTGATACCTTGAACTGCACGGAGTGCAGCCCTCATCGTACTGTTCCAGCAATTCGAGCGCTTCACGCATCTTGTCTTTCTTTTGTTCCATTACGCACCTATTCAAAACACAAGTTGCAGCCCACCGGCACCTTTCCAAGCGATGCGTGCATCTGACAAATCATCCGCTCACTCCTTGCGAGCTGCAGCAACTTTTGCGTTTCCCTGGTCATTGTCTGCCCGCACGCAATTTTGCCTGCAGAATCGGCAAACGCCGCCTTGAGCTTTTCGTTAAACTGTATCTCGCTCCCGCGCTTTGCCGAAATATACTGCGAAACCGCAGCGCCGGTCACCCCAAGGAGCGCTGCGATGTCCTTTTGCGACTTTCCCTTTGCCTTCAGGCAATGGGCAAGCTCTCTGCGAATCGCAGGAAGGATGTAAAACACCTCAATTTCCTGCGGCTGCAAAATACGATTAACCAAGA
>QZIM01000016.1 GCA_003599055.1 Candidatus Woesearchaeota archaeon
TCTTCCGATCTGTTACCGTGCAGGTGAATGAAAGTTTGCCGGTGGGTTGGTTGTTGAATAATTCGGTGAATGTGACGTTTAATAATGTGACCGGGGGGAACAGGAGTGCAAGTGCGGTTGCGCAAACAACGGTGATTTTGCCTTCTTCGGGCCAGGGTGGCGGAAGTCCGGGGATTGGCAGGTATGTTCCGTTTGAGGAAGAGCCGCAGGTGCAGGCTCCTGCGCCGTCAATTTCAACGATGACATCCGATGCGTTGACTTCTATTTCGGTACAGAATTGGGTTCCGCCGGAGATATCGTTTGAAGAGGGCTCAATTGCCTGCGGGTATGTGACGTCGGGTGGTGAAGTGGTTCCGAGTAGGGCTAAGGGTGATGTTCCCGTGCCGCCGGGTTTTGAATTGATTTCGCAGCCGGTGCAGTTTTCGTGTGCGGGTGATTCATTGGATTTCACGTTGAGTGTTCCGGATAATTTTGAGGAGGTTCGTGTGCTTCGCTGTAAGGGCGGCTCGTGTGCGGATATGCCAAGGGAAGTGTTTACGGAGGAGCTTATCTGTAACGGGCAGAGTTTGCATCAGCTTCGCCGTGATGAGGTTATTTCGCGCAGCAGGGGTTTGGAGGCCGCGCGTTCGTTCACGAGTGAGAGTAAGGAGTTGTCTGAGCGTGACCGCCGAATTGTGGGAGGCAGTATCCGGCTGACGTTGACAGGCGAGCTTCCTGTTCCGGTGAGTGTGCAGGTTGCGCGCGCGCCGAATGTTTTGCGTCCGGAGAATGAGGCGTTAAGCCCGATGGGTACGCCGCACGAGGTGAGGGTGTCTGGGCCGAATATCAGGCTGCCTGCCCTGCTTGAGTGGAGTTTTATCGTGCCGCCGGGGTATGATGTTTCTAATTTTGCCGCATATGCGGTGAAGGGGACTGAATGGGTGTACTTGGGGGCGTCGTATGATGCAGAAACTGAGTTGCTCAAGGTGGTAATTGATGATGTGAACGCGCTTCTTGGGGGTGGAAAGACGACGTTTGTGCTGGTGGGTCTTGCGGACCCGATGAGTTGGGTGGAGAATAAGCCGAAGTTTGTGCGGGCGTATGATGGAAAGGGGGCGCGGGATGCGATTGTGCTCGTGCACGGGTTTGGCTCGAGTGCGACGTGGCAGCCGTTTGTTGATGATTTCCAGTTGACGGGCCAGCCGTATCAGGTGTGGCTTTTCTCGTATCCGGCAAGTCAGCCGAATGAGGAGAATGCAAAGGCGCTGGCTTCGTTTTTGGAATTGCACAGTGCGGAGTATGATAACGTGTATATTGTGGCGCATTCTCTTGGGACGCTGGTGACGCAGCGCGCGCTTGACAGTGCAAGGAGTGATGGCTTGCCGGTTTTGGGTAAGGTGCGAAAGGCAGTGCTTATTGCAGGGCCCGGGCAGGGGACGCCGACGGTTCAGGTGTTCCGTGAGTTGTTCACGCGGTTCTTGTCCGAGAGGGGCGCGCTCGGAATGTTGAATATGCACCCGCAGGTGTATGCGGATTTGGCTGAGGGAGTGACGGTTCAGCCCGTGTCAGGTGTTGGCTATTCGGTTATTGCGGGAAATGCGGGGTATTGGTTCACGGAGCGCTTGTTTGGGGGTGTTCCGAATGACGGTGTTGTTGGTGTGACGAGTGCGAAAAAGGTTGGTGATTCGTATGTTGATGACCACTGTAAGGACTTTTTCGAGGTGAGCGCCGGCCATATTGATTTGAATGACCATCCGATTGGCAGAAGGATTGCGCAGCAGCTGATTACGGGCAGCCGTGCGGCGCAAAATCCTGATGCAGCGCTGCCGGGCTTTAATCAGTTTGTGCGCGTGGAAATGCAGGACTGCAGTGCGGATGACCGCGTGTTTGTGATTGGGCGCAGGGTTGCGGAAAATGCCGCACTTGACCCAACGGGCTGTTCGTGCGGGAATGGCGTGTGCGGTCTTGGCGAGACACAAGAGTCGTGTCCGGGTGATTGCGTGCGGGAAGTGGTGCGCTCAACGGGTTGTTTGCTTGTTCCTGTGCCGATGTTCCTTGGGGTGATTTTGCTGGTGTTGCTTGCGGGTGCGTTGCTGGTGATGAAGCACGTGTTGAATAGGCCGGTGCCTGCGTGGTTGTGGGCGGCTGTGCTTGGGCTTGCAGTGCTCAGTGTTCTCTTGCAGGCCTATCAGGCATCGTCGTGCCTGCCGAAATTCCCGGCTGCGTATTTGGCACTGGCAAGCGTGTTGATTTTGCTGGGTATTGATTATGTTGTGGGGAAGATGCCGCGAGGGCCGAAAGGGCCGCTTGGGATTAATGATGAGCTTGCGGATGTGAAGAAGGCTATTGAAGAGTTAAAAGGGAACTGAATTCTCAAAAGAAGATGCGAAAGAGTGCCTGGTAGAATTTGAACCCGTCAAATCCGGGGATGGGGAGCATATTGAAGATGAAGAGGAAGAGGTTGATTTGTTTGGTGACGGCAAGGAAAAGGTAGGTTTTGGTTTTGAGTTTCTTTTGTTTGAGAAGGGCGTAGGCGAGAAGGAAGAGGAAAAGGTTGGCGCCGGGTCCTGCAAATGAGATGAGCGCGCTGGAAAGTGCGGTAAGGCCTTCTCCGCCGATGCTGACGTAGGCGGGGACGAAGAAGATGAAGCCGAAGTTGGCGAGTTTGAGGAGGAGCCCTAAGGCAAGCCAGGGGTATGCTGCGTGGAAGGTGGCTTCAAGCCCAAGGCCGAGGGCGACGAATTTGTGGAAGAGTTCGTGGACGATGAGTGCGGGTGCGGTGACAAGGCAGCTGAAGAGGAATGGCTTTTTGATGGTGCCAAAGAGGTCTTTGAAGATGAACCCGACGGCAAGGGTCATGAGGATGACATCGATGAGTTCGCGGATGGTGAAAATCATACTGAAAAAGGGAGTGGCGGGCTATTTAAGTGTTCTGGAGTTCCGGGTCTCCTTGGAGGAAATAGGCGCGAAGGGCGTGTTCTATTTTGAAGAGGGTGTCGGGAAGATTGTCTTTGGTGATTTGGTAGGGAAGTCGTGCGCCTGCGGCAAAGGGTTGTCCGCCGCCGCCGAAGAGTTCGGCAAGTTCGCGAAGGTCTATTGCGGGGTGTTCGCGCCTGCGGAAGGTGATTTTGCCGTCGCGGTGGAGGGCGCAGGCGATGTCAACGCCGGCGTGGGAGTTGAGGATTTTTTCGCAGGCGTCGGTTGGGGTGAGGATGGGGCTGGCAAGGCAGTAGCCGATGCGGTAGGTGAGGTGTGTTTTGATGATGATTGTTTTCATAAGTTCTTCAAGCGCGGCGTTTTTCTTGATGGTGAATTCGTCGTAGGTTTTTTGGAAGGTGTCGTTCCAAAGGACGCCGCGGGAAAGTGAGGTGATGATGTCAAGGGGGTTGTGCCCGCTTGCGATAAGGTCGGCAAGGCGCAGGGTTTTGTCGTCGTTGATTTTCCAGAACTTGTATTCGTGGGAGAGGGTTGCGAGTTGGGCGGAAACGGGGTCGTTTGGGAGGAACCTGTTTTTTGCCTGTTCTGCGCTGCTTTGGCGTTCGTGTTGGTCGAAGATTTTTGCGTTTGGCTTGACGCTGTTTGGGTTGGTGGTGTTTGCGTAGACGATTTTGTTGTGTTTGCTGATGTGGTCTAGGAGGGGGAGGTGTTCGGGGGAGAGGCTGATGTCAAGAAGGAAGAGGAGCTTGTTTTTTTCGGTGCTTATGTCCTGAAGTTCTCGGGAGAGGAGGTCGGGGTGGAGGAATCCGGCGAAGTGTGCGGGGAGTTTGGCAAAGCGCGCGTGGCGAAAGATGATGGCGGCAGCGCAGATGCCGTCGAGTTTTTCGCTGCAGTAGACGGATATCATGGGGGTGCCGGGAGGGCAGGAGTATTTATGGGTTTATGTGATGCGGTAGAATCGGAAGAGGAGGCGGTCAACGGACTTGAGGAGTTCGAGTTCTTTGCCGGAAAGGGTGATGCAGTGGTCTTCGAGGGTGACTTGGGTTGGTTCTTCGGCGATGAACTTGATGACGCTGGCATTTGATGGGCAGTCGATGATGGTGCGGTTGATGCACGCATCAGTGGTGTTTTTGGTGCAGGCGGCTTCGATGGTGAGGTTAAGGCCGCGGATGAGGTGTAAGGAGAGTTCTGTGCTGGCAAGGGCGAGGTATTTGAACTGGTCGGGGTTGCTTTCGGGGTCAAAGGTGATGTAGATTGGCTGGCGAAGCTTGGTTTGGTTGCCGATGACGGTGACATTTTCGGTTTGCTGAGGGTGGTAGCGAAAGGTTGCGGCAAAGAGTTGGTTGTTGACTTCAACTTCTGTTTGCCAGAGGTTTTCGATTTGGGTGAAGGTGAAATAGTTGTGCGTGACCGTGGGTGGTTTTGGGGGCTCTCCTTTAAGGCCGAAAATGATGAAGAGGATGAGTCCGATGATGCAGAGGACGGCGATGCTTGCGAAGAGTTTGCTTTGCGTGTTGAGTTGCGGTTCTGCTGATTCTTCTGCGGGTTTGTCTTTCTCCAAGCTCATGGGATGACTCCGAGGAGGTGGTAGATGACGCGTTCTGTTTGGCTAAAGAGGTCCGAGGGGTCGATGGCGGTTACGGTGATGCAGTTGTTTTCAAGGGTAAAGCCGCTGGCGTCGGATGAGGTGAGGAAAAGGATGGGTTCGCTTGGTGTGGCGTCCGCGCAGGTTTTTTGCGGGAGTGTTGTGCCGGTGTTGTTCGTGACTGCGCGCACGATTGCTTTTTTGCCTTCGAGTTGTGATTCAAGGTAGTATTGGGCGTTTGCGCCGGCTTCGGCAAACCCGCTTGAGGGGTCGTATGTGACGGTAAGGATTGGCCCGTCAAGGAGCGTGCGGATTTCCGGGGTGAGTTCGATGTATTCGAGGTCTTGGGGGTGGAAGTTGAGCGTGTAGGTTTTGTCCGGCAGTGCTAAGTGGTAGAGCCCTTGGCGGAAGGTGATTTTGTGGCCGTTGTAGTTGGCGCTTTGGGTGTCTTGGGCGAAATAGTCTATGGTGACGCCAAAGATGCTTGCGACCATAAGGAATGCGATGAAGAGCCCAAGGAATGTTTTGGATTGCATAAGGGGCGGTGCGGAGGGCGTTGTTTAAAAGGGTTATGGATGCGGAAAAGGTTTATATATCGCGGCAGGGCGATTCAGGGCAATGAAGTGCGATGTGTGTGCAAAGGAATTGGCAGAGACGTTTCTCAAAAAGATTGTGGGAAGCTATGTCAAGGATGCAAAGGGCAAGTTGCATCCGGTCTGCCGCGAGTGCCAAAAAAGGTTGCGGTCAAAAGACGCAATAATCAAGGCGTTGAAATAAAATAATGCCCTCGTAGCATAGTAGCTATTGCACCTGCCTTGTATGGGACGGTCCTGCGACCGTCCCAAAAGCGAGCAGGAGGTCGTGGGTGCAACTCCCACCGGGGGCTTGAGCACCCCGTTCGTAAGCCCACACAAGGGTAGGACGAACGGGACGTTCTTCTATCCTCAAGCAGTCGCTTGAAGTTGTCCTACGAAAGTCCGTGAAATCTCTTAAGCGTGTCCGCACAATGAGCGGACAAGGCTTATTGGTACCTTTTTAGTCTACAAAGCTTGTATATCGCTTTGCAATACAACGCTTATGTAGCCAATCAGGCACACTACAGGAAAATATTTTCCGATTTGGAAATTTCCTGGACTTGGATTAAAGAGCATCAAACGGACAATATGATAGCTGTGGACAACAAAGAAGTGATTGAATGGGTCGGTGCGAGAGTCTGGAGACCCACAATGGATACAACAGACTACCACCGATTTGCGAAACAATACCAAACGTCGTTTACGAGACTTTGGAAAGCAAAGATATGTGATGAAGACAAACGCTTGGTTGAGAGATTTGCCCGAGATTGTAAAGCAGACGGGGCTGGATTTGCGCGGTTGACTAAGCTTGTTCGGAATATGGCGACAATTGGCGAAAGGCTTGGAAAACCATTCAAGGACGCCACAATTGAAGATATCAAACAGATTGTCCATCATTTTGAGGTTAGCGAGTATTCTGTCTGGACAAAACACGATGTAAAGGTGATTTTGAAGCAATTCTACAAATGGCTCGATGGCGAGGACTATCCGAAAATTGTGAAATGGATTTGCACCACGATTCCGCACAAAGAGAAACCGCTGACACAAGAGGGAGATTTGCTATCCGAAGAAGAGGTAAACAAGCTAATTTCTACAGCCGATCACCCGCGGAATAAGGCGGTTATTGCCATTCTTGCAGAAAGTGGCGCACGAGTTGGAGAAATAGGAAACCTCACCATCGGTCAGGTCAAAATTGATGCAAGCGGTACTGTGTTGACAGTTTCTGGCAAGACTGGCAGAAGACGCTTACGCATAATATCAGCAACACCGTACTTACTCAAATGGCTTGACATTCATCCAGACAAGGAAAACCCGAACGCGCCACTTTGGATAAACATCGGAACAAAAGACTATCATAAACAAACAACCTACGAAGGAATCCGCAAAATCCTAATTGAAACATTCAAGAAAGCGGGATTGAAGAAAAGATGCCATCCTTACATTTTCCGGCATTCTCGCGCCTCGCAATTAGCTCGCCATTTGACCGAATTTCAAATGAATTCGTATTTTGGTTGGATTCAGGGCAGTCGAATGCCCGCAATGTACGTCCACATTTCAGGAAAAGACCTTGATGAGGACATATTGCGCATTAATGGCTTGAAGCCGGGCGAGAAACCCATTCCCTACAAGCCTCAAATGCGTGCCTGTCCTCGCTGTCGGGAGATTAACAGCCCTGATGCCCTCTACTGCTGCAAGTGTGCTGAGATCGTAGACCCCTCTCTAGCACTCCAATCCAAGCTCTCCGAAGCCTCCCAACCAGTCACCCTTGCCAAGAGTCCCTTCCTTGAGTGGCTCCAGAACGACCCAGACATCCGCGACCTCCTGCACCGTAAAGCCCTCCAGTTCAAGGAGTCCCTCCCAAGATAGGACACATCCTTTCCCTATCTCTTCTCCCCCTCCCCCTTAATACAACAATTTAGACCATGACAAAAAGCTCGACGAGACTTCACAACAGAAATGGTCTAAACCATAAAGGATGCCTCATGGAGAAAGTTTGACCAGGACAGGGAATGAAGCATAGTTTAACAAGCGTGCGTGCGCATAGCTATACAACTCAAATCAACCTCACGAAATCTATTGACGATAAACTGAAAGAAGTTACAAAACCTGCAAAATCGTGAAGCTGACGAGCTTTCAAGGCGAGTGTGCTACTCTACAACATCATTTTTGATGATCGAGAGAATATGGTTTGGCAAATTCCCTCCATTGGCGGATTACTGTTTCAAGTTCTCGTATACTTTCTGGTTGGCTTATGATTACTCCAAGTTCAAAGTTCTTGAATAGGGATAGCCGAGTCATATTTGCGCTTCCAACATAAGCCCTTCTGCGGTCAATAATCATGCATTTTGCATGAAGCGCAAAAGTTTGCCTTTTGTTTGGATGGTTGCCTCTTTGAGATAATAGTTCATAGATGACAATGTTGTTTCCGAAAATCTCGATTAGCTCCTTCACCGACTTCTGTTGTTCAGGGGTTTCTGCTACTTTCCGAGTATAGACTGTAAGTTGGACTTGCCTCTTTGCAAGCATCTTGAGCGTGTGTCGGTATTTGGATGTGAAAAAAGTGTCAATGAATGGTGCAAGAAGCACAATCTCTGATTTTGCATCCCTCAATAAATTCAGCATCGCGCACGATGTTGATCTGCGTTCTTTCGAATTGCTCGGAAGCGTTGCGATCAGCTCAACACCTTGTGGTTCAGAAGTTCTTTCTTGCCCAAGTACGTGGATTGTAGTTCCGCCAGTGGTCTTCTCCAAAGATATTTTCCCTTCTTTTTCCAAAAGCCTCAATGCGCCGTAGATTGCGAGCTCGCTCCTACCTTTGAACTCATTTGTAAGATCATCGTGCTTCAGGGGTCCGCGCTCCCGAAGTATCGACAAAATTTCAGGCAGCAAGCTCATACTGGTTCCAAGATGAATCTCTCGTTCCAGAATTGTGTTAGCTGGGCACGGTTGAGTTCCTTGTTGAATTTGGAACATTGCCTATTCTGTATGTGGATGCAGAATGGGCAGCCTGCCTGACATTGATTCTTGCAGCTGTGAGTGAGGCTGTGGCTCTGTCTCAGCAGCATCACAAGCTTCTCTGGCACGCGAACGAGCATCTCGCAACCACCGGGTTGCTCGGTGAATATCATCACTGCATTGTTCTTGGGGTCCACATATTCGTCAAAGGCATCAGGTCCCAATCCAGTAACGTATCCTGCCGTGGTAACTAAAGCATGCGCGATGGAGTGCAGCACCTCTTCCTTGTTGTATGCGGCGAGCCTCTGTGCGTCGAATTCAAAGATTGCGGCTGTTGCACGGCTCGGCTTGATGAAAACAGTGTTGTTTGGGAACTGAAGAATCTTGCTACGTTCACCAACCTTATAGCCATAGGTAGCAGCTAAGACCTTTATGTCCTTCAGGTAAACATCCTTGATTCCCAGCGTCCGTTGAATGTACTCGAATGTGGGCTCCCATTCGCCTACGAGTTCGTTCTTGGCCGTTGTTATCGGTTCCTTTATCATCTCCGCTACGTCACGATCGAACGTTCTCTCAAAGGCAGGTATCATAAACGAGGTTGAAGTGGCGGGCATAACCTTTTTTCCCGGCACAGCATTTCGTGATGTCTTGGCCTGACATCTTGGGCAGCTGCCGCTTATTTCCAAGTCGCTATACACGATGAACCCTTCTACTCTTGCCCAAGGCTGCTGGCTAAGGTTTTGGATTCCTTGGTTGCGTGCACATTGAGAGCATGCGAAGTGGTAAGTCGCTGGCTGGCTTCTATTTTTCGCAACCCATGTGATGTGCTTATCGCTATTGCACCTCGTGCAGCGAGGTAGCCTGACTCCATCGATGTATCCACATTCGTCGCAGGTAACGATGAATGGGAACTGCCTCATTTCTGCTCGGCATTCGCTGCAATGAATCGAGTTCAGCAGCCCTGATTCGAAATGCCCGCAAGACCCGCAAAACCAGGTCTTCGGAAATAGTTCTGATATGCCTCTCTGAGGCAGAGTAACTGCCTGCAATTTGTACCCTTTAGCTTTGAGCGAAAGCTGGAGCTGCTTGAACGCGGGGCTCAGCATATCGTCAACTTCGACAGTGCCTCTCATATCTTTCACACGCCATATCCTGTCTCTATGCTCATATATGGCTCCTGGGAACATATGAAACAAGGCCCCGATTGGTGTTGAAACCTTGACGAATTCCTGCGGTGTTGCTCTTCTCCAGTCAGTCATTGTTTTCCCCTCCATGTTGCCATGTTCCACTCCTGACAAGCTCTCTCAGAACTCTAGCGGATATCATCACGGGCGTGTACCCCATGGGGTGAACAGTTACAGGATCTTCATTCCCTCTGATTCCCTTGGGAAGAATGGGCTCGGTTTGATCTTTCGTTGTTTGGTTGTGCGCCATCAGGTTGTCCTCCGCGTACTTTATGAGGAATGCTATCCCTTCATCAACAGAGTCTTTGGAAAGTCGTATGTCTTCCTCGTTTTCCGGCTCAGCGAAGACATCGTAGAAAAACTTGCGGAGTTCCTTCTGGTAGTCATCGCTGCGCAGCTTTCGCGCGGCATGGAATGTGCTGATGAAACTCATAGCCTTGTTAGTGTAGTACGAGTATTGGAGGCAGCCAGCAGGCGTGTACTTTTCGACAAAGGCAGGGAACCATCTGTTGATAGGCACGACTGAAAGAAGCTCCCTTTGATAGATGAACAAATCGCGGTAGTGTTCTAGGTAATATGATTCGGCGGGCATATTCCGGCGGAGCCACACGCAAACAAGAGCAGCATCTCCTGCCCTTCTTGCTGTGCGACCATATGCTTGCACGAACTTTGAATAATCCGAATCGAGACCATCAAAGTGAACTATGGCTATGCTTGGAATGTTGATTCCAAGTGAAATGAGGTCTATGGTCGTGAATACCACATCAAGCTCGCACCTTGCGACCTGGTCAAGCACGCTCTCTACGTCTGACTTGGTTTCGCCGTGGATGACGTGCGAGCGGATCTGCTCAGGTTGACCGCTCATCATAGGACCCGTCATCATATTGTGCAAGTTATCTGCGTTGCTTTTCTTTTTGGTGAAGACGATCTGGGGAATCCTTTCAGGGTCGTTTGAACCTCTGATTTGTGTCCACAGTTTCTTGATGTGCATCACTGTTCGCGGAATGGCCTCGCGGTTGGTCATGCAAGCGGACATAAAGAGAAACTTCCTGTGCTTATCTTCAAGCTGCCGAAAATAATCAGTAGCTCTTTCGGATTCGGGGAAGGTGATAGTCTCGCTGGCTCCCGTAAGGTGCTTCATCAGTTGAGGCGCGTTCTTGATGGTTGCGGTGGTGGCAACGACAAGGATTCCCTTTTGCAGGGCTTCCTGAGCAAGTCGTAACTCAGTCGAGAGGAACAATCCTGCCATTGCACCCATCCCTCCTTTGAAGGTATGCGCCTCGTCAAGAACAACAAGTGAGAGAAGAGAGTTCTGCAGGGCATTCGGATTCAAGGTTGATCCGCATGTGCATGCTGCCCTCGATTCCATGATTTTCCTTGAGAGAGCATGGCCTCTTCTACACCGAATACATCTGACGAACGGTCTTCCGAAGAAGGTGTGTACCGAAGGATTCCTGCACGCATCGTAACATATCTTGTCAAGCGTGGCTACAAGGATGTTTGGTATGCTTTCGGAAGTCTCTTTCAGAGTCAAACTTACCCATGGAAACTCGCGCCCCGGTGTGCATTTTGTGCACACTGGTATGAGACGGTTTTCTTGCTGCCTGAACTCGAGTTTGAGCGCTGCTTTACAGAATGGACATTTGCTAATGGGAACTTTACTGATGTCAACATCTGGCGATGGGACCGGGGGCATGCCTGATTGAATTCCCATATAGTATCCCAATGTGATGGGTCTCTGCCGACCCTCATTTGCATACGCAACAAAATCAAAGAGGCGTTCGAGCTGTTCTGAAGTGAGCGCACGAAGCGGCTCTGAGATTATTGCTACTGTTCCTGGATCGTGGTTTGGAGCCTGCTCTTGCTGTACGATTGCAGCCATAAGCGCTGCCTCGAAATTGACCTCAGACTTTCCGCTTGCTGTTGGTGTGTTGACGACGAATGCAGAGACCTGTCGCTCACTCTTTTGAGAGCGTAAGAGTCCAAGTATCTCCATCTTGGCATCCTCTTGGAATAGGCGATACTTTCCTCCAGGCATCAATTTGCTGAGCGCACGGGAACTATCTTTATACGCTTGCTCGTAAATCCTCGCTTCTTTTTCCGGGACCGGTTCGGGCCAGTCAAGACCTCCGTTCTCCACATCAGCAAACGGTGCGCCTTCCACCGCCTCGAGTTTTTTCTCGTCCCATGTGCCGAAGGGAGACAGTATGATTTCGTCTCGAGCCGCGTTCAAGACCGCGGGCGCGTTTGCCGTCTGAATGTAAAGTGGCACATCTTCCGGTCGCTTTATCTTCGGCACGACGACGTTCCCATCGCCCAGCCGAAGTTTGAATTCGATGCCCTGAACGACGGTGCCTTCTTTTGGTGACGCGTTGCCGATTCGTATCCGAGTTCTGAACACCCCATCGGGCAATCGTTCGATGTCGCATTCGCACTTGACCTCAATCTGGTCTTCCTGGTGCTTGACTTGCCGGGTGCCATCGATTCTTTGACGAGTTTTGCCAAACACCCATTTTTGACTTGTGCTCCCTGGAGAAACTTCGAATGTCTTGCTGTCAAGAGTTTCCGGTCGTGTTATGCTCGCCAGTGCGTGTTCTCCGGTTTCGCGAACTCTGCATTGCCTGAATATGCTGCCCTCGACCGTAAGCCGTGGTTTTTTTCCAGTGGCTTGAAGATCAAATTCGCACACTACCATTTGAGGGCAATGAAAATCATCGCGATTGGCGATAAGCCCCCCTGTGATCGGCGGCCCGTTGTGTGGGGCAGACTTGATAATCTTCATCAGTTCCGTTGACAGTCGTTCGATTTGGTTCCAGTTTGGCATGTTAGTGTTTGGGAACGAACTTGTTTTTATTCTTTACCTAAAAATAAATTTAGCACAAAAATTATTTGATACCAAAAGATTTTTATACTATTGCCTGCAAGATACTATAACATATGAAGGCAAACATCTTCATTGCCTATTCGCCGAGTTGCCAAGGGCAAATCACCAAGCAGCTTGCCGAAAGCCGTGATGAATTGAAGAGAGTTCATCGTAAAAACGACTTGCGTGCAGAAACGCTCCTGTCTGCAGTGAATCTTGTCCTGACGCCGGCAACGATGGATCTAGATGTTGATGGTGCCACAATAATACCTTTCGACTTCGAAACCGACCTCTTGTTGACAGGAGAAAACATTCAGAGATCACTTCAAGATATGGTTTCTAAAGGCGAACCACGCGAAGTTCATATCTGGGTTGACGAAGGTGTCCCTGCATACCAATTGGCCTGTTTCGTGAGTAATTTTCTGAAAACACTTCGTGTGCCCAACAAGTGCACCAACTGTGAAGAGCGCCCAGTGCGGCTTCTCTCTTCTGCCATACGGAGACCGTCGGTCAATGTTCTTGCAGCCATTTATGACTTTCAGAGCAAGTACGGGAGGCAGCCCACTGTTGCCGATGTTCGAGATCATTATTTCCAGATTCATGAAATATTGGCTAAAGTTTCTGACGATGGCAAGCCAGGCAAGTTTCGCAACTGGCCGAATGCCAACGACAGGAATTATGCGAATGCACTCTATGCTGCGCTTCGTGCGCTTGACAAAGGAGCCCTCATAGTTCGTTCGGTAGGTGCGAAGCGCAATAAGCCATTCATCGAGCAAATCAGCCTGACTGACTTAGGCAAACTTTCTCTCCTTTTTTCGCCGGTGATACACTTGCTCGCGTCCTTGCGAGGCAGCGATATTCCGACCGAGGAACTGCTGGAGGATGCTTTATAAAAATATATAAACAAGCTTGCTTCACAGGAAGTCAAAGGAGGTACTAATGCGTGTAGTGTCATTGTTTTCCGGATGCGGTGGCTTGGACCTTGGATTTGCTCTCGCGGGCCATCGAGTTGTTTATGCTAATGATATCGATAAGACTGCCTGTGCTTCCCTTAGAAAAAATTTTGGGAGATCGCTGGAAATCGATTCTCGTGATATTTCCGAGGTCGATGATTTCCCAGAAGCAGATATAGTGATTGGTGGCTATCCCTGCCAAGGCTTCAGCGTGGCCGGAAATAGGGATGTAGACGATAAACGCAATCAATTGTACTTGGAATTTGCGCGATGCGTTAAGGAAGTTCAACCGTCATTCTTCCTTGCAGAAAATGTCAAAGGGCTGGTTTCTATGGCGAAGGGGGAACTCTTCCAGAGGATGCTTAAAAAATTCTCTTTGCTCGGCAAAGGTTACCGTATCATCCCTCAAGTGCTGAATGCAAAGGACTACGGGGTACCTCAGGAGCGGGAACGCGTTTTTATCGTTGGCATACGAAAGGATGTAAAAATTAATTTTCAATTTCCAGACAGGATCGTAGGACCTGCGGTACAGAAGCTCACCACCTTAAGACAGGCGATTGGTGACTTGCCTGTTCCTGACTTGTGGGAGTATAATCGTGACAGGTTTTCTTACATTTATATGTCCAGAAATAGAAAAAAAGAATGGAATGACGTAAGCTTCACGATCCAAGCGAACGGAAATCACGTCCCACTCCACCCCTCCTCAGGACCGATGGTGCCGATCGGCAAGGATCGCTGCAAATTTGTCTCAGGAAAGAAATATCGCCGCCTATCCTACCGTGAATGTGCAAGGATTCAGTCTATGCCGGATCAGTTTGAGTTTGAGGGAAATCTCGCAGACAAATACCGCCAAATTGGAAATGCAGTCCCTCCCTTGCTTGCATTTCATATGGCTCGCAAATTCCCCTTGACTAAGAAGGGAACGCGGTGGGACTTTTCTAAGGCGGAAATTGATTTTTCAAATATAATCAGATTTGATCTGAATGAAATCAGAGCGAATCATTGAGAATCTCGCGTATCTTAACAGCACACTTGGCAGGTTGCTTGACCACCTTATGTTCCCAAAAACGAGTCACCCTCCACCCCGCATCTCTGAGTGTGCGGTTGACTTTTAAGTCACGTTTCATATTTCTTAAAATTTTTTCCTGCCAGTATCCTGCCTTTGGAATGATTTTGCGCTTCTTCCAGTTGTACCCGTGCCAGAAATCACCATCCACGAAGACCGCTAGTTTGTGTTTATGAAACACAAAATCAGGTGAGCCGAACATTTTGATGTGCCTTCGAAACTTTATCTTCAGTTTTCTGAGCTCGGAGGCGAGTAGTCGTTCTGCTCTTGTGTCATTGGAGCGTATGCAAGACATGCAGTAGCTTCTTTGTCTTTTGGTCAGAACATCAGACATGGAGAATAATTTACAGCTCAGCATTTAAATTTTTACCTGCGTTATCCACTTAAAATTCATTGTACCAGACCATATGTTTCTCTTCCTTCCAAAACAAATAAATACAACTACCACTTCTCAAATCATAGATTCTCGCACCTCCAAAGTAAGCTGTTTGTGCTTACGAAGAGGGTGCCGCCTCCCGTTTGAGGCTCTCTTTTCCTTCGCCTTACTTTTTTGTCGGGCACGCGAGGTTTTGCGGGTCGAAGATGGAGGGCTCAAGTTTTTTGCCAAGGATGATGTCGGTGACGCGTTTTGCGCCGTGGATGGAGGTGAGGATGCCAACGCCGTTGCAGCCAAGGTTGTAGAGAAGGCGGTTGTTGCAGGGGTCTTCGCCGACGATGCGCAGGCGGTTTTTGGTGTAGCCCATAAGGCCGTGCCAGAAGAATTTGTAGTCGGGCTTATCGGGTTTGAGGGCGTAGCTTTTGAGGAAGTTTTTGATGGTGCGCTCGGCTGCGGGGTGGAATGCTTTTTCGCGGTGATAGCGTGCTTTTTCGCGGAGCCGGTATTCGGGTCCGCCGACGCAGACAAGGTCGTAGTGTTTTCCTTTTTCGTATTCGTATTTTCTGCGGGTGAGGTAGAAGTAGGCGGCGTTGGGGTCTGCTTCTTTGTCGTCAAAATAGCTGATGGCGTTGGGTTTTTCGTGGCCGCGGTCGAGGTATCCGGCCATATGGCTGACGATGCCGTAGACGTTTGCGTGGAATGCCTTGTCGATGTTTTTGCCGGTTTTGTTGACGAGCTTGACGTGTTCGAATCCGTTGGTGCAGAGGATGACGCGTTCGCACGTGATGGGGTGGCGGGCGAAGAGGACGGCGCGGTTTT
This sequence comes from Candidatus Woesearchaeota archaeon, assembly GCA_003599055.1. Taxonomy (GTDB): domain Archaea; phylum Nanobdellota; class Nanobdellia; order Woesearchaeales; family ARS49; genus SURF-65. Next base: position 15,293 of record QZIM01000016.1, read on the forward strand.
TTTCAAGCTGGACTTTTTTGATGGGGGTGTGTTCAAAGATGGTGAATCGGGAGGGGTATTTCTTTTGCAAAAAGAGCGCGGTTTCTTCGCAGAATTTTGCGCTGTTGAGGGTTCCTTTGGTGGTTTGGAGCGCGGCGATGTAGTGGTGGTGGCGGGTGTTGAGGAGTTTGAGGATGCGTGATTTCGGGACGGTTTTGTAGAGCGGTTTGTATTTTGCGGGTATGCGGTCAAGGATGTTTTTGTCGCGGGAGATGTATATTTTGTCCATAACGATGCCTGCTTTTTTGCGGAGTTCTTTGTTGTGGAGGTGGACGAGGACTTGTTCGATGCTGGAGCAGCCGGCGTATCCGGGGAAGATGACAAGGGGGGTTTTGATGCGGGCCGCGCGGTGTATTGTTTTGAGGAGTTCGCGTGCGCGAAGGACGTCTTTTTGTGCCTGTCCTGCAAGGGTGATGCCGTATTCTTCAACGATTTCGCTGAAGGGCTTTTCAAAGTAGGGGGCGACTTGTCCTGCGTTGTGCCCGGTTGCGCCGTGGGCGATTCTTGTGGCTTCAAAGAGGGTGACTTTTTTGCGGGTTTGGGTCAAAAGAAAGTACGCGGTGGATATGCCTGCAATTCCTGCGCCGATGATGGCAATGTCAGTGTCGTGGGATGCGGCAAGTTGGACTGCGGGGCGGTCGTGGTGGAGCTGGTGGAGCCAGGGGGAAAGTGTGCACCTCTTCATGGTTTTTTGGTGAGGCAGCGCAGTTATATAGTTTGTGGATTGGAGTAGTTGATGAAAAAAAGTCAGCGCGTGGTATCCGGTGGCGGGTTAGAAGTGTATTTGTTCAACAAGTGAGGACCTGAACAGTGCAATGTCTGCAGGTGTTGCGTGTTCAACGCCGAACATAATTTGCCATAGTTCTGCGCGTTCGCGCTTGCCGAGGCGTCCGTGGATTGTCCGGAGGTTGTCGATGATGAGGAGTTCGCCGGGGTGAAGGGTGATGTGTTCTTCGCATTTGGCAAGGTCAAGGCCGCGTTCTGCGTAGAATGCACGTTCACGCAAGAGTCCTTTTGTTCCTGTTTCGTCGTTTGAAACGAAGAACCATTCGTCCATGCGTTGGTTCCGTTGTTCAAGGAGTGCGTGCCCGCCGAAGAGTGCGTCGATGACTCGGGCAAAGCAGGCGATGCGTTTGGTGTTGACGCGTTCGGGAGAGTCCCATCCGTCGCCGTGCTGGTTGGCGTACTCGGTGAGTTTGGCGTGAACGTCTTTTGCGGTTCCGAATTTTTTTTGGGAGAAGAGTGCGGGAATGCTGACGAGGCGTGTTTTTGCGGGGGAGTTTTTGGTTTCGGGCGGGCAGTAGAGCCCGACGAGTGTTTGCATAAGTTGGGGTGTGTCGGAAATGATGGGTTGTGCGTGGTCGAAGTGGAGTGCGGAAAAGCTGGTTTGTACGGAGGGTTCGCAGACCGGGATGCGGTTGCATTTGGAGAGGTGTGTTTTTTGTGCGAAGTGGGCAAGGAGCGGTGCGCGTTTGGGGTCTGCGTTGCGGGCTGTGCTTTGGATGATTGATGCGGCGGTTTCTGGGTCGGGAATGCCGGAGATGATGCAGTATCCTTTTTCGTAAAAAACGTCGGGAATGGTGAAGTGTGCAAAGGGAATGTCTGTTTTGCCAAAGAGGAGTTCTTGGCTGCTGTCAAAGAAGGATTGTTTCGTTTGTGTTTTCATAGGTACCGCCCCAAAGAAGGGTGCGCAAAGTGTTTATTTAAGAATTTCCATAATGGAAAAGTGCGGGAGTTCAGCAGAATGGCTCGTGGGGGCGGTCTTTGCAAACGGCTGCCTTAAGTTGTTCGTTTTCGCGGGTTAATTCTTGGACGGCAAGCCAAAGTGCCCAGATTGCGTCATCACCTTTTACCTGTTCGGGGTTGCCTCGTTCAAGGACGGTGTGGAAGTCTTCTGCAATGACGCCAAGGTGGTCTTTCGTGCCGTTGATGAAATCAAAGGTTACTACGGGAACGGTCTTGATTCGTTCAAGGATGTTCGGGAGGATGACGGGCGTGATATTTTCCTTGTATTTGCGGGATGATGTGGTGGTGAAGCTGGTGTCGCCGGCAATCATATAGCTGTTTCCTGCGGCTTCCTGGCAGGTTCCGCCTGCTCCTGCGGAAATGATGAGTTGGCTGGTGGATGGCATGTTTCCTTGGCAGTTAACGCCAAAGCGTCCGCGTCCGTTGGTCCATTCAAATGATGCGATGTGGTCATCGGCAGGCGTGTCGATGAGGAGTTCGTCGGCATCCTGTACTTGTATCTGGATTTCGGCCACTCCTGAGCGGTAAAGCAGTAAGCTGTCCTGCGCGCTTATGGTGCTGCAGACTTGGTCATCGCATTGGGTGTTCGCATCGGTTCCGCCAAGGTTGTGGAAGTCTGAGCTGACAACTGATTGGAGTTTTGCTAAGGAAATGTCGAGTTCTCCGGAGTCGTGTCCGAGGACTGCAGGGTTGTTGGTGCCGAACGCGTTGGCAAGGGCGATTCCAAAGAGGAGTGTAACTGCAATGGCAACGGGAAAAATGTGTTTTTTCTTAATTTCGATGGTAAGCGGCACGATTCACCTTTTTTTATGAGAGGAACTGCGTCTTAGGGTATTAAATTTTATCGGCTGGCGCAGGAGTAATAGTTATGGTTCCGCGCATCATGTCCATTGAGCATCGGAAGGGGTAGTTGCCGGGTGTTTTGGGTGTGATTTCAACGGTTGCCTGGCCGTCGTCGGGGACGATTTTTTTGATGCCGAAGTCGGGGATAACAACTTCCCGTCCGCAGCCGGCGTCTTTTGCCGCGCGGAAGGTGATGCGAAGGGGGATTCCTGCGCGCGCTTCGATGGTGTTTGGGGTGTAGGCGTTTGTGCTGATGCTGACGTTGATTTCTTGGGTGTTGCCGTTCAGGGTTGCAGTGCCGCGGGTTTCCTGGTTAATGTTTTGGAGGTATGCGGGGAGTTTGAGTTGGCCGGGTTGTTCTTGCACGGGTTCTGCAATGGCGAAATTGAGGCTGATGCTGAGCGCGATGATGAGTGCGGAGCCGATGGTCCAGGCGTAAACAAAGGTGTTTGGGACTTTTTTGGGTTTTGTGCCGCAGCATCCGCAGTGGGTGGCGTAGCTGATGCCGATAAGGGACAACAGGATGATTGCGGAAAAGAACGGGATAAAGAGGGTGAGGTCAAATGGCCGCATCATTTGTCCGAGCATGGCGCCCATCATGCCGCCCATGGGTCCTGCCATGATTCCTTCAAGGACGCCCATATGGCCGCCGAGTTTGCCGAAAGGGATGCCGAAGGCAAGGCCGGCAAGTGAGCCGAAGATGACTCCTAAAGGGAAGTTTCCGGTTGGGAGGACGATGAGTGTTGCGGCAAGGAGTCCTGAGGTCATGCCAAGGGTCATTCCTGCCATCATGCCGTGCATTTCGTCAAGGTGTTTTTTGTGGTATGCCGCATAGGCGGCGGTCGCAATGATTGCGGCAAGGTTGGCACAAAAGAGGACGAGGTAGTTGTTCATGCGTTGCACATTTTGCATTGTTTGTTTTATAGTTTGTGGTTGCGTAATGTTTAAGAGATGCAGGCAGGGTTAAGGAAGGGATGCTCTCTGAATTGCTTGCGCGTATTGATGCGGGTGTTCGCCCAATGGTAACAGGGTTACCGGCGGATGTTGCCGCGCGGGTGTATTCAAGGGGGAGAAAGGTTCTTTTGAGTCGTATGGCGTGTGAGCAGCCAAAGCGGTATTCTGTTCCGGTTGCGCTTGAGCGGGCTCTTTGGGGCATAGTGCATCGGGGTCCTCTGATGTGGGGTGCGGGTGTGGATAAGGAAGGGGCACTTTATCACGTGTCGTCAAGGACGGGTGCTGCGGGGCATATGGTTGGGACGGTGACGGCGAACGCGCGGGAGGGAAATGTTGTGGAGGGTATTCACGCGCCGTTTGTTCCGCTGCCAAGGTCATATGCTGCGGTGAACAATTTGGGCTTGCCGAATCCGGGTGACATTATTGTGTCAAGGCGCGTGTCGTTGTTTGAGCGGGATGGGTGTCCCGTGTGGGTTTCGGTGATGGTGAGTCCTGATTTGAGGGGTGCGGAGCGTCTTGAGGGTTTGGTTGATGGGATGCGGATGTATGAGCGGGCGGGCGCGGATGTAATCGAATTGAATATGAGTTGTCCGAATACGGGCGAGGATTTTGCGGACCACGATGATGTGCTGAAATATGTGGGCGAGCGGTTTGTGCGCGAGTCTAAGGTTCCGGTGGTGGTAAAGGAGAGTGCGGATTTGCCGCAAGCGGGTGTGCCGCGTGTTTGTGATGTTCTTTTTGAGTTTGGGTATGCGGGGATTAATGGGGTGAACACGTCAAGGGCGTATCGGGAGTGTCTTGAGCGTGTTGATGAGCGGGAGCGGGAATTGTTTGCGGGTTTTACGCGCAGGTTTAAGGGAGGTGTTTCGGGTCGGCCGCTAAGGGAGGTGTCGCTTGCGTTTTGTGCGCGCGCAAGGGAGTATGTAAAAGAGGGCCCTCCGTCTCGGGAGTTTCACGTGATTCGCACGGGCGGGATTGAGTCGGGAGCGGACCTTGTTGAGTCTGACCGGGTGGGTGTTTCGATGAATCAGTGGGTGACGGGGTATTGGGAGCGGTTTTCGCGCGAGGGCTATCAGGCGTACAAAAGAGTGCACGGGGAATATGGGGGGTTGAAAAATGGCGGTTGATTTTCATTGGCACGCGCGGGATGAGGAGCAGTCTGTTCAGGATACGGTTGCGCACAGTTTGGCGGTTGCAGGGGCGTGCGGGCTTGATGCGATTGCGGCAATGCCGAATACGAAGCGGCCGCTGACAACGCTTGAGCGATGCAGGGAGTATCTTTCGCTTGCGCCGAATGATTCAGGGGTTGGGTTTTTCGTGCATATTGGAGTCACGGCGGATGTGGAGCAGGTGAAGCGGGCGGTTGATGCAACAAGGAAAGACTCGCGGATTATCGGGATGAAGATGTATTGGGACCATTCAACGGGAAATTTGGGAATCACAAGGGAGGATGACCAGTTTCGGGTGATGGAGACGCTTGCAAAGGAGGGGTATAAGGGTGTTCTTGTGTGTCATTTGGAAAATCCGCAGTTTAACAATGATGCGTTGTACAATCCGAAGGAGCCGAGTTCGTGGAATAGGAAGTGTCGTCCGGAGATTTCCGAGATTTCTTCGCTGATGCTTGCGGAGCGTTTTGCATCGGCGGTTGGTTTTTTGGGAACAATTCACGTGGCGCACGTGAGTACGCGGGAGGCGGTTGATATGATTTGGGCGTATACCGGTGCTGTTCGGCTGAGTTGTGGGGTGACGCCGCATCACGCCTTTTTGGATGATTCATATTTGGATGGGCCAAATGGCGCGCATCATAAGTGCAATCCGCCGTTGAGAGTGAAAGAGACGCAAGAGGGGCTTCTTGAACGTTTGCTGGACGGGAGGATTCCGATAATTGAGTCTGACCACGCGCCGCATACGGAAGAGGCAAAGCGAGGCGACAGGCCACCGTCAGGGATTGCGAGCGGGACTGCGTGGCCGTTTGTGCGGGATGAGTTGAGAAGGAGAGGGATGGTTGAGGAGCGGTTATTTGAAGTTACGCATATGAATGCGTGTAATTTGTATGGTATTGATGTGTGGCCGTCCGGCCGCGGACCGGATTATGAAAAGCTAAGGGTGCTTGAGGGGGATTATGCGTTTGACGCGTTCAGGCATCTGAAGCCAAATGTTTAAAAAGCGTCTGCGTTCTGAATCGTCGTATGCCGCGTATTGCGATTGTGCGAAAGGACCGGTGTAATCCCCAAGGGTGTGGCGGTTATTTGTGTGCCAAGGTCTGTCCGGTGAATATGGAGGGGCAGGATTGTATAGTGCCCGGGCCGCCGCCGGACAAAAAGCCGGTGATTGATGAGAAGTTGTGTACGGGGTGCGGGATTTGTCCGAACCGGTGCCCGTTTGAGGCGATTGACATTATCAACTTGCCTGAGCAGCTTGATAATCCGATTCATCGCTACGGAAGGAACGGTTTTCACTTATACAGTTTGCCGACGCCGATTTTTGGGAAAGTGGTGGGTATTGTTGGAAAGAATGGTGTGGGTAAGTCGACGGCGATTAAGATTTTGGCGGGGCTAATTAAGCCGAATTTGGGGACGGATAAGGATGCTGCGTTTGAGGAAGTGGTGAAGTTTTTCAAGGGAAAGGAGGCGCAGCAGTATTTTGAGGCGCTTCGGGATGGCAAGGTGAGGGTTGCGTATAAGCCGCAGCACGTGGAGCTGATTCCGCAGACGATGAAGGGTAAAGTGTCTGAGCTCCTGAGGAAGGTTGACGAGCGGGGCAGGTTTGATGAGGTGGTGGACGCGCTTGGTATTCGTGAGGTTCTTGACCGTGACATTTCGCAGGTGTCCGGGGGTGAATTGCAGCGAACGGCGATTGCGGCAACGGTGCTGAGGAAGGCGAACTTGTATGTGTTTGATGAGCCGACGAGTTATTTGGATATTAAGCAGCGTATTGTGGTGTCAAAGTTCATTAAGAGTTTGGCGGATGAGAACACTGCGGTTCTTGTGGTCGAGCACGACCTTATCATTTTGGATTATATGACTGACTTGCTGCACGTGATGTATGGTCGTGAGGGAAGTTATGGTATTGTGAGTTTGCCAAAGGCTACGCGTTCGGGGATGAATATTTATCTTGAGGGCTGGATTCGGGATGAGAATATGCGTTTTCGGGACCACGAGATTAAGTTTTTGTCAAGGCCTCCGCCAAAGCCGATAAGCAAGGTTGCGCTGACGTCGTGGGCGGGCCTGAAAAAGGCGCTTGGCGAGTTCACGTTGAATGCGGGTGAGGGAAATGTTGGGCGAAGTACCGTGATTGGTGTTTTGGGTGAGAACGGGATGGGGAAGACGACGTTTGTGAAAATGCTTGCAGGGGTGCTCACGCCTGATGAGGGCGGTGTGAGCGATAAGGTGAAGGTGTCGTATAAGCCGCAGTATTTGGATGTGCAAAGTGATGAGCTCGTGATGACTGTTCTTGAGGAGGCGACGCGTAAGTATGATGCGCAAGTGATTGTGCCGCTTGAGATTCGTCCGCTTTTGCTCAAGCCGCTCAATACGCTTTCGGGAGGGGAGTTGCAAAGGGTGATGATTGCGAAGTGTTTGTCGCAGGATGCCGACCTGTACTTGCTTGATGAGCCGAGCGCGTATCTTGATATTGAGCAGCGCTTGGCGTTCAGTAAGGTGGTGCGGGATGTGGTTGAGCAGCGTGGTGTGTCCGTGATGATTGTGGACCACGATTTGCTGTTTATTGATTATTTGTCTGACCGGATTATTACGTTTGAGGGTGTTCCGGCAAGGCACGGCGAGGTGAAGGGCCCGTTCGTGATGGAAGAGGGGATGAACCGGTTTTTGACGCAGGTGGGAATTACAATGCGCAGGGACCAGGAGTCAAACCGGCCGCGGATTAACAAGCCGGATTCCCGTCTTGACAGGGAACAAAGGGAATCGGGAAAGCTGTATTATGGCTGAGTTTTGGCGGTTTTTTTGTTCGTAACAATTATAAGTCTGTTGCAATAGGTTGTTTTGATGAGTGTTGACAAAGAGGTGCTTGCGCTGTGGAAGGAGGTTTCTCCAAGCAGTGCGTTTTCTGCGGGGTTTAAGGAATATGCAGGGCAGGTGTGGGTGCGTTCGCATCAAAATGTGAGGGCTGCGCTCGCAAAGATTGCAAGGTTAAGGCAGAAGGCAGACCCGGTGGCGCAAAAGTTGCTGGCTTCAATGGAGCGCGGCATTGTGTGGGAAGAGCCGCATAATCCGCCGGGTGAGGTGATGGGTGTTTTTTTCAGTCATTTGACGATTGAGGGCGTGAATGAAAAGCACGTTCTTTCTCTTGCCGAGCAGTGCGTGAGTTTGCTTGGTGTTCAGCAGGATTTGTGGGAGCGAAGTTGGCCGATTGAACTGCAAATTTTTAGCGCGCAGTCGTGTGATGGCGCGTCTGCCCTTTTGGAGACGATAAAGAGGCAGTGTGAGAGCAAGGAAACAAGGCAGGCAATTACTGCGTTGCAGGCGCGGCTTGTGCTGTGGAAGAAAAATACGTGTTCGGTGAAGCTCAAGCGAAATGATTTCGCGGAGACATTCCCGTTATTGAGGAAAAAATCAATGGGTCTTGGTAGAAAGAACTCTTACTCTGCGGTTCTTCGTGACTGGTATGATTATCTTGAGTCGCCTAAGGACATTGAACGGCTGGCGGTTTCTTGGATTGATGCGGAAAAAGCTGCGTTTAAGAAAAGTTGTCAGAAATTGGCAAAAAGGTACAAGTGTAAGGCATCAGTTGAAGAAATCAATAAGGCGCTCGGGAAGCATCAGCATATTCCGTTAAATGAATTGCTCAGGACGACAAATGAGTTGCGAAGGGCTTTCCAAAAGCTTGCAGTCAGGGAGTGGGTGAAAATTACGCCAAAGTATGACGTGCGCGTGATTGAGACGCCAAAGTATCTTGTGCCGTTCCTGCCGACCGCGGCAATGCAGCCCTTTGGCCAGTTTGGAAGGCCGTTTTGCATTTCGTTTGTGACGACGGATAAGCGCGCAAGTCCAAGTACGTTCCTGCCGGGGGTCGCGCAGACGCTGATTCACGAGGAGTACGGGCATTGTGTGAATTTTATGAACAGTTATGCGAACAAGAAGTTGCGCGAGGTTGAAATTATTGATTCATCGCTGTCAACACCTCTGACTGAGGGGCTTTCTTTTTATCGTGAGCTTGAGAGTTTGGAGACGTTCAGGCAAATGGTTAAGAGCGGTCCAAGAGACAGGGTTGAACGTGAGGTCATACGTTTAATTGAGAAGTTCTGTCCGTTTGCCGATTTTGTGGATGGGATTGAGTTTGAGGTTTTGCAGTGGCGGATGGTTCGTTTCCTGCGCGCGGTAAGTGATGTGCGGATTAATTTGGAAAAACAGACGTTCCCTGAATTCATCGAGTGGGCGCACAAGAAGACTGGGCTGAGCAGGAAGCTTATTTTCGACCAGACGTTCCATTTTCAGGAGAATCCGGGGTATGCGCCGTGTTATAGTGTGTTTGGGCAGCGGTTGAGGGCGTTGCAGAAGCGGGCGATGAAAAAGGGAGTATCACGGGTTGAGTTTAACACGTTTGTTGCAAGTGCGGGGTTTCCTGCGAGGAGTATTTTTGAAAGAAATCTGAGAGGAAAATTCAGGATTTAATTTTGCGAACGAAAGTCAAAAATCCTGAGTGCCCGATTCCCGTAGACTTGGGCCGGACTTTTCTGCCTTCGGTTTCCCACAATCGTTCAATAATCTCCACTGTTTTAACGAGCAAAAATCGTTCGTCTTTTTGGATTTCCGCGGCAAAGTCATTTGCTTGTATGATGGAAGGGCTATAACTTACCAACCAGCCGCCAACCGCTAACGACAAACTGGCGTGCGGGACTGCTTTCCACGGTTCAGGCAGGTCAAACGTGATAAGGTCAACGTTTTTCTCATCGATTCCGTCGTAGATGCTTTTGTGTTTGACCGTGATGTTTGTGAGCCCGATTGATTTGATGTTTTCTTGCGAAACCGCGATGTGGTCTTCGCGTATCTCGTAGGAAGTCACGTGTTTTGCAATGCGGGCAAGTGATATGGCAAGTGCGCCTGAGCCAAGGCCGGAGTCAACAACCGTGCTTTCGTGGTTGATGCCGGTTTCTCCGATGATGAGCCCGATGTCTTTGAGGGGGATTGTTTGGGGGAGTTTGCGCAGGCGTTTGTAAATGTCAATGTAGTCCGCGTCAAGCAAAATAAATTCTTTTTTGGTGTCCTTCGTAAGGATGACCGACCCGCTTGGTTTGGTGAGGTCTTCTTTGGCGATACGTCCGTATTTGGTGTCTTGGTCGCGGGCAAGGTCAGTAACAGCGTATTGCATTTCATCGCCGACAATATGTTCACGCCCGTCAACGATTTGGCGTTTTTCTTTGTGGATGAGAATCTTCATAAAAGTGCAGGCCAAGAAGGGGATTTAAAAAGGTAATGGAAAAAAATAAGAAAAAAAAGTGGCGTGCCTTATCGGCGCTTGCCCGTTTTTGCTTCGCATTGCGCGCAGCCGTTGAAGACGAGCGCAAGGAGTCCTGCAAAGTATGCCCAGTTGACTGCGGTGTTGCCGCCGCCGGTGTTCATGACCATTACTTCGCGCAAGGTTGCGATGAGGTTGGGTGCAGCGCCAAGTTTGAATGTGGCGAAGAACGCGACCAGGATGAGGACGGCAAGTGCTGCTGCTGCTTCCATGGTGTGCCAGCCGAAGATGAGCATAAGTCCGCCTGCGAGCTCAACTGCGATGGCAAGGTAGAGAAGTGGTGCGCCAAGCGATGCGCCAAAGAGCCCTTCGAACATTCCTCGTGCCATTGGCAGGCTGAGGATTTTGTCGAGTGCCGCGACGACGAATGCGACGCCGAGCATAAGCCGAAGGACTAAAGGTCCGTATTGTTTGCATTTTTCCATATTCATAGGTATCACCCCGTCTGTTAAGGGCGTTATGCTCGGGCAAGTTATAAAGGTTTTCCCGAATTGTGCCAAAATAACAAGGCGCGGGAGAGACTCGAACTCTCGAATCGCAGGGTTGCAGCCTGCCGAAGAAGGCAAGACCTGATTTTGCGACATCGTTAAGCGGCGAGAAGAGTAATAAGTATGTTTGCAAAGCAAACATATGCTAAATTGCTTCTCGCCGCGAAACGAGGAGCAATTTGATCGAACTTTAGAAAAGTTCGTAATGGAAGGCGCGGGAGAGACTCGAACTCTCGAATCGCAGGGTTGCAGCCTGCTGCCTTAGCCGCTTGGCTACCGCGCCGATGCTGCTCGTGGTCGCTTCTGGCGCATTTAAATATCTTGTGCTCGGTGCGGGAAATGTTTTTAAAGTGGGTTTGGTGGGAAAAAAAGGATGGCGTTTGACCTGCACAAAATCGCAAGGCGTTGGCAGCGCAAGTGGAAGGCGCAGAAGGTGTACGAGTCAGACCCTGATGGCCGTCCGAAGTTTCTTGTGTGCACGCCGTATCCGTATGTGAATGGCTTGCTGCACATCGGCCATACGTATACGTATATGCGTGTTGACGCGTTTGCTCGGTACAAGCGGCTTCGCGGGATGAATGTATTGTTTCCGTTTGCGTGGCACGCGACGGGGACGCCGATTGAGGCTGCGGCAAAGCGCGTAGAGGAGGGCGAGCCGACGCAGCTGCAGTCGCTTGAGCTGATGGGTTTTGGAAAGGACCAATTGGAGCAGTTTAAGGACCCGATTCATTGGATTAAGACGTTTTCGCGGGAGGCGGAAAGGGACCTTCGCGCGTATGGGATGGCGATTGATTGGCGAAGGCAGTTTATCACGACGAGTTTGAATCCGAGGTATAGTAAGTTCATCAAGTGGCAGTTTAATACGCTGAAAAAGAAGGGACTTATTGCGAAAGGTGAGCATCCGGTTGTTTGGTGCCCAAGGGAATTGATGCCGGTGGGTGACCACGCGCGTTCTGAAGGCGAGGGCGTAATGCCTGAGGAGATGGTTCTCATCAAGTTCAGGACAAATGGTCACGTGTTTCCGTGCGCAACGTTCAGGCCGGAGACCGTTTTTGGCGTGACGAATATTTGGGTGAATCCTGATTTGACGTATGTTGAGGCGAGTGTTGATGGTGAGCATTGGATGGTGTCTGAGCCGGCGCTGGCAAAGCTAAAAGACCAAAAGCACGAGGTTAAGGAGTTACAGCGCAGGAAGGGGAGTGACTTGGTTGGCGCGAAGGTAAAGAATCCTGTTGATGGTAACGAGGTTCCGGTGCTTCCCGCATCGTTCGTGAGCGCGGAGACGGGTACGGGTGTGGTGATGAGTGTTCCTGCGCACGCGCCGTTTGATTATCTTGCGCTAAGAGAGTTGCAGCAGCAAAATTATGCGGGAACTCAGGACATAAAGCCGGTTTCGCTGGTGGCTGTTGAGGGGCTGGGTGAGTTTCCCGCAATTGATGCGGTGAAAGGAATTACAAATGCAAAAGATCCAAGAGCAAAGGATGCAACGCAGGAAGTGTACAAGAAGGAGTTCCATTCGGGTAAGCTCAAGGATATCACGGGTAAGTACAAGGGTCTTTCAATTCAGGAGGCAAAGCCAAGGATTATTGCGGACCTGAAGTCTGAAGGGAAGGCAGTTGTTTTGTTTGAATTGATTGAGCCTGTTATTTGTCGGTGCCTGACGCGCTGTCACGTGCGTATTGTGGATAACCAGTGGTTCCTCAAGTATGGCAGTCAGGAGTGGAAGCAGGAGGCAATGAAGGCGCTTCAGGGTTTGAAGTTGTATCCGGAGAAGGTGCGCGGCCAGTTTGAGTACGTGGTGGATTGGTTGCGGGATTGGGCGTGTACAAGGGAGTTCGGTCTTGGGACTGATTTGCCGTGGGATAAGAATTGGAAAATTGAGAGTTTGAGTGACAGCACGATTTATCCTGCGTTTTACACGCTCGTGCACACGCTGAAAAAGGTGCCGCTCGGGAAAATCAATGACCGTCTCTTTGATTATGTGTTTTTGGGCGAGGGGAATCCGGATGAGCTTGGTGTTGACCGCGTGTTGCTGGATAAGATGAAAGCAGAATTTGCGTACTGGTATCCGGTTGATTTCAGGAACAGTGGCAAGGATTTGGTGCAGAACCATTTGACGTTTTACCTGTTCAATCACGTGGCGTGTTTCCCTGAGAAGTTCTGGCCTGCGGGTATTGGGGTGAACGGCTATGTGACTATCGGCAGTAAGAAAATGTCGAAGTCCAAGGGGAATTTCAAGACGTTGCGTCAGGTGATTGATGCGTTCAGTCCGGATGTCGTGCGCCTTGCGATTTTGGCGTCGAATGAGGAGATGAATGATGTTGATTGGGATAGTGAGTCTGCGGAGAGTTTGCGGCAGAAGCTTGCGCAGTGGTATGAGTTTGCGCTGAAAAATTATGGGAAGAACGGTCAAAGTGGTGAGCGTCGCGAGATTGACCGGTGGATGGAGCATCAGTTGCACAGCAGCATTCGTGATGCGACAAAAGCGATGGATGAGACGCTGTTCAGAACAGCGATTCAGCGCGGCTTTTTTGATGTACAGCGCCACCTCAAGTGGTATCAGCGCAGGACCGCAGGACAGATGAATCAAGAGGTACTAAACGAGATTATCGAGGCACAAACGTTGCTGCTCGCGCCGTTTTGTCCGCACGTGTGTTCGGAGATTTGGGAAAAGTTGGGGAAGCAGTCGGTTTTGGTGAGCGAGAAGTGGCCTCAGTTTGATGAGTCAAAGATTGTTCCGACGCTTGAGCAGTCAGAGGATGCGATGAGTAGGACGCTTGATGACATTCAGCAAGTGTTGCGTTTGGCAAAAGTGGAGCATCCGAAGAAAATCACGTTGTTTGTGTCGGCGGATTGGAAAGTGCACTTGTGCCGAAAGCTGAAGGAATTGCTTGCGCAAACGCGTGATATCGGGCAGGTTATGAAGGGTGTTATGGGCGAGTTTAAGGACAGGGCACAGGAGGCGTCTGCCTTAGTGCAAAAGTTCGTGAAGGACCCCTCGAAAGTGCCGCTCTCCGCAATGCCGCAGGATGCGGAAGTGCAAAACCTTCTCGATGCTGTTCCGTTCCTCAAGGAAACGCTCAATTGCAGTATTGAAGTTGTTCGCGAAGAGGACAGTCAAGAGCCCAAGGCAAGGCAGGCGCTTCCGGGTAAGCCTGCGATTGTGGTGCAGTAGTTCTGCAAACCGCTAAAACTCAATGTTCTGATAACTGACGTCTGAATACTGAAAACGAATGGCCAATTACCAACCACAAACTACTAACTGCTCACCTATCTCCCGCGTCATAAAATCCCGCGCTGTCTCCGCCGTCTGCGGAGATAATCGAGCCGGTAACGTAGCTGCTGGCGTCGCTTGCGAGGAAGAGTGCGACGTTTGCGATTTCTTCGGGTGTTCCGATTCGTCCAAGAGGCACCATAGTGGCAATAATTCCAAGTTCTTGTTTTGTGAAGAAATTCGTGAGCATTTTTGTCTTGATGGGCCCTGGGCAGATGCAGTTGACGCGGATTCCCATCCGGGCGTGGTCGAGTGCCATTGCGCGGGTTAAGTTGATGACGCCTCCTTTGCTTGCGCAGTAGGCGGCAACACCTTGGCCGCCGGTGAGTCCCCATTCGCTTGCAATGTTGATAATGGCCGCCTTGCCTGTTTTGCGCAGGGAGGGGACAGCATATTTTCCGGTAAGGAAGATTGATTTGAGGTTGGTGTCAATGACAAGGTCCCAGTCTTTTTCGCTCATCAATTCAACGGTTCCTTGGGGCATGATGCCTGCGTTGTTGACAAGGATGTCAATGCGTTTGTATGTTTTGATGGTTAATTCAACTGTTCGTTTGACGCTTGCGGCGGACGTGACGTCGGTTTTGAGAAAGAGTGCTTTGCCGCCGTTTTTGTTGATTGCGTCTGCAACGCTTTTGCCGTTGTCATTGTGGGCGGCAATCACGACTGCTGCGCCTTCGCGGGCGAAGAGTTCGGCAATGGCTTTGCCGATGCCTGAGCCTGCGCCCGTGATAATGGCTGTTTTTCCGCGAAGCTGCATAACAGAGAGTTTGTTGTTAATGCATAAAAAGCTTTACTCGCGGAGCATTTTGCAGATGTCTACGCTCATAAGTCCGTAGTCGCCGTCAATCGTCATCACGCATTTTTGTGTTTCCATTTCAATCACCTCTGAAATAACCTATGGTAAGCCTCATTTATATAGTCTGAGAACAAAAGGTCAGGAAGGGGTGTTCACAACTCTTTTATTGAAACTCATTAGGAAGTAACAACAAAATTACGTTCTTCGTCGGGCGTCAGCGCGCAATTTGTACGCTCGCTCTGCATCTTCAAGCATCCCAAGGTCAACCTGAGCAACAAGCAGTGCCTCTCTGTTGTGCGCCGCTTTAGCAACTGTCCCAATGAAAGGCGCACTGATTTGTGAGTGCCCAATAAGGCTGTCCCGGTAATTTTTGTATCGGTATTCTCCTGCGGCGTTGGCGAAGACGAATATGGACTGTGTTTCAACTGCGCGTGCTGCGGCAAGCGTATCGACGAAGTGTTCTTCGGTGTTTTTGGCGTGTTTGCGCCCAACGCCCGCGTCGCCTTTGAGCCAAAAGCTCGGGCAGATGATGATGTGAACGCCTTGGGAAAGGTAATGCTGAAAGAGATCGGGGAACGCGATGTCCCAGCAGATTGCAAGGCCGATTTTGCCAAAGCGCGTTCTGAACGTGCAGGGTTTGCTTCCGGACCGGATGTAGCTGCGTTCCGGGTGCCAGAGGTTAATCTTCTCATAGCGTCCTTTGACTGTTCCTGTGCGGTCGATGTAGTAGGCGACGTTGCGCCAGCCGCGCGGTGTTTCTTCAATAAGGCTGCCAAGCGCAATGTCAATCTGGTATGTTCGTGCGAGTTTTTTCCAGCGCGCAAGATACTGCGGGGCTGCGCGCACAAGTTCGGGTTGTCCGCGCACGGGGTTGGTGGTGAAGTCTTCGGGAAAGACGATGAGGTCTGCGCGTTTTTTGCGCGCGCGGGCGAGGAATTTTTGTGCGGTGCGGAGATTATGTTCAGCGTCGCTTGATTTTGTTTTCGCCTGGGCAACCGCAATCGTGACCTTTTTTTGCATGAGTTGATGAACAAAGAGCAATTATTTAAGTGTTGCTTTTAAAATATATTTTGAAAATTATAGTGACAAATTGTCATCTGACAACCGAAGACTGAGAACTGATTACCGAACAAAAAGCGGGCGGACAAGCTGCCGATGAACATAATCTGAACAGGCGAGTGAATCCCTCGCTTTCCTCAGTCCCGCGACCCGATAAGCATTGAGAACTACACTAAGCGTTGCTCCCTTCCGGGCCTGGCGCGGTTCGTGCAGCGACAATCCTATCGGACAGGACGTCGCTGTACGGCGAAGGACTCGTCTGTCCAAACTGTGCTGCTCGGCGGCGTCACCCCGTCTGAAGTCCGTTTACGGTGACAGGAGAGGACTACGCTCCCGGTCAAGTCCGCCCAAGGACGATTTATTGACGGTTGGTTTTTAAATCTTGTGGAGGATTCCGCGCGGAATAATATTTGTCGTAACGTTTAAATAGGGGTCGGAAATCTGAAATTCTATGCAAGTGCAGACTATGCAGAACAACTGGACGATTTTTCAGTATTTTGCAGTCTGCATTAAGCACTAAGCACGTTTTCCGCTTCGGGAAGGGGAAAACGTGCTCGTTGACTTCTTCTTGAAAAAACAGGAAATGCGTGGGAGTGAAAACAATGGAAAACTCGTATGAGCAGGAAAGTCCTCGCTATGGCTTGGCAGAGGGCGGGCGCTACGCGTCGAACCGGTTGATGGCGGCGCATTTGCGTGTATTGAGCAATGAGCCAACGTTGCCTGAGACGAATTTGTTGCGAAGGGCGCAGTACGAAGGGCAGGCGTGGCTTACGAGAAATGGTATGCCTGAGTATGAGTGCACGGTGGAGCGTCAGGTGTTCCGAGCCGAAGTGCGTGATGAGTTTGCAGTTGAAGGGGAGGTCGCAGGGCCGGTTTCTCTTGATGCTGTGCTGCAGGACCCGGTCGTATGAGCCCCGAAGACTTATTATCGTCGGCGTGGGAGTCTTTTTACGATGCCAAGCGGTTGCTCAGTGAGGTAAATGACGACGAGCAGGCAACAGGGTAGTTGGGAAGGGCAGTGCTGTCAATGATAGTGATAACAAGTCATTTTATACCAGTATCGCAGTTCCGATGGTATGGGTGCGCGGTTGCACTTTCTGGGAGTGGGAAGCAGTCACACACGCGGAGTTCTTGGCGAGGGCGGGTTTCTTATTTTGGGAGACCGGTCGGTTGTTTTGGTTGACCCGGGGCCGGGTGCTGCGCAGGCGCTTGCGCAGTTGAAGATAGCAGGTGTTGATGCGGTACTCGTGTCGCAAAAGGAGCGCGCACACGATGCGGATTTGGTCGAGGTGAAGAAAGAGCCAAGCGATGAGTTCTCAATTGAGCGTGATGAGGGAATGTTTCGTATTCGGTTGCCGGATGGGGTGATTGGGTACGTGTTTGATAGGCATAAGAGGCGTGATGATGTTGATGTTCTTGTGGTGCGTGAGGAGTGCGTGAAGGTTCTTGAGAAGTCGCGGCCAAAGCTGGCAGTGCTTACGGGTTTTTCGTCTGCGGACGGGCAGTTGTATCACGCGCGGGAGTTGCAAAAGCGTCTTGGGGTGCAAACGATTGCTGCGCACGACGGTCTTGTGGTTGACTTGGTTGCGTATGGCGCGCTTGCCGAGCAAAAGACGCTCAAGGGGTTCTCAAAGGAGTAATGTGAAAAGGTAGCCAACAGTACACCCGGCAGTCAAGAATGGTATTGCAGGGTAGAACTTGTCTTTTTGGCTGAGAAGTAAGAGTGTAAGGAGGCTCAAAGTTGCGCCGGTTGAGACGAGTAATGCCGAAATAAGTCCTTGGTTCGCAAGGACTGCGCCGGAGAGCAGGAGGGGGAATCCGATGTCTCCGCCGCCAAGGACTGCTGTTCGCGTGGTTCCTTTTTTTGCGCGTTTCAATGGCACTGTTTTTGCAGGTTTGCCGTGCGCAGGTATCATAAGCCCGGCAAAGATGCCGCTTTTGCTTTGGAATTGCGCCATGGCTATCATGTGCTTGCTGCGCCAAACTGCGTACGCGTCGTAAAAGCTCAAAAGGATAAGGAGGATGAACGCTGCTCCGACGGAGAGGATGGGGACGAAGATTGCGGCAAGGCCGCCGTAGAGGAATACTTCGGTGAGGTTGTGTATGATGACGGTGGGTCTGAATGTTTTGAGGAGCGCGGCAAGGACTGCGATGATGGCACTCCAAAGGGAGGGAAGGAAAGCAGAAAGGGATATGTGAAGGCAGACCGTGACGGCGAGGAAGAACCAGAGTTTCCAAAGGAGGATGGTGTTGAGGCGTATGATGAGGAGAATAAGGCTGGTTCCGATGACGATGGCAATAGTAATGTAGAGGATGCTTTGTGCGGGCGCAAGGTCGGGCCGCTCAATGGGCACGCCTGCGATTGCAGGGAGTTCTTTCCAGGAGAGTGTTCCGTCTGCTGCGCGCGCGCCGGCGTAGTTTCCGATGACGGCAAGGCCGACAAGGTGCGATGCGATGAAAAGGAGGAGGAGGGCAAGGGTTACGGGAAAGTTGTGCTTCATAAAGGAAATCAACCGCGTGTTTTTTATAAACCTACGCATGGCAAAAGGGAATGCGCTGGGTGCATAAGATTACCGCAACAATGCTTGCAAGGGAAGGCGATGTTGTTGAGGAGATAAGGCAGGCGTTAAAGGAGTTTACGGGTGAAGAGCCAAAAGTGGAAAATATTGAGGAGAGCGAGCGGAAGCTGTTGACGGTTGAGTTAAAAAAAGAGTCGCAGCAAAACGATTTTTTGAAAAAAATGGTTGCCGGTCTTGGTGAACAGGGGGCGCTGGTTGTGGCGCAGGCAGAGTCGCGGTTGCACGAGGAGGAGCGGGACTGGAATTTTTACATTCGGCTTGATAAGAAGGAGTATTTGGAGGGGCGAAGGATGGTGCTGACGGACAGTGGGAATTGTGTGCACGTGAAATTGATGCTTGCGGCGTATCCGAAGAAGCGCGAAGCGGCGATTGCACTGGTGGGACGCCTTTTCGGGTCTTTAGTGAAGAAAAATATATAAAGTGTCGGGGGGTTATACGGGGAATGGCTGTAGCTCCGCTGAACTCTGCGTTTTTGGCAACAAGTATTTTGGGTTTTCTTATCAGCGGGTTTTATGTTTCTTCAATTTCCAAAACGTGGGCGTTTGCCTTTGGGACCGTGTTTGCCGTGATGTTTGTGGCAAGTATGGTGTCGATGGTAAGTGGCCCGCCGGACGAGCAGTTAGGTGCTCGAAAAGTATTGTAGGGAGGGATTTGTATGAAAAGGATAGTGGCACTGATGTTGTTTTTGCTCCTCGTCGCTTGTGCCAAGCCGACAGGGCAGGAAGAGGCGCAGGAGTTGCCGGATACGGCGTCCGGGCAGGCGCAGGAAGTAGCAAAGACGCCCGAGCCTCAAGCAAGTGAAGCAGGGCAGGTTTCTGAGCCGGAAGTGGGGCGAAAGCCGCCGGCAATGACGCCGCCGTTTGAGAAAGTGGTTACGCAAACCGCGCCGGATACTACGGTCAGCGCGCCAAAGGCAGAGCTCAGCCCGCAAATTCGTGATTTGCTCAAGCGCTCGCAGGAAAAATTAACGAGCGTGCAGTATTTGTACGGCGGGACTGCAACGAAAGGATTGTTCCTCAATACCTATTTGGTGAAGGGCGATAAGCGCAAGATAAAGCTGTACGAGGAGAATTATTACGTGCGCGACGGGTATTATGACAACGTGTACGTGAACTTGGCGGTTGGCTGCTGTGAAGAGCAGGCACGCTGCAAGAGCCATAATGTGGATAACACGGGAAAGAAGTTTGATGTGGATGTTGCCGCGCTCGGCTTCCCAAGGACGCCGATGGAATGGATGCAGGACATTGAGTCAAACGCAATCGTGGTTGGCCCGCAAACGTTCAACTCGCGCTCGGTAACGCATATCAAGTATGTGCGCCCGGACGGTGTTGAGGTCTTGATGTGGGTTGATGACACGTATGGTGTTCCGCACAAGGTTGTCTTTATGAAGGACGGTGCTGAAACTGAGAAGCACCAGTTCAATGATATGAAGTTCAACGGCCTAAAGGACGCAGAGTTTGACGCGCCGTGTGACTGAAAAGATTCTTTTTTTCTTTTCTTTTTTTTCAGAACTTAAACGCTTCTTTCTTTTCCTGGATGATGCCGGGGGCGCTGCCGCCGTGCCAGCTGAATCGTGGGCGAA
Source organism: Candidatus Woesearchaeota archaeon (assembly GCA_003599055.1). GTDB lineage: Archaea > Nanobdellota > Nanobdellia > Woesearchaeales > ARS49 > SURF-65. The sequence continues at coordinate 35,127 of QZIM01000016.1, forward strand.
TCCGCATGGGGTACATGCGTTCGTTGACGTCATCGACTGCGATGCACGTGCCGCTCATGCGGGGAAGGTCTGCGAGTTCTTTGTCAAGGCCGACGCGCATAAAGCTCTGGAGCAGGGCGCCAAGGGCGTCGGTGTCGATTTTGGCGGTGAGCCGGTGTGAGAGGATGATGTCGCTTTGGGTCATAGCGTCGGTGTGGATTTTGCCGGGCTGCTGTGTTGCCATGACCATGGCGATTCCTGGCTGCCTGCCTTCGCGAAGGAGCGTGATGAGGGCGTCAGAGCTTGCAACTTTGCCGACCGCAGGCAGGAACTCGTGTGCTTCGTCTATCATTATCCAGCAAATGGGCATTTCTTTTTCTTTGGGCTCTTCGTGTTCTTCCAAAATATAGTGGACTGCCTGGTGGACGGCGCGGAATTCTTCGTTTTTTCGTGCGAGCATGCGTTCAATGAAGAGTTTCATGCAGACAATGCCCATGACGAGTTGTTTGATTCTCCAGCCGCCGGGCATGGTGACGTACGGGCTCATATCAAGGACGGAGACTTGTCCTGCGGTGGCGAGTTCTTTGACGGGTGTTGCCGTGGATGAGAAGAGTCCCCAGCTTTGGCAGCTGATGAATCGGTTTTTTGCCGCGTTTCTGATGGTGTGGTCTTCGGTGTCTTTGTCGATTGCGGCGATAATGTCAGGGATGTCGAATTGGGGCGTTTTTTTGCGAAGTTCGAGGATGATGCGTTCGATGAAGATGGCGACGTGGTCTGTGCTTTCAAGTTCGAACGTGAGGCGCCAGTCGTCGGGGGAGAGTTCTGCGGGGTTAAGGGCAAATGGGGCGTCGGTCGGGATGCCTTCGTCTTTCCATTTTTGGAAGAAGCCAAATGGAGTGTAGACTTTGACGTTTTTGAGCCCGCTGCCTTCAAATCCCCATTCTTTGAGGAGTGATTCGTCGCGGTGGTTGGGGTATTTCATGGTCCAGTAAATGCCCATCGTGTCGAGCATGATGACGGAGAGCTTGTTGCGGTGTTCGGGTGGGAGCGTGGCAATGCCTTCGGCGATGACACCCATGCAGTACGACTTGCCTGAGCCTCGTTTGCCGCAAACAAAGCACACGTGCGCTTTGTTGAGGTCGAGGTAGACGGGCTGTGAGAGTGTGGTGACTGCGCCCATTTTGACGAAGTGTTTGCCGATGAGGACGGTTCCTTGTGTTCCCCATTTTTTTTGGTCTTTTTCCTCGCGGCCAAGGATGATTTCGTACACCATTTTTGATGGTGAAAAGAGCAGGAGTATTTTAATGGTTTGGGATTATGGCAAGTCCGGCAAATAATGGAACAGGTCCTCAAATAGTTAATATCTGGTCGGGCTGGACTTGCGAGATAGTCAATCCATACAAGTTCCATTATTTTATGGATTGACTATGCTTGCCCCGAAGGCGCTGTAGTTTTTGGATGAGTGCCTCGCGTTCTTGGGGTGTTTGTGCCGTGTCTATTGCTTGGGCGAGTGCGTTCAGTTCTTGGCTTCGTCGTTCACCCGCGATTTGTGAGTTGACAAAGGCGATGACGGGGTCTGTTTGTCGCGCGGCAGCGGCAAAGCGTTGTTTGAGTTGGGCAAGCGTTTGGGCAAGCGTTTCGAGTTGTTGGGTCACGTGCGGCCCGCCTATGACTAAGAGGTCTAAGTCAGGGTTTTCCTGCATTTCTGCACGGGTGGAAAGGTTGTAGAGATGTTCAAGAAGTGAGGGGAGGACGGTGTTTAGGACGCGGATGTTCTCGGTTAGGGCACGGAGGTCTTGGACGGGAGGCATAAAAGAAGGGAGGGCTGGTTTATTAAAAGGGTTTCGATGGTGTGTGCAGCGTTATTTGATGTCGAGGACTAATCGCGGCTCAAGGGTCTTGCAGTATTCCGCAAGCAGTCTTCGGTGGCAGCGCGCGGGTGTTTCTTCGCAGCAGAGCGTGGTGAGGTCAAGGGTGAGTGCGGCGTCAAGGAATGTGCGTATTTCTTCGCGCAGGGGTTCTGATGAGAGGTGGTCAATGTATCGCGTTTCGAATTGGTTCCAAGGGAGGCCGCGTTTGTAATAAGCGCCGATGAGTTTTGGGGGTGGTGCGAGTTGGGGGAGCCAAAGGTCGTAGCTTGTGCGCAGGATGCGTTCATCGGGAGTTATGCCGTCATTGTACGTGTGCCTGCTCATAATGGAGATGCGAAGCCCGTCGGATGTTTTGGGAGGGGTGTAGATGCAGCCTGTTTTGAGCATAATCTGAAGAGGCGAATAAGAATATAAAAAAATGAAGGAAAAAGAAAAGAGAGTTTAGAGTTCTGCTGCCGTGACGATGTTGACGCGGCATTCGGTTGGCTTGACTCTGCTGTCCATTGCAACGATGTGTTTTAGGGACGAGCGTTCGGCAACGTCAACAAGGTCGCGCTCAACCGAGCCGTCAAGGACGACTGCGTAAACGCCTGAGTTGAGCGTTTTGAGCGTGCTGGAGAGTTCTGCCATGGGGACTTTGCCAAGGACGTTCATTTTGTCGTCAAGGACGAGTGCGCCTTTGGTGCCAAGGAGTCCTTCAAGCATGGTGCCGATTGCTTTTTTCTCACTGTCGTTAAGGGCTGCCTTGCTGGGCGCGGGTCTTGCCGCTGCCATCGGGCGCTGTCCCGGGCGCGGTGGCGCGGAGCCTGGGCGCATCATGGGCTTGCGAATCGCGTGCGAGGTATCGATGTTGGATAATTCCAGTTTGGCTTGTTCTGCGGTGATGCGGGAGCGAAGTGCCTTGTGGATTTCCTTTTTGGCGAGTTCCTCAACTTCTTTGCCGTCGGGTGCGCGGGTGACAAAGTCGACTTCTGCGACGTTAAAGAGGTCGCGAAGGATTAAGTTTCCTCCGCGGTCTCCGTCGACGAAGGCAACGATGTCTTTGCGCTTGGAAAGTTCGATGATGGTGGGCGGGACTGAGGTTCCGTTCATTGCGATGACGTTTTTGAATCCGTGTTTGAGGAGGTTCACAACGTCTGCTCTGCCTTCGACCACGATGACTTCTTCGCTTTCGTCAATGCCGGGTCCTGCGGGGAGGCGGTCTTTGCCGTATTCGCCGACTTCCATGACGCGGACTGCCTGGGAGACTTCGTCTGCGATTTCCATGCTGTCGGGCATGATGGTGTCGACCATTGAGCGCAGGAGTTGTTTTGCGCGTTCGATGACTTGTTGGCGCTTGCTGATGCGGACATCTTCGATGTTGCTGACGCGAACTTTTGCGTTGCAGGGTCCGATGCGCTGGATGACTTCAAGGGCGGCCGCGACGATTGCGGTTTCTGCTTTGTCAAGGGAGCTGGGGATGATGATTTGTCCCATTCCTTTGCCGCCGCGAACGTCGATGTTGACTTCGATTCTGCCGATTCTGCCCGAGCGTTGGAGTTCGCGCAGTTCGAGTTCTTCGCCAAGGAGCCCTTCGGTTTGGCCAAAGATTGCTCCGATGACGTCTGGCCGGTCAACGACGCCGTCTATTTCGATGGTCGCCGTGACGGTATATTTGGATGATACTGGACTGATTTTTGCCATTGGTTTCCCCCAAAGACTTAAGAAAGAACGGTTTTTGCTAAAAATAAGACTGAATTGGCCTTCTTTATTGATTTTCGGCGTTTTCTTGTCTCATTTGTGGCATTTCGGACATGGATTGATTGTGAATGTTCCGTTTTCGTTCTTTCGTACGTCTTATTCGATTTTGTCTTGAGAAAAGGTTTTGTAGCCCTAAACACTAACCCCCAAGTTCACAGCAAGGCATTCGCCAACGCTCTATTGGGTACTCTCGTGAAGGGCGGTGAATATGACCTTTTCTCAGTATTATTTTCTATGGTTTGTCAGTATTTAAGGGTTGTGGTTCATTAAGCATATAAAGGGGCAATGGCGATTTTGCCGAATGCAAACCATTCTCGTAACCGGAGGGGCAGGATTCATAGGCAGTCACTGTGTTGACCGCTTGCTCGCGCGAGGAGACCGCGTCGTTTGCGTGGACAATTTTAATGATTTTTATGACCCGAAGGTCAAGCGGGCAAATGTTGAGCACCACAAACTGCAAACCGCAAACTACAAACTCATCGAGGCAGATATTGCAGACAGGGCGGCGATGCAGAAGGTTTTCGCGGCGCACAAGTTTGACCGCATTTTGCATCTTGCCGCGCGGGCAGGCGTTCAGCCGAGTTTGAAAGACCCGCTTGAGTATGTGCGAAGTAATGTGGTGGGGACAACTGTTTTGCTTGAACTGGCAAGGCAAGAGGGAATTGATAAGTTCGTGTTCGCATCGTCAAGTTCGGTGTATGGCGGGAACAGGAAGGTGCCGTTTAGCGAGACGGATAACGTCGACAATCCTTACAGCCCGTATGCGGCGACAAAAAAGGCGTGTGAAGTGCTCGGGTCAAATTATCATCATATTGCGGGAATGCACGTGGTGGCGTTGCGGTTTTTCACCGTGTACGGGCCAAGGAACCGCCCCGATATGGCGATTTACCGGTTTGCGCAGGACATAAGTGATGGGAAGGAAATCGTGCTCTATGGCGCAGGTGATGAGATTAAGCGTGACTGGACGTTTGTGGACGACGTTGTGACAGGAACCATCGCCGCGCTTGATTCCGTCGAAAAGTTTGGTTTTGAGGTGTTTAATTTGGGAGGCAGCAATCCTGTTTCTTTGCCGTATTTTGTGGGTCTGTTAGAGCAGGAGCTGGGCAAAAAGGCAGTCGTCACGAGAGTCCCGCTGCCTGTTGGTGATGTGCCGATAACATATGCTGACCCAATGAAGGCAAAACAACTGCTTGGCTGGGAGCCAAAGACGCCAATTGAGGAGGGCGTGAAGAAGTTTGTGGAGTGGTTTAATAAAGAATAGAAAAAAATAAGAAATTACCACCTCTCTATAAATCTAATGTCGTGGCTGCCGTCTGCGCGCGGACCGAAGTATTGGATGTCCCAGCGGTCGCTGAGCATTCCTTCCGGTTCGTCGAGTTCTGCGCTCAGATTTCCGCCAACAGGGACGTAAACATCTCCGAGTTTGGCGTCTGCAAGGAGTCGCACGTCTATTGAAGATATTTCTTCTTCTGCGCCGCTGATTTGGTGCGTCATTATTTTGACTTCAGCATCTTCAACTTGTTCGCCGTTGACAATGACCCCTCCCGGTTCGTAAGTATTATCGTGGCTGTTTGTGTCGCGCAGGGTGATTGTTTTTTCTGGTCTATACAAAATGAGCTCGTGTGCAAGTCCGTTTTGGCGTGACTGTGCTACGCGATACGTGTCTCCGATGACAGTTATGGTTCTCCCAACAAGGTCAATTAGGTTTCCGTCAATATCAAGAGCGCTGGTGTAGCCCTTCTCAAATTCGAGCTGGTAGCGAAAGAGTTCATCTCCGTCTCTGCAGTGTGCAAAATAGCCTGTAACGTCCAATTCATTCTTTGTAAACACAGGCGTAATCAGGCTATCTTTGAAAAATAGATATTGGCGGGCTGTCAATTGTCTTTCACCGCCGTCATAATGCGTGCCAAGGAGTGAAGTGTCGATTGCAGTCAAAACTTCTCGTGCACGCTCTTGAAGCGAGGTGTTAAGGAGAAGAGGGAACCCTGGCTCGTCAAGAGGAATTGTGACCGGTTCAACCCGATTAGTTGTAGGCTCACCATTTGTCTGCTGGTTTTGGTTTTGTGTATTTGAAGGGTTTGGATTTGCCCGGTTTGTTGGTTTTTGTGAAGGCCCGCACGCGCTGAGCGCAATGACGATGCTTGCAAGTGTTGATTTAAGCGTATTATTGGTCATAGTGCACCTCCTTCGTGCATAGGAAAACAAGGGTTTGCTTCTATTTAAACCTTTCTATTTTTAGTACCTTTACAGTAGTAACAATATAGAGGCCTCCTTTATAAACTCCTTCCCCTGTCTCGTCAATATGCCAAGATATGGTACAAAACAGCGCGAAGACTACAAGACGTTTAAGAACGTTTTTGACCTCTTTACGGAAAAGAATCTGGACAGGCTGATGAGTCAGGGCTATATTGAGGGTTTGGAGTCGCCGCTAAGCATTGGAAAGGAGGCGAATGTGTTCACGGCAAGGGCGGGCGATGAGACGCGGGTGGTGAAAATTTACCGTTTGCAGACGTGTGATTTTAACAAGATGTTTGACTATATTCGTGCGGACCCGAGGTATGTTGGGCTCAAGCCGATTCAGCGGGAAATTATTTTTGCCTGGGCGCATCGCGAGTTTAGGAACTTGCTGAAGGCGCGGGAGGCGGGTGTTCGCGTGCCGACGCCGTATGCGATGCTGAAGAACATTCTCGTCATTGAGTTTATCGGTGATGATATGGCTGCGCAGAAGGCGAAAAATGACCCTCCGAAAGAGCCAAAGAAGTTCATTGACGAAGTCATTCGGCAAATGAAATTACTCTACAAGGCAGGGATGGTGCACGGTGATTTGAGCGGGTTCAATATTCTCAATCATAACGATATGCCTGTGTTTATTGATATGTCGCAGTCAACGACACTTGATAATCCGAACGCAAAGGGATATTTGGAGCGGGACGTAAGGAATGTGTGTAAGCTTGCGGAGAAGTGGGGTGTGAGGTATACGGAAAAGCAGGTTTTGAAAAAAGTAACCGCTAGTCGTCGTTCGTAGGCAAGACTTATGCGTTTCTATAACAGAGAGCGCGACATCTGCGAGTGAAGAGAATTTTTTTTACCATATTTGCAAAGCAAATAGTTATGATTTGTTTCTCTGAACGAGCGGAGGAGCGCCTGGATGGAAACGCCGCAGCGGTTCCAATCGTAACCTTTAATAATCCCCCCTAGGTTTGTGCGCGTATGGCCTCCCCTCCTCCGCTTGAGGAGTTTGCGTATGAACTGCGCATCCCCCGTGAACGAATCGCTGTATTGATTGGTCCGAAGGGGGAGACAAAGCGTGCGCTTGAGGCCGAGACGAAGTCAAAAATTGAGATTGACAGTGAAGAAGGCGAGGTGCGTATTTCCGGTGAGGACGCGCTGCTCTTGTATCTCGCGCGTGAAATCGTGCGGGCGATTGGGCGCGGGTTTAATCCGGACGTTGCGCGCTTGCTGCTAAGGCAGGATTATGCGTTTGAGATTATTCCGGTTCAGGAGTTCGCGCGGAATGCAAACGATATTGAGCGTTTGCGCGGAAGAGTGATTGGTGAAGGCGGAAAGTCGCGGCGCACGATTGAGGATTTGACTGATGTGCAGCTCTGTGTGTTCGGAAAGACGGTGGGGCTGATTGGTCCTGCGGAGAGTTTGCCTGATGCGCGAAGGGCGGTCGAGAGCCTTTTGAGCGGGAGTCCGCACGCGCACGTGTACCGGTATTTGGAGAAGAGGAAAAAGGAGAGGAGATTGCAATTATGAGTACGGCGGAAAAGATGGCGTCAAAGCAGCGCGATATTAGCGTTGCGGAATTCTTTGAGAGAAACCGCCATTTGCTGGGTTTTGATAACAAGAGAAAGGCACTGCTGACCGTGGTGAAGGAAGCGGTTGATAACGCGCTTGATGCGTGTGAGGAGGCAAAGATTTTGCCGGATATCAGCGTGCAGATTGTGGATATGGAGAATGACCGGTATCGGGTGACGATTGAGGATAATGGTCCGGGGATTGTGAAAAAGCAGATTCCGAATATTTTTGCAAAGCTCTTGTACGGCTCGAAGTTCCACACGATGAAGCAGGCAAGAGGCCAGCAGGGTATTGGGATTAGCGCGGCGGTTCTGTACGCGCAGCTGACAACGGGTCGTCCGGCGAGGATTTGGAGTAAGATTAAGGAAACAGAGCCTGCGCATTATTATGAGTTGCATATTGATACGCAAAAGAACCAGCCGGAGATTGTGAAGGACGAGGAGAGTAATTGGAAGAAGAAGACCGGTGTTAAAATTGAGCTTGATATTGATGCGAGTTATCAGAAGGGTGACCAGTCGGTTGACAGTTATTTGAAGCAGACGGCGATTGCAAACCCGCACGCAACGTTTGTGTACACGAATCCGAAGGCGGAGCAGTTTGTGTTTGCGCGCGTGTCGGATAAGTTGCCAAAGGAGCCGACGGCAATTAAGCCGCACCCGTACGGGGTTGAGCTTGGGATTATGCTGAAAATGCTCAAGAATACGGAGTCGCGGACGCTGCAGAGTTTCCTGACGGGTGAGTTCAGCAGGGTCGGCCCGCAGACGGCAAAGGAAATTTGTGATGCTGCGGGGTTGTTTACGAATATGAAGCCTGATGAGCTTCAGCTTCCGCACGTGGAAAAGTTGTTGGACGGTATCAAGAAGACGAAAATCATTGCGCCGAGTACGGACTGTATCAGCCCGATTGGTGAAGAGCTGCTCGAAAAGGGTTTGCGTAAGGAGATTCCGGCGGAGTTTTATGTTGCCGTGTCGCGCTCGCCCGATGTGTATCGGGGGATTCCATTTGTGGTTGAGGTTGCGCTGGCGTATGGGGGCGAGCAGCCAAGCGACCAGACGATCAGGATTTTGCGTTTTGCAAACAGGGTGCCTTTGCTGTACCAGTCCGGTTCGTGTGCGAGCAATAAGTCGATTGTGCAGACGAATTGGAAGCCGTATGGGCTAAGCCAGTCGCAAAGTTCGGTGCCGGTAGGGCCGCTGACGGTGGTCATATCGCTCGTCTCGGTTTGGCCGCCGTTTACGAGTGAGGCAAAGGAAGCGATTGCGCACTATCCGGAAATTATCAAGGAGATGAAGCTTGCATTGCAGGATGCGGGGCGAAAGCTTGGCGCGTATGTGAATAAGAAGCGGAAAGTGGCGGACCAGCAGGAGCGCTTGAGTATTTTTGAAAATTATATGCCCGAGGTTGCGGCGGCGCTTGCAGACCTGAGCGGGATGAGCAAGGACAAGATTCTTGAGTCTATGCGAAAGATGTTGGAGAAGAACAAGGAGTATGTCCAGGCGCACAAGGAAGCGCATAAGGTGGAAAAGGTTGAGAAGAAGAGCAAGGAAGAGCAAATCGGGCTTGCGGGGTTTGACAATGAAGAAGAGTAAGACGCAGGAAGCGCTTGAAGAGTTGGGAAATGATTTGGTGAAGAATGTTCTTGCGGGAAAGCCGCCGGTGATGAATGTTCCGGTGCGTGCATTGTCAAATGTTTCGTATAATAAGAAGTCGGAAACGTTGGAGCTTGGGGATAAGACGTCCGAGCGTAATTTTTTCAATGTTGCGCACGCGAAGAAGTTTTTGCAGACGCTTGAGGTTGCGGCAAAGAGTAAGGAGCTTTTGACGCTGGGTAAGCACGCGAGTCTGAGAGACGTGTTCTATATGGTGAAGCGCACGATTCCGAATACGAAGACGAATATTGTGGATGAGCAGTCGGAGAGCGATAATGCGATTGAGGATTTGGAGGCGCTCTCCGGATTCAGCCGTGAGCAGCTTAATATTAATGCGAACAAGATGGGCTCGGTCGCGGGGCACGTCGTGATTGAGGATAAGGGCGATGAGATTGATTGGGCAAAGATGGGTTCGGGCGGCTGGAGCGTTCCGAGTAATGTTGAGGAGATTACGTTCAAGAAGGTGCGTGCAAAGTACGTGATTTATATGGAAAAGGCGGCCGTGTGGGAGCGTTTGCACGAGGATAAGTTCTGGGATAAGCAGAACTGTATTATTATGAGTTCGCAGGGTCAGACGACAAGGGGGATTAGGCGGCTCTTGCAGCGGTTGTCGCAGGAGCACGATTTGCCGATTTATGTGCTGGCTGACTTTGACCCGTGGGGGTTCTATATTTATTCCGTGCTCAAGTTTGGTTCAATCAACTTGGCGCATATGTCGGGGAGTATGACGCTGAACACCGCACGGTTTTTGGGAATCACTGCGGACGACATTGAGAATTACGGCTTGAAGAAGATGTTGATTACGTTCAAGGATGTTGACCAGACGCGCTTAAAGCAATTGCAAAATTATGAGTGGTTCCAGAATAACAAGGCCTGGCAGCGCCAGTTCAAATTGATGGCTACGATGAAGGCAAAGGCGGAAATCCAGGCGCTCAGTTCACGGGGCATCAGTTTCATTACCGAGAAATATTTGCCTGAAAAGATTAAGAAGGGCGAGTTTTTGCAGTAGTTCCCCTTAATATTAAGGCAGGGGAACAGTTTTGGCCTGCAGCGGAAAAAGTCAGATAATGCCAGTGTGTTTTTTATTCAAGTCTTGAAGTGAGTTCATCGTGTATTTTGACAAATGTTTCGAACAGGGCGTTGTGTTGTTCTGGTAGGTGTTTGAGGATGTCATCATTTCCAAAACGCACAATGGGCGCTCTTCTGTCTCTGCGTACTTTGATGTGAAAACGTCCGTTATTGTCAAGGCAGATGGTGCGGTATATGGGCTGGTTTTTTTCGTATTGGATGATGCCTGGTTCAGGGAAGGAATATGGCGTTCCAACATACGCTTCTGCTACGATGACTGATTCTTGTGTGCGGTAGTGTCTGTTTGCTATCCACGGTGGCAGGGGTTTTAACGTCCAGGGAATCTTTGGCGCTTCCCGCAGCCTGCCGCACAGGATGAAGTATTGTGCTCCGCAGGGTTGTATTGGGTCATCAGGGTAATTTTCGCGGGTCATCGAGAAGTTCGGGTTTTCTGCGCAGTGTTCAAGATAGAAATCACGCAGTAGTTTTCCGTGGTGAACTGAATCTACTTCTTGGGACATCCAAGTATCGGTGTCATAGCGTTCCATAAGGGCAGTACGGGTCATAAGAAGTGGAGATTTCACGGAGTTTTAAGTGTTACGACAAAATAAGCGGACCTGATGGGATTCGAACCCACGACCCCCTGCTTAGAAGGCAGGTGCTCTATCCAAGCTGAGCTACAGGTCCATAGGTTCAAATGTCTGCCGTGGCGCTTTTAAAGGTTTTGTACACCCAAAGTTTTTTATTGCCCAAGCGGTACGGAGGGGAGATGGAGTATCGTGATATTTTGGGTGCGCTGGTGCGCAGGAATGATGATGGTGTGCTGATGGCGTCAGGGGATGTGCAGGAGCGCGCGTTGGATGCGTTAGGGCAGCTTGAGCCGTATGAGCAGTTGCACGTGGCGCAGACGTATTTGACGGGGAGGCGTATTTTTGAGGATGCGCAAGATGACGGAAAGGTTGAGGAGGGAATCAAAAGGGTGCGCGAGTCTGCAATTGCGTTTTTCAGGAGTTTGCCGATTGAGGAGTCCGTGCGCCATCTTGCGTATCGGGTGTTTCGAAGGGAAGTGGGCGGAAGTGAGCCGCTTGGGCAGGGTTGGGCGACGTTTGTGTGTTTGACAAGACAGGTGTGCGCAGGGGAGTTGCCGCCTGCATTTAAAGAGCAGACGCTTGATGAAGTGTTAAGGTATGTGAAGTAAAAAGGGAGGTTTGTATGGGAATTGGCGATTGGTTTGGAAAAAAGGAGAAGTTATTGCCGCATGTCGTAGAGAATGTTCGGGAGGCGATTGCAAAGGGTAATTTTGAGGATGCGGGGCGACTTATCCACGCGCTTGGTTTTGCAGTGCAGGCGGCTGCGGATGCGGAAGCTGAGGACGCAAGGCATTTTGGCGGTTTTGCGCAGGCGCACGTAAAGGAGTTGGTTTCTGCGTGGAGAACTGCGCCAGATGGGCAAAAGCGCGCGCTTTTTGAACAGAAGTTGCAGGAAATTGAGAGGGAATTTGGGGCGCATATGCAGGTGACGCGCTCGCGATATGAAAGGGGCGGAAGATAATGTGGCCGTTTGCGCAAAAGAGTAAGCACATTTCCTTTTTGCAGGAGGTGAGGGCAAAGGTATTGCAGGGTAGCATGGATGCCGCGTACGAGGACTTAATCAGTATGCGCCGCAAGGGGTTTATGACGGTGGCGCAGGGTTTTGCCGAGTATGATAAGAAGTATCAGGCGCTTATTGCAAAGGTAGGAAGCGCGAAGGTGAATTCGCTCGATGTTGCGGGCGATATTGATAGGCTTGAGAAGCAGTTTGAGGCGCTGATGGAATTGTACAGGCGCTGGGTTTAGAACCCTTTTTGTTTTTTGAGCAGTTGAACAAGTCCGGGCGGGAGCATTGGTTTTCCGTTCACGAGCAGGTAGCGGTAGGGGAGTTGGATGCTTTCTCCTTTTTTGATGTCGATTTCGATGCCGTCCTGAAAGTGCATTTTTTCAAGCGGTGTGCCGTTCACGATGTTGTGCGTGACAATAACGGCAGTGTCTGTGCTCATCTGTTCCTTGCCAAGGTTGTACCTAGGGTAGGGGAGTTTTACTTCTTCTTGGGTGCGTTTGCGCGGCGGGTAGTCGCCGAGGATTCCACCGAAGATGAATGAGTGGTATGTGGCTGCGATTTTTGGCGTGAGTGTTTCTTTGGCTTCGGGGTCGAGGATGCAGGGCGTATCAAACGTCAGCTCGTTGATGCTTTTTTTGCTCGTTTTGGCAAAGGTTGCGAGTTTTTTGTTTGCGGTTTTGGTGATGAGGAGGTTATTTTTTCGGACGACGGAGCTGATGTGTTTGTATTCAAGGATGCACCAGGGGTAGACTTTGGGTTCGAGGTGTTCAATGACGAAGAGAGGCATATGTGTGGGAACTTCAGGCGAGATAGAGCTTGATTGCTTCTTTGGTCCTTTTGATGAGTTCGTCGTGTGTTTTTGCTTGGGTGTGGCACCCGGGGAGTTCGACGACATCTGAAATAAGGTAGCCGTCTTCTCCTTGTTCAACGATGATGTGGAAGGTGTCTTTCATGGGCAAAGATCAATATGTGGGTTTAAAAATGTTGTGAGAAAAGCTCACTTCTCCCTGAATAAATAAATGTTGTCGTGGTGGTCGTAATAACGGAAGAGAATGGTATCTTCGTTTTTGGTGAACAAAAGGACGAAGCTTGAGTTAATGTGGACGCGTTTGTATTTGTTGAGCGGCGCGCGGAGGTTTTTGTAGTGGTCAAGGTTGGGTGAGTTGGTGATTTCTTCGATTTTTTTGAGGATTGATTCAAACTGTGTTTTGTCGCGTTTGGAGATTTTTGCAAGTGTTTTGTCAAGGTCGGGATGGATTTCAAATCTCATTCGTGCCTTTTACGGAGCCCTTCGATGGATGAAAAATGAATTCCTTTTTGGTGTTCTGTTGATTGGATTTTTTGGACGAATTCCGGACGGAGTTCTGGTTCCATGTGTTCTTCGCGAAATGTTTTAACGACAAGGGTGATTGCTTGGGCTTTGTTTTTGAGGTTGTGCTGTGCCTTGATGATGTTGAGCGTTTGGTTGATGTCGTTTGGGAGGTCAAGGAGTGCTTTCATGGGTCACCTATTAATGGTTGTTAATAACTATATATTCTTGTTAATATTTAATGGTTTCGATTAGAAAATGACCACTTTTTAGTGACTACATATCGAAAGGTTTTTATAGTGTGGTGTGTTGTTTTTGGGTTGTATGGATAGGTCTTTGCGTGAGCTTGAACGCCGCTTG
>QZIM01000022.1 GCA_003599055.1 Candidatus Woesearchaeota archaeon
CCACGTCGCATTACTCGTATTCGCAGGAATACTGCTCACAAACGTCACATTCTGCGGAAGCGTATCATTCACCGTCACATTAAACGCATCCTCATTTGATGCAGTTATCGTAATTGTGTACACGAGCGTCCCGCCCGCAAACACGTTTGCCGGCGCACCCTTTACCACCGTCACATTCGTATCCACCGGCGCAATCAATGTTGTTTGCTCGCTTACCGGGAAAATGTACAAAATGCCATTCTCATCCTGCCACGTAATGTTTGCCGTGTTATTGATGATTGTGCCGTTCGCCTGACTGCTCACGTTTACACTTATATTGATGACAAAGACCGTCCCATTTGACAAATTACCCAAAGACCACGTATTATTTGTCCCGCCATCAGGCGCAGGGTCAGAACTCACAAACGCCGCAATCTCCGGCGCATACGCATCAACCACGGTCACATTCGTGAAATTAAAATCACCCGACACGTTCACCGTAATCGTATAATTCAGCACATTTGACATTGACACGTTCAGCGGGTCAGGAGAATCATCCTTGCGCCCCGCGACAAAACACGTCGTATTCACGGTCAGACTTGTTGAATTTGACACAAAATCATCATCCTGCGTAAACCATCCCAACCCCACCCCGTCCCCTGTTGAAACAAAATCCTCCTCCTCGTACAACCAGAACACCGTCGTATTCGTCAAATTCACCGTGCAATCAACTTCCGCAGTCACATTCACTATGAAAATCGTCCCGTTAGACAAGTTCCCAAGAGAAATATTCGTCCCATTCAACGACGAAGGAGATGAATTCAGAAAAGTCGCATTCGTCAACGTGTCATTCAAAGAGACGTTTGTCGCATTCGTCCCGTTGCTCGTCACGTTCAGAATGACTGCCCAAATCACAATCTTGCGATGCCGCGTGAAATTAAACGCCGGCTGCTTGACAATGGAAATAGTCGGGAATCCGCTCGGAACAACCGCCTCAGTCTTACACGAACTGGTACACCCATCCCCACTCACCTGATTATTATCATCACACTCCTCATCATCGGCAGTTCCCGACAAGTCATCAAGCCCCTCCGCATCCAACACTCCATCACCGCAGAACGTACAGCACCCAAAACCGCCCGAATCCGGCGGGTGAAACAACCCTCCAAGCGTCCCAATAAAAGACGTCGGCGCAAACGGCGGGAAATACACCGAACAGGCAAACGGATTGATACCAAGCGAACTGCTTGCGTGCTCCGCAGTACACTCAGACATCGTCCTGCACGGGCGCTGCTTTGGCGTACAACAATGCGATGCAGGAGACATAAAGACTGAATCGTGACACGGCGGAGCAGGACAGGTTGGCCCGACACACACAATCGGTGCAGGACCCAACACTGACGCAAAACTTGACGCAGGAGGAGTAACCCCTGCACCCGGCTGGTCACAATCCGCAGTTGAAACACACGACCCATCAGTATACGCGATAACCGAAATCGTCTTTCCGCCTCCTGATGCAAGCCCGCTTAACGGGCTGTGCGTCCCGTGCCCGCTGCTTGGCATTCCCTGCTGCGTTTCCACCACAAAAAACACTGCAGCTAACGCAGCAACAACCAAAACAATTAGCGGAAGGGTTTGACCTCTCAAGTTTCAGACACCTATTTTAAACCAAAAACAACCACTTCGATATTAAAAAGCTATCTGTGCACCTCCACAAACTTTAAAAACACACGCCCGCGGAGGCAAAGGCGATGAAGCAAACCGCCCTGCGCCTCTATGATGCCCATTACAAAAAGCTGGCCCTCCTTGCGTTTGCCATCCTCATTGCAAGCACCATCTTTCTTGGCGCACGCTACGCGACAACCGGCGAACTCTTCAACCAAGGCGTTTCACTCAAAGGCGGCATCACGCTCACCATCCCCCTTTTGGAGCAGGTGAACGTTCAAGAACTCCAAACCGCCCTCTCCTCGTCCAACCCCGAAGCAGAAATCGCGGTCCGCGAAATAACCGAAGGCGGACGCACAACCGCGCTCATCATTGAAGCCGCAGACATCAGCGCAGAAAACCTTGAAGCAAGCATCCGCGCAGCAGGCATCACCCTCACGGAAGGCACCTATAGTATAGAGAACATGGGCTCATCACTTGGCCAACAATTCTTTGGTCAAACCATACGCGCAGTCCTCTACGCATTCATCGCCATGAGCATCGTCGTCTTCATCACCTTTCGCTCACTCATCCCCTCAAGCTTCGTCATCCTTGCCGCACTCTCCGACATCATCAGCACCCTTGCCGTAGTCAACCTCCTTGACATCCGCCTCAGCACGGCAGGCATCGCTGCGTTCCTTATGCTCATCGGCTACTCGGTCGACACGGACATCCTCCTCACCACGCGCGTCCTTAAACGCAAAGGAGAAGGCGGAACCATCCTTGCCCGAACACTCTCCGCCATGAAAACAGGAGTGTTCATGACCCTCACCGCCCTTTCCGCAAGCATCATCGGACTCATTTTCACCCAATCAGAAACGATTCGCCAAATCATGCTTATCATCACCATCGGGCTCGTATTTGACCTCATTTACACCTGGATGCAAAACGCAGGCATCCTCCGCTGGTACCTTGAGAGGAAAGAACATGTCCAACCTTAAAAAAATCCTCACCAACAGCAAAGTCGTCATCCTCCTCATTGCACTCGTCCTTGGAGCAATTGCAATCTATCCAAACCCGTGGGCGGAAGGAGTCACCATCAAAGGCATTGCAAAAAACAGTTCCGCAGAACTTGGCGGAATGCAAAGCCCCAAAGGCAACGTTGCCCCCATGCAGCTCGAACGCATCATCGCCATCAACAATAAACCGCTCGCTTCACTTGAAGAATATTACACGCTCACCCGTGCCATCCAACCCAACCAAACCGTCCGCATCAAAACAACCACGACCACTTATACTCTTGTTGCAAAACCCATTTACCACATCACCGAAACAAACCAAACCACTGTCCGCCTTGTCAACGAAACATACGAAACAAACGAAACCATCAACGGAACAAACACCACCGTCACCAAAACCCGCACGGCCAAAATTGAAGAACCCGTTATCATCACTGAAATCATCGGCGCAGAACCGCTCGGAATATCGGTCGGCGAAACCCCCAAAAGCAACCTCCGCAAAGGCCTTGACCTTTCCGGCGGAACAAGAGTCGTCCTCAAACCCGCAGGACCCGCAACCGCAGAACAAGTCACCGACGCCGTTGACACGCTCAAAGAACGCCTCAACGTCTACGGCCTTAGCGACGTCCTTGTCACCGAAGTTGCAACCCAACCGGACCTCCTTGGCGGAGGCGATAGGTACATCCTTGTTGAAATTGCAGGAGCCACCGAAACCGAAGTTCGCGAACTCCTTGGCTCACAAGGCAAATTTGAAGCCCGCATCGGGAGCGAAACCGTCTTCTCCGGCGGAAACGACATCACCTACGTCTGCAGAACCGCACAATGCTCCGGCCTTGACCCCAACCGCGGCTGCGGAACATCCGGCGAAGGATGGGCGTGCCAATTCCTCTTCACCATCACCCTCGCTCCTGAAGCTGCAGAACGCCAAGCACGCATCACAAGCGGACTTCGCGTCGTCGGCGACAGGCTCTCCGAAAACATCACCCTCATCCTCGACGACCAACCGGTCGACGAACTCGGCATCGCCGCAGACCTCAAGGGCCGCGCGGTCACCGACATCGCAATCACCGGCGGCGGAAGCGGCATCTCCGAACAGGCAGCAATCCAAAACACACTTGAAAACATGAAACGCCTGCAAACCGTCCTCAAAACCGGCTCGCTCCCCATCAAACTCGACATTGAACGCGTCGACACCATCTCACCCACCCTTGGCAAAGGATTCCTCACCAACGCACTCCTCGTCGGCCTTCTCTCCCTTGTTGCCGTCTCCAGCATCGTCTACATCCGCTACCGCAGATTCGCCGTCGCAATCCCCATCATGTTCACCGCAGTTTGCGAAATCTTCCTCACGCTCAGCCTTGCCGCACTCATCGGTTGGAACATCGACCTTGCCGCAGTCGCAGGAATCATCCTCGCAGTCGGCACCGGCGTCAACGACCAACTCATCATCACCGACGAAACCATCTCCGGAGAAGACGACAGCGGACGCTCCTGGAAAGAACGCGTCAAACGCGCATTCTTCATTATTATGAGCGCCTACTTCACCCTCTCCGTCGCAATGATACCGCTTTTCTTCGCCGGCGCAGGGCTTTTGAAGGGTTTTGCACTGACGACAATTCTTGCCGTCTCCATCGGCGTCTTCATCACAAGACCTGCGTACTCCGCAATTGTGCAAAAACTGGTCGAGCAGTAAGCGGTTATCGGTGCTCAGTTGTCAGTGTTCAGTTGCCCGTGTTCGGTGCTCATTTGTCAGAACTACTCCGTCCCTGCTTTTTTCCACCCTGCGCTCGCAAGGTTTTTAACACCGCCCACTTCCTCCACACCTGATGAAAACCGAAATCACTTCCCTTGACCTCCTTTTCCTTTGCCGTGAACTCCAAACCCTCGTCGGCTCACGCGTGGACAAAATATACCGGCCGGACGGCTTTCTCTTCCAACTCCACAAAACAGGCTCAGGAAAACTCTTCCTTCGCACGGAAAAAAACGCAGTTTGGCTCGCCGCAGCAAAAACCGAAACCCCCGAAACACCCGGAGGGCTTTGCAGCACCCTTCGCAAATACCTTGAAGGCAAAAAACTCACCTCGCTTGAACAAGTCAACGGCGAACGCATCCTCAAACTCACCTTCCAAACCCAACAAGACACCTATTCCCTGTACATTGAACTCTTCAGCAACGGTAACATTGTTCTTGCCGACGAACACGGCATTGTCAAGGCAGCCCAAGAAGAACGCGCGTGGAAAGACCGCGAAATCAAACGCGGAAAACCCTACGCGCTCCCGCCCGCAAAAAAGAACTTCACCCAGATAAGCCCTGCAGACCTTGACAGCACCACTCCAATCAGTAAGCACCTTGCAACCTTAGGCCTTGGCAAAACATACGCCGAAGAACTCTGCCTTCGTGCAGGCACCGACCCAACCTCAAACTCGCTCACCGAAAACGAACGCATCACCCTTCACGCATACCTGCAAAAACTGCTCAAAGAACCCATCAGCGCATTCGCATACCCCGACGGAGAAATAACTCCCTTTGCGCTCAGCGGCAAAACAGGAACCGCCTACCCGTCCTTTAGCGCGGCAATCGACGCCAACCTCTCCAAAAGCGCAGCCCTCACCAAACTCGAAAAAAGCCGCGCACGCTTTGACTCAGAAAAAGAACGCATCCAAAACGCGATAACCATACAGGAAAGAACCCTTACAAAAATCAACGAAGACGCAGCCAAACAACAACGCGCAGGAGAACTCATCTACGAACACTACCAAGAACTCAAAAACATCCTTGACCAACTCCACGCGGCAAAGAAAAAACACTCCCTCCAAGAAATCGCGCAAAAACTCAAAGGCCACGCCGTGATTAAACACGTCAACCCGAAAACACAAGAAATCACCGTTGAGATTACAGATGACTGAACCCAAACTCTTCCTTGCCACCAAAGCAATCATCGTGCACAACGGCAAAATCCTTCTCCTCAAAGAAAGCAAAAAATACACAGACGGCACAAACGCAGGACGCTACGACTTCCCCGGCGGCAGGCTCAAGCCCGGCGAACGATACGATGACGCGCTCCTTCGCGAAGTACGCGAAGAAACAGGACTTGACGTTGAAATCAGCAATACTCTTTGCGTTAACGAATGGCGCCCAACTGTCCGAGACGAACACTGGCACATCGTCGGCGTTTCTTTTTGTGCCGCGCAAAAACCAATACGGTTACCTTAAGCGAAGACCACTCTGAATACCTCTGGATATCGCCCGAAGAACACCGTGCGCACAACATCATTGAGACAAATTTGCCGGCGTTTGAATCCTACCTAAAACTGAACCGTTAACGCCACGACAACTTCTCAATCGCCGCCCACGCCTTCTGCTCGTTATACCGTGCGAACCGCTCAAGCGCCTCCTTCCACCTTGGATGCAGCCGAACGTTCCCGCCCGTCCGTTCCATATTCGGAAAAAGCCTCATAAAAAGCACAATCAGCACTTCCGGATGCGCAAGCAAAACAGGAGAAACCTTCTCCGCAACACCCACCGGATACGCAACGGTATAATCAGTATGCGAGCCCTCACGGCTATCCCCGGTAAAATCATTAAATGACAACTTCACCCCAACAAAATCACCCACTTGCACCGGAGGAGTTATCTTTGCCAAATTCGGCGCCTTATCAAACGTCGCCTGAAAATAATTATCCCACGAGTCCATAAACAACGCCCGATGATGTATTTCACGCTCGGCAAACCGCGTAATAAACTTATCAGACGGGCCGCGATACCCCTGAATCCTGTGCCCCCTCGCTGAGGCCACCGCGCCAAACACCGCGTGAATCACTTGGTCATTTTCAAGCAAAAACTTCATTACCTGCTCAGGCGACCACTGCTTTTCCGCAACGCCCTGCAACGCGGGAGATTTTGAAAACGCCTCCCCTGCCGGCTGAAGCATCTGCCGCTCAATTTCCCCCTGCAATTCACTTCCCGTACTCTTCAGCCAACTTTTCAGAATACCTGCTGCCTCCTCAGAAATTTTTCCCTCATTTTGCAAGTGCGGAATTAACTGCCCAACCCACCGCTCAACAAACGCGTCCACTGCCTTCATCAAGACCTTCCTCTTTTTTCCCTATATAATCATTCTGCCGTACTTCGCCGTGACATCACCACCGGCCAAACCCGAAAGCTTTATAAACCACCCCTTGTGGAAACGCGGTTAGGACGGCCATAGGAGCCGGGTTCCACCTGGTCTCATTCGAACCCAGCAGTTAAACCGGCTTCCGTCGCGGCCTGTACTCCGTTATGGGGGAAATCCGCGAAGCTGTCCACCTTTTCTTTCAAACTTTCTGCGGAAAGTTTGATCAAAATGCGCTCTTCTGCTCTGCTCGAGAAACAAATCATAAAGGTTCGCTTCGCGAACCTGTTTTAAACATTCTCTCGCATCGCAGATGTCGCGCTCTCTATCTTGCAACATCAGCAAGTGCAGCAGACGGCATCTTCACAATCATTAAATACCCAAATTGCCCCAAATTTTCTTATGAAAATCCTCGTTACCGGCGGAGCAGGATTCATCGGCTCCCACCTCACCGAAGCCCTCATCCTTGCAGGACACACCGTCACGGTCATCGATAATCTGCGCTCAGGACACGAACAAAACCTTGCCGCAGTAAAAGACAAAATTAACTTCATCAAAGGCGACATTAACGATGAAAAAACACTCGCAACCGCGATGAACGGGCAAGAAGCAGTCTTCCACCTTGCCGCAATAGCATCAGTCCCTTACTCCGTTGAACACCCGCTCGAAACACACGACGTCAACGCAACAGGAACCCTTCGCGTCCTTCTCGCTGCACGCGCGGCAGGCGTCAAAAAACTCATCTACAGCTCAACCGCCGCAGTCTACGGCGACGAACCAACCCTTCCCAAAACAGAACTTTCCCCACTCAAGCCCCAAACACCCTACGCGCTCACCAAACTCGCAGGTGAACACTATGCCCGTATGTTCCACACTCTTTACGGCATGCACACCACAGCCCTTCGCTATTTCAACGTCTACGGACCCCGCCAAGACCCAACCTCGCCCTACAGCGGCGTCATCACCAAATTCATCACCGCACTCAAAACAGGAAAACAGCCCGTCATCTTCGGTGACGGCATGCAAACAAGAGACTTTGTCTTTGTCGGCGACGTTGTGCAGGCAAATCTCAAAGCACTGGAGTCAAGCCAAACAGGAGTCTTTAACATCGGAACCGGCGTTCAAGCCAGCATCAACGAACTCTATGCACACCTCACCGAGGCACTCGGCAAAGAGGTCATCGCACGCTACGAAGCCCGCGCCGCAGGAGACATCCTCCACTCGGTTGCCGACATCACCTCCGCAAAAAAAATACTCAGCTATTCACCCCAAACAACCCTGCACGAAGGGATTGAACGCACGGTCAAACACTGAACGGCGGCTCGTCGTTGGCAGTTATTCACTGATTATTTGTAATCAGTTCTCAGTTATCGGTCGTCAGTTATCAGTCATTGGTTGTTGGCCCTTGGTTTCTGTCCGACGAGACACAATACCTTTAAATCCTCATCATTGCAAAAAAACACATGCTTCCCCCGTTTGCCAAAACCGACGTTTGGAAACAACAGCTTGACGCCCTTGCCGCGCACCTTGGCACGGCAATCATCTCCGGCGCGGCCATCTACGGCAAACTCCCCTTCTTTCAGGAAATACGCAACCGCGAAGACCCCGCACCATACACTCCCGTTCCCGGCATCACTTATTATCACGTCACCACCAACCAGACCACGCTCACCTGCGGGCCGTTCAAAACAAACGACCCGCACACCCTCTCCGAAGAACTTGCCGAAGCGCGCGAAAAACTCCCCTCCTGGCACGACCACTTCACCGAACTCATCACGTTCACCATCCAAAATACCGCGCTCATTGCAGAACAACACCTCCACCTCACCGAAGCCCTTAACCGCGCAAAACTCCTCCTCGAATACACCAAAGCAGTCAGCGCAAGCAAATCCCTTGACCACGCACTCCACAACACCGTCCAATTCCTCAGCCACAAATTCAAGCTCTCCAACGTCCACATCACCGCCCTTGGCAAAACATCGCGCAATTTCGACCTCACCCCTTCCGGCAAAGAAGTGGAACAGCGCATCCTTGCCAACCTTCGCGGAACAAACACCGCAGTCACCATCAACAACGTCCAAACAGACTTCCTCCTTGAAGGAATCAAAGACAGAGACAAACTTCCCACACACGCACTCGGGCTCCCCCTCATCCTTAACCGCGAACACATCGGGCACTGCACCATCACCTCGGAACACCCCGTCCCCCTTGAAAACATCACCGAAGTACTCTACGAGCTTCACAATTACCTTGGCCGCCTCTCTGAATTTGAACAAGCACAAACATCCGCCGTAACCGACGCACTCACCGGGCTTCCCAACCGCGCCCAACTCGTTAAGACCGCCGAAAAAATCCTCAAAGAACAACACGGAACCGCGCCCATCACCGTCGTCATGATAGATGCGGACAACTTCAAAAAATACAACGACACCAACGGCCACCCTGCAGGCGATGAAGTATTACGCATTATCGCAAAAACTCTTGCCGCGCACACCCCGCCCGGAGGACTCTCCGCCCGCTACGGCGGCGAAGAATTCACCCTCGTCCTCCCCTTACTCTCCCCCCAAGACGCCAAACAACACGCCGAAAACATCCGCTCCGCAATCGAAGAAACCAGCCCCCTTACCGCAAGCTTTGGCATGATAACCAACCTTAACAGCACCGCAAGCTTTGAACGCCTGCTCAAGGAAGCAGACGATGCGCTCTACCGCGCGAAAACACTCGGCAAAAACAAAGTTGTTGCCAAGATAATGCTTGACCGGAATATGGGCGTGATTGACGGTTAGCAAATTAATTCCCTATTTTTTTCCGTAAAATTTCCGGCTTTTTTGACGATAGATATAAAAAGAAAAAATCCCTCAAGTTCATCCATGGAAATCAAAAAGTGGCTTGAAAGCGTCCTTTTGCCCACCGTTCAGGACGTCAAATTTGAGCTCCTGGCAGTCAAAAAAGACGTTGAATCTCTTAGACGAGAAATAACATCGGACACTACATTACTCCGAAAAGACCTTGCCCACCTTGAAAAAGAAATGCTCCTTCGCTTCGACCACGTTAATATGAGACTCAACCATCTTGAAACACACATCACCGACGGACCACGGCAAGAACGCAGATTTGGCGCGGTCAAGAATGCGTAGCTTATTTAGCCGTCATAATCTCAATCACATCACGGTGCTTTAGGAGTGTATCCCTTGCGATTTTCCGCTTTGACTTGACATCAATTGCAGCAACAAAATTCTTCTGCAAGTCCGTGTGAATCCTGCCCGCAAAGTCAAACGCAGTGCTTCCCGGCGGAAGCAGGAAACAGTCCGGCAAAATATTCCCAAACTGGTCGCCGAGCTTTCCAACCCCTCCTGGAAAAATCGCCATATATTTGAGCATCTCAAGCACGGCAACATCCAGCGCCTTTTGCACACCCGTCCCGCCCCATTTGTCCAAAACATTCTTCTGCATAAACTCCAACGCTGCACGCTGCTTGTCCGATAAATCCCCTATAATTTCAAACTTTGATTCCCCCGGAACGTACTTAATCAGCTTCTTTTGCGCAGCCTCTTTTAGCGCAAGCTCGCACTCCGCACTCACCGGCACAAACACATACTCCGGAAACAACTGTTTGCACCTCTCCAAATGCGCGGCAGCAGCAGGAACATCCACCTTATTTGCCACAATCACCATCGGCTTGGTCTTCCTGCGCACCAAAACCGCAAGCTTGAGCAACTGGTCCTCAGTCCACGAACTCGGCTTTGCTTGGTCCATCTTAAACTCATTCAGCGCAGCCTTAATCGTGTTCTCAGAAACCTTCAAGCCCGACAACTGCTTTGCCATTGCCGCAAGCGCACCACCCTCGTGCTCGGCCTGCCGCGCCAAACGGTCCCATCCCTTCTTGATGATGGACAAAATCCACAAGT
The DNA here is from genome assembly GCA_003599055.1 of Candidatus Woesearchaeota archaeon. Classification (GTDB taxonomy): domain Archaea; phylum Nanobdellota; class Nanobdellia; order Woesearchaeales; family ARS49; genus SURF-65. The sequence continues at coordinate 10,662 of QZIM01000022.1, forward strand.
CAAGTTCCAACTCCAAAAAACGAATATCAAACGCAGGGTCGCCCGAACCCACCGGCTCGCCCCGCTCATTCGTCGCCCCGCTCATATCCACCACGTGCAAAAACACATCCGCCTGACGCAAGTCATCCAAAAACTGATTCCCCATCCCCTTGCCCTCGTGCGCGCCCGGAACAAGACCGGCAACATCCATCACTTCCACCGGAACAAACCTCGTCCCATTCACACACATTCCCACCCGCGGATTACACTGCGCACCCAATTCACGGTCCACACACTCGACCCGCACAAACCCAACCCCGTGGTTTGGCTTAATTGTCGCGAACGGATAATTCGCAATCAGAATGTCCGCAAGCGTAATCGACTTGAAGAATGTGCTCTTCCCCACATTCGCTTTTCCCACAATCCCAACCAGCATAAAACACCGCCTTAAAACGCGGTATATAACCTTATCGCTCTCGAACGCCATATTTATAAACAATTCCGCATTTAAATACCAAAAAGAGAATGGCGCACCAACACCCAACCGACAACCCGGTCAAACACCGGCTCACCGAACTCGGAAACGACCGCCTTGAAATTGCAAAATGGAAAGTTGTCTTTAAGGAAAGCTTCAACCTTCAATATTTTTACCAAATATTCCACGACTTTCTCATTGAAGAAGGATGGGCAACCAAAGACGACCACGACTTTGGCGAAACCTACTACGTCCAACGCGACAACCCCAACTTCGGCAAAGAACTGCGCATCCGCTGGCGATTCGAACGCAAAGCACCCGGCACCAAAAGCAAACTCTTCACCTACACCCTTGACATTGACTGGTACGCCCTTGGCATCAAGGATACTGACGTCGTCGTCAAAGGGCAAAAAGTCAAAGCGCAAAAAGGAGAGCTTGAACTCACCGTTGCAGGCGCGCTCATCTTAGACAAAGAACGCGAATGGGAAAAAAGCGCCCTTCGACCCCTTCGCAACATCTTCATCAACCGCGTCCTCAAAAACCAGTTCCTCATGCACAAGCGCGAAGTGTGGGAAAGCACCTACAAGGTCCGCGACTTTGTCACCAACTACTTCAAAATGCCCGTCATCTTCCCCGGAGAGGAAGAATTCCACGCACGCAGGACACTCGAGTAAAATGGGAAAAAACCCCGCATTCGGCACAATAATTCGGCACCGCGGCTTCTTCAACTACAATGAACTCCTTACCTCAATCCAAGGATGGTACTCCCAATACGACTTCACCTTCCAAGTCAGCGAACTCAAACAAAAAATGGGGGACACCGGCTTTGAAGTCCGCGGAATCTATGAAGCGGACAAAAAAATCACCAATTACATCAAATACCACATCAAAATCCGCTTCACCATCCTCAACATGAAAGACGTTGAACTTGCCGAAGACGGCAAAAAGAAAAAAATGCAGGAAGGAACCGTCTGGGCCGAAATCAGCTCAGAACTTGAAACCGACTGGCAAGGCCGCTACAAAGGCCACAAATTCACCGAATGGATGGGAGAAGTCCTTGAAAAGTATATCCTTAAATACAAGATAGCCGACTATTACGACGATGCACTCACTGCCCTTTGCCTCTCCCTTGCGGGCAGCATCAAAAAAGCACTCAAACAGGAACTCTGACCAATGGCAGAACGCGAAATCATCGTGGACCGGGAAACACTCACCTACGAAGGGCTCTTCAACGCAAAAGACTTCAGCAAAATGGTTTTCGGATGGCTCAAAGACCACCGCTACATCCCTGTCGAGAAAAGACACTCCGAAAACCTCCGTCCCGAAGGAAAATACTACGTCCTTGAATTCGAGCCGTTCCTCAAACTCAGCGACTACGCAAAAAGCATTATCAAACTCCACGTTGAATTCCAGCAGGTCAAAGACGTCACGGTTGAACGCGACGGCAAAAAACAAAAACTCCAAGAAGGCAAAATCCTCATCCAAACCATGGGCATCCTTGAAACCGACTACGAACACCGCTGGGAAACCAAGCCCGTCTATTACTTCGTCCGCACCATCTGGGAAAAATACGTCTACGCACCGTTCATCTCCGGACACCAAAAACGCGTCAAATCAGACGTTATGAGCCTTAAAAGCCACCTCAAAAGCTACCTGAACTTAGAAACGTTTCAACCTTAAACGTTCTCAGTTCTCGGTTGTCAGTTCTCAGAAGACGCTACCAAAACCAGCCGCCCTTTTGCCTTTGCACCAATTTTTGCAGTTCCTTTTCCAACTCCGCCGCCCTTGGAAACCTCGCTTCATCTTCACGGAACTTCGCACTGTGATGAGTTGTCCTTTGCACACCTTCCTTGTACTGGTGCTTCTTGTGCAAAAGCTCGTGATACATCACGTAATCCATAAGCTCAGGATATTCAAGCAAGTACTCGGCAATTCTCACAGTATCGCTTGTGTACTCGTACGTTCCGAGCCGGTTGATTCCCTTCCCAAGACGCAAATTCGGACGCTGCATAAGCCCGCCAAATAACTGCTCATTTACACGATTAAAACTTTCTTCCAAAACAGGATGATTGTGCTTTTTTGGCATCACTTTGGGCAAACTACGCACAAAATGATGATACAAATCCATACTCACCGTCTTTTGTTTCACCTTAAACAGACGCGCAAACAAGACCTGCACAAGCCCCTTTTGAATCTCAGGCGACACCTCCTTCCACTGCCTTGATGCGCGCACCTCAATTCTTGACGGCGACATCCTGATTGCCGCATTATAGCCGCGCAACCTGCCATACGTGATTACCAACTCGCGCTCACTCGATTTCCCAAAAAATTCCTCATACGCTTCGTGAATCATACCAGCGGATACCGCAAAATCGCCCCAATTTTTCCCACATCACGGAGCTGAACACCCTCGCGCGTCTCAACCGAGATAATAAGCACTTCCGTACTGAACGCCTTTGCCGTAATCTCAAACTGCTCAATCTTCTGCTCATCCAGCGACTCGCTCAACAAAAGCGTCGCAACCGCCCCCATTTCCAGCGCACGCAACGTATTCTTCTCACCATACGTTACCATCTCCGGCTTTGTTGCAAGCAACTCAAAGAACTTCCCCACAACCTTCTTTTCCGCCATCACCCCTTCCTGCGCAAGCTCATCCTGACATTTTTCGAGAAGCTCCTCAAGACCGAACTCTTCCGTATAGCTCAAATCCTTAATCGCGATAATCTTCTTACGCACATCCGCCGTAATATGTCCGCTCTCCACAAAATCATACTTCGTTGGGCCGGGACCGCCCACCATAATGCCCTTTAGCCCCTCCAAATGCAAAAACTGGTCCTTGAGCAAATCCGCCACCTTCTTGAAATGCTCATTGACCGCAATCTCGCGATTCCTTGCAAAACGAACACTCGACTGCCCGCCCGCCTTAAACTTCCCCGGAATATGCGAGTGCGTCGTCACCAGCGGAATAATCGTCTTGCCCTTCAGAATCGCGATTGTTGCATCCCGCGAATCAACCACCACCATCCCATACACTTCCTTACTCTCAATCATATCCCGCAGGATGTCCAGCTGGAAATTCTTGTCACACCGGTACATCTTTGTCTGCACGGGAACCGGCGGCTCAATACTCCAAACACGCACGTCCGAACGCCCTTCCAAACTCGCAATGTTCCCGCTGAACACCGCAAGACCGTTCTTTGGCGTCCCCTTAAAGAGCTTGAGATGCTGAATCATCCGCTCAAGCGCATCAATCACGTTATTCCGCGTCTGCGCACTCTTAATGTTCGTCGCCGTCCCCTGCTCCTGCGCAAGCTGCTGGATGATTTTACTCAAGTCATACCCTGCCGGAACATACACCGTCACAAACTCCGTATGGCGCGCACTATAACTGTCCAATTCCTTCACCATTTTCTTCAAATGGAACCGCTCGTTCTCCGAAAGCGCCATAGCAGAACAAGCCTCGCGGAGGGTATAAAAAGGTTGTTAGTCCTCGGACCGCTTCGCACCTTCCCCTTCCCTTCCAGCAAAAGCTTTTTAAAGGGGTCGCCGTTTCGCTTGCCCTATGGCAGCTGCACAAAAAGGACTCGGTTCTGTCAAACGATTCGGCACCCGATACGGACGAACCACCAAGCTCAAACTCGCAAAAATAGAAGCAGAACAAAGAAAAGACCACGAATGCCCCTACTGCGGCAAAACCAAAGTCTCCCGCATCAGCTACGGCATCTGGCAATGCTCAAAATGCACAAGCAAGTTCGCCGCACGCGCATACACCGTTGGCAAGCGCGCAACCGTCCAAGAAAGCGCAACACAACTCGTCGCGGAAGCGCCACACCTCAAAATGCGCCACGAGGCAGAGGAATAAACAATGGTCAAATACACCTGCTTTCTTTGCAGCAAAAAAATCAGCGAAGAAATGATGGGCAAGCGCGTCCGTTGCCCCTATTGCGGCAGCAAAATCCTTTACAAAAGCAGGACTGCAACCACCAAAGTAAAGGCAGTATGACTTCTGAATCCGATATGCAAAAACTGCAGATGTTCGAACAGAACCTGCAAAACCTCGCCCAGCAAAAACAACAATTTCAGGCACAACTCTTTGAAATCGAAGGCGCGCTCAAAGAAATCGCAACCGCCAAAAGCACCTACAAGCTCATCGGCGGCATTATGGTACACACCGACACGCAAACACTCAAAACCGAACTCGAAAGCAAAAAAGAACTTATGGAACTCCGCGTCCAAACCCTTGAAAAACAAGAAAAACAGCTCAAGGAAAAAGCAACCAAGCTCCAACACTCCCTTTTGGGAAAAGAGTGACCCTATGGACCAATTGCAGAGCGCAATACTCCAACTGCAAGAACTTGAATCCGACGAAGCGCTCCCGCGAAACATCCGCCAAAAACTGCACGCTGCCGCAACAATACTCTTAACCCAAACAGAACCCAACATCAAAATCAGCAAAGCACTCGCAGAACTCGAATCCTTAACCGACGACTGCACGGTTGAAGCACAAACAAGAACCCAACTCTTCTCTATCGTCAGCCTGCTCGAAGTACTCTGAACTTCGCCGTTCGCACATACCGATACGGCAGCGCAAACACCTGCTTTTGCTTCACCACAATATCAAGCCAGCCAACACTCACCAACTCGCCCTCCGCCAAGCCCACGCGAACCCGCTTCCCCACGTGCCGTGACAATTCCCGATGCATCAGCAGCCCAAGCAGAAGATTCGGAAGCACATCCGCCAATGCGAACAACACCAAAACAGCCAGCACAAGCAAAAACAACCCGCCCGCCCCAAGCAGCACAAAACGGGTTACGCGGAACTGCTGCAAAACCAAAACAACCGTAATCCCGTACACCACCGAAGAAACAAAATAACCCATCACATCAGAAATCCCTTCCGCAATCTGCTCAAACTCAAGCTCGCGACACACCCGCGCACACGCCTTCCCCGCAAGCCGCCCCAAAACGAGCCCGGCAAACAGCGTAATAAACGCCGCCTCCACCCGCTTTGCCACCTCAATTGCCTGAAAAAGCACCATCCACCTCCTGTTTTCCCAAGACGCCTATAAAAGCTTTTATACGGTTCGGGGTTTTCAGTCTTCAGTTATCAGAATACCCTTATGGACGAACACGCAAAAATAAAAGACCTTGAAGCCCAAATGAGTAAGGCCAAATACAACAAGGCCACCGAACACTGGTTTGGCCTCCTTAAGAGCCAGATTGCCAAGCTCCGCGAAAAAATCGAGAAAAAACAGGCAGGCAAAGGCGGCGGCGAAGGATGGTTCGTCAAAAAAACCGGCGACTCAACCGTGATTCTCGTCGGGTTCCCGTCCGTCGGAAAATCAACCCTCCTTAACGTCCTTTGCGGAACCGAGTCAAAAACCGCAGCGTACGAGTTCACCACCCTTACCTGCATTCCCGGAACACTCAACTACCGCAACGCAAAAATCCAGGTCCTTGACGTCCCCGGCATCATCGAAGGCGCCGCATCAGGCAGAGGGCGCGGCAAAGAAGTCCTTGCAATGGCACGCAACGCCAACTTAGTCCTCTTTGTCGTAGACGCCCTGCACCCCGACCACCTCCCGCTCCTCCAAAAAGAAGTCTTTGACGTCGGCATCCGCCCAACCCTTCGCAAGCCCGACGTCAAAATCGTCCGCAAAATCAAAGGCGGAATCTCCATTCACAGCACGGTCAAACTCACCAAAGTCAGCGTTGAGACCCTGACCGCGATTCTTAAGGAATTCAAATGGGTCAACGCCGACGTCGTCATCCGCGAAGACATCGACATCGACCAATTCATCGACTGCATCGAAGGGAACCGCTCTTACGTCCCCCCGCTTGTCTGCATCAGCAAAGCAGACCTCCTTGACCCCATCCAGAAAAAACACATTGCCGAACAAATCCCCTCCTGCGTCTTTGTCAGCGCAGAGAAAAAACAAGGAATCGACGAGCTTAAGGAAGCAATCTTTGAAAACCTCAACTTCATCCGCGTGTACCTCAAAGAAATCAACAAAAAACCGGACCTCGATGAGCCCATGATTTTAACCAAGCCCGCCACCTTGCGGGCAGTCTGCGAACACATCCACCGCGACTTCGCCAAAAAATTCAAGTACGCACGCGTCTGGGGCCCATCCGCCAAATTCGAAGGCCAAATGTTCAGAAACCTCGACAAAGAATTAAGTGACACGGATGTCGTGGAGATTCACATCCGCTGAGCGATAACACCTTTTTGAACACCTTTCTTCTTTGCAATCCGCTCAAGCGCCTTGTCAAACCCGCTCCCGTACTGCGCCGCAAGACGCTTTCTCCACGCCCACTCTTTTGGCAAACCAAGCCCTTCTGCAATTTCCCGCAGCACAAACTTCTTTTGACCGTCGCGATATTTTTCAGACGCCGGAATCCCCATCGCTGATACGATTACTTTGTCGTCAAGGAACGGGCAGCGCACGCTGATACCAAGCGCGCTGCCGAGCGCGGCATCTCTTGTCAAATCACGGTCGTGCAACCGGTCCATCATTCCCGCCCAGCACGCCTCGTTTATGTCCTTTGCAACAATGTGCTCTTTATAGCCCGCGAAAATCTCCTCACTGCCCAGCCCGCCGAAGAACAGCGAAACGCCGTGCTCTTTGCCAAGCCTTGCCGCAGCCAATTCCACTGCGCCCACACTCAGATTCACGATATCCTTTTGCGGAATCATCTTTGACACTTCCTTTGCCAATTGCGCGACCTCCTCGTCAGTACATTCGCGCACAGCCCAACTTAACTCCAGTTCCTTTGCCAACCTTCCTGCAGACTCAACATCAGGACTGCCCCTAATCCCAACGCTTACCGCAACAAAATCCGCGCCCTCTTTTTTGAGCAAAAACGCAAGCAAGCTGCTGTCAAGCCCGCCGCTCAGCATAAGCCCGAACTTTCCCTTCGGAATCCGCTCCCTGACTGCGGCGAGCAATGCATCACGCACCGCTTCCTTTCCTGCAGGAACAGTCCTTGATTTCAACGCAGAAATGTGCGACTGCCACTCTGCCTTTGCCGGAAGCACCCCTGCCTCGAACCGCTCAATCATACCCTGCCTGCCTTGGCAACATTTTTTAAAACTATTGCCCTTTGCAGCACTATTATGCACTTTCACGCACAAGGTCACCCGAACATCAAAGGAACCCACAAGAACACTTTTGAGTTCACCAAAGCAGACCACGTCACGCCCGCAGGCGACTGCATCATCGGCATCAACGCCAATTACGACCTTGACGAACTGAAACACTTTGCCCAAAATAACGCCCGATGCAAAATAACCCTTATTGCTGACGGAACCACCGAAACACTCACCGCGCAAACAAACCCTGACTTTCACGACGACCACGAGCTGGTCGTTCGCATCGGAGAACACACCGACAAAAGAACATTTGCCTTTCGCGCAGAAAAATCAGCAAAATACTTACGCCGCGACCTCATAGAAAAACTCAAAACAGGAGCAAAAATCGAAATACACATTGAACCTGCAGAGCAACAACGAAATGAATAAATCAAGGATACGTTCAGCGAGGCGAATCTTGAAACCGCGCAGCCATATGGGACAGAATACATCAGGCATATGCCTTCGAGATTTCAAGTTCCACAAGACTTATCAAACAAGAGAGGCGAAACTTGAAACAGCTTAACAAACAGGAAATCGACGCGCTCAACCAGCAGATTCAGACCGTTACCGGAAAAGCAGACTACTTCCACAAAAAAGATAACATCAAGGAAGGAACACACGACGGCAAAACCATCATCCTGCGCGACAGGGAACTCCTGTTCTTCATTTATGACGGGAAACCGGTCCCCGCACTCAAACTCCTCCTCAAAGAGCCGCTCCTTAAGACGGTTACCGTTGACATGGGCGCAGTCAAATTCGTCGCCGGCGGAGCAGACGTCATGCGCCCAGGCATCAAAACCGCCGACGCGCACGTGAAAAAAGACGACCTTGTCGCGGTCGTTGATGAGACCCACAAAAAACCCCTTGCGGTCTGCCAAGCCCTGTTCTCGTCCGAAGAATTCCTGAATATGGACAAGGGCAAAGTGCTCAAGAACATTCACCGCGTCGGGGACGCGATTTGGACATTTGAACCCTAATGAATCTCAACCAATCGCCGCGCCTTCGGAACAAAGTTCAAAATCCTGCCCTCTTTCCACTTGCACGTGCCCAAGAAATCATCACCGCACTTAATGATTGAAAATCCCTGAAACTCCTCCCCGCGCGGCATATCCTCGCCCCTGAGCCACGCCTTTGCCTCATCGCGCGTGAACTCGATTACGTTCTTTGTCGCCACTTCGCCAACCAGCCGCGACCCCTCGATGCTCAAGCGCACCTGCTCGTCCTTCACTTCAGCTATGTAGAGCCCGATATTATTGATGCGCAATTTGTTTAGCGGAACACCGTCAATTCCTCTGGAAATCAAATAAATTTTTTCCTTGCCCTTAACCAACACCTGCTCCTTGAATGCCTTCGGATGACTGCCCCACTGCGCGTCAATTTTCTGCAAAAAAACCTTCACTTCCCTGCTTGCCATAAACTCGTAATTGCGCTTCATTATCAGATTCCCCACACGGCATTCTTTACCCGCATAATCTCCGCGATTTCCTTGAGCACATTTTTCTCATCATCAGTCAGATGGTCCTTATACGCCTTGTATTCACGGAAATGCTCCTCAGGAATCGCACTGTATAATATGTCGCCCTCCTGCACCTGCCGCCCAACCGTCACGTCCGGAAGGCTTGCCGCCACGCGCTTGCCCTTCTCAGCCCTATCCACGTTCTCCTGCTCAAGCTGAATGCCTTTTACCTGCGTGAGTGTTTGCCCTTGCTTATTCATCAGCGGACAGCCAGACTTTAGCAGTCCCGCCAAGACTTCCACACCCACAATCGCAGGATTATTCTGGCGGAACACATACCCCTTAAGCAGCTCAATCTTACACGGGCGCACCAGCACGTCGAGCTTTGCAAGCTCAATATTCTTCTTTTGCGACTCCTTCCACTCCGCGTACTGCTCAATGAGGCGGTAAATGACATCACTCACAATCACGGGAACATTGGTCTGAAAATCAGGCTTTGAAATATTAAACCCGACAATAACCCCGTGCAGCGGGTCCTTTGCCCGCAATGCCTCCGCATCACTTACGTCCTTTTTCGTAATCGGCCCGATACTGCTCTTGCGCACGGGAATCCCCGCTTCCTTCAAAAGAACCATCAGCGCCTCCAAACTGCCCAAACTGTCCGCCTTGATAATAATCCCGTCGCTATCGGTTTCAATGAGCACTTCGCCGACTTCCTTTCGCAGCTGCTCTTGCGCCTCTTCCACGTTTGCACCAACACCCAACAGTGGCATTCCTGACGCTGCGCCCTCTGTTCCCGGCGCAACCACGCGAACCCCGGTTGCCGCGCGCACCTCCCTTACCTGCACGAACTGCGCCTTCTTCTCCCGCATCTCCGCCATCCCTGACGGCTCGAGCATCGTCTTTACCTTTGCCTCGATAATACCGTTTTGCGTTGCTACCACAATCTGGTCGCCCACTTTGAGCTTTCCATCATAAATGATGACGTCAAGCACGGTGCCGAGCCCTTTTTGCTCCTTTACCTCAAGAATCGTCCCCTTTGCCGGGCCATCCGTTGCCTTCAGCGATTCCTCAAGATATTTTTGCGCGAGCGCTGCGAGCACCATCAGCACCTCCGCAACCCCCTCGCCCGTCTTTGCGCTCACCGGAACAAGCGCCACCTGCTTTGTATAGTCTGAGACGCGGTCAAAACGGTCTGCATTGATGCCTAACTCAAACACCTGGCTCACGATGTTGTACAGTTTTGTCTCAAACCTTCGCGTCGTCTCTTCGGACTGCCTTGCAATATTCGGAACAACCGGCCCCCTGTCCGAACGCCAACCCTCAACCATATCCACCTTATTGCACGCCACAATAAACGGCGTCCGGTACTTCTTCAGAATCTCAATACTTTCCTTTGTTTGCGGCATCACGCCCTCATTAATGTCCACCACGAGAATCGCAATATCTGCAAGATTGCCGCCGCGCCTTCGCAAATTCGTGAACGCCGCGTGCCCGGGTGTATCAATAAACAGCAGCCCCGGAATGGTTATATTGAATTTGAGCTTTGCCAGCAAATCGCCGCAGATTTGCTGAATCGTCGGGAGCGGAATGATGCTTGCACCGATTGCCTGCGTAATCCCGCCCGCTTCCCTTGCCGCAATACCACTCCCCCGAATCTTATCCAGAATTGAGGTCTTCCCGTGGTCCACGTGGCCCATCACTGCAACAATCGGCTGGCGCAACATACCTTTGCGTCAGCTTGGGCTCTTTAAAAGGGTTTCGCAGGCCCTCTTTTCGCCGTTCTCCGACGAGCAAACAGTCACCACTGGTCTTTTGGAATATTAGTTGTTACTCTCTGATAAAGAAAACAGTAACCTTTAAATATGGGTTGCACTTTTCGAGTAGTAACAACCTACGATTCGCGATACTATATCGTCGGGGGGAACATACACAATGAAGGCAAAGATTGCATTTGGATTGCTGCTCATCCTTGCAGCGACACTGGTCCACGCACAAAGCGTCCCGGTCTTTATCGAGGAAGCAGAACTTGAAGGCACCGAAATCTGGCCATTTGGCCTGAACCAGCTTGACATCGAGCGCGGCCAAAAAGTCGAGCTCCGGCTTGAACTTTTTGCATACGCTGACGCCCGCGACGTAGAAATCCGCGCATACGTTTCCGGATACGAGTACAGCTCATCCGATGACGTCTCTGTCCGCGCAGGACCATACGACTTTGATGAAAACACGACCTATGTCCGCAAGCTCACGTTCACCCTCCCAGACGACGTTGACCTTGACGACTACAAGCTTCGTGTCGTTATCGCGGACCGAAACAGCTTCTCCCAAGAATACAACTACGACCTTCAAATCAATGCACCGCGCCACGCAATGAAGATTACCGACGTAACCTTCAACCCGGGCAGCACGGTGAAGGCAGGCCAGTCACTTTTGGGGCGCGTCCGCCTTGAAAACAAGGGACAGCGCGACCAGGAAGATGTCCGTGTCACCATGAGCATCCCCGGCCTTGACCTTTCCGCAACCCAGTACATTGAAGAAGTCGAAAACGGCGACGAACAAGAAGAAACCGAAGAGTTCTTCCTGCGCATCCCGCGCTGTGCAGAACCCGGCGTCTATGACGTTCGCGTCGAAGCAAGCTACAACAAGAACCACGACAAAGTATCGGGCGCAGGCAAAATAACCGTCCTTGAAAACGAGGACTGCCGCGAGCCGGAACCGGTCGTGGTCGTGCAGCAAAACGTCACGCAGCCCGTGACCCAAGAGCAGCCCCAGGCAAGCGGCCTTCGCACTGCCCTTGAAGTCATCCTGCTCGTGCTCGTCGCACTCCTCATTGTTGTCGGCCTTGTCATTGGCTTCACAAGAATGAAGGAAGAGTAATTTTTTATTTTTTTCATCATTTTTTTCTTATGCTGCTTCACATCATCCACCCCTACACCTACCTTGCTTCTCCCGATACGAAACGTGACAAGTCCGTGCGTGAACTCACTTCCCTTTTCCTTGACCACGGACAGCCAACCCTTCATTCCTGGCACGTCCCGCACGGCAGCCAAGAACACCTTGCAACATTTGCCGGGCTTCGCGACCACCCTCACCTTGCCCTCACCCTTGCCGCAAAATACCACGTTTACACGCCGCAAACAGGCAGGCCGCTTATACGCGAAACCGGAATGAATGAGCGCAAATTGCAGGAATTATCCGCACAATACACCCCGCTTGAAGAAGTCATCTCCCTTGCCCGCCCGCACCCAACACACCTCCTCATCGGCGGCTATTTCGAATCCTGCGTCCTTGACGCAGCACTCTTCTTACGAGAACACCAGCCGCGCGCCACCATCTTTGCTGTTCCCGAACTGTGCGCTGCCAAATCAAATACCTTTGCCGCAAAATCACGGCTCTTCGCCCACAAAATCGCGTGCATCAGCGCACGCGATGCAGAACGGCTCGTTTCCTGAACACCCCTTTTTCTCACTGAAAAGTTTCACGAAACCATTTTAATCCAAACTCGTGCATTGCCAATGCAATGGCATTACCCCGAAAAAAACTCGCAATCGGAGCGCTCGCCCTTGCACTTGCAGGAGGCATCGCAGCACTCTTTCCCCAATCCGGCTCCAAAACAGAAGGAAAATACGAAAAAACAGCCGCCGCAGTCACGGCAGAAATTGCAGACGTTTCCTCAAGCGCAGTCGTTCAACAACTCTTTAGCCGCGTCAACTCAGATGTGGAACGCCTCGCCACCCAAATTCGAAGCGGAAACGGCGTCATCGATACCACCCAACTCCACGCAGACATTGCCCGCGTCGGCTCCGCCCTTCACACCGCAATGCAGCAAGACCTCACAACACAAACCCGCGCTGAACGAAGCAGGCTCACCCGCGAACTTGTCGACCTCCAATCACGCCTCCACGCCCTTGACTCAGACGCAGAATTCCTGCGCGGCTACGCGCGCATGCACCAAGACAAACTCACCAACCTGCAACGCATTTACGCCACAAACCCCAATTTCGTCAGCTTTTGCACTGCATTTACCGGATACATCAACACCACGCTGCGCGCGCCCCCCGCACAACACCCCGACTGGCCAAACCTTATGCTCATCCTGCACAACGACTTCATTACCGGACTTGTCGCCCTTGCAGAACGCAATGCAGGCCCATTACGCATACAGGACAAATCAGCCCTCAGCCGGCTCTTGCGCACATACCCGCAGGTTATGGAACGCGTACCCGCATTTCGCGACGCCATCGCACGCAAGCTCTAAACTCCCGATATTCTTTTAAACACCCCCTATCTCGGCGGGACTATGGACGAGAAAACCGTCAAAAAACAAGTCCTTTTGGAAGCATCCGCACACCCCGAAGACTATTTCCCCATCAAAACACTCAAAGAAAAAGGGTTCATCCGCGGCAAATGCACCAATACTTCCTGCGGCAGATATTTTTGGAGCCAACACCGCGCCCAAAAAACCTGCGGCGACCCCGCCTGCTTTGGCGGCTTTCGCTTCATCGGCAAAAAAGTCACGACCAAACAACTCGACTACATCGAAACGTGGAAACAATTCTCAGCCATCCACAAAAAACTTGGCTACACCCCAATCAAACGATACCCTGTCGTCGCCCGCTGGAACCCCACGGTCGACTTCACCATTGCAGACATTGCCGCATTCCAACCCTACGTTGTCTCCGGCGAAATTGCGCCGCCCGCCAATCCCCTTGTGATTCCACAATTCTGCCTGCGCTTTGGCGACATTGACAACGTCGGCATCACCGGCCACCACGTCGGATTCGTTATGATGGGAGAAAAAGAATTCGTCGCCCCTGAACACTACAACGTTGAACGCTATATGGCAGACCACTTAACCTGGCTCACCGAAGGAATGGGAGTCAAACTCGCTGATTTGACCATCCACGAAGACGTCTGGGCAGGCGGCGGCAACCTCGGACCCTGTATGGAATTCTTCGCCTTCGGCCTTGAACTCTCCAACCAAGTCTATATGCAGTACGAAATCACCCCAACCGGCGAACTCAAAGAACTCAAACTCAAAGTCCTCGATATGGGCCAAGGAATGGAACGCGTTCCCTGGTTCACCTCCGGCGCCGCTTCCATTTACGAATGCTCACTTGGGCCCATCCCCAAAAAACTCCGCGAAATCACCGGCGTTGCATACGATGAAAAATTTATGCAACAATTCACCCCACTCGCCCCGCAACTGAACACCGGGGAAGTATCAGACATTCACGCTGCGTGGAACAACGTTGCTTCTGCACTCAAGATGAGCGTCGAAGACGTGCAGGCGAAAATCCTTCCCCTTGCAGCCCTTTACTCCGTTGCCGAACACAGCCGCGCACTCCTCGTTGCAATCAACGACGGCGGCCTTCCCTCAAACGTCGGCGGCATGTACAACCTTCGCGTCATTTTGCGCCGCGCCCTTCGCTTCATCGCAGAATACAACTGGAACATCGACCTTGCCGACGTCATCGAATGGCACGCTGATTATTTGAAGCCACTCTTCCCCGAATTATCCGAAAACCTCCCGAATATCCGTAAAATCATTGAGGTTGAGAAGAAAAAATACCTTGCGACCATTGAAAAACAAAAAAACTGGTTCACCCCCGGCTTCTTTGATAAGCCAATCAGCGCAGAACAACTCGTCAGCGTTTACGACATTATGGGCATCTCACCCGATGATGTAAGGCGAGAGGCAATCGCGCGAGGCAAAACCCCTCCCACAATCCCTGGCGACTTTTACGCGCTTGTCGCCCAAAGGCACGCGCACAAAGAACAAGAACACGCAACCGAACGCAAAGAAACACTCCCAATACCCGCATCCGTTGCTCCCACAAAAGCATTATACTTTGACGACTACGAAAAAAGCAGCTTCGAAGGCAAAGTCCTTGAAATCACCGGAACAAACGTCATCTTAGACCAAACCGCATTCTACCCGACCAGCGGCGGACAACTCTCTGACCGCGGCCTTTTGAACGGAGAAAAAGTGGTTGACGTCTTTAAGCAAGGCCCTTATATCGTTCACGTGCTTGAATCAACACCCAAATTCCACGCAGGCGACACTGTCCGAGGCGAAATCGACTTTCACCGCAGAATACAACTCGCACAACACCACACGGCAACACACATCATCAACGCAGCCGCGCGCGAAGTCCTTGGCCCTCACTGTAATCAGGCAGGCGCCAAAAAAGACACGGACAAAGCACACATCGACATCACCCACTACGAATCACTTAGCGACGAACAACTTGCCGCAATCGAAAAAGCAGCCAACACAATCGTCCAAAAAGGCATCAAAACCGAACTCACCTTTATGCCCCGCGAGGAAGCAGAAAAAAAATACGGCATGGCAATCTATCAGGGAGGAGCAGTTCCCGGCAAACAACTCCGCATCGTCAACATCCCCGGAATCGACGTTGAAGCCTGCGGAGGCACACACCTGAAGAGCACCCTTGAAACCGGCGAAATCAAGATACTCAAGTCAAACAAAGTTAAAGACGGCATCGTGCGCATCACGTTCGCCTCCGGCGCCGCCGCCAAAAAAATCAAAGAAGAAGAAAAACAACTCCTTGACAAAACCGCTGCGCTCCTTGGCTGTGCAATTCGGCAAATCCCCGGCAGAGCAGAAGAACTCTTTACCAAATGGAAAAAAGCACGCAAGGCAAAAACCGCGGATGAAACACTCAAGACGCTCACTTCCACTGCAGAATACACCGGAGACACCCTTGCAAAGACCGCCGAAATCCTCCAAACACAACCCGAAAACATCCCAAAAACAATCGAACGCTTCAAAAACGACATACAACAGTTCGGAGGGAAATAAAAAATGGCAGTAAACTACATCGCCGTCCTCATCGCGGCACTCGCATATATGATTGTGGGCATGCTCTGGTACGGCCCGCTCTTTGGCAAACACTGGATGTCCCTTGTCGGCTTCACCGACAAAGACGCCAAAAAAATGAAAAACAAGAAAATGGGCGCCATCTTCGGGCTCACGTTCTTAAGCGGAATTGTGACCGCGTACGCACTCGGGTTCACCCTTGCCTATTTGGAAGTGCGCAGCATCTGGCTTGCCTTCCAAGTCGCGTTCTGGCTCTGGCTCGCCTTTGCCGCAATGGTCCAACTGCCCCACTACCTGCACGAGAGAAAAAGCATCAAACTGTACCTCATTACCGTCGGGTATGAACTTGTCTATTTCCTTGCAATGGCGCTCGTATTTGCGGTGTGGTAAGTTATTTTTCTTTTTCTTTATAGATTTCTTTAATAACATGCTCGAGGCGCGATTCATGTACGGTTAAATCAACAACATCTGCGGCATTCATAAGCTGTTTCAGCACACTTGGAATGTCCACGTCCTTGCGCTCAAAACGAACAGACTTGAAAAACTTCCTGTCTTCAAGAACAGTTCCCTTTGAAAGTATCGTGGCAAATTCTTTCTGATTCTTTATTTTGGTAAACTCGACATCAACAGTCTTGCAGGTCAGATACTTCTTTTTGACCTTTTCCAAATTTCCGTCGTAGACAATTGTCCCGTTGTCAATGATGATGATGCGCTCGCAAATTTCCTCAATATCGTCCATATCATGCGTTGTGAGTAAAATCGTTGTCCTGAATTTTTTATTCACTTCCACCAAAAACTCGCGAATTTCATCCTTCGCAATTGCGTCAACGCCGATCGTTGGTTCATCGAGGAAAAGAACCTGCGGGTTATGCAAAAGTGCCATAATAAACTCGCACTTCATCCGTTCACCCAAGCTGAGCTCTCTTGTCGGGCGATACATGACTTTCTCAACTGCAAGCAGATTTGTTAATGTCCTCAGGCGCTCTTCAAATTCCTGTGCAGGAATGGCATACATTTCCCTGCTTAATTGAAATGAGTCAGCAGGCGGCAAATCCCACCACAGTTGAGATTTTTGACCGAATACTGCGCCGATATGCTTCACGTACTTTCTTCGCTCGAGCCAAGGAGTATAACCAAGAACTCTCACGTCGCCTTCAGATGGGTAAAGCACACCGCTTAAAATCTTAATTGTTGTTGATTTTCCCGCACCATTCGGACCCACAAAACCGACAATCTCGCCCTGATTAATAGTAAAGTTGATTCCTTTGAGTGCTTCAGAAATAACTTTCTTTCTTGCAACAAGTGACTTAATTGCCGCGACAAAACCCTCTTTTCTTTCATGACCTTTGTACACTCTTCTTAATTTTTTAACGGTGATTGCTTCCATATTACCCTCCTGCACTGCTGTATTTCCTGAGTGTCCTATACCAGAACCAGATGCTTACCGTGACAAGCACACAAACGGATACTATTGCAATTAAAATACCGTTCATTGCAAAGCCCAGCAATGCAGATGCGGGATAATGCGCAACGATAAGAAGCGGAACAACTGTTGAAAAGACTATTGATAGCTTTTTGCCGTAAATTGAACCAGGATAACTTGCATACATCTGCACCAAATTCACAATCTCATAGAGCCGCGTTCTTATGAATCGAAGGGTTAATGCAGAACATATAACTGCGAGCGAAAGATAGAATAAGATTCCAAAAAACATAAGCAGAATTGCAATAGTCAATGAGCCAGATATGTCTATATGATACAATGCAAGTACTATCAATGTAAGTCCTGAGACAATCCTTGCCCCGTCCTCCTCATCAAATCCGCCCATAATCATAAGCCACAACGAATTTACCGGGCGCATAAGAATGATATCAAGCTTCCCCTCGCGAACCATATTCTCCGTAAACCACAGCAACCCGAAAAAAGACATATACGAAACTCCTATTATCGTTGAGAGAATGCCTTGCAACAACAACACTTGATATATTGTCCAACCCGGAAATTCACCTCCTGCAAAGTAAATTACTCCTGCAAATATAGGTGCTGCAAGTTGCACCAAAAAGAACGCAACCAAACTTAGCGCAAGGTCCCCGCGGTATGCCATTCGTGATGCCAACCTGAGTTTGGCATGCCGTACGTGCAAACGAACGTGCCGCATCATGCGCCCGCCCCTGCAAAACGACGCACTGCTCTTTTCCAAATGAGTAAAATAAGCAGAAAGAACAGCAACAAATAGATAACCCCAAATAAGAGCGTTTGCACGGGGTTAAACGTCACCCCTCCCAACGAATATTCGCCCAAGAATACCCTTGCAGGCACAAACCCAAGAAACTGGAATGGCAACAAAAAGAAAACCTTTTGCGCCCACTCAGGGTATAAGGACAATGGTAAAACCCCTCCTGCAAGCAACCAACTCACTGAGCCATACAAACGTCTTAACCCTCTGCTCTTGGTAAGCCAAAACGCACTTAACCCAATGAGCAAATTTATCAAGAAATACGCTGTGGTTCCTATCAGTGCTGAGGCAAGGTACATTAACCATGACCCTCCAGTATAAACATTAAAACCAACAAGTAATCCGCAAATAAAAATGACAGGTACAAACTCAATGAGGAATGCCAGCACGCGGTGACCCAACTTTACTGCAAATTCATACCGCCAAAAATCAACTGGCTTGAGCAGGTATGCAACGAGTGAACCCGACTCAACTGCCTTATCAAGCACTTGGTCTACATTATCCCACAACAAAAAGAACGTCACAATACCAATCACAATGTGCGTGAGCATCTGCTCAAATGTGTATCCTCCGATGATAGTTTTTCCAGATGTTTCGAATACTGCCTTCCAGATGATGTAGTTTGTCAGAACAACCAGCGGTCCAGTCACTAATGAAAACAACATGCTGAACTTGTACGCAGTCGCTTCCTTAAACGATGTAAATGCGATTTGACGGTCTTGCGCGAACATATGGTCTCTTTAAATTAATTGAACCTTACTTCCCTATTTAAACCTGTAGACTCACTTAAACAACTTCTCCAAAATGTCCAGCGTGTACAGCACAATCGCCTCGGCCTGCAATTTGGTCGGCGTGAAGGCCTGCTGTTTGGTGTGCACGCTGAACACGCGCACCTGATTGATAAGATGAATCTGATTCGGCAACCCGGGGTCAAGCTGAACACCCTTTTCCGCAAGCTTTGCGATAAGATTCCCAAGCCCGGTTCCCGGGGCCTTCTCGAGCAAGTCCTGGCCGGTCGCGTCAAAATACTTCCTGTGCAGCGCGGTCTCAAGCACTCTTCCGCACAAAATCATCGCACTCCGATAACACTGCGCGTTCATACACGACTGAACCTCCTGTAAGTCAACCGTAATCACGTCACGCACATCCGCCGGCACAAAATGCGCGCTAAAGTTGGTTGTTGATTCCTTCCTTTCGGACACATTACCCGCGATTTGCTCTAAAATGCGGGGCATATCCTCTTCCCTGCTCTCTGAAAGCTTCAGCGCAAGCGGGTGAAGTGCAGGGTCGCCTTTTGTACTTTCCACAAGCCTTTTTAGCGCGCCCTGAAGCAGCATCCGCGCGCCCTCCCTGCGTTTGTGCTGAAACGAAGACTCCGCAGGGCTTTTTAACTGACGAAGCGCATCCTGAATGTCTCCCACAATATGACGCACGCTCATCCCCTTTTGTTTCCCGCAAATCTTTATATAGTTATATGCAGCCAAGAAGCGATATGAAACGACTTATCGCATTGCTCCTGGTGCTCGCAATCGCCTGCACGGCCCCTGCACCCGCGCCAACAACGACCCAGACGCCCGAGGCGCCTCAAGTTACCGCATCCGAAGAAAGCGCAGGAACAGTACCCGTTCCCGAACTCAAAGAAGAAGCTTCTGAAGAAACCGTTATGAGCGAACCGGTTGAGAGCGCACTTGAAATCATCCCGTACACGCAACTTGGCTGCGAAAGCCTCCTCACCGTCGAACAATTCGCGTCGTCCTGTAACAATGTTTCGGACGAATTCATCGTCACCTACAAAGTCGGCACGCGCAACTGCTTTGTCAACATCAAAGCAAACAAGAACGAGCGCCTTACCGCAGGAATCACCCTCACTGCGCTCAAGGACGGAACGACCGCCATGACTGAATTTGAGCGACGCCTCAAAGTCTTTAACGTCGGCGCAGACAAGTCCGTGGGCGAGCGCGCATACGAATTCCCAAAACAAGACCGCGCAACCATTAACTTCGTTCGGGACGAATTCCTCGTTGAAGTCGGAAGCGACACGCGGCTTTGCTCCAAAGAAGGACTCCTTGCAGTCGCCAAAACCGTCGATGGGCACATCGACTGATTCTTTTTTCTCCTTTTTTTAGAACCACTTCTTCAAACTTGAACCTTGCCGCCTGAGAAGCCAGCTCTTGCCCAAGATGTGATTTAGGTCAATCCCGAACTTCCTTCTTGCCAACTGCCTTGCGTACGTCAGCATCAACTCCCTGCTTGCAAACGTAATCGGTTTTGCGCTTAAGGCATTTCTTGTCGCCTCTCTTGTAACCCAAACTCCCAGCGGAAGCACGTATTCATCGGTAATGAACCTTAATGCAAGAACACTTCCCTGCCGCTTTTGACCCTTCATATGTTCTGCCAATGCCAGCCGCACCGTGTAAAAACCACCCGCGCACTGCTCAGCATATGACTTTCTTCCTTCAAACGGCTCTGCATCGGTGCTGTATTCTAAAACAGGGCTTTTGGTATAGCTTGGCGTGTACATCTCGAAAAGCTCGTAACTCCATTTTTCGGGAAAGAACAAAAGCAAGTAATAATTGCCAAGATGACTGCCAAAATACGCTTTATGCTCGCCCTCCGGCAACAGCTTTACGCCTTCCAGCAGGTGGTCGCCCAGCATATCATCCGTTGCCGTAATACTCCACCTCGTCGGAACCAGCTTTCTTTGCTTTCCGAACACGCCCACGCTCAGCATCCGCGAGAGTTGGTTCTCATCAACAGTTCCGAATAGTTCCGTCACTGCCTCCTTGGCTTTGATATCCGTGTCATCGAAATACTTTTGCACCTTCGTGTGAATCCTTGGATTGCCCGCTAATTCCGCCTTTTGCAGCCTTGCCTGCGGGCCCATCGGCGCCACCCACTGGTCTGTTGAAATATTCACCTTCGGCCTTGATTTCAGCGTCACGTCCAAATCCACCGGGCGCTTTGCCATTGCCATTTCCTGCGCGATACTGACCAACTTATCCGGCCGCTTCACATCAGACTCAAACTTCCCCTGCACAAGACCCGAGCGGAGCTGCACGACATCATTAATTGGCAGCTTCTCTTTTGCCCACAACGTTGGCGCATCAAAACGAAACGCATCCTCCCTCACTTCCGGCGGAGCCAACAGGCCTACGTTTACCTTAGGATAGCCAAACTTTCCAACAAACGGCGCAACACCACTCCCCTGAAACTCTGCCTTTTCCGCAAGCGGCTTTGCCATACTCATTGCGTTTAGGAGAATTCGCTCTTTTTCCTTATAAGAAACAGATTTGACAAACATACCCGCTGAAAACTTTCGAGGTTATAAAAGAATTATTGCGACCCTCAAGACAGTCACCCGCCCGGATAGGTAATCTTCCTACCCTTCACCCGCGCAAAACCCGTGATTACGTGCTCTCTTGAGCCACTCCTGCTCGTTATGTGATACACTTTTGCCCCTCTTATACTGAGCGCGTCCGCAACAAGAGACCGATGACACCTGAACGGATTCCCCTCCGCACACATCATCGCAACCGTCCTCTTCCCTGCCAATTGCGTCAGCCTCTTTAGTCCTGCAACGAACTCACCCGTCTGCATATAATCCGCAAAACCCCGAAAACTCGCATTTCTCCAACCCGTATTGACCGAATCCTTTCTTGCCTTCCTCAGGCCCCCAAGCTCCCCAAGATGCACGTAACCGATTCCCCGCTTCCTTAGCATCACTCTCAGATTCCCTTCATTGAACTGAGGATTATGACGAGACCTTGGAAACGTGCGGATATCAACCAAACACTTCACCCCGTGCGCCTGCAGCATATCCAACAAGTCCCTTACCTGCCTGTTCGAATGACCGATAGCGAACAAAACGGGCTGTTTTGGCATCAGCTATGAACAATCACGCAATTGATATAAATGTTCTGCAGCCAATTCCTGCCGCTCTGCTTCCTCTCAGAACCGTATCTGAACCAAATCTTCCTCAAAATGCGGCTCGTCATCCTGCGTTCGCCTGAACTGGCTGCACTTTCTCTTCCCCTGCCAGTAAAACCAACACTTCTCGCCAAACATCTTAAACGCCGCGCAATCGTCACACACTGCCATAATTCAGTGCTCTTCTGCGCTTTTTAAATAGATTTCGGCAGTTTTTTAAATGCCGCCTTGGGAAATCGACGATATGCTCACCCCAAAAGAAGCCCTTGCGCTCAAGGAAAAACTTGATTCAAGCCAGCGACCGCTCTTCATCTACCACGACGACCCGGACGGCCTTGCCAGTTTCCTTCTTTGCTATCGCTACCTTGAGCGCGGAAAAGGGTTTCCTTTGAAAGCACACCCGCGCATTTACCGCGACCCGTGGGCGCGCAAAGTCACCGAAAACGACCCCGACCACGTATTTATCCTAGACATCGCAATGGTTGAACAAGACTTCATTGATGCGGTCAACGCACCCATAACGTGGGTCGACCACCACACCGTACAAGAAAAAGAACGCGTGACCTACTATAACCCCCAAAAACGAGGGGTGAACGTTCCGACTCCTGAACTGATATGGCAAGCAATCGGAACAGAGAAGCCAAACGACTTGTGGATAGCCACCGTCGGAGCCATCGGTGATTGGCACTACCCTCATTATGCACCTTCATTTTCAGAACAAATGCCGGACATACTTCCGCTTGATGCAAAAACCGTCCAGCAAGCACTCTATGAGAGCCCGCTTGGAACGCTTGTGAAACTGTTCAGCTTTTGCCTCAAAGGACCAACCAAAGAAGTCTACACCAACGTCAAAATACTCACGCGCATCGAACACCCTTCCGAAATCCTCCTGCAGACAACCCCTGCAGGAAAACACTTGTGGAAAACATACGAATACTTCAACAAGCACTACGAGGCACTCAAGGAAAAAGCGCTTGCGCACAAGAGCGCTGATAAACTGTTCATTTGGACATACGAAGAAGATAAATTGTCTTTAACCAAAGACTTGGCAAATGAGCTCCTTTATACGTTCAAGGATAAAATCATCATCTTAGGCCGGCGCAAAGACGGAGAATACCGCTGCTCGCTCCGCGCACCCGCAGGAGTATTACTCAGCAAAGCACTTGAGAAAGCACTCATCGGCGTTGAAGGCTACGGAGGCGGACACGAACAAGCCTGCGGATGTGCTGTCAAGGAATCAGACTGGGAACGGTTTTTGGAGAATTTGAGACGGGAATTGAAACTTTAACCGCCGTTCTTGTAAACTTTCCTGATTTTTCTGCGAAAGACATTTTAACCATCCAAATTAATTCTTGTTGTGCACAACATCCACTCTGCCCTTCTCCTCCTCAAACACTGCACGATGAGCAAAATCATCATCACGCCCTCCTTTCAGCGAAAAGCCCTTGGGCGCGCGTACCACGACGGGCTTATCAAGAACACATTCTGCACACAAAAAATCTTCGGCATCACCGACCAGGAAAACGACACGTTCAAACTGCTCTATCAGCACACAACCGAAAATGACCTTTGCATTGCCTGCAGAATACAGGCAGACCACATCATTCCGATAACTATTTATCCCTCCAAACGCTCAAAACGCATACGAAATGACGAACACTAAAAACGCCAACTACCAGTACGACGCTGAAAACGACATCCTCTTTATCAGAGTCCAACACGCAACCTATGAATCATCCTGCGAAAAAGATGCGGCAGTCATTGATTATAACCAACACAAGAAAATCATCGGCATTGAGTTCTTCAACGCCAGCACACGCCTTCACATTTCCAAAGAATCCCTCAAAAACATCACCCGCGGACTTGCCAAGGCAAAAGTCACCAAGCACGCAATACACATCACGCTTACCCTTTTCTCCCGCATCGGAACCAAGGAAGTTAAAACAATCGGAACTCACGAGCTCACCAATGAAGAACTCCCCCCGCAAGTACTTGCCTATGCACTCTGACGTTTGCCGATACCTTTTTAAACCACTTCTGGGCGATATTCACCAAACGCGCCGATAGTATAGTGGTAGTACCTCACCCTTCCAAGGTGATTGCCTGGGTTCGAATCCCAGTCGGCGCATCAGGAGGCAGTTAATTTTTCTTTTATTGATTGTGCAGGAATCCTGAAGTGGGAACGCTCACCTTGGTGAGCAAACTGATTCACAGGTATTTGGGTTTTTACCATTTATACTGTGACTTTTTTGGCTAAAGAGTACAT
The DNA here is from genome assembly GCA_003599055.1 of Candidatus Woesearchaeota archaeon. Taxonomy (GTDB): domain Archaea; phylum Nanobdellota; class Nanobdellia; order Woesearchaeales; family ARS49; genus SURF-65. The sequence goes on from QZIM01000022.1 coordinate 34,981, forward strand.
TTTATGGGTGTGCCCTAATTGACTGCGTATCTATTGTCTTTAATCGACATTTTTCTCACATATTCTATCACTCGTATAGGTTCTTGGTAGCCTTTGAGTCTACAGTAAACAATTAAGTGCTTGTTATACATTTTTTTATTGCATTGTTCACATAGCGCGATTAAGTTTTCCGATTCAAAAGCAAGTTCTTTGAATAAAGAGAGAGGGTAAATGTGTCCTATAGTTGCTTGTCGGATAGTCATCAACGGCTTTTTGCACAAGGGACATTTGCCCTTGATTTCTTCATAGAGTGACTCTAAGAGAGTTGTTTTATATCTGTGACTTTCAGTTTCATTTTCCTTGATTTTCAGTCGCTGGAGGTGACTCCTCATCCTATTGGCAGTGATTCCCTTTGGAGATTTTCGATATCTCAATAGCCTTTCTTTGGCTTTTTGAGGGTTCTTTTCAATATATCTCCTGCTATACTCTGCGGATTTAGCAGGGTTATTCGCAAGCCAACGTCTCACTTGAAGGCGCTTTGATTTAGCGTGTTTTTTCCTTAGACATATTCTTTTTTCAGATTTATCGAATTTTTGCATTATCGCTTTGCGTTTCTCAGGATTTTTAAGTATCCAGTTTCTCTGACGGTTATTATTTCCACATTGTCTGCTGCAGAATTTTTTGTATGGAACAAATTTCTCTGGATGAAAACTAGTTTCACATTCAATACACTGGTTAGTTCTCTCAGAACTCCATAACTGTCCGCTGCGTCCTGATCTCAACCTATATGAGGCGAATTTGCAAATATTGCTGCAATATCTTGCTTGTGTATTGATGCGCAGATTTGGCTTTTTACAGTGTAGGCAGAACTGCATTGAAGCAGGTACTACCTTAGCTTTTTATAATCATTTGCAGCGTTCAGGTTTGTCAACCGCTTTCCCAACATTTCGGACTATGAAAACAAAGTGATTAACGGACAACGGGTTTGCCGTAATTGCGACTCTTTCGTTTCACAGGGAAGACGGCATTATTGCAGCTCCCGCTGTATGCACGCGTTTGTGCGCAACCATACGTGGATGTTTGTTCGCGAAGACGTCTTGCGGCGTGATAACTGGCGGTGCTGCATTTGCCAAAAGCGAAAAGGGCGCGCAGGCCTTGACATCGACCACATCATCCCAGTCCGTTCAGGCATAGACCCGTATGACAAAAACAACCTGCGCACACTGTGCAAAGACTGCCACAAAGCGAAAACGAAACTGGAACTTGGGTCATTCTGACGCAATAGGTTTAAAAACAGCATCTTCAGCAATAGAACTATGAAAGACACCATCATCGTCGTGGTCGCACACAACTCAGACCACGTCATTGCGGCAGGAGGAACGATTGCCAAAAAAGCAAAGTTCGGCCACAAAGTAATCACGATTATCTGCAGCTACGGCGTCAAAAGCCAGCCGCACCTGCGCGAAGACGTCGTCATCAAGCAACGCGAACGGGAAACACACAAGGCAAGCCAGCTCCTTGGCATCAAAGACGTCATCCACCTCGAACAAGCACGATACCAAGACAAAACCATCCTCAAAAACATCGTCGACATCGTGAAACGCGAAAAACCAACCATGGTCCTTACCCACCCGCAATCCCTTCGGCCCGACCACCGCGCAGTCAACCACCTCGTTGTCGACATGATACGCAATAAAGTCCTCTCGTGCCCTGTCTACACCTTCCACTCCCGCGGCATCACCGGCATCCGAAAGCCACGGCCGCTCCTTGTCATCAACACCACCAAACACTTTCCCACCAAAGCCCAAGCACTCCTCACACACAAGAGCAGAAAACTTTTCACCTCCCTTTATTTATGGAAAATCATCCTCACTGACCGCTACACCGGGTTCCTGCACCGCTATAAATACGCAGAAGTCTTTGACCGAATATTTTAAATTTTCAAACTGACCACATTACTCAAACCCGCTTCCTGATTCATACTCACGCCATACAGGATATCCCCTTCGGCAATCAATGCGTCATTGTGCGAAATCACAATGTACTGCGCGCGGTCACAATACGCACGAATCAACTTTGCGAGCTTCTCGCTGTTATGCTTATCCAGCGCGGCATCAACCTCATCAAGCACATAGAATGTTGCCGGCTCATACTCCTGAAGCGCAAACAAGAACGCAAGCGCAGTCATCGTCTTCTCCCCGCCGCTTAAGCTGCGAATATCCAAAAACTTATTTCCCGTGAGCTTCACATTAATATGCAATCCGCCCGCAAAGGGCTCCTCAGGATTCTCCAGTTCAAGATACGATGAGCCTTTTGTCATCAGCTGGCCGAAAATGCGCTGGAACTCATCATCAATCGACTTTAACGTGCCGAGGAACAAACTCTTCTTGTTTGACTCAATCTCATCCATCAACTTCACCACATCATCCTTCTCCACAAGCAACACCTTCTTTTTTTCCATCAACACCTGATACTCTCGCTCAACCGCATCATAAATCTCAAGCGCGCGCAAATTCACGCTCCCAATCCCCGCCATCATCCGCTCAAACTCATTAATCTCCTTTTTGAGCTGCTCTTCGGGCGCCTCCACATCAAGCTCAACCCCCTGATACTGCTCAAACTCCGCAGCGAGCCCTGCAAGCTCTGCCTTCATCCTTGCCTCCTCAATGGACAGCGTGTTCAGCGTTAACTCCTCCTTTCTTGACGCCTCCTCACTTTGCAAAACCTTCAGCTCGCGCTCATTAATCTCCTCACTCAGCCTGTTTCTGCGCTCAAAAAGCTCCTTGAACATACTGAAAAACGCGGCCTGCTCTTTTTCCTTCTTCGCCAGCTCATTCTCCTCGGCTGCCATCTCCTTTGCCAGCACTTCTTGGTCTTTCCCAAATGCCGCCTCTTCCTTTTCCATCGCCTCAAGCAGATTCTCAATATTTTGCCGGTCTCTCCCAAACACGCTCTCAAGCTGCATCTCAACACCCTTTATCTCCGCATCAAGGCGCACACTCTCGCTTTGGAGCTGCCTTCGCTTTTCCTCAAACGCGTTCAACTCCGCAAGAACACGGGGATTTCTCATCTGCGTCATCTTGTCGCGCAGCTGCTGGCGCTCAATTTTCATCTGCGTTAGCGCCCCGGTCTCATCACCAATCTTTTCCTCAAGCGACTGCAACTCATCCGCTATCTGCTTAATCGTCTTTTGCAAATCATCCTTAAATCCGCGCGTTGTCTCCACATCGCCCGTCTCCAAATGCAGGCTCTTCTCCTGCCTGATAATGTCACCTTCAAGATTCGCCTTTGTTTCGCGCAACTTTGCAATCCTGTCCTCATTTTGCCTTCTGCGCTTCTCAATCGAGGACAACTCGTCCTCAAGCTCGGAAATCCTTGCTCTTGCCGCGCTCAGCTTCGTTTCAATCTCCTTCTCCTTAAACACGCCGGACTTCTTTGCACGAAAACCACCCGTCATTGCACCCGACGTCTCACACAAGTCGCCCTCGAGCGTCACCATCCTTGCCGCGCCAATGCCAATCTTCCTTGCCGTCTCAATTGTATCAACAATAACCGTGCTCCCGAACACGTGCGAAAACACGTCCGTAAACTTCGGGTCAAAATCAATCAAGTCAATCGCAAGCCCAAACGCGCCCTTCTCCTTACTTGCCTTCCGCACATCATCCTTCACCTGCGCAGGCCGCACCTTATTCATCGGCAAAAACGTCGCAAAACCCAATTTTTGGTCCTTCAAATACTTAATCGCCAAAGCCGCCGTCCGGTCACTGTCAACTACCACGCTGTGAATCTTTTGCGCAGCCGCAATCTCAAGCGCAACCGCGAACTTGGAATCGCTGCTCGCCAATTCCGCAACCGTGCCATACACCTCGCCGAACTTCTGGCGGTTCTCCAAGACTTTCTTTACGCCGATATTCGTCGACATATGCTCCTGAACCGCACTCTGCTTAATCTGCAATTTATGCTCCTCCTCAGTCATATGGTGCAACTCAACCCTGCTCTTTGCCATCGTGTTCGCATCCTTACTGTCCTGATTGAGCAATTCGTTTAACTCAAGAACAACCTTCCTGAACTCCTCTTTCTTCTGCCGCAAGCCCTTCAATTCACCCTCGTTTGCCTTCTCCAACTCCTCAATTTTCGCAATCTTCTCGTCAATTGTCGCCAACTGGAACTCCGCCTTGTCCTTCTCGCGAATAAGCGCTTGCTGTTTTTCCCTCAGACCCTGAATCTCGCGCTGCTTCTCCTCAGACTTCTTATCCATCTCCTCGAACTGCGCGTCAATTTCCCCCTCATCCTTCAAGTCGTGCTTTTTCTTAAACTCCGCAATTGTCCTCTCCAAATCCTTCAGCGTCTTCTCAACCGCCTCCCGCTGCGCCGCGAGCCGGCCCTTTTGCTCATTGAGGCCCTCCATCTTCCCCTCAACCTCGCCCGCACTCTTTTGCATACTCTCCCGACGCTGCTTTACCCGCTCAATTTCCGTTGCGAGCGAACTGATTTTGGTCCGCTTGGTTGCAACCTCCACCTTCAGGCGCTCAACTTCCTTTTGAATCTGAACCTGCTCAACTTCGCCCTTCTTCTCAATTTCCGCATTCATCTGCGCAATCTCACTTTTGCGCTTTTGAATCTCTTCGCGGAACTCCCGCACCTTTGCAAGCAGCTTATCCAACTTTTCCTTATGCCCCGAACTTCGTCCCTCAACCTTCTTTTGCTCATCCTGCCTGCGGTCAATTTGGCGCTTGAGATAACTCGCCTTATTGCGCTTCACCTTATCCGCAAGCTCCTTATACTTGAGCGCCTGGTCGCGGTCCTTCTTCAAGTCCTTCAAATACGACTCGCGCTCCTTGAGAATAATTTCCGCCTCGTTCAACTTTTGCCCAACCTTTTCCAACTCATTTAACGCCTGCTGCTTTTTCTCCTCATACATCCCAATCCCCGCAATCTCCTCAATAATTTGCCTTCGCTCAACCGGGCTCATCTCAACTAACCGCACGATATCCCCCTGCAAAATAACATTATACCCATCCGGGTCAATTTTTGCCATACTTAAAAGCTCCACCACTTCCTGGCGCGTCTTTGTCTCGTTATTGATTTTGTACTTTGACGCACCATCGCCCCTTACGATTCTGCTCACCTTAATTTCCGGCGCGTCAATCGGGAACACCTTTGCACTGTTATCAAAAACAATACTCACTTCCGCCGCCTTACCCGGCTGCTTTGACTTGCCCCCGTTGTAAATAAGATTCGCAGACTTCTCCGCCCTCAATTGCTTACTGCTTGACTTCCCAAGAACAAAACACAACGCATCAAGCACGTTGGACTTTCCGCTCCCATTTGGGCCCACAATCACGTTAAAATCATCTCCGAAAAGAAGCTCCGTGTGCTTGCCAAAACTCTTGAACCCATCAAGAACTAGCTTGGTAATCTTTGTTCCCTGCCCCTTTTTCGGCGCCGGCGCTTCCACCGGCGCTGCCGCTGCTTCCATCACGAAAAAACACCCATCCGGCATTTAAAAAGGTTTGCAAGCGTTTAAATATTGATTGCCGTCTTTTTGCCCGTATGGCAACCAAAGTCCACGCAGCACACATCCTTGTCAAAACCGAAGCAGAAGCCCTTGGCATCCTCTACGACATCAAACACGGCAAAGACTTCGGCCAAGCTGCCAAAGAAAAAAGCCTGTGCCCATCCGCCAAAAACGGCGGCGATTTAGGCACGTTCTCCCGCGGCCAAATGGTCAAAGAATTTGAAATCGCCGCCTTTGCCCTCAAGCCGGGCGAACTCTCAAAACCCGTCAAAACACAGTTTGGCTGGCACGTGATTAAATGCGTTGACACAAAATGAAACCGGAAATTGACTATTTCAAAACAGTCGGCCAAAAGCTTGCCACTACAACACCCCGAAGAGACGGCGACAAAACGTTCTTTGCACAACTGCTCCTCCTTCGCCACATTCCTTCCGAAGGCATTTCATTTGAACACCTCTGCGACCGAATTAATGAAGATTTTCAAGCCCTTCGCGAAGAGCCAATCGGATTTGACTGGGGCTACTGGTCAGGCTCAACCGTCCTTGGCGCGTGCGAATTCCTTGAACAATGCGATATGCTCTATGCGACGTACGAAGACCCAAGCGGAAGCATCCACCCCACGATGAAAACGTATCGCCCGACCGAGAGAACCCAAGAATTTATGAACGCAATCAAACAATCGCTTGACCGAAAGATAAGCGACTAAAAATCCCCAATCCTCTTCTGCCTTTTGAGGCCTGCCAGTTCCTGATACGGGGACCAGCTGTGGCGGAAGACGCCCGCGTGAACGTTCCACTTGCTCTTGAGAAAACTTTGCGTCTTCGGGTCGGTTAAGTAACCGCTGCCAAAATCCTCACCCACCTGCAATTTTATCCGCTCAATTTCCATATCGCGCGCAACTTTTGCAAGAATCGATGCGGCACCCACAATCTTGTACTTGTGGTCCGCCTTGTGCTCTGCCCTGATTTCAACTTTTTTGTTGAGAAGCCGCTCGCGCATATAATCCTCATACGCCTTAATATTGGGGCTCGGACAATCCACAATTGCCTTATTTGGCGACAGCATACTGATAAGCTCAACACTCTTCTCCGCCTCAAGCCAGTTCAAATTCTTCGCACCCGAGCCATCCAGCACATACTCATCAATTTGGCTTGGCGGAACCAAAATGATTTGGTGCTTTACAAACTTGCGCAATTCTCCTGCAATCCTTACCCGTGCTGCAGGCGAGAGCAATTTACTGTCCTTGACCCCTAATGCATCCAGCTTCGGGAGGTCCTTCTCCTCAAGCATTGCGCCGCAAATAACCATCGGGCCCACAATGCAACCGCGACCCGCCTCATCAATACCGCAAATGTTCATTCGAGAGAAGTTGCGCGCCTCATTATAAAAAACTGTTGCACGGAAATCTTTAAATACGCCACCTATTGCAATCAGCATATGTCGTCAGGAACACCACGAGAAAAAGCAGAACTCATCCAATACATCGGCGTCTCAGCACTCTCGCCCGAAGAACAGGACACGGTCAACACGATTGCCACAGAACATTACGAAAAAATCAAGCGCGGCGTCCACAACGACACCAGCCTGGTTGTCCACGTCAAAACACACAACGCAGAAGGCAACCGCAAAAAATACTCCATGCACGTTCGCGTCATCACGCCAACCAAACAACAATTTGACAGCTCAAACGCGGACGACTGGGAACTGCCCCGCGCACTCCACAAGGCATTCGAAGACGTGCAAAACCAAATCCGGCACAAACTCCACACGGACACCACGCGCCCGCGATAAATTTTTTCTAGAATTATTTAATTAAAAAAGCAAAAGAAGAAAAATTACTGCCTGTCAATCACTTGAGCCCTGATGCGATTCAAACGCACTTCGAGGTCAAGCGGCTCAGAACCGCTTGGCGGCAGCGAGTAAAACTTTCCCGTACCGTCTCCATAGCGAGGCTCAATTTTGCCATCTGCGTATGAAATGACCACGTCAGCGTGCGCGTCATCATCAAGATGGCCGGCACCAACGCTGAACACCCCTCTTACCTCACGCCGCGGGCCGTTTTGCGTTCCTGCGTGATATGTTGCATAGTATGATGCACCAATTCCTCCCGCAACCGCAAGCGGAGCCAGTACAAACTTTGCCGCACCCTTTGCATACCTTCCTATCTTTTGCCACGTGCTCGCCTCAGGATTTACTGCGTGCACAAAATGACGCCCTGCATCATACAGGTCAACAATAGGGTCCCTTACTACCTTTGCCAAACTCTTTCCCGCTTCCTTCAATTCCGCTTTTCGATACGCTGCGGAAGGAGCAGTTGCGTCAGCTTGCGTCGTAGATTCCTGCGGTGCTGCTTCGCTTCCTTGTGCCTGATTTGCAGGCGGCGTTGATTGTGTAGATTCTTCAGTCATTGTGTATTCCTCCACGAGCATTGCCCTATCAGTACTATATAAAACTTGCTTCTTTCACTACTGGGGAATGGTTTTAATCCCTTAGGAAATAGCGTGCCACATCCTGCCAAGAACCATTCCGTCTTGCAAGCACAATCTCGCCCACCCTAAACGACCTGCCTTCAAGCGGGCTTTCCGAGCCGCGCAAGAACCCATACCCCACGGTCACGTGCGGAGACCAATTCTCGCCCGCATAACCCCAACCAAACTCAGCATAGGCAGGAACGAGCGCCTCATCCTTTGGAGGAACTTCCTTTTTTGCAAAAACCTTCAAACGCTCGGCAACCTTGTAATGCAGCACGGTCAAATCACTATCAGGCCTGACCCGCGAAACAACCGCATCATTATCAAACAACGCAAGGCCATCAAGCCTTGCCGGAAAGCTGTGCTGCACAATTGACGCCAAACTCTCCCGCATTTCCCACTCATCCCTTTCAGAAAAGGAACCATAAAACAACGTGCAATGCGGCGCCAGCGCACGCTCGCGAAGGCCCCAAACCCTTCGCCAAAAATCGACCTCTCCTGCAAGCTGCCCTTCTACCGGAACATACACTACATAATCCATTGTCTTCACCCTCACAAGATCGGCCAACGCATCACTTTAAATGCGTTTCTCTTACCCCAACCAAAACCATCAAGAAAAAAGGGGGCCTGGAGACCCCCAAATAGCGGGAGGTGGACGTTCAGCCCGTGCACCAAAGCACTGAACGGCGTTTGAACTCAAACCACTTGCGTGGCTGGAGTTCAAATCCACTGTGCCCAAAATAGCGGGAGGTGGATTTGAACCACCGAGCTATGGGTTATGAGCCCATCGGGAACTCCAGACTTCCCTACCCCGCTGTAGTTTAACCGCGCTTCTTGACGCTTTATAAATATTGCTGTTACTTGCTCCTCACAGCACAGGATTAAATACCGCAATTCCCTTATTTTTTTCATGGACCTTTCCGCATTTCCACAACACCTCCCCCAACAATATCACGACTGCCTTGCACTCCTAAAACCAATCCTTATCGGCCAAGTTGACCTCATCGGAGGCACCGTATACGGAACACTTGCAAAAACAATACACGGCACGTCCTGCACACACAAAGATTTTGACTTCTTGGTTGACGGAATCAAAGAACCGCTTGCCTTCTCAGGATTCAAAACAGGAATGTCCCGCCTTGGAAACCCCCGCCTCACCGGCCCTGACATTATGATTGACTTACTTCTCATCACAAACGTGCACTCAATCCACCGAAGAGGACTTGCACCCAGCCGCGAAAACTACCTGAGCGGAGTTCCTCTCACCGTACAATCAATCGCGTACGATACTGTGGAAGGGCGTCTCATCGGCGAAGTGGGAATTTCTTCTGTCCTTGAAAAAACCGTCGGCGCCAACAACCCCGAAGAAGCAGAATTTGAAGCACAAAGAAAAGGATTCGGACGGGTTGAGGAATACATAGACAGCATTGCAGAAAAGCTCGGCTTCACCCCTATCTATCCGCGAAAGACTTAAAATCAACCTGCTGCCCGGCAATGCCGTGACTAAGAAACTCTACATCGAGGACGCGTACATTGACCGCTGCACGGCAAAAGTGCAAAAAGTTAACGGAAACACCGTTGTCCTTGACCAAACCGTCCTCTTTGCCTTCAGCGGCGGACAAGCAACCGACAAAGGAACCATCGGCGGCATTGACGTTGCCCACGCGCAGGACCTTGGGGATACTATTGTTTACACGCTCGCTCAAGAGCCACCTTTTAGCGCAGGCGATACCGTTGACGTTATCATTGACACTCAAAACAGAAACACCATCAGAAAACTCCACAGCGCAGCACATATTGTTGCCCACTTTTTCGAACAAAAGACAGGAATTACCGAAACAATCGGCAGCAATGTAGACGCAACCAAAGCACGTCTTGACTATCCGAGCGAGACGCCCATCACTCCCTTGCTTTCAGAACTGGCTATCAAGACCAATGAATTTATCCGCTCAGCACAACCCGTCAAACGATACCT
>QZIM01000005.1 GCA_003599055.1 Candidatus Woesearchaeota archaeon
GGGGGGGCTTCGGGCGGCTGGTAGAAGTTCTTAGATATTGTTAACCGCAGAGCAGCCGCTGAATGAGGATACGCCGCTAACGACATTTCCGGTAATGGTACAGGCGGCTGAGCCGGTTGCATCAAGGTCTCCTTGGACAAAATTTCCCGTTATGGCAAAGCTTGACCCTGATGTGGCGTTGAGGTCGAAATTGCCGTTGATGACGTTGCCGGTGACTGCATATTCGCTTCGGCTGGCGGTCCAGATTCCGCCGTTTTCAACGACGTTTCCGTTGACGGTGAAATCGTTGCCGTTTGCCGCGATTCCAAAGAAGCCGGTTTGCGGAAGGACGTGGTTGCCGGTGATTGCAACAACGCCTGATGCGTTTATTCCTTCGCCTCCTCCGACGAATGCTTCAAGCCAGTTGGAACTGATGAGGACTGCAGGGTTGGTCGCGCCGCCGACTGCGCTTGCGCGGATGCCTGCGTGTGTTCCTGCGCCTTGGGACCAAAGGCGTACGGTGTTGCCGACGATGGTTCCTGCGCAGGTGCAGGTGATTCCTTCGAGTTGGGATAGGATGACGACATTGTTTGAGATGTGGACTTGTGCGCCGCTCACATCGATTCCCGCGCCTGTTGTGGACGTTACGTGGTTGCCGCTGATAATGCATTGTGCGGCTCCGCGAATGCCGATGCCGCCGCGAACGTCATTGTTGCTGATTTCGGAATGGCCCTGACAGTCAATGGCGTCGGAGACTGTGCCGTTGACCACGTTTTGGGTGACTATCACATTCGCGCCGGGGATGTCGCTGCCGCCGGACACTACGATGCCGTCGGTTCCGGTGGAGACGATGGTGTTGCGCCGGATGACCGTGGTCATGGGGCTTGGGATGATGGTGCGCGTGACGCTAATCGAGCGCCCTTGGATACCGGAGATGTCAAGTCCTTCGATAAGGCCGGTGACGTCGGTGAAGACAACGCCGTCAAGCCCGGTTGCGCTTCCGGGTCGGATGGCAAAGTCCTGAAGGCGGACGTTAACAAGGAGTGCTGCGCTGTTTTCAGTAATGATGTCTATGCTGTTCGTCGTCGCCTGAAGGATTGTTCCGGAGCCCTGGCCGATGAGGGAAATGTTGCTGGTGAGGTTGATTGGTCCTGCGATGGTGTACGTTCCTGCGTGCATAAGGACGGTTCCTCCGCCAAGGACTGCTGCTTCGTCAATTGCGGTTTGAATGGCTGTTTCCGTGGTTCCCTGAACGACAATGACGGGCCCAACTCCGCTTATTTCCCCTCTGCTGTGGCCGACGAGCGAAGGGTTGTTTCCGCCAAAGGCGACGGTAAGGAGTGCGCCGGTGATGAGTATGCTAAGAGTGATGAGGAAGTAGAGTGCGCGTTTGGTAATGCTGAATTGCAGTATCACGTCTTTTCGTGCCTGTTTTTGGAAAGACCGAATATAAATCTTTCGAGAGCAAAGCTTATAAGCAGGGAAAAAACAGCAAGAGTATGGCAAAATCAAAGACCGGTCTTTATGTGGGCGTTGGCATTGTTGCAGTCATTCTTCTTGTGCTCCTCTGGGTTGGCGGGACGTATAACAGTCTTGTTTCTCTTGATGAGACGGTTGATGCGAAGTGGGGGAATGTGCAGACGGCGTATCAGCGAAGGGCTGACTTGATTCCGAATCTTGTGGCAACAGTGAAGGAGTATACGGACTATGAGGGCCCTGTCCTTGAAGAAATTACTGCGGCACGGGCAAGTGTTGGGAGGGCTTCATCGCCTGCGCAGTTGCAATCCGCAGGGAACGAAATGAATTCAGCATTGTCTCGCTTGTTGGTGGTGGTTGAGAACTATCCGAACCTGAAGGCAAATGAGCAGTTCTTGGACTTGCAGGTTCAGTTGGAAGGAACTGAAAATCGAATTAAGGTTGAGCGCGATAACTACAACGGCGCAGTGCGTGACTTAAACGTGAAGGTGCGCAGGTTCCCGGCAAACATTGTTGCGGGAATGTTCGGATTCGAGCAAAAGGAATACTTTGAGGCTGATGAGGGTGCAGCGGCTGCGCCAAACGTTGGCGGCTTGTTTGATGCTTAAGGAAGGAGTGCAAGGCTGAGTGCGGCGCTGGCAAGGCCAAGGAGCGTGCTGAGCGCAAGTGTTCCTGCAGGGATTTTTCTGGTTGTTTTTTGTCCGAAGAGGAGTGCGAGGAAGACGAGCGCGGTGAATCCGAAGAACCAGCTGCTTTTGTAGTATGTGCTGATGAGAAGAAGGAGTGTTGCGCCAAGGAGCGCGGGGCGGTTTATGGGGATGGTGAGCGCGCGCAGGGTGAAGAAAAGAGTGGTGTTGAAAAGCCCTGCAAGGGCGAGCAGGTAAAAGAATGGGATAATGCCGATGAGTGTTCTTGCCATGACGAGTGCGTAAAAGAGCGGGGAGGCAAGCGCTTCGAGGTCGCGGAGGAATTCGTTCATGTGATAAACACCTGTACCATCACGAACGCGATATAGAACAGCACGAGTGCAAGCCCTTCATTTTTGGTGACTGTTTCATCTGTTCTCATAAAGATGAGGGCAAAGACTGCGGCAAATGCGGTAAAGACGCCGATGAGGGCAACGAGTGATTTCTCAACGGCAATTGGCGTGATGAGTGCGATGAATCCGATGACAAGGGTCGCATCAACGACGACAACGCCAAGGAGGTCGCCGACGGCAAGGGAGTCGTGGCCTTTGCGGATGCTTTGAAGGGAGAAGGTGAATTCGGGAAGGGTTGTTCCGAGCGCGACCAAAATAAGGCCGATGATGAGGTCGGGAATGCCGATGGTGAGGGCGAGCGCTTCTGCTGATGTGACGATGAAGTGGGCGGAGGCGAGCATAATGGTGATGCCTGCGGTAAAGAGGGCGAATTGTTTGAGGGCGTGGTTGCCGTTTTGGTAGGGTTTGTGAAAGGAGGCGCGTTCGGAGAGGAGGACAAGGAGGAAGACGGTTCCGCTGATGAGGAGGATTGCGGCGTCGATTCTGCCGATTTTGCCGTCGAGGGCAAGGAGGATGGGGAGGAGGGCAAGGAGGCAGAAGAAGAGGTCTTTGCGGACAATGCTGCTGTGAATGCGGAGTGTTTTTCCTCCGGCAAGGGCAACGAGTCCTAAGATGAGGGTGAGGTCGGCAATGTTGCCGCCAAGGAGGGTGCCAAGGCCAAGGGCGGGTTCTCCGCGAAATGCGCTGATGAGCGCGATGAATGTCTCGGGGAGGGCTGAGACGATGGCAACGACGATGAAGGAGGTGACGAATTCGGTGAGGCGGAAGTGGCGTGCAAGGTGGCTGATGGAGGTGACGGTGTAGCCTGAACTTTTGACAAGGGCAAGGCAGGCGAGAAGGAAGATGAGCACATCAAGTATCATAAGTGTGGGCGGTTTCTTTGGTTAAAAAGGGTGGTGGCGAGGTTGTACGGCGTGCCGTACTGAAGAATTAAATATACAAAAAGCCAGTCTGGTTGTGTCAATAGTGACACTATTTAGCGAGCCGGGAACACATATATTTAAAAAGAAATATATAAATTGCATAAAATCAAAAAAGTTGGTGTCTGATGATTGAACAGGAAACAAGCGCGGTTAACCGGTTGGAGCGAATTGTTGAGTCAGCGCCGCAAGTGATTCAGGTTGTCTATGCTCTTCCGCCGTCAAGGGACGCTCCGTACACGCAGCATTGCGCGCGGGATGTGCCCAAATCGTTTCTGGGGCGCGGGCCGGATGGTGTTTTTATTGATGACCGCATCGCGCCGAATGCCGCATTGTATTTGCCAAGGGCAGAGGGCGATGTTTTTGGGTATACGACGTCAATGAGTGATGCGGGCGGGCGTCGCCGTCTTTTGATTTTATCGGACACGCAGATTCCTCTTGACCCCGAGCAGGATTCATTGCCGCCGGAGTTCAGGCGGTTCTATGAGCGGTTCATTGATGCGGACCAGGGGTTGTCTCCGCTTCCGGTAATTGAGGGTAGGCAGCCGGAGTATTGGGAAGTGATGGAAGAGGCGATGCGGGAAAAGTCGCGTCAGCTCAAGCAGTCACGGCGTCAGTTGCAGGCGACAACGCGCCGGTTCCGAAGGCTTGCGTATATGGATGATAATACGGAGTTGCCGAACCGCCGCGCGTACTGGGGAGATATGGCAAGGAATGTGGAAGAGGCGATTGCGTACGGGAAAAAAATGCACGTGCTTGCGCTTGACGCGATAGGGTTCAAGAAGATTAATGATGAGTACGGGCAGGTGGAAGGCGATGGTGTTATCAGGCAGCTTGGTGAGATTTTGAAGCGCGTCACGCGTGCCGAGGATAAGGTGTACCGCATTGGCGGGGATGAGTTTCGCGTGGTGACTGATGCTGACCCGTATATGCTCAAGGCGCGGTTTGAGAAGGTGGTGCCGGTTGCGACGATGAGTGTAACGGGCCCGGGCGGAACAGGTGAGGAAGTTTATCTGCAGGGCGTGTATGTTGGCATTGCAAGTTTTGATGGGGCTCGCTCGGGAGTGTTGACGGAAGAGGAGCGTCGGGCAATTTTTGTCGGTCTTGAGAAGAAAGCGGATGCGGCAATGCAGGAAGTGAAGGCCGCGCGCAAAACACGGTAAGTACGGCAATCAGTACCATATTCTTTTGAGTTGTTTTTCATACTGCGGGCGTATGCAAACATTCGACCCGGTGCGTTCTCGTCTTGAAGAGATGGTTGAGGCAGGCGAGTTTTCTGTAAAAAAGTTGGTGAATGAAACGGCAAGAGCGCAGGTTCTTTGTGTTATCACGATTCCGTATGAGAAACAGCAGGCGGATTCGCTAAAATTGCTGCGGGCGGTTTCAGGCGCGGTAAGAAAGACGGATTATGTTCGCTGCGCGTTTGGCGCGGTGCAGGTGATTGGCTGGACGTCAAGAGAGGGCGCGTATCGTCTTTTGGGAAAAGTGCGAAGGGTCGCGAAAGGTAAGGAACTGTATTGCACAACGTTGGAGAAAGGCGCGGAACTGCTGAAGGAAAGTCAGGTTGCGCGAATCGCAATTGGTCTTGAGCAGCCGGGCAGCGCGCCGTATTTGTCGGAAAAATTGCTTTCACAGGAGGAGATAAGGCAGTATGCAGGTCTTGTTCGTGCGATTCATCCGAATGTTCTTGAGAAGTTGCGCGTGATTATTGCAAGGTCGTATGATTTTTATGACCGGCTTGATTGGACGAGAACACCAAGAGGCGAGGGTTTTGTCGCGCACAAAGGCGCGGCGCACGAGGGCGAGTTGAAATATTTTGACCGGCCGGGTGAGTTCGTGGTCGGGCTTGAGCATCCGGGGGAGTCGGTGCGGTATGATGAAAAGAAAAGTATGCTTGTTCGTGAGGAGAAAGGTTATAAAGTCCCTTGATTATCCGTAAGTGATGGTAAAGGACCCGTCTTGCGGTATGGATGTGAATCCGGTTACGGCGAGGTTTAAGCTGCAAAAAGAGGGCCAAACGTTTTATTTCTGCAGTAAGGATTGTGAGGACAAGTTTGCGGGCGCGGGTAAGAAAGTGCAAATCCCGATAAGTGGGATGCGCTGTGCGAGTTGTGTGCAAAAGATTGAGGGCGCGTTAAGAAAGGTTGGAGGCGTGAAGAGTGCAAGTGTGAATTTTGCCGCAAGCAAGGCGTTTGTCGAGTTTGACCCGCAGCTGGTTTCTGAGGAAATGCTGAAAGGTGCAATTAAGCAGTCAGGGTATGAGACGGAAGCGCACGCAAAAGAGGCAAAAGGGAAAGTTACGCTTGCAATTTCGGGGATGGAGAGCGCGCATTGCCAAAATATTGTTGAGCAATCGTTGCAAAGAGTGCCGGGTGTTGCGTCGGTGAAGGTGAATTTGGCAACTGCGCGTGCGGAAGTTTCAGGTGAGGTTTCTGCGGATGCGCTTATCGCGGCAGTGAAGGCGGCAGGGTATGGTGCCGCGCTTGCGGATACTGAGCGGGATGTGCGTGAGGCAGAGGTTCGGTATTGGAAGGTGCGCACGCTTGTTGCGGGAGTGTTTGGTGTTCCGTTGCTTTATCTTGCAATGGGGCATATGGTGGGCTTGCCGCTTCCGCATTTGGGTGAAAAGCTGGTCGCGTTTTTGCAGTTTGCGCTTGCAACGCCGATTGTGCTTGCGGGCGGTTCTTTTTACACAAACGGCCTTCGCGCGCTGGTCAACCGTTTGCCGAATATGGATAGTTTGGTGGCAATAGGAACAGGAGCGGCGTATGTCTATAGTTTATTTGTTGCCGTGATGCTTGTTTTTGGGGCAAAAGGGTATGCTGCGGATATGTTGTATTTTGAGATTGCGGGGCTTATTGTCGCGTTCATCCTCCTTGGAAAGCTGCTTGAGGCGGTTGCAAAGGGTAAGACGTCGGAGGCGGTAAAGAAGCTGCTGAAGTTGCAGGCAAAGACCGCAATTGTTCTGAGGGGAAAGGAAGAAGTGGAGATTCCAATTGAGGAAGTAAAGGCAGGAGATGTGCTGGTGGTAAAGCCGGGGATGAAAGTTCCGGTGGATGGGGTTGTTCTTTCGGGCGCATCAAGTGTTGATGAGAGTATGATGACCGGGGAAAGTATTCCGGTTGAGAAGGTGGCCGGGGCAAAGGTGATTGGCGGAACGGTGAATAAGACGGGGTCGTTTACGTTTCGGGCAACAAAGGTAGGGAGCGAGACGGTTCTTGCGCAGATTGTGCGGATGGTGGAGGAGGCGCAGGGGAGCAAGGCGCCGATTCAGGATTTGGCGGATAAGATTGCGTATTATTTTGTGCCTGCGGTGATGCTGATTGCTGCTGCCGCGTTTGTGTCGTGGTGGGCGTTTGGCAGCACGATGCTTGCGCTGACGGCGTTTATTGCCGTGTTAATCATTGCGTGCCCGTGCGCGCTTGGGCTTGCAACGCCGACGGCAATTATGGTGGGGACGGGGCGGGCGGCCGAGTTTGGTATTTTGTTTAAGGATGCGGAGAGCGTGCAAAAGGTGCGTGATGTGCAGGCGGTTATTTTTGATAAGACGGGTACGCTGACCAAAGGCAAGCCGGAAGTGACGGATGTGGTGCCGGTTGGGAAGGCAAAGGAGGATGGTGTTCTGCAGCTTGCGGCGATTGTGGAGAAGCGAAGTGAGCACCCGCTTGCGGATGCGATTGTGCGCAGGGCAAAAGAGAAGGGGCTTGCTGTTCCGCAAGCGGCGCATTTTGAGTCGTTCACCGGGGAAGGTGTTTCGGCAAGGTATGCGGCAAAGACGATTTTGCTGGGGAATCGGAAATTGATGGAATCGCACAAAATTGTGACGGAAAAATGTGAAGGCAGGATGCAGCAGCTTGAGGCGGAAGGGAAGACCGTGGTTTTTGTTGCGGCATCAAGGCAGGTCGTTGGGCTTATTGCGGTTCGTGATGAGCTTAAGCCCTTTGCAAAGGAAGCGGTGGCTGCGCTCAAAAAGTCAGGGAAGAAGGTGTTTATGATGACGGGCGATAATGAGCGGACGGCAGAGGCGATTGCAAAAGAGGCAGGAATTGAGAATGTGTTTGCGCAAGTGTTGCCGAATCAGAAGGCAGACAAGGTGAAGGAGCTGCAGCAAAAGGGGCTGAAGGTTGCAATGGTGGGCGATGGGATTAATGATGCTCCTGCGCTGACGCAGGCGGATGTGGGGATTGCGATTGGGAGCGGGACGGATATTGCAATTGAGGCGGGAAATGTAGTGTTGGTAAAAAATGATGTTCGTGATGTTGTGGCTTCAATTGAGCTGAGCCAAAGGACGATGCGCAAGATTAAGCAGAACTTGTTTTGGGCGTTTGCGTATAATGTGATTTTGATTCCGGTTGCGGCAGGCGCGCTGTACCCCTTGACGGGCTGGCTGTTAAGTCCCGTGCTTGCCGGCGTCGCAATGGCGCTCTCAAGTGTAAGCGTGGTGTCGAACAGCCTGCTGCTCAAAAGATATAAGCCAAAGCTGGCAAAGGCAGTGCCGATGCCTTGAATTTCCGATTCAACCCGGAAAGTTTTCTGATTTTTCATCGATATGCACTTAAAGGAAGTTTTTTATATTATGAACTGGTGATTGGACGTGATGGCAAAATTCCTGAAATTGACCTGCATTGTAAGCAAGGACGGCAGCGAGTACATTGCGCTTTGTCCCGAACTTGATGTGGCAAGTGAAGGGAAAACGCCAAAGGAAGCGCTGCGGAATTTGCGTGAGGCAGTCGAGGGCCACGTGCAGGTTGCGCAGGAGGAAGGCATTCTGGACGAGCTTCTTGCAAGGCGCAAGGCAAAGGTAACTGAATTGACCATCCCGCTTTCCGCATAGGTGAAGCTGCCGCGAGTATCCGGAAGGGAAGTTGTTTGTGCACTGCTCAAAGAAGGGTTCTTCATACGAAATCAGCGCGGTTCACACGCGCAGTTGCTCGGGGAAGTAAATGGCTTGAAGCGGCTGGTAACGGTTCCGCTACACGGAAATACTGATGTCAAAAACCACCGGCAGTCCCTCACTTCGGCTCACTCAACACCGATGGCGTGAGTGACCAGTGGTTTTTGAGCACACCAAGAATCCACCCAACTGTGGTTTGCGCACAGCAAGCCACCGATCATAAATCGGTGGATTCTTGTTGTTTGAAGATGAAAACGCTTCTGAGTATCATCAGGCAATCAGGATTCACCAAGGAAGAGTTTGTAAAACTTTTTAAATAAGCGAGTAAAAGGATGAATGATGCAAAAAGAGGGGCACGGCAGCAGTGCGTGGCTGCGCGACTTGATTTTGGGCGGACAGGACGGCTTGGTGAACGTGTTGGGAATAGTTCTCGCCGTCGCGGAAGCGACGGGCGCGCGAAGTATGGTATTAATCGCAGGTCTTGCGGCGACGTTTGCCGAATCAATTAGCATGGGCGCGGTTGCGTATACGAGCAGCAAGGCATCAAAGGAGTATTATCAAAAGCAGCTTGAGCTCGAGTACGAGGAAATTAAAACAAAGCCTGATGAGGAGCGAAGGGAGGTGCGCGAGATTTACCGCGCGCGGGGATTCTCAGGGAAATTGCTTGAGGATATTGTGAAAAAGATTACAAGCAATAAGAAAGTGTGGGTGGAGACGATGATGCGTGATGAGTTGAAGCTGAGTGAGACCGAGTTTGCGCATCCCGTGCGTGATGCCGTAATCGTGGGTTTTGCCGCGATTGCGGGAAGTTTGGTGCCGCTTGTGCCGTTCATTTTCCTGCCGGTCGAGGTTGCCGTTATTGTAACGCTTGGCTTCTCAACGGTTGTTCTTTTTGCATCAGGCGCGATAAAGGGCCAATGGACGGCGGTGCACCCGTTCAAGTCAGGGCTTGAGATGGCCGTTGTGGGGATGACCGCGGCGATTGCGGGCTATCTGATTGGAAAAGTGCTTGGCGTGACGATTGTGTAGGACAGGTATTCTTTTATATCAAGCGCTGAAAAAGGGCAGGTATGCCAAGAAAGATTGTCGTGATTGATGAGGGGATGAGCGCGGTTGAGAATCTTGCGCGAAACGAGGCGTGTTTTGAATCGGTAAGGGCGCGGGAGTTTGAGGAGATTGTGCGGGTTTATTCATTTAAGCAGCCGGGAGTTATTTTGGCAAAGAACCAGTCTGCTTGGGACGTGCAGGATGCAGCGTGGGATTTGTTGGAAGTGACGAGGCGCAAGTCAGGGGGAGGGGCGGTGTATGTGGATGAGAACACGCTTGGCTACAGTGTGTTTGGGCGAATTGAGGGGGTGCACGGGGCGGTTGCGAATCCGACGCATATTCCGTATCAGCGGATGCGTTTTGCCGTGATGGAGGTATTACGGAGTTTTGGCTTGCAGCCAAGGGAAGAGCGGCATTGGGGTGTTCGCGTGGAGGGTGGTGTTGTTGCCGGGCACGCACAAAGGTATGAGAATGGGGCGTACGAGGTTCACGGTTTGGTTCGTTTGAGGAAGTGGAATTTGGAGGCGGTTGCGGGTGCGCTGAAGTTGCGAAAGTGCGGAGTGTTTGAGAATGCGCAGTATTTGGTTGCGGCAAATGAGGTGTACTCATCGGAGAGGGTGCAAAGTGCGGTTTCCGCGGGTGCGGTTCGGGTTGTTCGTGATGAGCAGGAGGAATTGAGGGGGACTCCGGGGCTTGATGAGTTGGGCGTGCATCGGGAATTGTTTGTTGAGCGTCTTGTAAAGTATTTGTCGTCGGGTGAAGAGTGTGGTTTGCCGGCAGGGCTTTTACAAAAGGCAAAGGAGTATCAGGCGCGCTATGCGGATGCCGCGTTTGTGCGGGGAAGTGTGGAGCACAGGCGTTGTTTGGGCCATTGTTTTGTTGATTTGGAGTAAGTACGACAATCCATACACAGTAGTTTTAAAGCAGAAGGGATTCTTGGAAAGTATGGGCGCTATGAGTTGGTTGAGTAATAAGTATTCTGATTATCGGAAGCGTTCTTTTGAGAATTGGCAGGAAAGGCTGGTTTTGGGCAATAGGGAGGTTCAGCAGGTGCAAAGGGATGCTGCGGCAATGATTGCGCTGGTTGAGCATCACAAGCAAATGGTTGCGGGGCTTGACAAGTTCAAAAATCTTATAGCGCTTGCGGGAGTGGCAAGGGATTCCCGGTATCACCGTGTTGCGCGCCTCATTTTGTGGGAGGTTTTGTACGGAACGCCGGACACAA
Source organism: Candidatus Woesearchaeota archaeon (assembly GCA_003599055.1). Classification (GTDB taxonomy): domain Archaea; phylum Nanobdellota; class Nanobdellia; order Woesearchaeales; family ARS49; genus SURF-65. Next base: position 10,581 of record QZIM01000005.1, read on the forward strand.
GAGTATATGCGCGGGTTTCGCCGTTGGTTGTTGAGATTCGTAGGACAAGGCCGAATTATCGGGGGCTGGTTGAGGAGTATGTGACTTTTCTTAAGTCTGCGCTGAAGGGTGATGACGCTGCACGGCCAAGGGTAAGTGTTCGTGACAAGGTTGCGCGAAAGGAGCTTCCGGTTCTCGCAAAGGGACTTGAGGCTGCCGGGCGTCGTTTTGTTGAGCTTATTGAGGCAGAAGTGCAGGAAGGGACGAAGCTTGCGGCAAGGTACGAGGCGTCGCGGATTTTTATTGGTGCTGCGCAGCAGATAAAGCGGCAGCTTGACGCGGAGACGCATCCGCTTGCGCAAAGGGATTTGGCGCGCAGGTTGTATGCGATGATGCAGCAGCGGTTGGTTTTGCCGATTGCAAAGCTTGAGCCGTTTTATCCGAACTGGCACGATCGCCACGGGAAGTCATACACGGTTGACGACCCCGAGGTGCTCATTCGCAACTGGCACGCGTACGCGGATGAATTAAGGCAGGGCCATAACACGCTTGATGTGCTGAAAAAAACGGAAGTGTTGATTCAGGAACGGGCGCAAGAGGAGATGGAAAAGTTGCGCAAGATGATACGCGGGAGGGGCGTGGTTCTGCAAATGCCAAGGCGCAGCAGGGTTGCGTGAGCAAAACGTTTTTAAACAGTTCTTGAGGCAGCGGGTATTAAGGGCAAGTAGTTCAACCCGGTAGAACGCCCCGCTGGCAGCGGGGAGGCTGTGGGTTCAAATCCCGCCTTGTCCATAAAGTTTAAAACGCGAAGCGTTTTTTCTGAAATATGAACTGAGGGTTTGAACTTCCGACAATCGCAATTGTCGAGAGTTCAAATCCCGCCTTGTCCACTGAGCAGATTCCGTAAACCTTCCAATCTTCTCTCCCATATATTTATTAAGAGAAAATACGTGTTCTCAGTTATGGCATTACAGAGCGTACACGTGGCAAGGGCAACTGATTCGTTCATCTTGGAGTTGATTCGTGAAACGATTGCGAAATATAAGCTGCAGGGAAAAAGGGAGGTTGACGCACTTGATTTGTATGTAGATACACGTTTGCCGGTGGAGCGAATATCCTGGGCGCTTGAAGTGTTGAGGAAAAAGGGCGTGATTTCTGATGGCAGAAGTTCTTGATATGCCGATTCCAATAGTGATAGATAAGGGACGGAAATGGCTGTTGCTTAACGTCCTTGGAGACACGGGGAATCTGAGAGCTGCTTGCATAAGTAAGGCGCGGCGCGTCTTGGAAGATGATGGGCACCATTGCGATGAAGTAAATGCAAAAGGCAGTGTCAAATATTGGCCTAAGAAGTTTTTCATCAACTAGCAGCTATGGAAAAAGCGTTGACCGTACTCAAAGAGCTCAAAAGGTCTTATCCGAACGCCAAATACTATCTCAATTTCAAAACTCCGCTTGATTTGCTTGTCGCGGCAATTCTTTCCGCTCAAGTAAGGGATGAAGTGGTAAATGATGTCACGCCTGCGCTTTTTGCAAAGTACAGGACTGCGAAAGACTATGCGAATGCGTCGGTTGATGATTTGCTGAAATATGTCGGCAAGGTGACGTTTGCAGGGAACAAGGCGAAGAATATTATTGCGGCGTGCAGAATTATTGAAGAAAAGCATTCAGGTAAAGTGCCAAAGGATATTGATGCGCTCGTTGAGCTGCCGGGTATCGGCAGGAAGACCGCACTCGTCATCCTCGCGAATGGATTCGACATCGTGCAGGGTGTTGTGTGCGACACCCACGTCATCCGCGTCTCTTATCGTTTGGGCTGGACGAAGAACACGAATCCGGAAAAGATTGAAAAGGACCTCAATGCGTTAATTCCAAAGGACCATTGGAAGGAAACCCAGTGGCTCTTAAAGGCGCACGGGAGAGCGGTTTGCAAGGCGCCAACGCCGGTGTGCAGCGCGTGCCCCGTGCAGAAATGGTGTCTGAAAGCAGGAGTGAAGAAATACATTTAAAGGTTAAATTCAGCCATACTATATGTACTTGAAATGGTTGATCTTCTATGTTCTCTTGATGATAGCCATCATCATTAATGTACTTTCATTTTTTGACCGGCAAAGAGCAAAAAAAGCAAAAAAGTTCTTAGTTGGACGTATGGAAATGAAGAGCAACGGTCCTCACAGCGCAATCGTGATTGTTGACAAATTCAATCACAAGAATCCAAAAATTAATCAAGCACTGAACTGGCACAATGAACTCATATACTCAGTAGGAATAGATCATCTTGTGAAGTGGCACAGAAAGAAAGGAATGCCTTACAAGGTTTACGCACATATTACAAAAGAAGACTTTCGAAAAATTGTAGGTTCTATCGAAATCAAGAATATTCATATTTTTGGACACGGAAAGAAGACAAAACTCAGATTCAATCGTCGACCTGACGATTATCTGAACTACAGCGAGTTCATCGGATATCCAAAAAAGAAAATAATCAATCAATTCCACTGTAACGGAGGTAATAATCTCCTACTTGATTTATTGAGGGTACACTACGACAGAGGTATTTCGTTAACCTCAATTCTTGGAGCCAAAGGGTTTCAAAAGGAAGGATTGTTGTTCAGTGCAGACATACGAAAATACATCGAAAAAAAAATATCCACTCAAGTAGGCAACATTTCCACTACCTTTATAAACATCTTCTCAACGGTTGCCGTTCATGGGCGCGTAGCTCAGCCTGGTAGAGCACGTCGTTCGCAACGACGGGGCCCCGAGTTCAAATCTCGGCGCGTCCACTTGACAAGTGCAAAGGACAAACGCATCGATACTTCTCAGATTTGAACGCAGTTCATCTCGCCTGAGCAAAGCGAAGGTGAGAACTCGGCAATGCGAATCGCAAGATGAAGTATTGCCGCGTAATCTCGGCGCGTCCACTTGGCGGCTGCGCTTTACACTTTTCAGGCCATCTTCAGAGAGCGTGCAGGAGCACAATAGGGAGCATCTTGTTTTGTAAGAAGCTCCGCAACCATAAAAATAATATGTCATCATCATTTTAAATGAAGAAGTATTGTTTTCGTGTATGCCGAAAAAAGAGAGAACCCGTTTTATCCCGTTCTTTGGTGGTGGTCGTGCGCTTGAGCGGATGCTTGATGATTTTCGCTGGGAGTGTGCGATGGAAGAGGTTGAGGAGCAAATGAAAAATAAAGACAATTACTCTATTGCAAAGCCGGAAGAAGTGTACAAGAAAGAAGAAAAGTACAAAACAGGATGATTACTTGATTTTGAGCGCTTTTTTCATCGCGTCTTTGTCAAAGCCGACGATGATGGTTCCGTTGATGTCGATGACGGGAACGCCCATTTGTCCGCTTTTTTCTATCATATCCTGTGCGGCGTCCTGGTCTTTGGAAACGTCGATGTCTTCAAAGTCAATCTTGTTCTCTTTCAGGAAGTCTTTTGCTGCGTGGCAGTACGGGCAGGTTGGTGTTGAGTAAACTTTGACTTTTGATTTTGATGCGGTTTTTGTTGGCATGGTACACCTCGTTTGGGGAGCTTGCCGCGATGACGGTATTTAAAGTTTGTGAATGGGCACAATAATCGTTATAAATGGGTGCGCGGAGCGTTTTTGTATGGATGAGGGAAACGGCGCGGAGTATGTTCTTTCAGGCAGTGATATTGCGCGGGTGCTGGGCGGCTCTGCGCGCGAGTATCACGGAAGGTTGTTGGGAAAGTATCGGCACGGGAAATGCGGGTTGCGGGATGGGAAGTACCGTGTGGGTGAGGTGCTTCTTGAGGAAGTGGTGGGAAAGGGCGGGCTTGAACAGTTGCGAAGTTTTCAGGATGGAAACGGCGGCGTGTTGCCAAGCGCGGTCAGCGTGAATGCTGAGCAAGAGTCTGAAACGGTTGATTATTCTTCTGCGGGCTTGTATCGCGTGACTGCGCGTTTGCTGGCAGAGGTTGCGGGTGGCGATGGAAGAAAATACGGGAAGATGCTCGGGCGCGTTGCAACAGTAATGGAGAGAAAGTGCAGGGGAAGGGAGTATGTGGTGACAAGGGCTGTGCTTGAGCGCGTGGTTCCGGGTTATGCGGATGAGGTCATTGTGCGGGCGAATGAGGGTAAGCGCTGCCAGGAGAAATCATTGTCCGAATTGAACGGGAAGGCAGATGGAGAAAATAAAGAAGGGTATGGTCTGGTTGAGTCGTTGCAGGCGCGGGTTCGGGAATTGGAAGCGAAACTCGCAATTGCAGAAAGTGCAACTATTGGTTCTGCTGAGTTTGATGATTTGTGCAGCAGGGCAGAGGAGTTTGAGCATTTGGAACAGTATGTGCGCTCACTTGAGGCTCAGCTTGAGCGCCTGCCTGATGATGAGGGAATCAGGCTGACGGGCAGGGTGCACTATCACGGGGGCTCGGAAAAAGTTCCGCCGGTGAGGGGGTTGTATCGTGTGCGCGAGGTGCTTGAGGCGTATCGGGACAGGGACGTGCTTTCGCGTGATGAGATTTGTGCGGTATTGAGGCAGGGCGGGGCAAAAGAAATATCCGCACTGAGGGCATTTGAGCGGTTCAAGGAAAAGCTAAGGAAGAGTCTTGGGATTCCGTTTGAGATTATCGTTGACAAAGAATCGTATTTGCGGATTCCGAATGCGTCGTATTGGAAGGCGCGCGTGGATGACTTGATAAGCGTAAGTGAGATTTATCAGAGTAGGGAGTGGAAGCGTGTTGCGTATGCCGCGGCAAGAAGGGGTCTTGGGCAGGTTGAGTTGTTTGTGCCGCTGCCGGAGTGGGCTGAGCGCAGAAAGCCTTTTAAATAACTCCTGTTAAGTGGTTACTATGTCTGATGAAACAGTTATGTTCTATTTTTGGCATCACGGGGCGAGGTTAGGGGAGCCGCATTTTCGTGTAAATATTGCTGAATTGAGGACGCCGCAATTTGAGCAGTTGGCAGCAAGGGCGGATGTTCTTTTTGAAGAGTTGGTGATGGAGCGGGAAAGGGATGCGGACGAGTTTGAGGAACTAATGAATCGCTCGTTTAAGGGCGAGAGAATCAAAAATGATGCGCTGCCGATTTATTACGATGAGGAGAAGCAGGAATATTTGTCACGGGTTTTTCAGGGGAAGAAGTACGTGGTTGAGCGGACGTTTGCCCCGCAAAGGGATTTGCTCGCAATGCAGAATGCAGACAGGATAACGTATTTGCGGCTGATTGCGGGCCCGATTGATGATGCGTTACGGGCGCGTGAGACCGTGCTGCGTATTGATGCGCGGGTTCAGGCCGAGCGCGAGGAGAGGGTTGCGCGTCAGATTGGTGCAGTGCCCGGCAGGGTTCTCGTACTTTTTGGCGGCGGTCATCGGGAGCTTGCAGGGATTGTGGGCAAAAAGCGGCCGATAGAAGTGTATGCTCCGTTTGAGGGAACTGCGGAAACGTATGAAACGCTGCTGCGAAGGAAGTTGCGGGAAGGGGTTTTTGATGCGGATTTGTGCTTGCGTTCGGCAGTGGAGCTTATTGTTGATGGCGCGGCAGGGCTTGATGGGCTAAAGAGGAAGCAGGTTGCGCACGCATACGCAGGAGCGTTGGAATCCGCGCAATTGCGTGATTTTCTTGAGTACGCAAATAGGGTTGCCGCAATGGGCCTCTCCGCAAGAGATATTGTCTCATCGTATATCAAGAGCAGAAATGTGCCGCTTGCAAAAGACGTGCGGGAAATGCTTACTTCACAATGAGTTTTCCTTCAAGGCCTTTGTTGCCTTCGCTGTAGAAGAGGAATGTTCCTTCGCGGTCTGCTAAGAACTCAATGTCAACATCTTCGCCGACAGGGAGTGGCTCGTCAATGCCAAAGCTTGGCATGGTGAATCGCTGGGGGATGTCTATTGCGGTGACGCGCAAGGAGACGTAGTTGCCTTTTTGGACCGTGATTTCGGATGGCAGGAAGTCTGCGCGGGTGGCTTCGATTTCGTGCTTGACCGTGGTTTGTGTGGATGTGGGTGATGTTGGCGGGGGCTCGTAGCGCGGCTTGTCGGGAAGCGGCTGCGGAACGCCAACGTCAATATTGGGAATCGGGCGCGGGTTTGCGGGCTCGATGCGCGTGCAGGAAATGGCAAGGGCAAGGAGCAAGAGGAGTGCGATTTTTTTCATCATCTTGCAATTCCAGTTTGCTTGGTATTTAAACGTTGCGCCTCTTGCGGAGCCAAAGGAAAAGGCAGATGCCGCCAAGGAGCATTGGGATGCTGAGCCATTGTCCCGTGGTGAGGGGACCAAAGGACGGCAGGTCTTTGATGAATTCAACGCTGAATCGGAAGAGGGGGTACAGTATCAGGTACAGGGCAAAGAGGGTTCCTTCTTTGTGCTTTTTGTTGCGTTGGGAGTAGAGAATGAGGAAGATGATGACGTTGTAGAGTGCTTCGTAAATTTGGGTGGGGTGGCGCGGCTCGGATACGCCGGGGAACAAAACGCCCCAAGGGAGTGTTGTCGGGATGCCGTACAGTTCTCCGTTGACGAAATTGCCGATTCTGCCGAATGCGTTTGCAAGTGCGAGAGGAATTATGAAATGGTCTGCAAGGTTAAAGACAGTAAGGTGGTTTTTTCGTGCATACCAAATTGCAGTGAGCAGTATGGCGATAAGCCCGCCGTGAAATGATAGTCCTCCTTCCCAGATGAAGAGTATTTTCCAGGGCTGTGCAAGAAAGTAGGAGGGGTTGTAAAAAATCGCATAAGCAAGGCGCGCGCCGATGATGAGTGCGATGACGAGTTTGCCAAGGAGGTCGTCAAGCTGGTGCTCGGTCATTTTGAGTTTGCCTGCGCGGATTTGTGCGCGGCAGTAATAGAGGACGACAAAAAAGCCGAGCAGGTACATAATGCCGTACCAGCGGATTTCAAGGGGTCCGAGGTGAAGGAGTGTGGGGTTAAGGGTGTGCGTTATCATTTGTCAAATGCCATTTCAATGGTGTATGTCTTGATGAGGGTGATGATGGGGAAGAGAATCACAACGCCTGCAATAAAGCCCGCTTCGAGGTGGATTTTTGCGATTTGGTTGATGCTGAAGGTTGATGCAAAGTAAAGGGTTGCGCACAGGGCGAGGTGGGCGAGCGTGTGAGTAATCTTCTTGCGAAAGAGGGCGAGTTCACGAAGGGAGGGGTAACTGTAGAGTGCAGTTATGATAAGAAGGACAAAGAGCGCATCAAGGGCGGTGCCAAGGATGTTGATTGCGGCTGGCTCGAATTTTTTGATGAGGACAAAGCGAAGGCCGATGATTGCATCAAGGAGTTTATAGAGGATGTAGGCGGCAATCCAGATGAGGTTGATGCGGGCGAATCCGAGAAGATATTTTTTGTAGGATACGGGTTTTTTTGCGAGGTGGCGGCAAAAGTACCACGAGCTTCCCTGAAAGATGACCCAAACAAGAAAAGTCACAATGAAGAGGATGCCTAAGAGGATGAGGAGTTTGCCGGTGAGCGGCTTGATGGGGTCCAGGATGAGGAGTTTGAGCAGTCCGGCAGTGGGGCCTGCCGCCCACGCCTTGCCAAGTTCGTTGGTGATGAGGACGCTTTGCGCGACAATGCGGTCAAGGACGGGTGTTGTGAGAAAGCCGTAGGCGATGAAGAAGAATGCGTCGATGATGCTGGAGACAACAAGGAGGAAGGGCTGCGCGCGAATATGGTTGAGTGCTGAAAGGAGCGCGTGGATTGGTTTTGTTTTTTCAAGGTTCATGTGGTGTTCACCGCGGTTTGGACTGCCTGCGAGACGGTTGGTGCGGGGAAGAGGTGTTCGATGTTGGCAATGAGAAGGGACAGGATGATAAGGATGATGAGCATAATGAGAATCAGTGCTGCGTCCCCCTTTTCCATAACAGCGTGTGTAAGAGTTGTGTTTTTAAGGTTTGTGGACGAATATTTATAGGAGCGGCATTTTGAAGGGAATGATGAAGCACGTTGTTATCGTGGGCGGCGGTTTTGCCGGTGTGTACGCGGCAAGGGGTTTGTTGAAGAGGCGTGATGTGAAGGTGACGCTTATCAGTAAGAGGAATTATTTTCTTTTTATTCCGATGCTGCACGAGGTGGCAACCGGCGGCCTGAGCGGGTATAATTTGGCTGAGCCGTACCGCGGTATTTTGCGGGGGAAGAATTTTTCGTTTTTGCAGGATGAGGTGCGGGAGGTTGATTTGGTCAAAAGGCGTGTTGCGTGCGCGCATGGTGAAGTTCCGTATGATTATCTTGTTTTGGCAACGGGCTCGACGACGAATTTTTTCGGGACAAAGGGGGCGGAAGAGCATTGTTTTGTGCTCAAGTCGCTTGAGGATGCGTTCCGCCTGAAAAATCAGGTGGTGAGAAAGGCCGAGGAGGCCTTTATGGCAAAGGAAAAGGATGTACAGGAGCAAAAGCTGTCCGTTGTAATTGTGGGTGCGGGCCCGACGGGTGTTGAGCTTGCGATTGAAATGCAGGAGTTGCTTGAGCAAATCTGCAAAAGCAATGCGTCATTTCACGGAAGGCCGAGTGTATACCTCATTCAGCGCGGCGACCGGGTGATTCCGCAGATTCCTCGGCTGCAAGGGGATGCGGAGCGTCAGCTCAAAAAGCACGGGGTGCACGTCCTTACCGGTGCGGGTGTGACGGAAGTGAGAAAGGACGGGGTTGTGTTGCAGGATGGAAGGATTATCGCCGCTGATACGGTGGTGTGGAGTGCGGGGGTGAAGCCAAGCATTGTGAAGACAATTCCTGATGTTGCGGGGGAGAAGCGTTGCCTTGTTGTTGATGCGTACCTTCGTTTGCTGCAGTTTCCGGAGGTGTTTGTCATCGGGGACTGTGCAACATACATTCCGGAAGGGGAAAAAACGCCGATTCCGATGCTCGCGCAGGTCGCGACCGAACAGGGCAAGAGTGTCGGGAAGAATCTTGCTCGGCTGCTGGGCAAAAGGGAGCTTGTGCCGTTCTCATTTAAGTTAAAGGGCCAATTCATTTCATTGGGCAAGGGGTACGGTGCGGGTTTTATCGGACCGCTGAAGCTGACCGGCTTTAAGGCGTGGTGGCTGAACCGAACGATTTATTTGTTCAAGATTCTTGGTGCGGGCAATAAGCTCAAGACTGCCTGGGAGTGGACGTTAAACCTGTTTACAAAGAGGGATGCGTGCGAGCATTGAGGTGAAAAGATGTGGGAACTGGCGTTGTTGGTTGTGGGTGTTGGGCTTTTGGTGAAGGGTGCGGACTGGCTGGTTGAGGGTTCGTCCGCGCTTGCAAAGCGTCTTGGAGTTTCATCGCTCGTGATTGGGCTTACCGTGGTTGCGTTTGGGACTTCAACGCCCGAGCTTGTGGTTAACGTGGTTTCCGCATTGGCAGGAAAGGGCGATGTGGCGTTTGGGAATATTGTGGGGAGCAACATTGCGAATATTCTCTTGATTTTGGGCGCGTCAGGGGTTTTGATGGCGATACGGGTTCAGCATTCAACGACGTGGAAGGAAGTTCCTTTTTCACTGCTTGCCGCGCTTGCATTGTTGTCGTTTGCCGCGCGGCCGTATTTAAACGGTGAGGGGCCGGCGCAGATAGGGCGGGCGGAGGGTTTTGTGTTCTTGCTGTTTTTCTGTATTTTCCTGTACTATGTTTTTGAGATGACGCGCACGGTGAAGGGGCAGGAGTTTGAGTCGCTTGAAGTGCATAAGTTGTCTCTTGCAAAATCGGCAGGATTTGTTGTTCTCGGGCTTGCCGCGCTGTATTTTGGCGGCAGGTGGACGGTTGATGGCGCTGTCTTTATCGCAACGCTTGCAGGCATAAGCGAGTACGTGATTGGGCTTACGATTGTGGCAGTGGGAACGTCGCTTCCTGAATTGTTTACTTCGGTTCTTGCCGCGTGGAGGGGGGATAGTGATTTGGCGGTGGGGAACGTGGTTGGGAGTAACATTTTTAATGTGTTTCTCGTGCTTGGAACAACATCGGTTATTGCTCCGGTGAGCGTTCCAAAAGGGGGAATTGCTGACTTGTTTGCATTGGTTGCGGCAACGCTCGCGCTGTTCTTGTGTATGTTTGTTGGGAAGAAGCACGAGCTTGAGCGTTGGCAGGCGGGTTCTTTTTTGGTGCTGTATGCCGTATTTGTTGCCTGGCTGGTTGTGCGCGGCGGCTGAGGGCAAAAGTTATTATAGTGGGCGCGCGTGAAGAGGGCTATGCAAAAAGGGGTTATTCTGCTGCTGGTACTCGTGCTTGCCGCGTGTTCTGCGCCAACTGAAGTTGCGCAAACGCCAACGCCGGTTGAAGTTCCGGCAGAGGAAGAAGTTGCGCCTCCTGTTGAGGAAGTGCAAACTCCTGAGGTTGCAGTGCCGGAAACTGTTGTTGTTTCAAATGTGTCAGAGAATGTATCTGATGTTGAAACGGAGCGTGTCCCTCAGGTTCCGGTGAAGTTGACTGCGGCAAGGCAGGCGGAGTATTTCCCTGCGGTTGAGAAGGCGGTGTTGGAGTCTCCGTGTTATCAGTTGTCGTGGGTTGATTTTGAGAGGTATGCAAACAGCAGCCCGCTTGCGGTTGAGAAGTCTGTTCGGTATGAATATCGTGAGCGTTTGCAGTGGAAGGGCTGGATTTCGTATAAGTTGTTTCATTCGAGGAATTTGCTTGCAAGTGAGACGGTTGCGGTTATCATTGATGATGGGAACGTGAGTTGTCCGCGGGCAGGGCCGTTCACGATTGACTGGCAGGATTCGCTTGAGCGGTTGCGGAATCGGTAGGTTGCGGTAAATGTTTATATAGCGCGGCGTGTTTGTATTCTGAAAAGATGGTGCATGTTTCCGAGCGCGAGCAGCAGTTGCCTGATATTGTAATTGAGAAACTCCTTACGCTGATGGCAGAGGACAAAAGTGTCCTTTCACTTGGTCCGGGCGAGCCGGATTTTGAATTGCCAAGGCCGCTTGTTGCAGAAGGAAAGCGGCTTGCGGGTTCGGTCAATCATTATTCTCCGCCTGGGGGCCGTTTGGACTTGCGTGAGGCGATTGCGCGAAAGCTGAAAAAAGAGAACAGGATAGTGCACGACCCGGACGATATTGTGGTGACTGCCGGTTCGCAGGAGGCGCTGCTTTTGGCATCGGCAGTTACGCTCGATGTCTCAGAGCAGGTTTTGCTTCCGGACCCGAGCTATATGGCGTTTTTGCCGACAATCGAGTTGCTCAGCGCGCAGCCAAGGTTTTTCCCCCTGACTGCCGAGAATGGTTTTGAGCCGAGTCCAGATGAGATAAAAAAGAGAATTGACCCGAAAAAGACAAAGGTCATCATCATTAACTCGCCGGCGAACCCGACGGGGAACGTCATTCGGAAGAAGGTTCTTGAGGAAATTGCAGACCTCGCAATAGAGTACGATTTGCTGGTGTTCAGTGATGAGGCGTATGAGAAAATAGTGTATGATGGGGCAAGGCACGTGAGTATGGCAAGTTTGAACGGGATGAAGGAGAACGTGTGTACGTTCCAAACGTTCAGCAAGAGTTATGCGATGTGCGGTTTTCGGCTCGGGTATGTGGCTGCGCCAAGGAAGGTTGCTGAGGCAATCAAAAAGACGCACGTGTTCAGCACTATTTGTGCGCCTACGATTTCGCAAAAACTTGGAATAAAGGCGCTTTCATTGCCGAAAAAGTACACTGATGCAATGGTGCGCGAGTATGACAGGAGAAGAAGGGTTATTGTGCCGCGATTGAACGAGATGGGGCTTTCAACGCCGAATCCGAAAGGGGCGTTTTACACGTTCAGTGATATTAGTTCAGTGAGTAAGGACAGCAAGAAGTTTGCGTTTGAGCTTCTCAAGAAAGAGAAAGTTGCGGTTGTTCCGGGAATTGATTTTGGCGGCCTTGGCAAGACCTTCATTCGGTGCAGTTTTGCGACAAAATTGCCGATAATAGAAAAGGCGCTCGATAGGCTGGAGCGTTTTGTTCGTAAGCATTAATGTTTTCTGCAAAATTCAATATATCTCTTGAGCGCGTCAACCGCGTTTTCCGGATAGTCATAACAGGGGATTCCCGCGGCTTCCGCGCGCGTTTTGAAGTGTTTTGCAGCGGTTGAGCCGGTGGTGACAAGAACAAATGGCTTGCTGCTTTTTTGGTATGCTGCTGCAATGATTTTAATGAGGTTTTGGTCAAGGCGGGGGGTTTGGGGAAGGGCGATGCATACGATGGCGTCGCTGTTTGGGTCGGAAATGGCGGCGTCGAGTGCGAGGCAGTATCGTTCGTCATCTGCATCGCCAAGGAGGTCGAGCGGGTTTGAGAGGATTGCGGTCGGCATGTGTTTCTTGAGGGATTTTAAAGCGGCGCCTGCCGGCGCGAGAGTGAGTCCTGCGCGAAAGACTGCGTCTGCTGCAAGGATGCCGTACCCGCCTCCGTTGGTGATTATCTGGACGCGGTTTCCTGCACAACCGACGTGCAGTTTATCGAATATTTTGATGGTGTCAAAGAGTTCTTGGGTAGTTTGGGTGTAGATGATTCCTGCTTGTTTGAATGCGCCAAGGTAAACATCGGCGCTTCCTGCAAGGGAGCCGGTGTGGCTTTTTGCAGCCGAACTTCCGAATGATGTTGTTCCTCCTTTGATGAGGACTATTGGTTTTTTGCAGGTGCGCGAGGCGTCAAGGAATGCCCGGCCGTTTTGCGCTCCTTCAAGATAGATTGCGATGACTTTGGTGTATGGGTCTTTGTCAAGGTAGGAAATCAGGTCACTTTCGGAAACATTGGCCGCGTTGCCGTAGCTGATGAATTTGGCAAAGCCGAAGTCTTCGCCGGCAAGGAGGTCCAAGATGGCGGAGCCGGTGGCGCCGCTTTGTGAGACAAAGCTGATGTGGCCCGGTTTGGGACGTTTCAGTCGGTCAGATGGCAAAAAGAGCGTGTCAAGGCCGGTGTGGCAGTCAAGGACGCCAAGGCAGTTGGGGCCGATGGCAAGAATCTTGTGTGATTTAAGTTTGTCTTGGAGGTCGCGCTCAAGTTTGGTGTTGCCGGTTTCTTTGAATCCTGCGGTGATGATGACTGCGTGGTGGACTTTTTTCTTGCCAAGCTGGTCTAATATGGCAGGAACGGTTTGCGCAGGTGTTGCAATGACGGCAAGTTCGATGGTGCCGGGAACGTCAAGGACTGAGGGGTAGCTTTTGATGCCGAGTATTTCATCAGCTGAAGGGTTCACGGCAAAGAGGGTGAAGTTTTTGCCAAGGAGCTGGCGCAGGATAACGTTGCCGATTTTGCCGTTTTCGCGGCTCGCGCCGATGATGGCGATGCGTTTGCTTTTGAAGAAGGGGTCAAGGTTCATAGGACAGTCACCGAAAGCCCTTTGATTTTGGCAAAGTCTTTGTCAAAAGTGATTAAGTGGGCGTTGTTTGCTTTGCAGATAGCGGCGACGAGGATGTCTGTTCGGTTTATTTTGTTGCCCGTTTTAATGAGTTCTGTTTCGACTTCTGCGCCGATGCGTGCAGAGCGTTCATCATGGGCGAGCAGCACAATTCCGCCGCAAAGTGCGTTGATTCTGAGTTGTTCTATTGGAGTGGTGGTGACGAGTACTTCGTGAAGGGCAATGGTGGTAGTGGCAAGCGGTTCGTCGCGCAGTGTTTTCACCACTGATTCAGCGCGTTTGGCATCAGCGAGGAGTTCTATGATGGCGCTTGAGTCGAGCACGTACATCGTCTAGCCTCCGCTGCATTCCTTCGCTGAATTCTTCGCGCATCTTGCGGATTCGTTCCTGTATGTCCTCAACTTCTGCGGGCGTTTTATGGAAGATTCCGCGGATATCCTTTGCAGTGAGGGGTTTTTTGCCGATGCGCAGGAAAAGGTCTGAGAAGCTCTCTCCTTCCTGTTTCATCCAGCGTATCGCCTCGTACGCTTCCGTCGTGATAGTGATGGTTTTGACTGCCATTAAACATATGTTTATGTTTAAACATATATAAAGGTTGCGGAGGAAGGGGCCGGGTAAGAAACCGCCCGTATCAGAGAATTACAATTCCTTCAAACTTGATTTTTCCGCCTTGTAGTTTGTCAAGCGTGGTGGCAGTAAGCTTGGGCCGAATCTCGCTCGCGGTAAAGAGTTTTTCAAGTTTTGCCCGTGCAAGCGCAGGTTTGTCGCTTACGTATTTGATTTCAAGATATCTTTTTGCGCGGTGAAGGACGATTTGTACTTCGCGGACGAGAGGGACAGAAAGCGCGCGTTCGCGGTATGCCTGTAAATTGATTTTTGCGCCTTTGAGTTTTTCTTCAACGATGCCGGTGAGGGCAAGGTTGGTTTCAATGTCTCGCGCGCGGGAGATGTGAAAGAATGTTTGGCCGGTAAAGCCGCAGTGCGTGCAGCGCCCGTGCGTGGTTCTCTCAGTCATATCACCGAGCAGGTACCCGCAAAGCTCGCTTCCACCGGGCTCAAGTGTCCACGATGCAAGGGCACCGGAGTCTTCAAATGTGTATTCTTCGATGAAGTTTGTTTTGCCGGGTTCGAAGTGGACGGGTTGGATGATTGCAGAGAGGGGTGAGACGTGGTGGTAGCCTGAGTGCGGTGTGCATTCGGGAAGGAGTGCTGTCTTAAGTTCGCTTGCGGCAAATAAGTCAAGGACGGTGACGTGGCGCGCGCCTGCTTTTCTTGCAAGCGCTTCTACTTGCGCGCGTTCTGAATCAAGCATTTTTTGCGCGCCGGTGATAATCAGCACTTTTTCGGGTAGTTTGATTTTTTTCTGTATCAAATGGGGCAAAAATCTGTTTCTGAAGTAGTCGTGCATTCCGCAAAGGATTGTTGGCTGTGTTTTGGATGCGAGTTGCGCGAGCCGTTCTGTGCGCATCGCTCCGCCCGCGGCAGTGCACAAGTTGAGGTCGGCGATGAGGTCAAGTCCGTGGTGGACGGCGTGCCAGCCAAGGTGCGGGGCGTAGGGGAAGAGGTTGATGCCTGTTTTGGACGGCAGGTCAAGTTTTGGCAAGGCGAGTTCAGCGGTGCGCAAAAGGGTGTCGTGAAGGGAGTTGAATTTTTGGTTCGCAGTAAGGATGACCGGTGCAGGGTTGTCTGTTTCTGTTCCGCCGCTGAAGATGAGCATTTTTGGCCCGTAGTGGTCTTTGAGGATTTTGCGTTTGTCGCGGGAGGTAAAGAGTGCGGCAAGTTCGGCAAATTTTCGCGCGCAAAACAGGTAATTGGCGTGTGTGCGAAAGAGTTTTGCCTTATCGGGTGTCACGATGAAGTCTTTTGGTCGTTTGAGGTATTCTGCTTTTTTGATGAGGGGGAGTCCTTCGGAACGCCAGCGTTCAAGCGATGTGATGCGCGCAGGGTCAATGCCGTACCCGCGGAAGAGTTCGGAGTAGAAGGGAACGTGGGGCAGGATGTGTGTGCACAGCGCGTGAAGGTGCCGGTCCTGCAGTTGTTTAGCGTGCCGCGGAGAGCGCGTGTGCGCGTTTTGCAAGGTGGTTCACCTCCGTCATGATTGCGGCAATTGTGTTTTTGATGTTTTTTTCAGTGAGTTTTGCTGAGAAGCGCAGGGGTTTTCCGATGCAAATCGTGATGGTGCGGTTAAAGCGGGGGAAATGGTCGTAGCGGTTCCAGAAGTGATAGGTGTCAATGCCAATGGGAATGATGGGCGCGCGGGTTTTGAGTGCGATGACGCCTGCTCCCGTGTGCGTGACTTTGCCTGTTTCGTGGCTGAAGCTTCGCTGGCCTTCGGGAAATATTGCAAGCGGGTGGCCTTCGCGGTATTTTGCAAGCGCTTTGGCAACTGAGCCTCCGCCGATGCGGATGCCGCCGAAGTGTTCAAAGAGCGTATCCCAGACAACACCGGTAAATTTGACGTGCGTGGCAAAGCTGTATATTTTGATGTTGCGGTGCCAGGCAAGGAGGAAGAGGATGAGCACGCCATCAAGGTAACTGTGGTGGTTGACGACGTAGATTGCGCGTTTGTCGCTCAAATACTCAAGTCCTTCTATTCGTTTGGTAAAAAGTGAAAACAGGGGCCAAAAGATGTATTTAGTAATGCAATAGACCATTGATTCCTCTTTTTAAGTGAGAAAGGGAAAAGCGGTTTTAAAAGGTTTGCTTCAGGCAAGAATGTTGTATACTTTGCTGATTTTGGCAAGGTAAGGCCAGAAGTTTTTGCCTGCTGCATCTGCGTCTTTGGCAACGTCCATAAGTTCTTTTCTGCAGAATGCTTCAATAAAGGGGGTTTTGTTGAATATCATAACAATCTTTTTGTCGGTAATGTAGTCAACGAGTTCTTTGCAGGCCGTGTTGAATTCCTTGTCACTTGAGTTGATGTGGTTGCGGACGTTGTTTGCAAGGGTGGTGAGTGTTTGTGCCTCTTTTGGTTTGGTTGCTGTTGCCATTGGGAAATGGCAGGCGGTCGCAGTATTAAAATCTAGCGAACGTTTAAAAAGGGCGCGGGCGTATTGATGTGTATGAAACGAGGTGAAGTGTTTGCGTGGGGGATGTATGACCTTGCGAACACGATTTATTCTGCGTTGTTTGTGACGATTTTTTATCCGTTGTACATTAAGCAGTTTTTGGGCGGGAATGAGTTTCAGATTGGGCTGGTATTCGGGCTGAGTATGCTTGCAGTGGGTGTTGCTGTTCCGGTGGTTGGTGCGTGGAGTGATTTGCTTGGGAAAAGGATGCCGTTTATCGCGGTGTTTACCGTTATTTGCTGCCTGTTCACTGCGTTTGTTGCGGCGGTTCCGCTCTCGTGGGCGCTCATTGCGGGTTTTCTTGCAAACTTCTCCTATCACGCGGCGCTGACAACGTACAATGCCCTGCTTCCCAAAATAGCGACGAGAAGGGAGCGCGGGAACGTCTCGGGGATTGGGACTGCGATGGGGTATGTGGGAACGCTGGTGTCTCTTGGGATTGCATCAATTCTCTTGATGCGCAATGGGTGGGAAACAGCAGAGGGCGCGCAATCGGTGTTTGTCGCAACTGCAGTGATGTTCTTTGTGTTCTCGTTATTCACTTTTTTTGGCGTGAAGGAAAAGTCGCTCCGTATTCGGCAAAGTGTTGCGGTGCATTTGGGAGAATCGGTTCGCGCAGTGTTTAAGACGGTGACGAATGTCTCAAGGCATCGTCCGGTGCTTTGGTTTTTGTTGTCTATGTTTTTGGTGACGAATGCCATCAATGCAGTAATCGTGTTTCTCTTCCTGTTTGCAAGGCAGGAAATCAATTTGAGTGTGAAGGCGTTTTTTGTGGTGTACACGATTCAGAGTATCGGTGCAGTGGTGGGAAGTATTGTTGCGGGGAAAGCGACCGACCGTCTTGGTGCGCGCCGTGTTTTGCTCTGGTCGATTTGGGGGTGGGTTTTTGTTATCGTGCTGCTTTTGTTTGTGAAGGGTTTGCCGATGTTTGTTTTGGCGGGAACATTGGGCGGCGCGGCGCTTGGCGCAGTGTGGACTGCGCAGCGGCCAAAGTTGCTTGAATTGGTTGAGGAGCAGCACGCGGGCCAGTTTTTTGGGTTTTTGGAATTGACGAATAAGTTTAGCGGGATTTTGGGCCCGATTGTGTTTGGCGCGCTTGCGGCGTTCGTGAATTATCAGGCCGCGCTTATTTCCGTGCTTGGCTTTTTCGGTCTTGGATTGTTGTTCTTGCGCGGGGTGCCGAAATGATGCTTGATGAGGCGCTCAAAAGTCTGAACGTGCCGACAGCGGATTTTCACGTGGCAAAAACGGTAAAGGACGCCGAGCGGTTTGCAAAGAAGCTGGGTTTTCCGTGTGTTCTGAAGTTGGTGTCAAAGAAGGTGAGCCATAAGACTGAGGCGGGCGGCGTTGTTATTGCGCGGGATTTGGCGCAGGTGCGTGAGGCCGCTGCAAGGTTCACAAAAGAGGGAAGTGTTCTCGTGCAGGAGTTTTGCGATGGTGTTGAGATGTTTATCGGGATTAAGAAAGACCAAACGTTTGGTCACGTGCTGTTAACGGGAATCGGCGGTATTTTTGTTGAAGTGTACAAGGATGTGGCGTTCAGGGTTTGCCCGATTACAAAAAGGGATGCCGAGTCAATGCTTGATGAGCTGAAGGGAAAAGCGCTGCTCGCAGGCGTTCGCGGCAAAAAGCCCGTGAATAGGGCCGCACTCATTGATGCGATGGTGAAGCTCTCCGAACTGCCCAGGAAAATGCCGAATATTGAGGAATTGGACGTGAACCCGTTCATTGTGGGCGAGAAGCAGGGTGTTGCGGTTGATGCGCGGTTTGTGTTGAAATAAAGAAATTGCCTAAAAATCCGCTACCCACCGGAGCAGAGCTCAGGAGTATTCGCGGATTTTTTCCTTCGGACCGGAAATTTCTGTCTTTCCTTTTGGGCTCAGCTTCCGAAGCAGAGCTTCGGGGTATTAGACCCAAAAGGAAATAAAAGAACGGCGGCGCGGGGAGATTCAATCCCCGGTCCAGACCGAAAGATATTTGAATCTCGGTAAATCCGCATAATTCATCAATATTTCTGCGGATTTCCGATGAAATTAAAAATCGAAGATTTTTTATTCCCCGAAGTCCTTTCGGACACCAGGGTCTCAGCCTGGCGAGCGACCAAGTTGCTCATCGCCGCCGTTGCCGGTTTCCCGGCGGCTTTTTCTTTTGATTTCTGCTTCAAAAGCGTGGCGAACGCAGCTGTCCGGTGTCAAAATATACCGACGGGAAATAATTCCAAGATGTCCAGTATTCTTTCCATTGTAAAACAGTAAGCTACAAATTGGACGTGAACCCGTTCATAATTGATGCTAACAAGGCGTTGCTGTTGATGTAAGGGTTGTTCTGAAGAATTAGTTGTAACTGTTCTTTCTGTGTCCAATCTTGATGACCAGAATTTGAAGTTGTTCTTTTTCCAAGTCAAAGATGATGCGATAGTCCCCAACTCGAAAGCGATATCCGCTCATCCCGACGATTTTTTTGATGTCGCACGATTCCGGCCTGATGCGCAGTCGTTCAAGGGCGATAATGATTCTTTTGCGCTCTGCAGAACCTAACTGTTCAAGCGCTTTGAGGGCGGCGGGCGAATAAATCAAGACATACATTTACAGGCCGAGCCTCTGCTTGACTTGTTCGTGGGTGTAGAATTTGCCGGATGTGATGTCTGCGCGGGCTTTTTCAATTTCTTGCCTTGTCTCTTTGTTGACTTCCTGGGAGTCTTCGATAAGATCCCAGATGACTTCTTCATAACTTTCCTTGTCGTACTGTTTGCGTTCTTTGAGCGTTGATAGCAGGTTCGCGCTGATTTGAATCGTTGTTGCCATAACGACTATATAAGCAGCAATAGTATTTAAGGTTTGTGCGTGGCAAGCGTTCCAAAACCCGCAAATCCAAATCAGCCATAAGCGTTCAAAAAAACAATACAACGTAATTAAGTTTTTCGATGAATCAAACAACCGCAATCTTCTTCGCATACATCAAATCAGCGCTTTGCAGGTTGCCGCAGTCCGGGTAAAAGTCGGGCGTGTTTCTGTCGATGAGGAAGAGGTAGAGTGTGTCGAATCCTTCCGGATAGTCCGTGACGGGCGTTGATTCTCCGGGAATTGGTGCAGGAACGGGTTTCTGCGGGACTGCGGGAGAGGATGGTTGGCGCTGCCAGCGGACGAACTGGTCAATGGTTAACTCGACCGTGCGGGTTTCTCGTCCGAGTTGGACGACGGCGTCGCCGGAGTTAAAGTCGCTCACTTTTGATTCGAGCGAGCTGATTTGCCAGTGCGCGTTTGCCCAAGCGCCCTGTCGTGTTTTGCTGTTGTAAAGGCAGGCGTTTGCGCGCGGGAGCGGGACTTGGCGGGGAAGCCAGGTGTTGGTGAAAGTGATGCGGTGGACGACCGGTCCGGGCGTGGTGCCGCTATATCCTTTTGTTTCATCGCGCACCGGCGTGATTAATTCTGCGGGAACAGAGATTGCGGTTTCTTCTGTTTTTGAAAAGCCGAAAGGAAGTGCGGAAAGGAGGGTGATTATTGCAATGAGTGCTATGCAGAGAATTGCAAGGGAGAGGTTTTTGTTCATCGTTTTTTCCTTTTGTGCGGCGTGGTGACTTTGTGGAAGTGGTAGCCGACAAGCATCATAAGGAGTGCGCTGAAGGCAAGGAGTCCGAGAATCGCGTTGCGTCCGAGGTCGTACGCGTCAATGCAGTACATAATGAGCATCGAGTACGTAAAGACGGAAAGGATGTACATTATCTTGTACAGCCGTCGTGAGCGTGCGTACACGACTAAGCTCAGGATGAGTAATGGTACAATGAGTATCCAAAAGACGACTTCGACCCACATTAGACATCACGCTCGCGAAGGTAGTTTGCAAGGAACCAAAAGAATAGGGTGAGCAAGATGAGCGCGATGACTTTGAATGAGCGTGCAAGGTCAAAGAGGTATTCCCAGGTGAAGTAGAGAATTGTGGCAATGGCAAAGATGATGCCGACCGTGTAAAAGATGTATTCTGTTTTCATTGCTCTTCTCTTTTTTACTACAAACTACCGACTACTAACTACAAGCCGCTTACCCCTCATTACTATTTAAGTCTTGCGTGCAGAGTTTTGCATCAATGGTGGCGTCACCGCACACGCACACGGCGTCATCGCACGTGCAGGGTTTGTTGTTGAGGGTGCAGGTGACTGCGGCAGTGGGTGTTGGCGGCTCATAAAATACGGCAACGCCGATGAGAAGGCCAAGGAAGAAGGCAGTGATGAGGATGCGCGGGTTCATTGAATCACCCGGGCAAGGCGCTCTGCGCTTTGGTATCCGTACAGCACGGTTCCGTTGATGATGAAGCTGGGGGTTCCCATAATGCGGTTCGGTGCTGCGGCAAACGCGCAAAAGTCTGCGTTGTATTCTTCAATAAGGAAGGTGTTGCCGTGTGTTCGCGCAAGTTCTTCGAGTGCGGGTTTTTGTCCCCAGCACGCAACGCACAGGGGTGAGCTGAAGTATGTGATGGTGTTTGAGGAGTTGCTGCCATACGTGCGCGAGGGGCATTCTGCTGCGGCAATGGCGGGAAGATAGGTGAGCGCAAGGACGAGCGCGATGAGGAGTCCGAAGGCGAGGAAGAAGTGCATGAAGAGGATTGAACCGCGGGGGGCTAATAAATGTTTTGGAGAACCATAATGAATAAAAACATGAAAAGCAGACAAAAAGTATGTCTCTTGAAGCCCTCGCCGAAATGGAATATCCGGGCAGGTTTATTATTCTTGGGCGCGATAAGAGGAATGAGTGTAATGTGGCGATTTACGGGCTTACGGGACGGAGTCCTGCGTCTCAGGCGCGAAAGATAGTATATAATGCAGTGAAGAAAGAGGTTCAAGTTGAGCCAACGGAGCCGGATGTGCTAAGGACGGGCGACCCTGCCTTGCTGATTTATCCCGCAATGATGATGGGATACGAGTTTGCCGTAAGTAATGGTGCTCAGACAAAATCTGTGGCAAATCAGTTACATGCACCGTCTGCACCCGTACATGTTTTGATGTTGGCGCACAGTCAATGGAGTTTTGAGCCGGACGCGCCGCATTATACTCCGCGTATCAGCGGGTGTTTTGTGCGCGAGGAAGGCGGGCTGATTGTGCATAAGCGTGCAGAGAATGGTTCGGCAGTCAAGCACATTTTTGAGGTGCCGATGATTCCGGGCAGGGGTTCGCTTATTGCAACGTATGATGGCGCAAACAGGAATCCGCTTCCTTCGTTTTCAGGTGAGCCACGGCTGGTTTCAATCGAAGGCAATAGTGCAGAGGATATGGCAGAGCAAGTGTACGCCACGATTGCGCCAAAGGATGGCTGCCCTGATTTTCGCGTTGCGGTTGCTGCGGCATACGTGAACACGCGCAGGGGCGGAAAGGATGTGGGAATTGTTAATCGTCAGGAGGGTGGCAAATGAAGCGCGATGATTATCGAAAATCACAAGAGGAAGATTTTCCGGAAGAGTTGATTGTTGGAGGGGTTTCTTTTGGGAAGGAGCGTGGTTTGCGCTATGGGTGGAATCCCGGCCAGCCTGCGGCGTTTTATCGTGAAATCGGGGCGCATGGACCAACGCTTGGCAATATGCGCATACTTCAGGAGAATCCAAACAAGCGGCTTGGATACATCAATATGGAGGATGCGAGCGCGGCGCTCAGTATTGTCCATCAATTGCACCAACTGTATGGCAATAAGGAAAAAATTGTTGCAGTTATGAAGCACGTGATTCCAAGTGGTGTTGGGAAGGGGTCTTCAGTGACGCAAGCATTTGAGCGTGCGTGGAAGTGTAATAGCCTTTCTGCGTTTGGGGGCGTCGTAGGCGTGAGTGATGTTGTCGATGAAAGTCTTGCGCGATTGCTTGGTTCGAAAGAGTATTTTGTGGAGGCAATTGTTGCCCCTGGGTATTCGGATAGTGCGCGTGAACTGCTTGCGCAAAAGAAGGATTTGCGGGTGCTTGAAGTGGGCGCGCTTGAAGAGATTGTTGAGAGTCCGGTTGAGTACAAGAGGGTACGCGGCGGTTTGCTGGTGCAGGAGCGTTATCAGACAAAAGTACGGGGACCTAATGATTTGAAGGTCGTATCCGCGCGGCAGCCAACGCAAGAAGAGCTTGATACTGCGGTGTTTTTGTGGAACGTGTGCGGATTTGTGCGCTCAAACGCGATTGTAATCGGGGACAGCGTGCAAACAATAGGTATCGGTTCAGGCCAGCAGAGCAGAATTGACAGTTTTGACCTTGCAGTACGGTATGCACAGACAAGAAGTGGTCTTGGTTGCAGGGGAAAGGTTGCTGCATCTGATGCGTTTTTCCCGAAAGCAGACTGTGTGGAGCTTGCCGCAAGGGAGGGAATTTCTGCAATTGTGTACACATTAGGGTCAATTGAGGACAAGAGCAGTATTGCGGTTGCAAACGAGCACGGGATTGCCTTGCTTGACGCAAGCGAACGGTGTTTTACACACGGATAATGCTCCTTTTAAAAGCTAATTCATTTATAAATGAACGCCGGTTTATCGTCGATGGAAGAAAAGCTTTAAATAGGATGAGGGGGAGAAAAGGGTTGTAGGGATGATGGATATGAAAAAGAAGTTTCGGTGCGGAGCGTGCAATTGGCGGTTCTCAAGAGCGCACGCTCCAAAGATGTGCCCGTATTGCGGAAAGGAAAAGGTCGAAGAGGACAAGACGCAGGCCGCAGATGACTTGTTAAGGGAGCTTGAGTAAGGTTTTCAGGAGGTGACGGGAATGGACCGAAGTGAGGTGTTACGGATTCTTTTGACTGATGAGCGGGTTTCTCACGCGTACGCGTCCGGTGTTGCAGGGCAGGGTGTTTCCCTGATTGCAGGGAAGGGGCTGCAGCCGGGGCACGTTGAGTCACAGATTGTGTATTGCGGGAATAGGCCGCTTGAGCAAAAGGATTATTGGTGCCGGTTGCACGTTTCGCGCTCAATGAAGCGCAGTATGCTGTTCTTCACGTCAGTGTCAGCGGTCACTGTTTCGCTTATTTATCCGAAAAATGCAGGCGCGCGCAGGAGTGTCGGGGGGTATGGGGTGCACGTTCCTACGTCGGACGCGCAGGTAATTGAACAGGCGGTTATGGGCGACCCGACGATTTTGCTCACGCTCTTTGAACAGGTGTTTCCAAAGGAATTCGCAAAAGAGAATAAGGGGCATCCGTTACAGATGGACCCGAATTGGGATAAGAACGTCAGCGTGAAAGTTTTTTAAAAAAAGGAAAAAATTATTCTTCAACGGTCGGCGCGCTTATTTCCGCTTCTTCCTGCGGAATTGAGCTCACCATAATCTCGCCGGAAGTAAGGTTGCGGTAGGATATGGGTGTTCCAAGGGCGCGTTCGATAACGGCGATGTTTCGTGCAACGAGTGCGCCGTCTTTTTCGACAGTGCCGATTTGGTTCCAGACTTGGGCAACAACAGGGTAGATGTTGGCGTCACTGCTGGCAACGACCGTGGGCACAAGCTCGATTGCGTATTTTTTGATGAGTAGTTTGCCGCGTGCGCTGGTGACATCAACGGTTTTGGCGTCGCGGAGTTTCATGTTAAGGCCGACCGCAAAGAGTTCTTCAAGGATGCTTGCGTTGTAGCATTCAGTGCATTTTTCGTCGGTGATGAGTGTTAAGTCGACAAGCCCTTCGGTTTTGCCGGAGGTGACGTTCACGTACGGCGGGTAGACGGAGCGCAAAACGAGCTTGCCGTCGTTTTCAACCGTTCCGACCTCAGCCCAAATGTCAGAGATGAGCGGGTATTCGAGCGAGTCGTTGCTCATAATGAGGGTTGGCAGGCGTTCAATGGTGTATTTGGCGATGAGTGCCTTGCCTTCTTCGCTTTGTGATGAGACTGTTTTTTGTGAGGTGACGGCGATGCCGTTTTCTTTGAATTGGTCAAGGACTTGGGTGAGGTTAAAGCAGTCCGGGCAGTTGGGGGCGGAAAGGACGGTGAGCGTGACTTGGCCGCGGGTTTTTTTGGTCGCAACGTCATAGTACGGCGCGGGTGCCTGGTCGAACACGAGTGCGTCTTGGCGTTTGTCAAAATTGTCAATGGTGAGGTTGTCTGTTTCGCCAAGGACAAGGACTGCAGGGTATCGCGCAACTGCGTAGGTTGCGGCAAGTTCTTCGCTTTCCGCGATGGTTTTGTTTTCAACAGAAGTGATGTTGACGCTTGGCTGTCCTGCAAGGAATGCAAGTGCTGCTTGGGGGTTCCAGCAGTCGGTGCAGTCTGAGCCAAGAACCAGGATGCGCAGCTCAAGGAGTTCGGGTGCAGCGGGTGCTTGGGGTGTTGGGACAGAGAGGGTAAGATACAGGCTGACGCCCATAACGATAAGGAGGAGTGCGATGAGGTAGGTGTTGATGTCTTTGAGCGCGTGTTTCTTTTTCATAAGTGTCAGCCCTCCGGGAAGGGGTATTTATGCTTTTAGATTCTTGCCAATACCCAATTACAAATAACAAAAAAGCCAAAAACTGTTTCTCAACACCCGCCGACCATGGATGGCAGGTTTTGCAGGTTGCTGGGCAGTTGCGGGTTGCTTGCGCCGGTTCCCGCCTGTGCGGTTGCCGTGGTGCTGTATTGGCCTTGTGCCAGTGTGTTCTTAAGGGAGAACAGCTGGAACGCCTGGACTCCTGCGATGAGCACGAGTGCGCCGAGCACGATTGCAATGACAACGTTCTTGTTCATGGGATACCTCCGTATGATTTTTTGTAAATGGAACCAACCACTATCTACTAACTACTAACTACCAACCGCCAATAACCGCTTAGCATCCTCCGACCATTGCCGGGGCGTCTGCAAGGACGCTTGCGTCTCCGCCGACGAGTTTCACGCCGATTTCAACCATGTTTTTGGGGAACCAGAGTGTTTTCCAGCGGAGTGCTTCGCGAAGGACTTCCGCATCGGTCATGTCGGTGTTTTTCATAAGGTAGAGGGTGATTGCGTGGATTGCGGGCGCGTGTGAGCAGCCGCAGGTGAGTTGGCCTTGGTTTGTTATTGAGACCGGTCCGACGCCGCAGCAGTATTCGCAGCTGATGCCGACGGGCTTGGTTGCAAGGTTGATATAGCGTTGCCAGACGTCGGGGTTGTTTTGCTGGACGTCCTGCTTGATTGCAGGGTAGAGTTTGTATGCGAGGAACTGGAGTGCGGTGACCGGGTCATCGTAGCTGATGCCAAGGTCCTTGCCGTAGTCAGGGGTTCCCTGGGGTATCATTGCATCGATGACGCCTTGGGCGTCTTTTGCTTCGGAGAGGTCGATGACTGCGGCGACGCTTTGTGCGGAGCTTTTGATGCTGTTGATGTCAACCGAGCTAAGGTCGGGATTGGAAAGGACGGCAACCCTGCTCGTGGTTCCGCCAAGTGTGGTTGGCGCGCCAAGGGACGAGCTGAGTTGGAAGAGCTGGATTTGGTTGAAGAGGATGAGGACTGCTGCAATGGCAATGACCCAGACCATCGGGCCGCTGAACGTGTCGTCGTTTTGGTTTTGTTTTTTCATAGGGGAACACCCGAACTTTTACATTTGGTGAAATGCTTTAATATTTAAGGTTTATGGATGCGTGAGTCGGAAAAGTATGCGCGGTAAATTGAGCGTACCATAATGAAGAGGAGGGTAAGGGCGATGGCTGCACCGATGAGGTTTGCCGTCGTGCCGGTCCAAAATGTGCTTGCGACAACGGATTCATTGATGCGGGTGAAAAAGCTCATGGTCCAGGGAATGTATTTGGGAATTTCATTCATAAAGACGCGGGTTCCTGCAAATGCAACCATAACGATTCCGACAAGTGCAAGGATGATTCCGCCGATGATGCCGTAAAGGTGGGTGTGGATGGTGTGGCGAAAGAGGGTGAATTGGACGTGCCTGCTGGTGATGTATTTGCTGAAGTCATAGCGGTCGGAAAAGTACGAGACGATGAGAAGGGGAAGCGTGACGCCAAGGGCGTAGCTGCCGAAAAGGAGGGTTGCGGATAGGACGTTTGCCGTGTTTGCGGCAAGGAGGAGGACGCCGCCAAGGATAGGACCAACACACGGGGTCCAGCCGATGGCAAAGAAGAATCCCAAAAGAAGCGAGCCAAGCCCGTCTTTTGGCTGGTGCTTGATGCGAAAGTCAACAAAGCCAAAGCCGGTGTTAAGGGCGAGCATAATGCCGAACAGGATGAGGACGAGTCCGGAAAGTGTTGCGAAGAATTCTTTGTAAATGTTAAAGAAGTCGCCGACGAGCCCTGCGATAATGCCGAAAATGACGAATGCAATAATCATGCCAAGCGAGAAGAGTGAGGTCATAAGGAATGCGCGTTTGCGTTCTTTGAAGAGGTAGCTAAAGAATGTGGGGATGACGACAAATCCGCACGGGGAGGTGAAGGTGAGGATGCCGCCAAGGAATGCGATAAGAAGGGTGATGGAGTGGGCGAGTTGGTCTTGGTATTCCTGAAGTTTGATGATGCCGGGAGGGAAGACGACGTCCTGTGCGGCAGCGGTTGTAGCAAGGAGAATGCCAAAAACCAAGAACCAACCGCCAACAACGCGTCTCATGCGAACGTTTTATACTCCTCCCGCGTGCAAATATGGTTTCGTTCGTTTGGCATACAGCCATAGCAGGATGGCCCGATTATTTTTCCGTCTTTCATTTCGTTCATGAGCATCCAGGGATTGTTGTCTTGGTCGCAGAGCGATTTATATTCTTGCTGTTCGGAAGTGAGCTGTTCTTCTGCGCAGGCGGCAAGGATGAGCAGCAAAAGGGCAACCCGTTTCATATTTGTGTCAGCGAATCTTCTCTTTTTATGTCTTGTGAACAAAGTTTTACAAAAAGTGTAAAATTATGTCTTTCGTCTCCAAAGGAAGGACAAAAGAAGGATGAGCGCAAAGGCGGTGAATGCCATAAGCGGGATGGTGACGAATCCGAATTGGACGAATTCCGTGCTCATACAGGATACGCCGTTTGCCGCACAAGCATCAGAAACATTCACTCTTGCCATGCCAAGGACGTGGAGACCATAATGGTATGCGGAAATGCTGCCGCCGATGATGCTGAGGGGAATGGTAAAGAGGGTTGCGTCTTTCATTTTGCGCAAGGCAGCGATGCCGAGGATAAGTGCTTGCGGGTACATAAAGATGCGCTGGTACCAGCAGAGCCTGCAGGGGAAGAATCCGCTGTACTCGTAGAGAAAGAGGGAGCCGAGTGTTGCGGTTGCGGCGACGATGAATGCAAGGGTTCCCGCGCGCGGTCCGAAAAAGCGCAAGATGCGCTCACGTTTAAGTGCCCAGCTTGCAATGCCGAAGAGAAGGCACGCAATGCCGATAAGGGTGAGCGAGCTGAATATCCAAATGCCGATGGTGGTGATTGTTGTCATGCGGGGAGTTGGCACCCTGTTTTTTGTGCAAGGGTTGCAAGCTGTTGTGTTCCGGTGACGCGCGAGCCGTCGGCGAATACCCAGGTCGGATAATTGGTGATGTTCATGCTGTTGCAAACAGCGGTCTGTCCGCTGCGGTCAGGAAGGGAACACTCAACATAATCAATGTTTTTGATGCTTGAGCCAAAGAGCTGTTTTTGGTTGGCGCAGTGCGGGCACCAGAACGCGCCGTAGAAGGTTGCGCCGGAGTCAGTGACGCATTGCGCGAACGGGTCGAGTTTGCTCGAGCACGCGGCAAGGAAGAGGAGCAGCATAAGTCCGATTGTTTTTTTCATCGTTTCACCCCTGCAATGGTTATGGCAAGACCGGTAAGAGCAATGGCAAGGCCCACGGTTTGGTGTGTGTCGTGGCTGCCGTGTGTATCGTGTCCGTGGTCGTGTGCATCAGCCGTTTCGTGGACAAAATAGCCAAGGGCTGCGTTGTGGGAGTCGTGCGGGAGCAGGCTGAATGCAAGTCCGCCAAAAAGCAATACTGCGCCGATTGCAAGGAGTATTTTGTTCATGGTATTGAATTAAGTTACAACCGGTGTAATGGACAGATATTTAAGTGTTGCGAACGTGCAAAAAAGCAGGCGTTACATAATTCGTAAAGAATTTAAGTGCGGCACTCTTTCTGTGCGGGTATGAAAGAAACCGTTGCCGATTTTGATGCGCTTCTCTCTCCGCTTGAGGGAGATGTTCTGTCAGTGCTCTGGCCGAATCGGAAGCTTCGCGTTCGGGAGATTCATCAAAGGCTCAAAAGAAAGGTTGCCGTGAGCAGTGTTGCGGTGATTTTGGACCGGCTGCACGATAAGGGGGTTGTGGGCAGGAGTGAGGAGACGGCAAGGGGCGGTGTTCGGTATGTGTATTTCCCGCTGCAGGACCGCCAGTCGTTTGAAAAGTCTGTTGTGGAAAAGACGGTCAATAAGCTCATTGATGCGTTTGGGCACTCGGCAGTTTCCTATTTTAACGAACGGTTTAAGAGGTGAATATGGTTGCGTTTGCAGGCGCGTTGGCATTTTTGGCTGACCCGCAAAAGATGTTGGTGGTGACGAGTTCGGCGATTGTTGCAGTGCTCTTGCTGCTCGCGTGGAGGCGGTTTGAGAGGCCGGCAATTTTGTACGCGCACGTTTTTTTTGTCCTCTCGCCGCTGTTTTATTTTGCCCTGTCCGTTAATTGCAGTTTTGGGGTGCTGAACGGTTTTCTTTCGTGGTGTACGGCGCTGTTTGCAAAGTTTGTGCTGTACGGCATTCCGCCTGTTCTTGCACTCTCAATCATTTGCGGGTATTTGGTGCTTCCGCAGGTGCACCGTCTTGCCGCGCGGCCGATGAAAACAGGGATGTTTGCAAAATTGTGTAAGAGGACGAATATTCGGGCAGGCCTGTTTGTTCGAAAGAGCGGGATTCCTGAGGCATTCACAATCGGAAGGGATATTTTTGTGAGCGTGGGCCTTTTTGATGTGCTCACGGCAAAGGAAGTGGAGGCGGTTTTGCTGCACGAACTGTATCACGTGAGGTCAGGCGCGTCGGCAAGGAAGTGGAGTGTGCTGACTGCGCGGGTGTTCTCGCCGATTGCGTGGTTTGGCGCGGCGCTGTCGGAAGAAGAGGAGCGGAATGCCGATGCGTTTGCGGCGATGGTGCAGCGCTCATCAAGGTATGTGAAGTCTGCGCGCGCGAAACTTTCTTAAATGATGTGGGCATAGCGGTCGTATGCTTGACTGGTTCGTCTTAACCACGTTTGCCGGCTGGATTGGTGCTGCGTGTATTTTGCTTGCGTTTTGGCTTTTGACGCATAAGGTTGCGCACTCGCACTCGTATATTTATTTGGGGCTGAACCTGGTTGGCGGGTTTTTGCTTGCAATTGAAACGTACGTGCACGATTCTTACGCATCGTTTGCCCTGAACTCAGTTTGGGTTATTATTGCAATTTACGGCCTTGGCTGGGCGCACCGGAGAAGGGAGCCGAAAAAGCATCAGTTGATGGGCAAGCGATAGATTTTATATAGTGATTCTGAAAGATTGCATCTATGGACGACCTTGCTTTGTTTATTCGCAAATTTGCATTGGACAATGCCCGCAGGTATAATGGCGTTCCGAATCAGGGCTCGGTAGTTGGAAAAATCTTGGCAGAGCGTCCCGAGTTAAAGCAAAAGTTAAAGGAAGTGATGCCGCAAATCAGGGCGGTTTGTGATGAAGTGAAGCTCTTGCCGGTTGAAAAGCAGGTGGAAGAACTGCAAAAGATAGCGCCCGAACTGCTTGAAGACAGGAAAATTGTGGAAGAAAAAAAGCTCAAGCCGCTCAAGAACGCCGAAAAAGGGAAGGTTGTGATGCGTCTTGCGCCGTCTCCGAGCGGGATGCAGCATATTGGGCACGGGGTTGTGTTCTCGCTCAGTCATTTGTACTGTAAGGAGTATGAGGGAAAGCTGATTTTGCGTCTTGAGGACACGAATCCTGAGGAAATTTATGAGCCGGCGTATGTCGCAACGCCAAATGATTTGGGCTGGTTGTGTGAGGGGAAAATTCACGAGACGGTGCGGCAAAGCGCGCGGCTCGAGAAGTATTATGATTATGCGGAAAAGCTGGTTGCAATGGGAAAGGCGTATGTCTGCACGTGCAATGCGGATGTGTTCCGCGATTTGTCGGTAAAGCAAAAGGCGTGCCCGTGCCGTGGCCTGCCGGTAAAGGAGCAGCACGCAAGATGGGATAAGATGTTTGTTGGGTACGAGCCCGGGGAGGCGGTGCTCAGGATCAAGACGGACCTTATGGACCCGAATCCTGCGATGCGGGATTGGCCTGCAATGCGGATTAACCATCACGTGCATCCGAAGACGGGTGATAAGTACAAGGTGTGGCCGCTGATGAATTTCGCGGTTGCAATTGACGACCACGAGATGGGTGTGACACACACGGTGCGGGGCAAGGACCATTTGGATAATGCAAAGCGCCAGCAGCACATTTATGATGCCTTTGGCTGGAAGGCGCCCGAGCACGCGTATATTGGCAAGATTAATTTTGAAGGGATTGAGGTCAGTAAGAGAAAAATCAAGTTGGAAATTGAGCGCGGCGCGTTTGATGACTGGGATGATATCCGCCTGCCGTTCCTTGCGGCATTGAGGCGAAGGGGTTTTCAGCCGCAGGCGTTCCATCGTTTTGCGATGGATATGGGTATTGGGCTCAATGACAAGACGGTTCCCGCGGAGGATTTTTTCAAGAGTTTGGAGGCGCACAATCG
>QZIM01000003.1 GCA_003599055.1 Candidatus Woesearchaeota archaeon
TTGGCCGACGACTTGGTTTTGTTCGTCTACAACGTCAATGTTTTCATTCATGGGAGAGCGCAGGTTGCTCTTTTTTCGTGTGAGCTGATGCGCATGCAGGCGTTTTCATCTCCGGTTGCGCGCGAGTAGTGTGCAAGGCATTCATCTTCAAAGATGAGGTCTTGGCACAGGACCGGTTGTGTTTTTTTGATTGCGAGTGTTGTGACGCAGTTGGTGAGTGTTCCAAGGTCGCGGATGCGTTGGCAGAGCCGGTGGTCGTCTTTTTGTATTGCGCTTGCAAGGAAGCACCGGTCGCGGTCTTCTCCGCTGAGTTGTTCACAGGGGACGGTAAGGGGCGCGTTGGCGGCCGGCGGGTTTGGCGGTGAAGGAAGGTCTTCGGGCGCAAGGGCAACGGGCGTCGGCTCGGGAAGTGAAGGGAGTTGGGCGGGAGTTTCTACTTCTTCAATGACGCGAATAGTGCCAAGGGGCGCTGCCTCCGCAATAATGATTCCGTGCGGTTCGGTAATGAGGTTTCCGCTCGGGTTTGAAAGTGCGGGTAAAAAGGGGATGATTGCAAGGGCGATGAGCACCATTGCGAGTGCAACGGCAAGAGAAGTGCGGGATGCGGGCGCTTCCTGTTGCGCTGCAGCAATTGCTGATTCAACGTCGCGCAGGCTCCAGCCGACTTCAAGGAGGACGTTCTTGATTTGTTCTTCCGGATAGCGGCGGTCAAGTGAGAGAATGTATTCGACGAGTTGTCTGTTTGCCATACTTGTTTTGTTGATATCGTACTTTATAAGGTTTCGCATGGTAAAGTACGGCTGTCGTCGAGTGTTGCGCGACATCAGCGAGAAGAGAGAAGGGTCTTAATTATGTTTTCGAAAAAAACATTTAATTATTTGCGTCTCAATTCGAGCTGAAGAGCGCCTTTTGATCAAACCGCGAAAATCGAAGATTTTCGAGGACCAGAAAATCCTTCGGATTTTCTTGGCTTTTAAGAAAAGTTTGCGCGTAAGGTTTCGCATGGTAAAGTACGGCTGTCGTCTATTTTTTCTGAAAACTGTTTTCTGAAAACTGAGAACTGAAGACTGACAACCGATAACTGATAACTAACTAAAAAGGCTCGCAATCCATCCAACTACTGACTTGAAGAATCCTGCAATGCCTGAGGTCGCTTTCATTGCGGGCGTGTCACTGAAGTTTTTGGGTTCTGCGTCGATTTCAGGAATGGGCGGTGTTGTTTCTTTGGCAGGAGTAGGTTCTGTTTTGGTTTCTTCCTTGCTCTCCGCCTGTTTTTTCATTGCTTCAATTTCTTCAGGCGTGAGTTTTTTGACGCATTTGCAGCTTGAACAAAGGTGTCCTGATGGGCAGTGCGCGTCTTCTTCGCATTCTTCGCTGGCGTCCTTGTCGTTGTCGCCGCAGGCAATCACGACAGGGTTGTTCTCAAGGGCTGCTTGTGCGATTTTGCACGTGCAGTCGTTTTGGCAGGAACCGTATTGGGCGGTTGTTTTTCCAAAGCAGATGCTGCCCGGAGGGTCGCAGTTTTCGCCCTTGTCTTTTTCGGTGATTTTGTTGCCGCAGGAGCTGATTGGTTTTGAGCTTGAGCCGGAGCTGCCGCCTGTGCCGCTTGCGTTTCCGGTGCATCTCCCGTTTTCACAGCCGGAATAGCCGAATCGGGTGCAGTCGTAGATTTCATTGCTGCGCTGGCCGCCTTGGCAGAAGTATTCGCGAAGGTATTTGCTTTTGTTGGTGGATACTGCTTCGTCGGTTGATGTTGAGGTGACGCACGTGTCGTGCAGGTCAGTGATGCCGTATTTGACGGAGCCGAGGATTTTGAGTGCTTCGTCTTTTTCATCTGCGCCGCCGTTATCGGTGTCCGTGCAGGTCACTGCATAGGCGCCGGTTGCAAGGCAAAGGACGATGAGTGCAATAATGAGGCCACGCATACCCAAACGGGAAGTTTGGCAGTATTTAAAATTTTGCGGATAGGCTTTTAAATGACATTTTCGTTTTGCCGAGTATGCGGGGGATTTGGCTCATCGTGATAGTGTTGTGCGCAGGGCTAGCTTCCGCTGCACAAATTGACACGGCAATTACGACGATTGCGCTGCAGGGGGGTTTTGCGCAGGTGCGGTCGCAATATGTGATTATAAGCCAGGGTGTCGAGGACTTGAAGGTCTCTTTGCCTGCGGATGTGCGTGAAGTGTATGCGGATATGGATGACCAGCAACGCACGTGCAAAATTGAGAACGGGACTGCCTTTTGCGGGAGTACAAAGGGGCAAAAGCACGTGTTCACGATTGCGTATGAGAGTGAGGGCATTGTGGGGAGTTTGGGCGAGCGGGAAGTGGTGAAGTTTTCTGAAGTGTTGCCGTTTCGGGCAAGTGAGCATACGCTGATTCTCAAGTTGGTGCGCGGAAGCGTGATTGCGCGTGAAATTGACAAGGACGAGTTTTTTTTCGTGACGCCAAAGCCAACGGAAGTGCTTTCGGACGGACAAAGGATTATCGTGACGTGGAAATCACGTGATGTTGAGCAAGTTTCAATGAGCGCAGTAACTGAACCGGTGGCGGAAGAGGGAAGCGCTGCATATATCGCGCTTACCATTGCCGCAGTGTTTGGGGGCGCGGCAACATACGTTGTGCTAAGGCGCAGGTGGCGTGCGCCAAAGGAGGTAAAGCGTTCGGTTAAGCGAAAGGCAAAAGAGCCGGCAAAGGAAGTTCCGAAAGTTTCGGTCGCCGAACCGACGGTGCAGGTAAAAGCAATTGCGCCGCAGTTTGTCGAGGATGAGCAGCGCGTGGTTGAGCTGCTCAGGTCCGCGCAAAATCAGGAGCTCTGGCAAAAGCAACTCGTGCAGGAAACGGCATTTTCAAAGGCAAAGTTGAGCCGCATTGTGCGGAATTTGGAAGAGCGGGGAGTCATAACAAAGCAGATTTTCGGGAACACGAATAAGATTGGGTTAAAGAAGGAGGGGAGGTAGGTTGTTTCACGTTGTTTCATCTTGTTTCACGGATTTTTTATATACTGCAGGGGGCTCAAGGAAATCACAAGCCACCATCCACGAGTATGCGAAGGGGGCCAAAAGCCCCCTCGCTACTCACTTTTCTTGGCTCAGGTCAAAATCAAGGAGGAAAGTTCTGTTTTTCGTTCTTGTTGCGCTCGTGCTCGGCGCTCTGGCCTTTTGGTTCAGCCCGTTTTGGAATGCGGAAGTAATTGTGGAGGAGGCGTGGGTGCAGGTAATGCCGCAAGGAGAACGGGCAGGATTTGCATCGTTATTATTTATTGAGCGGTTAAGCGAAGCAGAAGGGGCACCGGAAGAGGATTTTCGTGACCGTATCCTGGCCGCACAGCGGTTGCTGAGCATTGTTGAGGAAAATCTTGATATTGAGGGCAGGCCGTATAAGGTGCTTCGGCAGTTGCAGGAAGTTGACGACGCGCTTCGCCAGGGTAAGCGCAGGCTTGAGCAGTTTTCGCCGCGTTCGGATGAGGAGGAACTCCTAATTAGGCACGCCAGGCTTCGTGTTGATATTTTGATTGAGGAAGTGGAGTTAGCAAAGCAAAAGAATAAGGCGCAGCTGGCTTAGCACTTGTCGCAAAAGCCGAATTTGCCTTCTTTTGCAAGTCCGACAATTGCGTCTTCGAGTTTTTTGCTGTGCTTTTTGAGGTCGTGTTCGAGTTCTTCAATGAGTTTGCCGCAGAGGGGATGGTTTGCCGTTTTGGTGTCTTTTTTGTACTGGTCGAGTCGCCAGATGAGTCTTCGGCAGTCGGTGAGAAGGGCTGTTTTGTTAAAGTTGCAGTTGTGCATACTATCACCTCTTCTGATGAGCATACTGCGCGGGAATATAAATGCTACGGGGAATACAAGCGCAGGGGAAAGTCAAGGATGCGCCTGCGCACGTGCTCCGCTGTTTGTTCAAGCGCGCCGTTTGGATTGGCGATAACCTCGTACGGGACGCCCATTTGGTCTTTCCAGTGGAGTTCAGCAGCAAGTCTTTTTTCGGCAGAATCAGGGGTGTCTCCGCGCACGAGCATTCTTTGTTTGCATTCTTCTTCCGCTTCTTCAAGGAAGAGGTGAAGGAGGGGCGTGTTGTGCGCAGAATAGCGCAGGGTTTGGAGGTTGTGGGGCGTGAGTATCATAAGGTTGTAGCGGTCGTTTTCCGCTGCACGGGCGACGTCTGATTTTTTGGTGCCGTACCGGTTTCCGTGGACAAGCGGAGTGACCCAAAGCCAGTCTTCTTCGCGCGCAAAGTCTTCAAGCGTGCAGGAGGTGTATTCTCCGGGAAAGTCGGTTGGTCGCGAAGGGCGGCTGGTGTTGCTTGGGACGTAGGCAAATTGCGGGTGTGCAAGGAGTGCGCGCACAATGCTTGTTTTGCCGCTGCCTGACCGTCCGGTGAAGGTGATGATTGCGCCCATGCGCACGGTGTGCGCGCGGTCATTTTTATTGGTTGCGAAAGCATACTTATCAGGAGCAAGTGATGAAAACGCGCGCGAAAGGTATAAAAGAGGGGAAGGCTGTGTGCGGTTCAATGCAAAACGGGAACGGGCCGATTGGCATTGTTGATGTCTCTCCGAATGGGAATCACGCATTTTCTGCAATTGTTTCGTTGATGCTGGGCATCAAGCCGATTGAGACGAAGGTGAAAAAGTTCAGTGACGGCGAGGTGGATATTGATATTGACGGCTCGGTGCGGGGAACGGATGTGTTTTTGTTTCAGAGTTATGTGGCGCCGGTTGGTGAGCGAAAGTACGAGTTTGAGAATACGGTGAGCGCTGCCCGGTCAGGCGGGGGTGCGCGCAGGATTACTGCGGTGTGGCCGTATTGTTTTGGGATGCGCGGCGAGCGGCAAACAAGGCCAAGGCAGTCGGTTCCTATTGAGGTTTGGGCGCGGTCTGCGTACGCGATGGGTGTTGAGCAGATTGTGACGGTTGGCCTGCACACGGATGTTATCAAGACGATTTTTCGCGCGGTGGGCGAGCGGGGCGGGATTAAGGTTGAGGATTTGCCGTTCGAGCCGCTTGCGGCAAATTACATTATGCAGAGCGCGATTGCGCGCGACTTAACGGACATTGTGGTGGCAAGCCCTGATTCCGGCGGGACAAAGCGTGCGGAAAAAGTGCTTGAGCTGATTGCGCAAAACAGCAGCCTGCGCCCGGACCTTGCGATTGGGCATAAGTATCGCAGTCCGGATGAGCAGACAACTCCGCTGCGGCTTGTGGGTGATGTTGCGGGAAAGAGTGTTTTTATCTATGATGATATTGCGGGGACGCTCGGGACGATTGAGGGCGCAACGCGGATGGTTGAGGATGCGGGGGCAAAGGACATAACGCTGCTGTTTATTCACCCGGTTCTTGGCAAGGGGTACGAGGAAAGTCTTGAGCGGCTTGCGGCAAATCCGAAGATTCGCGAGATTGTGTTTGGGAATTCGATTCCGCTCAAGTCTGCCGCGCTGAATTGTCCGAAGGTGCGCGAGATTCCGCTTGAGCCGTTTGTTGCGGAGGCGATTCGCCGGCTGAATGCAAATGAGAGTATGAGCGATTTGCACAAGTACGGGACGATTGTGGAGATTTACGAGCGGATGCGCGAGGAGGGTGTGAGCCCGCGCCGTTTTGATATTCGCCAAATTGGCTGATTCTTATCAATATGTTCTGGCATACAGGAAGCACGCGCTAAATGTTTAAAATGGCGCGGTGCTCTGCCTGCGCTATGGAAAAGGGGCTTGAGGAAATTGTTGAAACGGGGCGGATGGTGTACGTTCCTGATACGAACGTGTTGATTTTACAGCCGCTTGCCCCGCATATCCTGACCAATGACTGGGACGCGGTTGCGGAAGACAAGTACGGGCGGGAGTTGGTTGAGCGTCACGCAAAAGAGCGGGAGCTTGACCTCACGCCCAATGACTTGGTGATTCTGAATTTGGTTGAGGAAGAGCTTGATGATGTGATGCATAATCCGAAGAAAGAGGAGTTCAAGGGTCTTGCCGCGCGGGCGCGCTCGATTTTGTATAACATTCGGAAAGCGGGACAAAAGGCGCTTGGTGATGGCGCATCGGTTGTGGAATTGCAGAACGGGGCGAATGTGTATTTCATTGAGCACGATGAGACTGCGTATGAGCTTGATGCGCGGCTAAAGAAGGCGGACCAGCGGATTGTGTGGAATTTCGGGCGTTTGGCGTATGCAAACCGGGAGATGCCGTTCAGTTTTCGTTTTGTTTCTCAGGATAAGTATTGCAGGAGCAAGGTGCGCGATGAAATCACGCGGCGGTTTGCGGGAATGCCTGACCAGGAGAAAAGGACGGCGGAGTGCGAGGAGGAGTTTCGTTTTGAGAATGCAAGCGAGGACCCCCACCAGACGTATCCGGGAGTTGTTCGCATTATCGGGAGCGAGGAGGATTATGCGTTGTTTGCGCAAGGGATGTTGCCCATTGAGCCAAAGGAAGAGCGGATTCGTCAATTGCGGCAGGTTGAGTTAAGGCCGAACCAGTTTATTGAGTTGCAGTGCGGGCCAAGGAAGATTGCATTGGTGGTTTCGCACGAAGGGGCGTTTGCGCAGGACCTGTCAAATTATCAGGAGTTTATGGCGCACGTACGGGAAGAGGAGCGAAAAGGGCCTTCAGGAGATGAGGGTGTTTCAGGCGATGCGGATGACGCAGTGGCTGTTCCTTCGGATGTGACGAGAAAAGCGCTTGATGACTTGATTGTGAGTTCGGGGCTGCCGTCAGCTGATATGCAAAAGGTTCGGAATATGATAACCGGGAAGCGAAAGCGTAAGCAGAGTCCTGCTGACCTGTACCCGCAGGTTGTTGAACGGATTCGGGATTTGAAGGAAAGGCAGGAGTATCGGAGCGGAAGTATTGGGCTGGTCTTGAGCCCGAAGCTGGTTCCTGTTGCAGAGCAGGTGTACGCGCTTGAGTCGCTGATGAATCCGGAGGTGCACGCAGTGTCGCTGGTGGGGCCGCAGGGGTGCGGGAAAACGCTCTGGACGGTGTATGCTGCGCTTGCGCAAATTGAGATGGGACGTTTTTCACGGCTGGTGTATTATAAGACGCCAAGGGGGATGAATAAGGGGCACGGGTTTTTGCCGGGTGGTGAGCGGCAGAAAATTGACCCGTGGACGCACCCGTGTGTTGATGCATTGATGGAAATTCTGGGAGGGAATGACGGGGGGCCGCAGGAGCGGCAGAAGTGTAAGGATAGAATAGACCGGTTGGAGCGGGAGGGGATGCTGCTGTACGGGATTGATACCTACCAGCAGGGTCGGACGTGGCCGGGGACTGATTTTGTGGTTATTGATGAGGCGCAAAATTACAAGCGTGACGAGCTCAAGTTGCTTTTGGGAAGGGCAGGGCAGGGGACAAAAGTGGTCGTGCTTGGGGACCCTGACCAGATTGGGGCAACGGAAGAAGTGACGCACTGGTTCCTCAACAGGAGGAATACTGGGCTTAGCCACCTTATCGGGACGTATCAGGGAAAGAAGCGGTATGCGCACGTGACGCTGTCAAGTCCTGAGGTCATTAAGAGGAGCGAAATTGCGCTGTATGCGAGGGAGTTATGACGTTTAAGGGGAGCTTGGTTCGGCTGTCGGCAAGGGAGGACGGGGAGGTTGGGCTGTGGATTGTTGAGTGGGTTATGCAGAACCGGCTTGACCACGACCGGGTGTATAAGGCGGGAGAAGTCTCTGATTTTTGCAACAAGGAGCAGAATCGCGTGCACGCGGGGCTTGAGGGGCTTGCGCGGGAGTGGCGTGAGCCTGCAAGTGCAGCAGAGTTGGAGGCGCGATTCGTCAGTAAGCGTCTTGGCTTGTATCGGGAAGTGACGCGTATTTGTTATGGGTATGATGTTTTGAAGGCGATGTACCAGCACAGCGGAGGAGAGCCGTCGGAGAGAATTCTCGCATCTGCGGTTTTTCTTGCGGGGCGCCTGCGAAGGTCAGTCTCATCAAGGCCGGAAGGGGTTACGGAATATCAGTGGCAAAAGGAAACGGCAAGGCAGGAGTACCGCCGGTTTTTGTCGTCGTGTCGGAACGGTCTGAATGAGGAGACGGGCATTATTTATGATTTGCTGCGGTAGGTACTTTGCCTATGCAAGTTCTGCCGCGCTGAACAGGACGCCGAATCGTTTGCACCAGATGATTGCGGAGTTGAAGTTGTCTGCCTGTTCTTTGGTGATGGGGTAAATCTGGTTCCCACTGTTTCCTTTGAGGGGTTCAAGAAGGATGTAGTCGCCGACGGAATCGCCGGACGAGATGTCCGTGTTGGGCGAGAGTCCGATAAAGAGGTCCGGGCCGTTGGTGACTTGGAAGTTTTCAAGGACGAGGAAGTGCTGCCCGTTTTCCTCAACGATTTTTGCCGTTCCGCTTCCTTTGTGGATGCGGTCGATTTCATTGAACGTTCCCGAGCGCAAGACTTCTCCGCCGCTCATCTGTTCATCAACGTGTTTTGCAAAGGGCGTGGTGCCGATGAAGTACCAGTATGCCCCGCCAAGGGCTGCGATGACGATGAGTGCAATGATGGCTTTTTTCATAAAAGTCAAGAGGGAACATTCGTTTAAAAGAGTATTCCCAAATTGGTTCCGAATACGCGGCCGGAAAAGGGAAACAGGAGGCTGGAAATTTCAGCGCTCTCGCACCGATTCTTCCAGTTTCTTAATAATGTGCACGATATGTTTTGGGAGTTCTTCGATGAGTTCTCCGTATTCAAGCGCGTTTTTGATGAATCCTTTGATGAACTTTATCGGGCTCATTTCGGCGCTCATCAGGTCTTCGATAAATGGTTTTGCATCTTTGCTGATGTCAAATTCAGGGTTGAGGAGTGCTCCGACTGATTCTGTCGTGACGAGCATTTTTGAGAACAGCACAAGGTCAGGCGGGAAATAGACTTTGTGGTGCACGCCTTCCGCAATGGCATTGAAGAATGCCCGTGTCAGGGTGCCTTCTTTGAGTTGTGAGCCGTACCAAGAACTGAAAATCAGGTAAAGCGTATTCTTGTATCCTTGGGTGTCAGAGTCAACTGCAATTTCTGCGATTTCCAATGTGTGTTTGGTTGCCTCGTCAAATTCCTTGCGCACAAGATGGCTGAGAATCAGCAGGAGCTTTTTGCGCGTGTCTTTTGGAAGCCGTCCGATGATGCCGAAGTCAAGGAATCCGAGCCGGTTGTGTTTTATTGCGAGCAGGTTTCCGGGATGAGGGTCGCCGTGGAACATTCCGTGGACGATGGCTTGTTCAAACATAAGCCGTGCGCCAGCGGTTGCAAGTTTTTTCCTGTTTATCTTGTTCCTTGCAAGGCAGCGCTCATCATAGATGTTGCACCCTTCAATAAACTGCATGGTAAGGACACGTTTGGTCGTGCAGTCCCAATATACTCGAGGGATGACCGCAGTTCTGTTTCCTTTGAAGTTTTTCCGGACTTCATCAGCATATGTTGCTTCATTTCTGAAATCAAGCTCCTTTCGTGTCCAGTCTGAAAACTCTTCTGCAAGTTTTTTTGGCCGGTATGGCCTGCAGTTTTCCCATTTTTTCTCCATATATTCCGCAGCCCAGGCGATGACGCGCAGGTCTTGCTCGATTCGCTCGTTCAGGTTTGGCCGTTGGACTTTGACCGCGACCACCGTGCCGTTTTTGAGTTTCGCTTTATGTACTTGTGCAATACTTGCGGATGCAATCGGGTTTTGCTCAAAAGTAGTGAAAACTGATGAGAGCGGTTGCTTAAGTTCTTGTTCTATGATTTTTTTGACTTCTTCAAAGGGAAATGGAGGTACGTGGTCTTGGAGTTTGCGCAGTTCATCGCAATAGTCTGCAGGGATGAAATCAGGGCGCAGGCTGAGTATTTGCCCAAGCTTGATGAATGTCGGGCCAAGGCCTTCAATGACTTTGCGGAAATAGAACGGCAATGATTTCTTTTCCGGAGTGCAAAAGCAGCCGACAAACCAGCAGCGAATCCTGCATTTGAGTGAGACGCATTTGCTCAGGCGTGACCTATTGATATAATAGGCAAAGCCGCCGTAGGCGAACGCTTCAAGGATTTCAACAAGCCGTTTCTTATCGCTCCAGTTCATCACAACCGTTTTTCAGGAAAGAATCACCTGATGATTTATAAATGATTGCGCATATTTTGGCCGCATGGACCGGTTCCGGAAGACGGCGCAGGAATTGCTCTTGCGGGCAGGAGTAAAGATAAATGGCGGGAATTCGTGGGACATTCAGGTGAACAACCCTGATTTCTATCGTCGCGTGCTTGCGGGCGGTTCTTTGGCGCTTGGCGAGTCGTATATGGATGGGTGGTGGGATTGCAGGAATCTTGACGAATTTTTCACCCGCATATTCAGGGCGGAACTGGAAAAGAAAGTGAGCACGTGGTCGCTCTTGATTCCCTATCTCAAAGCAAGTATCCTCAATCTGCAAAGCAGGTCTCGCGCGTTTCACATAGGCAAGGTCCATTACGACATCGGCAACGACCTTTATGAGACTATGCTTGACAAGCGGATGACGTACACGTGCGGGTATTGGAAGGATGCCAAAACGTTGGAGGACGCCCAGGACGCAAAACTCGACTTGGTTTGCAGGAAAATCGGGCTCAAGAAGGGCGACCGCGTGCTCGACATCGGTTGCGGCTGGGGTAGTTTCGCTAAGTATGCTGCGGAAAAGTATGGAGCAAAAGTCACGGGAATCACGGTTTCAAAAGAGCAGGCCGTTCTTGCAAGGAAGCGCTGCAAAGGGCTTCCCGTGACCGTTCGTTTGCAGGACTATCGCGATGTGGACGGGCAGTTCGACCATATCATCTCGCTTGGGATGTTCGAGCACGTTGGGTACAAGAATTATCGGGCGTATATGGAAGTTGCTCATCGCTGCCTCAAGGATGGCGGGTTATTCTTGTTGCACACCATCGGCGGCAATTTGTCAGTTAAAGCAACCGATGCGTGGATTGACAAGTACATTTTCCCGAATTCCTTGCTTCCGTCAGTAAAGCAAATAGCCGCTTCAATTGAAGGCTTATTTGTCATGGAAGACTGGCACAATTTCGGCGCGGATTACGACAGGACGCTGATGGCGTGGTTCAAAAATTTCGATGACGGCTGGCAGAATCTCAAATCAAGTTACGATGAGCGGTTCTATCGGATGTGGAAGTATTACCTGCTCGCCTGCGCGGGAACATTTCGTGCAAGAAAAAACCAGCTCTGGCAGATTGTGCTGTCAAAAAAAGGGGTGGCAGGCGGATATGTGCGAATCTCGTGATTGAGCTAGTCGGATGGGTGATTTGATGTTGGTTTTGACCGGCCCGGGTTTTAATCAGGTTTATCAGCGTTGGGTCTGAGGCAAGGATTTATGTTTGGAGAAAAAGTTCTATGCGGGCAGATGCAGAGCGGGCAGGGTATTTTCCAGCCGGGGAGCAGTGTGCTGAGAGCGTATTGTTGTTTGACACTTGCAAAGGAATGCTGAGCGCCTGAATCAAAGGAATGCGCTTGACAAGTTGCCAGCCAAGCATCTTGCACGAGTGGTGAACGGGCACCCTGTTTTCTCTGACCTGAGGTTTCGCGCCAGGAGGAAGGCCAAATCAGTCCTGCGGTCCGCTTGGCTCGCGGGGGGTTTTGCGGGATGCGACAGGCAGCATCAGCACAGTCATACTCCTCATTTTCTTTGTTTTTCTCGCCTCATAATTTTTTGTATTTGAGCAATAGCGAGTTTGTGATGACGCTCACTGAGCTAAGCGCCATCGCGCCGCCTGCAATGATTGGCGATAAGAGCCAGCCGGTAAACGGATAGAGCACGCCTGCGGCAAGGGGGATTCCAAGGGTGTTGTAAAAGAGTGCCCAGAACATATTTTGGCGGATTTTTCGCATAGTTTGCCTGCTGAGCGTGATGGCGTGCGGGATTCCCGTCAGGTCATTACGCATAAGCACAACGTCTCCTGCCTCTAATGCGACGTCTGTTCCGCTGCCCATCGCGATTCCTACGTCTGCTTGCGCAAGTGCGGGGGCATCGTTTATTCCGTCGCCAATCATCGCAACCTTTCCTTTTTCTTGCAGTCGCTTGACGTGTTCCGCTTTTTCGTGCGGCAATACCTCTGCGAAAATGTTGGAAATTCCGATTTGAGCGCCAATCGCTCGCGCAGTACGTTGATTATCGCCCGTAATCATATGTACGGTAATCCCCATTCTGTGAAGGCGCTCGACAGTCTCTTTTGCGCTTTCCTTAACTGTGTCTGCAACGGCAATGAGTCCGAGGATGGTTCCTTTTTTGGCGAAGGTCATGACG
Organism: Candidatus Woesearchaeota archaeon; assembly: GCA_003599055.1. Classification (GTDB taxonomy): domain Archaea; phylum Nanobdellota; class Nanobdellia; order Woesearchaeales; family ARS49; genus SURF-65. The sequence continues at coordinate 12,227 of QZIM01000003.1, forward strand.
GTCTTTCCCTGTTCTTCAAGTTCGTGGATGTGCGCCTCGTACTTTTTCAAATCGATTTTCTGGCTTGCCATAAGTTTCTTGTTCCCGAATAAGTATGTTGTTCCTCTCACCGCAGCCGTAACTCCTTGGCCCGGAATGATTTTGAACTTGCTTGTCTTCTCAAATTGGATATTCTTGGTTCTTGCGTGAGTTACTATTGCTTCGGCAAGAGAATGTTCGCTGTCTTTTTCAACGCTCGCGGCAAGCTTCAAAAGCTGTGTTTCAGTGAGCTTGCCAAAGGGTATGATGTCGGTTACTTCCGGTTTTCCTTTGGTGAGCGTCCCTGTCTTGTCAAAAACGATGTGATTGATTTTGTGTGTTGTTTCCAAGATGTCACCGCCTTTGATGAGAATGCCGTTTTTCGCGCCTCTGCCGGTTCCGACCATGATGGCAGTGGGCGTGGCAAGTCCCAACGAGCAGGGACAGGCAATGACAAGAACCGCCACTGCGGTGATGAGCGCAAATGAGAATGCTTGCGCGCTGAGGAAATACCACGCGGTAAACGTGCCAAGGGAGGTGAGAATGACGATTGGGACAAAGTATGCTGAAACCGTATCAGCGAAGCGTTGAATCGGCGCTTTTCTGCCTTGAGCGTCTTCTATCAAGCGGATGATGTTGGCAAGAGTGGTGTCTTTGCCGACTTTGGTTGCCTTAAAACGCAAACTGCCGTGCTTGTTGATGGTTCCTCCGATGACCGTGCTGCCTTTGGTTTTTTCAACAGGTATGCTCTCACCGGTAATCATGCTCTCATCAATAGCCGACGCTCCGGAAATGACCGTGCCGTCAACCGGCACTTTTTGTCCGGGCTTCACGAGCACGACATCATCGGCTTGAACTTCTTCGACCGGCATCTCCGTTTCCTTGCCATCGCGGAGAACAATGGCGGTTTTTGCGGAGAGCCGCATAAGTTTCTGGATTGCTTCACTTGTTTTTCCTTTTGCACTTGCTTCCAAAAGCTTGCCTAATATGACGAGCGTGATGAGAACCGCGGAGACCTCAAAATATTGTCCTTCAAGCCCGGCAAAAACCGCGTAAACGCTGTAAAAGTATGCGGCGCTCGTGCCGATTGCAATGAGCGAGTCCATATTGGCTGATGTGTTTTTGAGGGCAGTCCATGTGCCTTTGTAGAAGTCCCATCCGATGAAGAACTGAACAGGCGTTGCGAGAATAAGGAGGAAGTATTCTGCAAGCGGCAGGTGTATGCCAAAGTAAAACAGGCCGTCTTCCATAAGGAACATGCCGATAATCAGTGCAGGGAGTGAGAAGATTGCGCTTCCGATGAAGAGGACTTTGAGCCGGAAGAGTTCGTATTCGCGTTCTTTGTCTGCTTTTTTGCCGTCCCCCGTGTACGCGCCGTATCCTTTTGCTTTCACTGCTTCGATAAGTTTTTGCTCGTCTGCCTGCGCGTCATCGTACTCCACGGTTGCTTTTGCGGTTGAGAAGTTCACGTTCGCGTTTGCTACACCGGGTACTTTTGAGAGTGTTTTGGTAATGACGGTTGCGCAGCTTGCGCAATGCATCCCGGTTATTGAGAGTGTTGCGTTCTTCATTATGTTTCACTAATGACATATGCTATTAATGCAATATATAAGGTTTTCGTCAGTCGCCTTATTCCCGTCTGAGCAAATACAAGCTTCCCGACAAGATTGCAAGCGTGATAAATTGAATCTCAAAACCGCGCAGCGGAAGTGATGCCCAGCTGAAAGACACCCCGAACGTGCTGAATATGAACGGGAAGACACTCGTGACGCACGCAGGGCACACCCCTGCGGCAAAACCGCCAATTCCTCCTGCACAGGCGAGTGCTCCTTCCTTGGCGACCCTGCGCTCTTGCCAGCGGATAAAGCCGTAGACTGCATTGAGCGCAATAAGGCCGGCAATGGTTAAGCTCAGGAGTATCGATACTCCAAACTCCGCCCAGTTAAGCGTGTTCAGATAGCGGGGAATGTACTGTATTGTCACGTAAAACTCGCTGAGGTAGACCAGCAGGATGAGGTATGCAAAGAAAATGGCTGCAAGCCAATATGCGTACGGCGTTTTGAAAACACGGTTCATACGACTTGCAGTTTCCCCGAGCCCATGCCCATCGCGCAGCTAAAGGTGAACGTGCCTGCTTTTTGCGGCGTGAATTCTACGATGTTGTCAGAGTCAGTGAACTGTTTTGAGACGCCGAGTTCGGGAATTTGGAATGAGCGGAAACATCCGCTGAGGCGCTGGATGTCCGCGGTTATTCGGACCGGCATTCCTTTCTTTACGGTGATGGCTTCAGGCGCATAGTTAAACTTGCCCCAGCCAAGCGTCACTTCCTGCACGCCATTGACAATTTTTGCTTCAATTGCTGTCGCCGAGGAAGCAGTGTCCAAAGCGAGTACGCCTGTTGCTTTTGGGACAGGCACGGGTTTCAAAAGAGTAACCGCTCCGAAAAGAAGGAGGGCAACAAGCGCGATTCCGCCGATGATGTTTATTGTCTTGTTTGATGTTGTGTCTTTTGTCATTTTTTCCTCCTTCATCCGACTGCAGCAATCCCCGTTCGTGGCCCGTAGATGATTAATGCATTTAGAGCGATGCTGGCTAAAAGGCAGGCAAAAAAGAACGTTGAAAAGTCTACCGGATGCTTTCTGGTTGTGGTGTTGTGTTCTACTACTTCTTCAAAAAGCATATACGAAAGCCCCCACATGATAAATACATTAATAATGGTGAAGGCCGGCATAAACCAAAGGATGTTGTCTACGCGGAACATGGCTCCAATCATGCTTCCCATAACTCCTCCCATCACTCCCGCCATCATGCCCTCCATTATGCCCATAATGCCGCAGCATCTGCCGTTGTAAAAGCCAACGCCGACCGCAAGAACCATTCCTGCAATTCCCCCGACAAAAAGACCGTTTGTTGCCGCAATGATAGTTCCGAGCATCATGCCGGTCTGCATGCCAAAAGTCATTCCTATCATCATTCCCACCATACTCGTCACGTTTGTCTTGTATGATTTGATGTGCCAGATGGCTGCACCAATACTCACCACGCTGACATCAATATAAAGAATCCACCACGCATACTTCGCCAAAAAGTCAGGGACTGATTTCAAAAAGGTGAAGTACGCAAACAGGTTGAGCGCAAAAAGTGCAAGGAGAGTAAGAACGGTATTTCTCAGCATCAGCCGCTCAACGGCGTATTTTTGAGGGTTTTTTCTGAAATCCCTGAATCGCTCTGTAAGAGTCATCTTGTGAAGTTCATCAAGGGAGGCGCGATAGCCCTTTTGCTGAATCGCGCTCACAATCTCGGAGGGTTTGACCTGCCCGTCACTGGTTACTTCAACCGCGTTGTGCTTGAATTCGAAATGCTCAATGCCCGGCAGTTTTTCCAGAACTTTTGTTAGGACTTTGATGCAGCTTTCGCATTCGATATCCGGACAATAGACCTTGGTTTTCATACGCGGTACCCTAACTCCTTAATTGCGGCAACTGCCTTTGCCGGATTCCCTTCAAAAGAAACAATCGCTTCCTGTTTTTTCCCATCAAGCGCTATTGAGACGTTTGTTGTTCCAATCTCGGTCAGCGCGTCAGTCACAAGCATCACGCAGCTTTTGCAGTGCATTCCCTTTACTCTCAAAACGTTTTTTGGCATTACGTTCACCCCCGCATCCTCTTACAATACTTGCCTGTGTGTTTGTGTAAAAGGCCCATAAGAGGCGCAATCGTTTCTTTATTCAACTCGTACACCCGCTCCCGGCCTTGCGGCTTGACGAAAACAAAGCCGCATTTCTCGAGGCGCTGCAAATTATGAGAAATTGTCGACTGGTTGCACTCGAGGGCGGAACAAATCTGTGTGACGTTTTTCGGACCGTCCTTGAGTGTTTCAATGATGTCTATCCTGAACTGATTTGCGAGTGTTCCAAAGAACTTATCATATGGCGCGCGAAGGGCAGTTTTCATATGGGAAATATGTCATCAATATCATATTTATAAGCTTTACGAATTATGTAATTCTTCTCAGGAGTTATGTGCGGGAAGAGCCGGCAAAATTGCCCGAAAAAAGCGCGCAGCCGCGCAAGGGAATCCCTGCGGTCCGGGTTTTGGCATTTGACGCGGATTTTAGCAGAGGTGCTGCACGAGCAGTTCCAGCTCTATTGTCTTTGCGATGTTGTGGCGGCTGAATTTTGGGATTGCGCTCTTCAGGTGAAGGGCTGATTTTTCCCAGATTTTGCCGTTTTTTACGCATATGTTTTTGTATTTCATTTGTTTTTATCTCATTGCACTTGTGGTGCAAGTTTAGTGTTATGTTTGGAAAGAAGTCTTGTTTCGTTCATTCTGTATTCAGTTAAGAATGTAAGAGTTGAATAAATGCGATGTTCTTTCTTTGATTGTTGTTTATTTAATTACTATTGCCTCAGGGAGTCCTGCAAAGTCGTTGTCGCACGTGATGATTTTGGCGCCGTTGATTTTGGCAGCGGCAAGTATGTGCGCATCAACAATGCCGAATTTCGGTTTTGTCTTTCTTCGTGATTGGTACAGATTGCCTGTTTGTCGTGCAACTTCAAAGTCGATAGATACGAGTTTGGTCATTGACTGCAGTGCGTATATGAGTTCATTGACCGGCTTGTTTTCTCGCGCAAATTTTGCAGAGAGTTCTGAAGCAATCATTCCTGTTGTGAGCAGAGTCGCATTTTGGATGAGGTCGCGGATTCTTTTTCCTTTGGATGTCTCGTTGAAGTATTCGATCCACGCAGAAGTGTCAATGACATATTTATTCATATTTTGAGTGTGCCCGGTCAGTCTCTTTGTTATACGGCAAGAGGCCTTTGAACGCGCCGAACCAGTCCTTGCGGACCTTCTTGATTTCAAGCTGAATCGTGTCTCCTTCGTGGATTCCTTCGTGGTCTGCGAGGTCCTTTGGTATGCGGACCATAAGCGAACCGCCGATTTTTTTTGTTTTTTGGATGGTATTTGTCATATTTAACATAATATTATACTATGTTATATTTAAAGTTATCTTTTTTCAGAAAGTACAGGCGCGCACACATTACTGTTTTGTATCAGTCTCTTCTTCCGTTCCGGGCATTTGGTATGTTCCGTGTGCTTCCGTTCGTTCTGCATTGACGCGCGCGTCAAGGTCAATTGCATCAGTTCTTTTTGTTCCGCGGTATCGCGCGATGAATCGCTCTGCGTGCAGGATTGGCTGCTCGCCTTCATCACGCGTTTTGCCGATAAGGCCGCTCAGTGCTTCACGTGAGCCGAGTGCCGCGTTGAATTTGTCCAGGCTGATGGTGCGGTAGCCGCGGCGGGCGTATTCTTTTTCCCAGGATTTCCACTCTTCAACCATTTGGTCAAATCCGACCACGTCTCCTGCGTACATATAGCTGAGAGCATCAGAAACTTGTTCTCCTGCCTGAAGGTATTTTTCCTGGACGGTCGATGTAAAGTGTAATCGTTTGAGAAATTCCATTTTTACTTCACTCTGATTGTCTCAAGGTTGCGCGGGGCGACGGTTTCGATGCGTCCGAGCTTGTGGATTGCGGATGCAAGGTCAAGGACCTTTGTGCTTTCGCCGTGCTGGACGATGACTTTTTTGGGTCGCGGTGAGCATTTGAAGACGAAGTTCATAAGCTGTTTGCGGTCGGAGTGGTCTGAGACGGCGACTTTGACGACTTCCATTTTGACCGTGACGACTTCCTGTTTGCTGCCGTCTTTGAAGACGAGTTCTCTATCGCCGCTAAAGACGCGCCTGCCTAAGGTTCCTTCGGGCAGGTAGCAGGTGAAGATGAGGAGGTTTTTGGGGTTGTCTGCGAGTTGTTTCAAATACTCAACAGATGGTCCGCCAACGAGCATTCCTGATGTTGCCATAATGACTGCGGGGCCGCTTTCTTCGATGATTTGTTTGCGTTCTTTTGCCGAGCCGATGCGCCTGAAGATGGGGTTAAGGAATGGGTTTTCGTCTTTGTGGAAGATGTTTTTGCGCAGGTGGAGGTTAAGGAATTCAGGGTAGGCGGTGTGGATTGCCGTGATGTCCCATACCATTCCGTCGATGTAGACGGGGACGGGGTCGAGTTCTCCGCGCTTGACCATTCCTTCTATCATGACCATGACGTCTTGTGCTTTGCCTGAGCCAAGGACGGGCATAAGGACTTTTCCTCCGCGCTTGATGGTTTCGCGGATGTAGTTGCAGAGGAGGTCGTCACTTTCGTGGGCGGGAAGTCCGATGTCCATTTTGCCGCCGTAGGTTCCTTCGATGATGACGGTTTCAAGGCGGGGGAAGTGGGTGTTTGCAGGGTCAAGGAGCGGGGTTTTTCCGTACTTCAAATCGCCCGTGTAAAGCAGGTTGTGAAGGCCGTTGCCGATGTGCAAATGTGCCATGCTGGAGCCGATAATGTGGCCTGCATTGTAGAGTGTCAGGCGAACGTCGGGCGTGATGTCTGAGACTTCTTCCCAGTTGAGTGTGATGCAGTGCTTGACGAATTCTTTGACGTCGTCGGTGTCAAAGATGGGTTCTTTGTTTTCTGACTTGGCAATCTTGACCATATCAAGCATAAGGAGCGCGGCAACATCTCGGGTGGGTTCTGTGCAGTAGGTTGGCCCGCGGAATCCCATTTTGTAAAGGTACGGGATGAATCCGGAGTGGTCAAGGTGTGCGTGAGACAGGATGATTGCGTCGAGTTGTTGGATGTTGAATTCGGGAGCGTCGAGGATGGGGTATGCTTCTGCTCCGTCTCCTGCAACGTTGATGCCGCAGTCCATAAGGATGCGTGATTCGGGTGTTTGGAGGAAGATGCAGCTTCTGCCGACCTGGCGCGCGGCGCCAAGGTGGGTTACGCGAATCCATTCGTTTTTCTTTTCGCGCAGCCACCCATCGTAGATGCGGTGGCCTACTTTGTCGAGGAATTTGCGGCGGTAGTCCGAGTGTTCGTAGAGGACTGCGCGCACGTTGTCGATTAATTGTGATTTGAGTGCGGGGGTTCTTCGGATGTGGGGGACCCAGAGTGCTTTTTCGCGGATGTCGCGAAGGAGCGAGCCTTGTTTTCCGATGGCAAGGCCGGGCTTTTCTGCTTCGATGATGACGGTGCTGCGCTGCTTGTCAAAGAGGACTGCCGTAATGCCTGCTTCTTCGGGCATGATTTTGCGGATTTCTTTTTCCGCTTTTTCTTCGGCGATGCAGATGCTCGGGTCGGGGCGGAGTTCTACTCGTTTTTTGAACTCGTGGACGACGGAGCGAATGAGGCCTTGGTCTTCGAGGAAGAACTTTTTGTCTTTGGTGTAAAGGACGATGTTTGCGCCTTCGAAGGCCGCATCGCTAATTTTGTCACTTGGGACAAACTTAAGGATTTCTTTAATAATTTCTGCCATGGTATTTTTTGGTTCTAAGAAACGTTTTATTGGGGCATCGGAATGTTCAGGTCTTTTTGGACGGCAACGTGGATGCCCTTATCGTCGATTATCCACACGTCGATGCCGTTGCCGGTTGCCGTGTCGCGCTGGAGCGCTGCAGTGATTGCCTTGGTTGCAAGTTTGACGCCGTCGTCCGTGCTCATTCCTTTCTTGTAGAGCGCTTCAAGGACGCCGATGGCAAAGATGCTGCCTGAGCCGTCAGAAACGTAATCGTGAACTTCGGTAATTGAGCCGTCAATGCCAAGGTCGTAGAGGTGGCTTCCTGACTTGTCATTTCCTGCAAGGAGGAAGCTGACGATGCCGGGCACCGAGCTGAACTTGCGCAGGTTGTTGTAGAGCATTCCTGCAAGGAGGTTTGCGGTTTCGTGGACCGTGGTTGTGCGCAGGGTTTGCAGGTCCTTGAGCTTGACTTCTGCGCGGATGAGTTTGACTAAGAGTTGTGCGTCGGAGACAAGGCCGGCCATAGTAACGGCCATGCGGTCTGTTACGCGGTGGATTTTGTCCGTGTGCTTGTTGACAACGAACCCGGCGGTTGCGCGCTTGTCTGCGGCGAGTACGACGCCGTCCTTGCACGCGATTCCGACTGTAGTTGTTCCTTTTTGCAGTTTAAGGTCTTGGTTCATTAATAATTTCTTATAAAGAAATGTTCACCCTCTTGACAGCTCTTGGCAAGCAGAAGTATATAAATCTATCGGTCTGCAGGAATGATGTTTGCTGTTTTCTCGTCGAAGTATCCGCAAGGGTGCCCTGCCGCAACTTTCGGAAACCCGTGGCGCCCGATATAGTTGCCAAGGATGTTTTTGATGCGGGCGTCTTCGTGTTCGATTTCGTGATAAACGGTGCGGATGTTGTCGTAGGGGGTGAATGGGTCGATGCGCGCAAGAGTGTCAAAGTGCGAGGTGAGGTCGTCAAATCGGTCGTGTTTGAACCGGCGCTCGAAGATGTTTTTGGCGAGTTTGATGCCGAAGGCAACGTCGCGCAGGCAATGCTGTTTGAGTGCGGTGACCGCGCGTATCATCCCAAGGGTGCTTTGCTCGATTGCTTCCCAGGCAACCGTGTCCTGCGTGTCAAGTCCTGCGTGTTTTGCGATGTTGTAGATGAACCACGAGTATGCGATGTGAAGGGATGGGCAGCAGTTAAGGGGCGGGTCGTATTTTTGGACGATGGAGAGCGTGAGCCGGTTGTGGTTGTGGTTTCGGGGGACTTTGGTTGGGTATGCGTGGTATGCTTCTTCGGCTTCTTTGTTGAGTTCGACAATGGTGCCAAGGAGGTAGCGGAAGTTCCTGCGGTGTTTGTATCGTTTGGTTTTGGCAAGTGCCCGCGCGGTTTGGGCGATGTTGGGGAGGATGTGCGCATAGTGGGTGTCTTCTTCCGGTCGGAACGGCACTGCGGCATCTTCTTGCGTTGCAAGGATGTGATAGTCGCGGTCGGCGGTGAGTTTGCTTGCGCTGGTATAGCGCAGTCTCCAGTCGCGAACGGTCCACGCAATGTCTATGGTGTGGCCGGGGTTTTCAATGCTCATTGGGGCGAGGTGTTCTAAGATGAGTTCAAGGTTGCGGGCGGCTTCGGGTGCTTGGCGGATGAATTCGAGATTGTCGCCGATGTGTTTTTGGTAGAGGTCAAATCCGGGCCTGACAATTCCGGTGAACAGTTTGCCGACAAGCCCTCGGTCGCGCCAGGTGTTTGTTTCCTGAATGGGGCGTATCACGGGAAGTGAAATGGGCGCAGGATTAATCAACGTGGTGACACAAAAGTATTTATAGTGACACCGGGGCTTTTGGCGTATGCGCTGGTTTATCGTGGCAGTATTGCTTGCAGGATGCGTTTTACCGGTTTCTGAACTTCAGAAGGCAGGGGAAATGCAGGGCGTTATTCTCGATGATGGCGCGCGCTTTTCGTTGGTTGCTGCCCCTGTCAAAAACGAGCTCGCGGGCGTTTCGCTTGAGATGTTTGCGTATAACGGGCAGGTTCCCGGCCCAATTTTGCGCGTGAGGCAAAACAGCACCATAACCGTGAATTTCACAAACAATTTGCCGATGGAGTCGACCGTGCACTGGCACGGGCTTCGTTTGGAAAATAAGTATGATGGTGTTCCTGATGTGACGCAAGGAGCAGTGCAGCCGGGCAAATCGTTTGAGTACAAGTTGACGTTCCCTGACTATGGTCTGTATTGGTATCACCCGCACACGCGCGAGGATTTGCAGCAGGAGAAGGGTTTGGCTGGCGTGATTTTGGTTGAGCCAATTGAAAAAGCGTTTGTTCCTGCAAAAGAGGAAGTGCTCGTGCTTGATGATGTCCTGATAACCGAAGGCGGGCTTGAATTTGGCGAACGGGTGGACCACGCACTGATGGGGCGTTTTGGAAATGTGATGCTGGTGAACGGAAAGGCGAATTATTCGCTGAATGTAAAGACTGGCGAGCGCGTGCGTTTTTTTATAGTTGATGTGGCAAACACGCGGTTGTTTAATTTCTCAATTGAGGGCGCGCGGCTCAAGGTGGTGGGCGCGGACAGTGAATTGTATCAGGATGAGTTTTTCGCGCCTGCGGTTGTTTTGGCGCCGGGTGAGCGCGTGATTGTGGAGGCAGTGTTTGAGCGGCCGGGCGTGTACCGGTTGATGCATAAGCATCCGCACGCGGCGTACGTTCTTGGAGAAGTAATTGTTTCGGGGGAGGAAGTGAAAGTCACTGACTCTGCAAGGAAAAACAAGTGGGCGTATGATGTGTCGGAGTACGTCAACAGGGCTCCTGATTTTGCGTTTGAGCTGGATGTTGATATGCAAATGATGGGCGGGATGAATCACGCGATGATGGGGCACGGCGCGGGCAGGGTAGAGCCAATTGAGTGGGAAGATACGATGCAGATGATGAACGCGCACAGTACGGATAAGAATACGCGCTGGATTATTCGCGAAGTGGCGTCGGGAAGGGAGAATATGGATATTTCGCTCACTGCGAAAGTGGGCGATGTGAAAATGTTGAGGTTCACGAATCTGAAAGATTCCGCGCATCCGATGCAGCACCCGATTCACCTGCACGGCCAGCGCTTCTTGGTGCTGGGCGAGAAGAACTCAGTGTGGAAGGATACGGTGATTGTTCCTGCGGGCGAGTCTGTTGATGTGCTAGTTGAGTTTACGAATCCCGGGAAGTGGATGATGCACTGCCATATTGCCGAGCATTTGCACGCGGGGATGATGGCAATGTTTGATGTAAGCGCGTAGGGTCAGCGTTTGAAGTAAGGCGGGCAATCCTGGTGTTCTAAGACGAGTTTGCTGCGCTCGGCAGCCGTGCGTGGCGGGTGTGAGACGCAAAAGTCGTAGAACAGTTCAACAAGGTCGTCAAAGGAGTGGTTGCCGTGCGGGTAGTTGAAAAGTTCTCCTGTTTGTGCCATTCTGCGGAATGTTTCAATGTCTTGGTCGTTTTCCGCTTCAAGGGCAGTGATGGTTTCTCCCGCAAGGTGTGCGCCAAGGGCGCGGTGGTTTCCGTCAATGAGAAGGTAGTGCGCGCCGCGTGAATAAAGTGCGCTGAGTTCGTCTTTTGCGGTTTTGAAGCGGTCAATGGTGCTTTGAACAGAGGTTATGGCGTTTTTAACCGAGTACGGGTGGACGGGAACAATGGTTCCGTCGCGGGTGTCAATGTAAATGTGGGGGCATTGCCGGAGTGCGGATGCGTGTGCTGCTTCAATGGTGTTTTGTTTTTCCATTCGGGTGAGTTGGTCTGCAACGGTTGTGCGCGGGGCAAGGGTAAGCGCGTCAAGCGGATAGTCGCGTGAGTGGAAGGAGACGGTTGTTTTGCGGGGAATGGAGTTGTGGTACCGTGGCCCGTGAAGGACGAGGGCAGGAGGCAGGATGTGTCCTTGTTTTTGGGAGTAGACGCGATGATAAATGCAAAGGGCGGCAACATCGCCAAGCTCATCGGTTTCTGCAGTAATAAGTTGTTCTCCGGAAAGGACGTGTTCTTTCATAGTGTGGCGGGAAAAGAAGGGCTATTTAAATGTGACTATTTGAAATTACTGAACAGTAACTACTCATTCGCCGGGGGTTTTCCGAAGGGTAAGCGTGTTCCACCATTGGGGAGTGAGTTCGTGTCCGCTCAGGGGTTTGAACCGGTCCTGTTGGTTCCAGTACAGGATTGCCCGCGCAAGAAGGTCTGTGCTTTCTTCGCGGGAGCGAAGGTGCCGTGCGGTGAGTTGTGCGCGGGCGGCTTCGCCTTTGATTGTAACTTCCACGGGGTCTTCGTGGAATCCGATTTGCTGAAGGTATGCGCGGTCGTGCGGGGCGATGTTGACGTATTCATAGACTGCTTCGCAGGGGAGCCCGTCCTGCGAGACTGCGCTGGCAAAGGCAAGGACGGGCTGGGCAAGGTCATCAAGGGGAATGTGGCGTGCGAGTTGTATGCTGAGCTGGTTGTTTTTGATGCCGCTGAGCGCGATGACAACAAGCCCGCTTTGGTTTTTGAAGTGTGCGGTGTAAGGCGGAAAAGTAATTCCTTGCGGCTCGAGTTTTTGTGCGAGTTTTGCAGTCCAGTAGTTGGGCGTAAGCGCCATACAAAGGCGGCGCTAAGGGCAAGTATAAGAATTTTGCGCGAGTTATACGGCGCAGTCTTCTGATAACTGAGAACTGAAAACCAAAGACCAATTGCCAACTCCTGCGTTCAGTAGCTTTTCGCAAACAGGGCAATCGCGGTTGCGGGCTTGTCGCATTTGACGCATTTTCCTTTTGGCTGCGGCTGGTCAAATGGCAGGGTCAGGCATTTTGCGCCTTCGGTTGCTGATTTTATGTGTTCGGCGCATTCTGCTGTGCAGCACCAGGGTGCGTAGATGAGTTTACGCTCTTCAATGGCTTTTGCAAAGTCGCGCCAGTTTTCCGCCTTGACATTGTTTTCGGCGATGAATTTTTGCGCGTTTTTGAAGAGGTCGTGCTGCATACGTTCGAGTTCTTTTGGAATGTATTCTGCAAGTTCGCCAAATGGCACAAATGTCTTTTTGCCAAGGTCGCGGCGAACAACGACTGCGTGTCCTTTTTCGAGGTCTTTTGGGCCGACTTCAAGGCGAAGGCAGACGCCTTTGAGTTCGTGTTCGTTGAATTTCCAGCCGGGCGTGTAGTGGTCGCGGTCGTCAACAAGGACGCTCGTTCCGGTTTTTTCAATTATTTTTGCGATTTCGTGGCATTTTTTCACGACTTTTTCCTTGCTGTCATCGAACATAATGGGGACGATGACGCAGTGGAGCGGCGCGACGCGCGGGGGAATAATGATTCCTTTGTCGTCGCCGTGGAACAATATCATGGCGCCAATGGAGCGCGTGCTGAATCCCCAACTGTTTTGGTACGGGTGGGCTTTTTTGCCGTTTTCGTCAAGGAAATTGATGTTGAAGCTTTTTGCAAAGCGCTGGCCAAGGTGGTGTGATGTTGCCGCTTGAACTGCTTTGCCTGACGGGGTCAATGTTTCAACAGAGGTTGAGTAGTCTGCGCCGGCGAATTTTTCGTTTTCGCTTTTGCGGCCTTTGATGACGGGAACGGCAAGGAGCTCTTCAAAGACGCGGCGATATAATTCCAGGATGTCAAGGACTTCTTTTTCCGCATCTTTTTTGTCTGCGAATGCCGTGTGGCCTTCTTGCCACAGGAACTCGCGGCCGCGAAGGAAGGGGACGGGGTGCTTGAATTCCCATCGGACGACGTTGACCCATTGGTTGATTTTGAGGGGGAGGTCGCGGTAGCTTTGTATCCATTTTGAGAACGCGTCGTACATAATGGTTTCCGATGTTGGGCGGATTGCAAGCCGTTCGCCCAAAGGGGTGTGCCCGCCGTGGGTGACCCACGCAACTTCCGGGGCGAATCCTTCGACGTGTTCTGCTTCTTTGGTGAGGAGTTTTTCGGGAATGAAGAGGGGAAAATAGGTGTTTTGGACGCCCATTTTTTTGATTTCCGCATCAAAGAAGGCAGTGAGTTTTTCCCAGATGGCAAAGACGCGTGGGCGAAATATCATGCAGCCGGAGACGTCCGTGTAGTCTGCAAGTTCTGCTTTTTGGATGACTTGTGTGTACCATTCGCTGATGTCTTGGGACTTTTTGACCGTGAGCCCTTGGGTGCTGTCTGCCATGCACAGATTTGGCAGGAGTTGTGTTTATAAAGGTTTGGCGCGCGGGAAACAGGATAAGTATTCACTTTTCAGTGGTTAAGAAGGGAAAAGTTTATAAACAATTATTTCGATAAGGCAACTATGCCGACACGCAGCCAAATTGAAACGGCAAATGTCCGCGTTCTTCGGGCGATTCGCCAGTTTAACCATATTGCGCGTGCCGCGCGAATGGTCGAGGGTATCCCGCTCTTCGGAAGGGCAGGGATTGCGACATATATGCGTTTTTGCCTCGCGAGTCTTGATGATGCGTTTGCCGCGCACTATGTTCCGGGTTCGGATAAGGTTGATGAATGGCAGGAGACCGGCCTTGTTGGCGCGCTGAATTTGATTTACAATCCGAAGAACAGGGAGTACTTTGCGCGGCTCAGCGAGGCAACACTCGAGGAGCTTGCGGAGATAAGAAAAGACGGGAAACGGGTTGCCGTTGGCGGGCCTGAAGGAATTGAAATGATGACAAAATCAGGGGAAATCCTGATTTCCTCGGATGTCGGAAAAGGGTACGCGGAACCTGAGTGGGGGTGCGAAGATGCAGGATACTGGCACGCCTGGCTCAGGGAAACAGTCAAGGCGAACCTTGCGGATGCGCCAACGTTGGGCGTTTTCAAGTATGTGAGCATCACTGAGGACAGTTATCATCCAAAACAGGTACGGCGCTAATCTTATATACCGTCCTTTCTTGTTTTGCCGTATGCGCGTCATTCACCACACCACGCACCACGTCCTGTTCCACTTGGGTTTATTCTCCGGGTTTGCACTTTTGGTTCCGGTAATCACAAAAGCAATTGAGCAAAGTGCAAGGCCGTGGACAATTGCGCCGGAGACGTTTTATGCGGGAGTAATGCTGGTGATTATCAGTGCGTTTTTGCTCTACCGCGTGAAGGAGAGCTTTCCTGATTTACTGAAAAGTTTGGGCTTTGCAATGTTTATTCCGGGCGGGATTAACGTGATTTCTGGAATCATAAACATTAACGATATTTTGGCGCAAAAGCCAAGCATTACCGGTCTTGCGGTTGTAAAGCCGGTTGCAGAGTTCTATGTGCATCACAGCGTGCCAAGCGTGCTCAGTGTTGCCGCGGTGTATTTGTTTGTCGGCGGGCTTCTATATTGGATTGGCATTAAGTTGGATGCGGCAAAGAGCAAGTTCAGTTGGGGCAATTAGGCTGCCCGGCAACTAATACGGCAAGGTTGTCAGAACTCAAGAGTGGTTAAGAGGAGCAAAGTTTTAATAGTGCAAAAAAGGCAAAAAGCCATATGAGTCTCGGGGACAAACAGGCGTATTTGTTGCGCAAGATGGTGGATGGCTATCAGGCGCTGGCGGTGCTTTTTGAGGATGCCAAAGAGGGCATAATTACTCAGGAGCACGTTGAGGTGTTGAGCAGTTGTTATGAACTGCTGCCTTCGCAAAAGGAGTATCTGAGAAGAACAGTTGAGCACGTGATGGACGGTCAGGAAGTGATAAGCTATCTTGAGGAAAAAATCGGGGTGGATGGGGACCGGGTTTTTCAGGATGCGGGGCTGCTTCATCGGATTGTTGGCAGGAAGCGCGAAGAGAGGGGGATGCGGGCAAAAAGTTATGGGTTTGCGGTTGGTTTTACGCGCGAAGCGCTTGGCAGGAACGTGCTTGGGGAAGCATACGGTTGTAATATGGAAGCAGCAGAAGGGGCGAAGAGAAAAATCGATGCGTTCTTTTCCGGGCGGGCAAAAAGGAAAGTGAGCGTTCCGGTTTTTTATATGTTAAGCGAGCGCGCGTGCAGGGAGTATGTGAGGAAACGAGAACAGTTACGCAGCGAGGAAGAGGTGCAGATTGCGGCCTATTTTGAGATGGACGCAATTGAAAAGCACGAGTTGCGGCATATTGTTGATGACTATCTTCCAAGGACTTTTGAATTGAGCGAGACACAGGCGTATTTGTTTGACGGAAGCTATTGGGAGGGCTTGCGAAGGGACAGGCGCGCGCAAAGTGCGAGGTACGCCAGGGAATTTGTCGGCAAGTCAAAAGCAGAGAGAAAAAAGCTCAGCTCACGGGCAAAGGATGCTCCTGAACGAAAGGCATTCGATGAGTTCTCCGCGTGGAAGGACCGCTTGTGGAAGGCAATAAAAAGCACGGAAGACTTGAGCTTTTTTTGTTCGACAACTCCTTTGCGCAAATTGGGAAAGAGGGCAAGGCTGCTCACTGAATTGCGGGAACGTGATTTGCGTAAGGAAGTTACTGGTTCGAGAGCGAGCGCGTAAGAATCGTGTCCGGTTTGTGTTTGCCTTCAAGCGTGTCGCGCAGTGCATCAATTGCGGGAAGGGCAAGTTTGTGTTTGCGGGAGTAGTCAGTCACAAGGTCAAGTGCGCGAAGTCCCTCGATGGTTCCCGAAGGCAAAGGACGGGGTTTTCCTTGGAGGAGCGCGGTGCCGCACGAGTGCCCGTATGCGTGGTTGCGTGATTCTTCGCTCATACTGGTGGCAAAGAGGTCGGATACAAAGGAGAGCGTGGGCAGTTGTTTTTTGTGCTTGTGGCGGTAGAGTGCCTGAAGGTCAAGGGTGGCAAGGCCGGTAAAGCTGCCCATGGTATTGCACGCGTGGTGTGCAAAATAGCCGTCGATGAGTCCTGCGCCGATGGCAATGATGTTTTTTGCCGCTGCGGCGAATTGCGCGCCGGTTGCGTCTTTTTCGTGGATGCAGTGGAAGTTTGGCCCGTCGAGTGTTTTCATCCAGTATTGTGCGCGCTCGCCCGCAAGGGTGGTGATGGTAGGATTTTTGTGCAGGATTTCAGAGGCAAGGTTGGGGCCGTTGAGGGTTGCGGTTGGGTTTGAGAGGTGTTCGGAGAGGATTTCTGTGGGTGTTTTGAGCCCGCTAAAGAGTCCTTTGGTGCAGGAAAGGATGGCTTGTTTTGGCTTGACGATTGGCTTGAGCATTTCGGCGCATTGTTCAAGGTATGCGCTGGGGACGCACAAGATGAGTGATTCTGCGGTTTTAATGGAGTGTTTGGTCTGTTCGCTGTACGTGCCGTCTGCTTCAACGTCAACAAGTTTGTGCGGAAGGCGCAGTATTGTGCTGATTGCTTGCCCGAATTTGCCCGAGCCGACGATGATAATCACAAGAGCACCTGCCGTTTCAATGTTGTTTTGTCAAAGTCCGAATCATCGCTCACGATTGTTTTAATGCCAAGTGAGAGGGCAGTAGCGTAGTGGATTGCATCACGGGGTTTTAGCGAAGGGTTCAGTTCAAGAAGCTGCAGGCTCAGTCGTGAAAGCTCTGAAGTGAGCGGTGCAATTGAAAGGTTGGTAAGATGAAAGAGGCGGCCTGCTTGTTGGAGTGCGGTTTTGCGTTCTCCGGTTTGTTTCCATATGGTCCAAAGGACTTCATCAATCGTGATAGTAGAAGTCACCGCAGGAGTGCCGTTAATTGTTTCTCGCAAGATGCGTGCAGCAGCTCTCCCTCGTCCTTCATTTGAGAGGGCTGCAAGGATGAAGACGTTTGCATCAAGGTACCGTTTCACTCGTTCAGCCTCGAATGATAAAGCGCATCCCAATCAAGGTGTTTCGGGAGTTTTCTTTTGGGTATCGCGGTGAGGAATTGCTCAAGGACTTCCTGTGAGTTCTCTTTTCGTTGCAGGGTGATTTTGTTGTCTTCAAGGGTGAAGGTAACTTCGGAGTCGGGAAGGAGCCTGAATTGGTCACGCAACGGCTTGGGAATGACGACTTGCCCTTTTTCTCCGATTTTACCCGTGAGTTCAATTCCTACCATTAAGTATGAATTATTCATACCTATTTATATAACTTTCGGTTACCGCTCTCGTTTTACGCCTTTGCCCGGTATTCCGGAACCCATCCTTCCTTGTCCTTAAAGAGGCGGGTTGCCGTGATGTTTTTTTCCTGGGTGAGGAAGAATCGGTGGTATCTGCCTGCGGGAATGAGGATGTAGTCTTCGCGTTCGACTTCGATGCGCACCCAGCGGTCGTCCGAGTCTCGCACATCGAAAATGCCTTCGCCGCCCGTGATGTACCGCACTTCGTCGTCTTGGTGCTTGTGCTCTCGCTCGAACGCGAAGAGTTTTTCTTCAAGGCCAAGGCGTTCAGCGCGGGGTTTTCGCGCATCAACGTGCAGGCGGTCTTGGTGGAGGTACCCGTCTTCTGCCCGTTTTGTTTGCAGGAAGGCAATAGGGTCGGTAACGTTGTCAAGGATGATGCCGTTTGCGGCAAGGTGTTGCGGTGAAACAGGGGTTGCCGTGTCCAAATGGTACGCTTTTGTGTATCGCCGTTGCGGTTTTGAGAGGTCAATGCCGCGCGCGGATTCTTCAAGGGAGATGCGAAAGAGGTAGTCGTAGCATTCTGCCTGTGTTTTGGCGTGTTCCCACGTGGTGCCCCAAACGTATACGCCGTGCCCGCGGATGAGGACTGCGGTTGTGTTGGGGTTTTGCTCAATGCTTGCGCGAACTGCTGCGGCAAGGTCTTTTTCGTGGCTGACGTTCTCAAGGATGGGTACGTGCAGCATATCAAAGACGTCGTAGCCAAGGATTCCTTTTTGCATTTCAATGCCGGTGATTTTGAAGCGCTGCTCAACGGTGTGCGTGACGCGTGCTGCGGGGATGCTGTGGTTGTGAATCACCGCTCCTGCATTTGTTCGTTCATAGATTGCAAAGAAGATGGGCGCGCACGCGGAGAGTTTGAGCCCTGCGGGCTCGTGAAGTGCTGCGCGTGTTTTCGCGTCGATGGTGAAAATTTCTTCAGGGCGGATGCGTTCTTTTTGGACGCCCGATGGTGCAACGTACACCTTGTTTTCATCGCGGATGCTGATGCCGCCGCCGGTGCCGGATACCCAGCCGAGTTGGTAGAATTCGCGTCCGAGTTGGCAGATGGTTTCTTGCGGGGTGTTCATGACGCGCTGACGACAGGCGGTGTTTTTTAATGTTTTGTGCAAAAATAATTCTTTGGGGAATCAGCGCACGTCTTTCATTTTTTGTTTGAGGAATTTCGCAATTTCATCGCCCCAGTATTTTGGCACGGTTTTTGCAAAGGTGGCGCAAAGCCAGTGGGTGGTTTCTTTGCGGAATCCGTCTTTGTCGCCGTCTATCATATGGTACACGTCGTAGCGGATTTGCGGGTCAAGGCGGGCGCGTGCCGCTCCTGCGTTGAATTGTTCGATGAGTTTTTGCTTGAGCGCGATTGCGGATTCGTCGTCTTTTTGCGCTTCTTCGCGCCAGAAGTCTTCGTAGCTGAACGGGCTTGTTTTAAGGTCTGGTTCGATGGTGAAGAGGAAGTTGCGGAGTTCTTCGGGCCAGTCGCGCTCGATTTCGCGCCGGCGTTCGTTGATGCCGGCGAGGAATTGGGGGTCGATGCCTCGTCGCTCTCCGGAAATGATGCGGATGAGTTCTGCTTTGACGTGGGCGGGCGCGTGAAGGGCGCGTGTTTCATCAAGGAGTTTTTGCTTAAGTTCGGTGTGTTCCTGCTGGGCGCGTGCAAGGTAGTCGCGAGCGGAGATGGGGGCCGCGTTTCGCCCGTTGATTCGCTCAAGGATTTGCGCGTGCATTCTGCGCAAAAATTCGTATTTGTCTTCGATACGCAGGACGTCAATGTAGCCGAGGAGCGCAAGGGTGAGGGCAAAGGGCGAGGGGAGTTCTGTTTTGATTTCGGTGACTTTTGTTTTGCCGCTTGCGATGTGTTCAAGGACGCGTTTTGCGTTGTGGATGTCCATCAGGTCTTCGAGGCATTCGCGTTTTGCTTCGCGCAGGATGCAGAAGTTTTGGTCGATGCGCTTAAGGGCGCTCATCAGTATCATCGAGCTGACTTGCTGTTTTCCGACGCGTTTTGTGCGGCCAAGGTAGTTGCGCAGTATCAGGAATGAGCGGGTTGCGCAGTGGCGGAATCTGCGCTTGTAGACTTCGCTGTTTTCGATTGCCTGTCCCATGACAAGTTCGAGCTTGTCGGGCTTGAGGAGTTTGAATGCGCCGGTTGCGTTGGCGCTGCCGCTGATGCTAAAGCCGTTGTCGTTGATTGCGATTTCAACGTCTTTGTGCTGGGTTTTGGCGATGGCAAGGGCGACTGCGCGCGAGAGGCAGTCATTCACGCGCCGTCCGTAGAGCGTGTGAAAGATGGTTTTGGGTTCGCGGCCGTCGCTGGTTCGTTCGATGAGGATGTGGTTGTCTGCGGGCAGGTGTCCTGCGTAGTCGTATTGTTCTTTGGCGTAGGAATATATTGCTTCGGCTGCGCGTTCATCGACTTTAAGATACGTGTGGATGAATGCAAGCGCTTCTGCC
This sequence comes from Candidatus Woesearchaeota archaeon, assembly GCA_003599055.1. Lineage (GTDB taxonomy): Archaea > Nanobdellota > Nanobdellia > Woesearchaeales > ARS49 > SURF-65. The sequence goes on from QZIM01000003.1 coordinate 32,022, forward strand.
TTGCTTTTGCGCAAGGTGAACTGTTCAAGGAGGTGCCTGCGGAGTTTGCCGATTTCAAGGGCGAGGTCAAAGCTTAAGGGGAGTTGTTCGCTTGCCCATCTTGGGACGGTGGGCGGGCGGTTGACGGACGCGGTGACTTGCGCGACGGTTCCTCTTGTGTATTTGAAGAGGTAGGTTTCGCCGCCGAGGACAAAGACGTCGCCGGGCTTGAGCCGTTCAACAAAGTTTTCGTCGAGCTGGCCGACGGTTTGCGTGCCGACTTTGACGGTGACGAATGTTTCGTCGGGGATGGTGCCGAGGTTGGTGAGGTAGATGACTCTTCCGAGTTTTCCGCGTTTTCCGAACGTGCCGTTTTCGCGCCAGATGCGTGCGTAGACGTGGCGGTCTTCGAGTTCTGCGTATTCGCCTGCAAGGTAGGAAAGAACGTTGTTGAAGTCGTCCAGTGAGAGGGTTTCATAACAGGCGCTTTTCGTGAGAATCTGAAAGGCGTCTTGCTCGTTCCAGGTTTGCTCAAGGCTCATTCCGATGATGTGTTGTGAGAGGACGTCAAGGGCGTTTCGGGGGAGGTGGATGGTGTCTATTTTTTTGTGGATGGCGGAGCGGAGGAGGACTGCGCATTCGATGAGGTCGTCGCGGTCCGTGACAATGATGCGTGCTTTGACGGTTTCGTGGAGCTTGTGCCCGCTTCTGCCTGCGCGCTGCAGGAAGCGCGCGACGGATTTGGGCGAGCCAAGGCAAAGGACGAGGTCGATGTAGCCGATGTCGATGCCGAGTTCAAGGGAGGTGCTGCACGCAACTGCCTTAAGTTCCCCGTTGCGCAGGCGCTCTTCGATGGAGTGGCGGGCGTCGCGGCTCATGCTGCCGTGGTGCGCGCCGATTTTGCCGTCGTATTTTCCGGGGTATTTGTGCTTGAGGTGGTCGATGACGCGTTCTGTTGCCGCGCGGGTGTTGGTGAAGATGAGCGTTGTTCTGTGGGCAGAAATGAGTTCGTCGATGAGTTGGTAGGTTTTGTGGTGGATTTCTGCGTGGGTGGTTTCGATGAGGTCGGGGACGGGTGAGATGACTTGAAAGTCAAGACTTTTAAGGAATTGGACGTCAATGATTTGGCAGGGGCGGTTTTTGCCGGCAAGATAGTGCGCAACTGCGTCAAGGGGTGAGACGGTTGCGGAAAGGCCGATGCGGCAAAGTGCGGGCGAGAGAAGCTGGAGTCGTTCAACGCTTAAGCTCAGGTGGACGCCGCGCTTGTTGTCGGCAAGTGCGTGGATTTCGTCGATGATGAGCCAGTCGACTGAGCGGAGGTGTTCGCGGAATTTGATGCTGGAGAGGAGGATGGCGAGGCTTTCGGGGGTCGTGATGAGGATGTGCGGGGCTTTTGCCGTCATTGCCGCGCGTTCTGTTTGGGTGGTGTCTCCGGTGCGAACGCCGACGCGGATGCCAAGGGGCTTGCCTGCGATTGCCTCGATTTGCGCAAGGGGTTCGCGCAAATTTTTGCTGATGTCGTTGGAGAGCGCTTTGAGGGGTGAGATGTAGATTGCATAGACTTTGTCCTCAAGGATTCCTTTTTCTGCGCTGTCAACAAGTTCGTTGAGGATGGAGAGGAAGCCGGTGAGTGTTTTGGTGGCGCCTGTTGGGGCGGAAATGAGCGTGTTTTTGCGCGCGTGAATTTCCGGAACGCCAAAGAGTTGGGGGAGGGAAAAGGAGGGGAAGCGGGAGAAGAACCATTGCTTGACGGTTGGGTTAAGGAGCGCAGTGACTGTCTCGGGCGCGTCGGGGTTTTCTTTTCGGGGATACTTTTTAGCTTCCATATTGAAAATAATTAAGAGTGTTTCATCTTGCACCCAAAACATCGTGCACAGATTATAAGCTTTGCGGCAATCACCGACCAGTGAAAGCAACTCCTGCACCATATAAACATTTATAAATAACCGCGCAGGGTTTGCGCAAGTTATGAAAACCGTTTATGTGAACGCGACCGATGACCGAACGTGGTATCGGGTGGAGTACGCGCAAGGGGAAGAGCGCGCGCAGGTGCGGGTCTGCGCGGACTGGCGCGAGGTTCCTGCGCCAAAGCTCGAGAACCTTACGCAGATGGGTTATGAGCTTATGCTGATGTGCCGCAATCTTAAGGCGCAAAAATTGAATCCTGATGTGGAACTGAAAGTTTCTCACGTTCCGGAAAATCCGGGGATGTTGTTTTTGTATTGTGCGCTGATGGCGCATTTGCAGCGAAGCGCTGAGCGCTTGCCTAAGGAAAACAGCAATGCAACAAGGGACTCTTACGATTGATTGCAAAATTGTTCGCCCGCCGGAAACGGTGAGCGAATACGAAATTGTTGAGAACCGTCGCGTGCTTCGGGTAAGAAAGGATGTTCCGGTAAGCGAGCAGCAGGTGCGGTTGGTGGCAAGCCCGTTTCCGAACCGAGTCTTTGGCGCAGGTGATGCCGCTCCAAAGGGCTGGCAGGGCGCGTATGCTGAACTTCTTGATGACTTGCTTTATCGGCTGGATGGCCCGTTGGTTGCGGTGCGCTGGACTCCTGTTCCCGTCGGGGTAAAGAAGTACACTGCTTTTCTTGAAGGGAGCGCCATGCGCCAGTTAAGCGACCAGGTAAAAAAGGAGGCGGGTGATTTGCGTGACCGCGTCTCGAGGCAGTCAGGCGGCCAGTATCTCACGCGGCTGTTGTTGGCGGATGAGAAGTTCGGGCTGGAAGAAGTGCTGTCGGACCCGAAAATGAAGGAACACGCAGGAGCGGGCTATATGCGTGCCGGGCTTCACGTCCTAAGCGAGCTGGTTGAGGAGAATGAGGCAGAGCTTGCCGTGCTGTACGCTGCAATGCTGAGGAGCAGGGCGCATTTGTCATACGGTACGGCAAAACGGCAATGGTCTGAAATTCTAAAGGTTTTACAGCGTTGATGCAAGAAAGAGCCCGCCGGCGAGGGCTAAGCTGATTGCCCAAGCGATTTTGTTCCATTGGAAAACCGCGTGTCCGTCAAATGGCGGGAACGGTATTAAGTTGAAGACGGCAAGGAGCGCGTTGATGTGGAACCCGAGTGTTCCGATTGCGGCAATGGGGAAAAACGGGGTTAATGCCCAAAAAAAGAGCGCAAGGGCAACATTGGTGAGCGGTCCTGCGAGCGCGATTTGTCCGTGTTGGTTGTGGCTTGCGCCGCGTATCCAAACTCCTCCTGGCGCAGCAAGGATAAAGCCGGTGAAACTGAGCAGCACTCCGAGGAGGAGCATTTGGTCGTTGGCTTTGAATTCCGCATAGCAGCGGTGTTTTTGCGCGACAAACTTGTGCGCGAGTTCGTGCAAAAGAAACCCGACTCCCGCGGTGGCAAGGGTGATGGGTAAAATGAGGAGCATTCCTTTCCAGCCGCCAAGGGCGATTGCGAACATAATGCTGACAAGGAGCCACGCTTTTGCGATTTCTTTTATTTCAATTCCGGTGAACCGATTTAGCATAAGCTCACCGTGTGTTCCAGATAATTGATTGCGGAAATGGGTTCGCGCGTGGAGAGGAAGACTGCCTGGTCAAAGTACCATTTCGCGTCAGGCGTGCAGGTTCTGTGTGAAAGGGTGTAGTTGCCAAGGCGCACGTTTTGGGCGGTGATGTTTGCGGCTATTGCTGCGGCCTGTGTCTTTAAGGCAGGAGAGCAGGGCGTATTTGGGTGTTGCATATCTGATAGGTGCTGAAGGAGGGTTCGTTCGTTGATGTAATAGCCGGGGTTGCCGGAAAGTCCGGTTGGCGTGTAGTAGCGTTCGTCCGCGCCAAGGCGCAGGTATTGGTCTATTGTGCGGATGTACGCGCGGCATTCCGCGTCAATTCTGCCGTAGAAGGGCGAGCGGGCGAGTTGCAGCCGTTCAAGGCGGATTATCGCAAGGTCGTGGGTGACGTCTCCTGTTGCCGTGTTAAAGTTGATGAGTTCTGCGAGCAGGAGTAAGGGGAGTAAGAAAAGGAACAGGAAGATGAGCTCTTTTTTCATTGTTGCTCTTTATGAATCGGAGTTTAAAAAACCTTGTGCGATGAAAACAAAGGGCTGGTTTTGGCAACTGAAAACTGAGCACTGAAAACCAATAACAAACCACCAACCACAAACCACCAACTACAAACTACCAACCACCAACTACAAGCCACCGACTACCATCAAAGTCCAAACGCCTGCGTGAACTCTTTCACTTTTGCAAAGTCTGCGACAAACTTGCGTCCTTCGTCGGTTATTTCGTAGTGCATTTTGCCTTTGTGTTCGGTTTGTGCAAGGAGTTTTCGCTGCATAAGTTCGTCAATGTACACTTTCATTCGTTGGTGTGATAAATTACTTTTGTAGAGGAGGTGGGTGGGGAGGATTCTGCCTCCTTTGTCAAGTGCGGCCTTGAGCATATCATACACGATGTCGATTTTTGCGCGTTTCATTGGTGACCAGCCGGGTGCGAAGGAGTGCAAAGAGGAGGAACAGGTAGCCAAGTGCCTGGGTGACGTGTGCCGTGACGAAGAGCGTGTTCCACCAGTCGCCGGGGAGGATGTAGAATCCTTGGATGAGGAATTGTATTTGTGCTGCGGCAAGGAGTCCGAACGCTTCGAAAACGAGGGATGAGCTGCGCGTTTTGACCTGTCGGTGATTTTGGTAGTAGGCAAAGGTGATGAACGCAAGGAAAATGAAGGAGAGCCCGTAGAAGCTGCGGTAGTAGCTTCCTGAAAGGAGCAGTCCCGGGATGAGGGTCATAAAGAGGAGGGCTGCGATGCGCTTGTCTGAAATTTTGTGCGTGATGCAGACTAAGATGATGTATGCGATGAACGCGAGCATGATGTGAATGACGTAGCCTGCAAAGAAAATGAGTGCTGCAGTTGTTTCGCTGAGTGTGATGAAGATGCCGCGAAGGAGCGAGTCTGCGATGCTGCGGGAGAGGAAGCTGAGGGTTAAGAGTCCTAAGCTGAGGGTGAAGTAGCCGTGCCTGCGTTCTTGGGTGGCGCAGTACGTGCGGTAGCTTGCAAGGGTGACAAGGAGCGCGATGAATGCGGCAAGGGCTTCGAGTGCTGCGTCTACGCCAAGGAACCAGGATGGCCCGTGCAGGTAGACGTTTATCATGTGTTGCCATGCGTTTTTGACCCCTTTTAAACTTTATGAACGGCGGCCTTAGAAGAGCCCCCATTTCTTTTTCGTTTCCTTCTCGAACTCGCGCAGGAGTTCTGCCTGTTTTTTGCTGATTTTTTTGGGAACGTCAATGGTGACTTTGATGAGGAGGTCTCCTTTTCCTTTGCCGCGAAGGTGCGGAAGGCCTTCTCCGTCAAGGCGGATTGTTTCGTTGTTTTGGGTGCCGGAAGGGATGTCGACTTTTTTGGTGCCGTGCAGGGATTCAACGCTGATGTCGCCGCCGAGCGCTGCCGTGACAAAGCTGATTGGCTTCTCGACAATGAGGTCAGGGCCGTCGCGGATGAACCTATCGTCGGGTTCAATGCGGACAAGGACGTAGAAGTCACCGTCAGGGGCATCGCCCGTTCCTGCTTCTCCTTCGCCGGCAAGGCGCAGTTTCATGCCGTCTTCAATGCCGGGCGGTATCTTAACGGATAATGGTTCGCGGCTGACGAGCCGTCCGTCTCCGTCGCACGTTTTGCAGGTGTTTTCCGCTTTTTCGCCGCTGCCGTGGCAGGAGTTGCACGTGGTGGTGCTGGCAAAGACGCCAAAGGGGGTTCGTTTTGCCGTGCGGACCGCTCCTTGTCCCTGGCAGGTGCTGCACACGGCAAAATTGGTGCCGCCTTTTCCGTCGCATTCCGTGCAGCGGACGTGGCGGGAGAGCGGGATGTTTTTGACTGTTCCGTGCGCGACTTCTTCAAGGGTTATTTCAATCTCTGCCGCCAAATCACGGCCTGCTTTTCCTCTGCTGCCTCTGCGAAAGCCAAAGCCGCCAAAAAGGTTGTCAAAGATGTCGTCAAAGGTAAAGCCGCCCTGTCCCTGGAAGTCGCGGAAGTCAAACCCGCTGAAATTCGGGGCGTCTGCTTTTCCGAACTGGTCGTAGTTTTTGCGTTTTTCGGGGTCGCCCAAGACTGCTGCCGCTTCGCTGATTTGCTTGAACTTTTCTGTTGCGCCCGCGTCTTTGTTGAGGTCGGGGTGGTACTGTTTTGCAAGCTTTTTGTATGCGCGCTTGATGTCTTCCTGGCTTGCGTTCTTGTCAATGCCAAGGACGGAGTAGTAGTCGGTTGCCATGCATCACCTCAACGGGAGTTACTCAAACCTGCCCCGAACTTTGTGTTCGTCTGAGTTGAGCACGTGTTCGAACTCAAGTGCAGTGAGCTTGCGCGAGGCATAACTTCCCATCCAGCGAAACAGGAGGTAGAGCCCGCCAAGGACGAGTGCTGCTGCGCCAAGGAAGCGCAAGTCAAGTTCAATCATGCTTTCTCTCCGTCAATGGTGTCTCCGTTTTCTTTTGCGCGCTTGCCGCCCGCGGGCTTTGCGTTTGCCTGTGCTTCTGCCGCTTTTTTGTACATTGCTTCTGCGGCCTTGTGCAGGAGCGCCGTTGCCTCTTCTGTTTCTTTCTTGATTGCGGCAGGGTTGCGTTCGGTTTCTGCAAGGAGCTTTTTCAATGCTTCGATTTTGGTCCTGATGTGCTCAAGTTCCTTGGAGTCAACTTTGCCTTCAAAGTCTTTGAGCTGTTTTTCCGCGGTGTAGACAAGGGTGTCTGCGTGGTTGATTGTTTCAATGTCTTCCTTGCGTTTCTTGTCTGCGTCCGCGTGGGCTTCTGCTTCCTTGCGCATGCGTTCAACTTCGGCGGCGTCGAGCTTGTTGGGCGCGGTGATGCGCATGCTTTGCTCTTTGCTGGTACCGAGGTCTTTTGCCGTGACGGACAGGATGCCGTTTGCGTCGATGTCAAAGGTGACTTCGATTTGGGGGACTCCGCGCGGCGCGGGCGGGATGCCGACGAGGTCGAATTGGCCGAGCAGTTTGTTGTCGGCAAACATCGGCCGCTCTCCTTGTGCAATGCGGATGGTCACTGCGGGCTGGTTGTCTGCTGCGGTGCTGAACGTTTGGCTTTTCTTTGCGGGAATGGTGGTGTTCCTGTCCATAAGCTTGGTGAACACGCCGCCAAGGGTTTCAATGCCAAGGGAGAGGGGGGTCACGTCAAGCAAGAGGATGTCTTTTACGTCTCCTGCAAGGACTCCTGCCTGGACTGCGGCGCCCATTGCGACGCATTCCATCGGGTCGATGGAGCGTTCGACTTTGCTGCCGAACCAGCTTTCAACGTATTTTTGCACGATGGGCATGCGGGTTGGGCCGCCGACCATGACAACGCGTGCGATGTCTGCGTGCTTGAGTTTTGCGTCGCTGAGTGCCTGGTCGACTGATTTTTGGCAGCGTTTTACGATGCCGTCGACCAACTCTTCGAGTTTTGCGCGCGTGAGCTTCATTTGCAGGTGTTTTGGCCCTGCGTTTGTTGCCGTGATGAACGGGAGGTTGATTTCCGTTTCCATCACCGTGGACAGCTCGATTTTTGCCTTCTCTGCGGCTTCGCGGATGCGCTGCATGGCGACTGCGTCGTCGTTGAGGTCGATTCCCTGTTCTTTTTGGAATTCTTTGACAACAAAGTTGATGAGCGCGTTGTCCATGTCGGTTCCGCCAAGTTGCGTGTCGCCGCTTGTGCTGCGCACTTCAAAGACGCCTTCTCCGAGTTCCATAATGGTGACGTCAAGGGTTCCGCCGCCAAGGTCAAAGACGAGGATTTTTTGGTCTTTGCCTGCCTTGTCAAGTCCGTAGGCGAGTGCTGCGGAGGTTGGCTCGTTGATGATGCGTACAACTTCAAGTCCTGCGATTGTTCCTGCGTCTTTGGTTGCCTGGCGCTGGTTGTCGTCAAAATAGGCAGGGACGGTAATGACTGCTTTGGTGACGGGTTCGCCAAGGAAGCTTTCCGCGTCGCGCTTGATTTTTTGCAGGATGAATGCGGAAATCTGTTGGGGGGTGTATTCTTTTCCGTAGATGCTGTATTTGAAGTTTGTCCCCATCTTGCGCTTTGCCGCATAGACGGTGCCTTGGGGGTTGCTGACTGCCTGTCTTCGTGCGGGTTCGCCGACGAGGACTGCGCCGTCCTTGCTGAATGCGACAAATGAGGGGAATGCTTTTCCGTACATGCTTGCGCCTTCTGCTGACGGGATGATTTTTGGCCGTCCTGCTTCAAGGACTGCTGCTGCGCTGTTGCTTGTTCCAAGGTCGATGCCGATGATTTTTTCTTTTGCCATGGTGGTTTTCCTCCGTTAGGAATTTGTGTTGTTTGAGTTTGATTGTGCGTGTTCTGTTTGTTTTCCTTTTGAGACTTTGACTTTGCTGTACCGGATGACTTTGCCGTTCATCATATAGCCGCGCTGGAGTTCTTCGATGATGGTGTCTTCGGGTGCGTCGCTTTCGGTTTGCAGGACGACTTCGTGTTTGTACGGGTCGAGTTTTTCTCCGTTTGCCGGTATGGGTTTCACGTTTTCTTCATCAAGGACTTTGTGCAGGTTTTTGAATATGAGTTCGATTCCTTTGCGTGTCTCTTGGGGGATGTCTTTGAGCTGCAAAAGGGCGCGCTCAAAGTCATCAACGATGAGGAGCAGTTTCACGATGAGTTTTTCGCTGGCAAAGTTCACGAAATCTTTGCGTTCGCGCTCTGTTCTCTTGCAGTAGTTTTCAAATTCTGCCTGGAGCCGTTTCAAATGTTCGGTGTAGTCCGCAATGACTGCTTCTTTTTTGGCGAGCTCTTCGCGGAACTTGGCGATTTCGTCCGTTGGTTGGTTCTTGGATTTTTCTGCCATTTGTGCGACCTCACGTCGTCTTAGTTGAGTTAAAATGCTACAAATATATAAATCTTTCCTTTCAAAACAATAACCTTATATACTTCACACACATCCCGCTTGCCTGAGGTGAACCCTA
>QZIM01000017.1 GCA_003599055.1 Candidatus Woesearchaeota archaeon
GTGTATTTTGCAGGGCAGTGAGTGGTGTTTTGTCGGTTCTTCTGGGCAAAGTTGCGGTTCTCGTGATGATTGTTTGGCGTATGTCGCCGTTGACCAAGAGTCGGTGGGCGCCTGTGAGCAAATCGAGAACAGCGAGCGTCGTGACATCTGTATCGGCACGCTTGCGATTAATCTTGGTGACGTTTCCGTGTGTGAAAGGGCAGCAGACAGGGCATCCTGTGAAGATTTCTTTATCCTGCTCAATCGTTAAAGCAGCGCTGCGCGTTTTGCTGTATTGCTGCGATTTGTGTATCAAAAAATCGCCAAAGGTTTTTGCGGTTCACGCTTGGGTTTGCGCGAAGGATAGGAATGATTTCTGGAATGGTCTTGGCGGTAAAAATGAGGTGCCTGAATTCAGGGCTGACGTCTCTTTGTTCCGGGCACGTTTTGAGGTAAAATGCAGTGTGTGGTGTTCGCGGGTAGCCCATTCCTGCCTGAAAGGACAGGTCTAAGCTTCTCCACGTTCGGTCAACGCCAAGGGACTGAATTCCCAACGCGACGATTTTTGCGTCGTGCGGGATTGCGGGCCAGGCGATGAGTTGTCGGGGGAGCCAGATGCGCGCGTCAACTGAGCCGGTGGTTGCGAACCTGCTTTCTTGGTAGGTTCCGCCAAGCAGCGTTATGTGTTGTCCTTGCGGTGCGTGGACGAACCTGCCGCCCGTTACGACGACATCGTATGCGGCGAGGTGAATTTGGTCGGTGAATGTTCCTCCGATGATGGTGATGTGCTGGGTGTTTCGGTCAAATGTTGAGCGAAGCGTGCCGCCCATAATGATGAGGTGCGTTGAGCCGTCAAATGAGCCGACGGTGAACGTGCCGCCGAGGACGACGATTCGTTCGCATCGGTTGAATTGGCCAACGCCGGTGAACGTGCCTTCGGTGATGATGATATTTTCATTACCTCCGAAAAGGTTGTCTGAGTCGTACGTTCCGGGCGGGACTTTTGCGTTTTTTTGGCGGGGCTGCCATTGCGCAAAGGGGGTTGGAGTAATTTTTTCGCAGAAGTTTTTGAGCGCGCGAACTGCGTTTTGGTTCCACGGCTGGAGTTCCACTGCGTCAAAGAGCGCGGTGAATTCTTGCCAAACGGCAGGGTCCTGCGTGCGGAGGCGTTCTTCGAGAAGTCGTGCGCGTGCGGCAGGGTCGCCCTGTGCGGTTTCACGTTCAAGTTTGCGGAGTCGTTCGTCTGACATCTTTTTTTCTGATTGTGTGCACTGTTGTTTTTAATGTTTTGGACGTACCAAACCTTTAAATGTCTCTTGCGCCTGTGTTTCCGTATGACTGAGCTTCGTGAAACAATTGAGTTGCTTGAGGAGTTGAGTCACGTGTTGAATCCGGGGCGGGTGTTAACGCCTAAGGAGGCTGAGGCGCGCGAGGCAAAAGTGACTGCGATTTCAGGTCAGGTTGCAAAGAAGCGGCCAAAGCTTGCGCAGGGTATCAGTTCGGCGCTTGGGCACGTGCAGCGTGAGATTGGCCTTCTTTCCCGTCTTGACCACGATTTGAACAGCTTGCGCCAGAAGTTGTCTTTTCTTGACCAGGTTGCGCGCATTGATGATGTGAGCCAGCCGTCGGTGCTCGCGCAGGTTTCCGCGCAGCAGGTGAAGGCGGCAGCGTTGACCGTTGCAGAATCACTCAAGAACGTGCGTGAGCAGGCAGAGGGCGTGAAGGCGGTCAAGGATTTTCTCGGGTTATAGTCCCGCAACCTTTATAAAGCTCCTTTTGAAATCACGGCGTAGTGACTACTATGAGCGGGGTTGCGCAGGGGAATCAATTTGAGAAGAGTGTTTCTAAAGGGCGTCTTGCAGGTCTTGAGGCGCAGGTAATTGAGGCCTTTTTCGCTCTCGCACGTCAGCAGGGAAAGAAGGTCGTGTGCGAAACTGATCTCGACCGGTATTTGGACCTTAAGCATTCGGGCAGGGTGTTTGACCCGCAGGGGGATTATGTCGTTTTTGTGGACGAGCGCAACGCGATTATTGACATTACTCCGGTGGTCTATCATACGATAGGGCAGGGTGTTTCGAATGAATATGTGGGCGAAGTCTTTGCAAGTATGAGGCCAAAGGGTCTTATGGTTGTTCTAAGCGACGCCCATCTTGATTTGATGAATCGGTTTGGGCAGGGCTATCTTCTTGGCAGGGTAGGCAATTCTGAGTTTGTTGCAGATGAAGTGATTGAGTCTTCTTCAAAAAATGCGCTCTTTTGCGTTGAAGACTTGGCAGGGGTTGTTGCGCGTGTGTTGCCGGATGGTCAGGCGGCTGTTCCGTTTGCGAGAAGCGATGATGTTTCTCAATTGCACGGTGAGGCGTACACGCTCTTTAAGGCAGCAAGAAATTCTTCTGTGGATAAGTTTCCTGCCTACGGTGTGCTGGTTCCTGATGTGCGCTTTTACGCTGTTGTTCCGAATTCAGCAGGGGCGCACGTGACTGAACTGCCGTTTAGGCTGCACGGCGCGCGTAGAAAGTAAAGAGCCAGCGAACGTCCGAGTCATTTGAAACTGCGGTTGCTCCTCGTGAGATGACTGTTGCCGTGAACGTGATGTCATTTGTGTGCGTTTTCTTGCGGTACGCGTCGAGTGCGGTTTTGGCTGCGGTGATTGTTCCTGCGCGCACGACTGTGCGTTGTATGTCTGCGAGCGCGGTTTCGTTGAATTTCTCAACTTCCGCAAAGTATGTTTTTTCGTCAAATTCTTCGATTCCGAGTGTGTCTATGAGTTCAAGGTAGCGTGCTTCTGCGTCTTTTCGAAGGTTTGCTTTTCCTTGTTGGTAGAGCGTGCTTAGTTCGCCGAGTTCTTTTTGCGTAAGTGATGCGGCGCGTGATGCGAGGCGTTCGTAGAGGGCAATGAGCGAGTCGACGAATTTGATGACGACGTGATTTGACACGCTGCGCGGGAGCAGTTGCGCAAGGGGGCTAAGTTCGGCGGTGATTTTGGCAATGTCGCTTTTGGTGGGCTTAACTGCTCTGCGTTGGATGAGCTCGCGAAATGAGTCAAGGATTTTTGCCGTTTTCTTATCGGCGTTTCCGTATGCGGTGATTCCGAAGAGTTCGTTGATGTTGATGTGGGTCGGGTAGAAGTTCGGGGTTTTGGCAAGTGTTGCAAGGAATTGCGCATCGCTGTTTTCTGCCGCGTCAACAAGGACGTTTGTGTCGATGAAAAAGGGATTGCCTGACGTTATTTTCTCAATTACTTCCTGCTTTTTTTGCTGATAGTTCACAAAAGAGGCCGAAGTGTTTTGGCTATTTATGCCTTTAGTCAGTGCTACACGGTCGTGCGTTGTCAACACTGCGCTTGGCGTCAGGGGGGTGTGTTTTTGGCGCGTTGCGGTTGCGCGGCTCGATGCCATGTTGCGGGATGGGTTTTGGCGCGCCTCGCTCACCGCGAACGTAGACTGCGGCGAGGCTGGGCAGGTATCTTCCGCTGCGGTCGTACGCGTCTTCGATTCTGATTTCCGGGTACATCTTGAAGTGGTCGCGAAGTCCTGCGCGCAGCGTGCTTTTTGCGCGTGCTTCGTCGATGAAGTACGTAAAGAGGAAATGTCGGGATTCAAGGAGGTGCCTTCCTTCTCCGGGCGGTGCGGAATAGTTGCCAAGGAATTTCCATCCTTCTGATTCAAGGCGTTGTTGTAAGTTTGTCATATCTTGTGCGCCCGCGCGGTTGTTTTTAAGGGTTTTGACCAAGTGCAGGTCACTGCTGTTGGGCTGTTGATGCGGAGATTAGTTCTGATAACTGAGAACCGAGAACTGAAAACTGATAACCGACAACGAACACGAATAACCAACAACAAATGACTTACCACCAACTGCCAACCACAAACAGTAACCTTTATAAAGGGGCACTTGTGCCGTGTTTCTTACCAATGAACCCATACGTGGGTGAGGGAGATTCTTCTCCTTGGAGGCAATAATAAAATGGCAGATGATGCAGCACAGCGTGCACTTGAGGCAATTGAAGTCGCGAAGAACACCGGTAAGGTGAAGCGCGGTATTAACGAAGTGACGAAGGCGCTTGAGCGGGGAACCGCAAAGTTGGTCGCGTTCGCAAAGGATGTGCAGCCGGCAGAATTGACCGTGCACTTGCCGCTTTTGGCAAAAGAAAAGGGCGTTCCGTGTGTTCAGGTGAACAGCAAGGAAGAGCTCGGTGTTGCAGCAGGTATTGGCGCGCCGACGAGCGCGGTTGCGGTTATTGCCGAGGGTGATGCAAAGAAAGTTATTGCGGACTTGAAGTCGGCAGAGTAAGAAAATGGCAGAGCCGAAGAAGAAAATGGAAGAGGTCTCGCAAAAGCAGGACCGAAGGGAGCAAAAGCAGCAGGCAAAGCAGGATTCGTCCGCAGTTCGTTTTAGCCCGGCTGTTCCTGCGCGCGTTGAGGAAGTTATCGGAAGGACCGGTATGCGTGGCGAGGCGATTCAGGTGCGCTGCCGCATTCTTGACGGCCGTGACAAGGACAAGGTGATGCGAAGGAACGTGAAGGGTCCTGTGCAAAAGGATGACATTTTGATGATGCGTGAGACTGAAATCGAGGCTCGCCCGCTCAGTGGTACGGGCGGCCGTGGCGGAGGGAGTTAAATGGCGCGTTGCACGTTTTGCAAGCATATTCTGGAGCACGGTACGGGCACGATGTACGTCAAGACGGACGGCACGGTGTTTCATTTTTGCTCGATGAAGTGCGAGAAGAACCAGCTCAAGCTCGGGCGCGTCCCACGGTACACGCGCTGGACGAAGTCGTTTGAGAAGGGCGGGGCGAAGAAATGATTGAGCGGACGCTCGTTTTGCTCAAGCCGGATGCGGTTCAGCGCGCCTTGGTCGGCGAGATTGTTTCTCGTTTTGAGCGCACGGGATTCAAGGTTGTTGCCTTGAAACTGTGCTATGCTTCAAAGGAGACTGCGGGGCAGCACTATGCGGATGACCAGGCGTGGCTGAAGAGTGTTGGTGAAAAGACGAAGAAGTCGTATGAGGCTAAGGGCATCAGCGTGAAGGATGATGCGCTCACGATTGGCAACCGTATTCGCCAGCAGTTGATGGACTTTATCAGTATGTCGCCTATTGTTGCGGTTGTGCTTGAGGGTCACGACGTGATTGGCAAGGTGCGCATTATGTGCGGTGATACTGCGCCGAACAAGAGCGCGCCGGGCACGATTCGCGGTGATTTTGCGTTTGACAGTTACGGGCTTGCGGACACGTCCGGCCGTCCGATTCAGAACTTGATTCACGCATCGGACAGTGTGGAGTCTGCAAAGCGCGAGATTGCGATTTGGTTTAAGGAGTCTGAGATTCACCCGTATCAGCGGGTGGATGAGGCCTTGCTGTATCGTAAGATGTAATACTACGGAAGAGGTTTTGGGAAAAAAATGGCAGCTGAAGACAAAGTAGCAAGAATGAAGCGTATGTCGCAAAAGCAGACGGTGATTCGCAATATTGCAACGTCTGCGCACATCCACCACGGAAAGACGGCGTTCACGGATAATCTTCTCGCGGCAGCGGGCTTTATGTCTGAGGCTGCGGCAGGCGAACTGGATAAGGGTATGGCGACGTGGCAGCACGCGGATGAGCAGGAGCGTTTGATGACGGTTGATGCGGCGAACGTTTCGATGGTGCACGATTTTCAGGGTGAAGAGTATTTGATTAATTTGATTGACACGCCGGGTCACGTGGATTTCGGCGGGAACGTCACGCGGGCTATGCGCGCAATTGACGGTACTGTTGTTCTTGTGTGCGCGTCAGAGGGCATTATGCCGCAGACGGAGACGGTGATGAAGCAGGCGTTAAGGGAGCGTGTGAAGCCGGTTTTGTTCATCAATAAGGTTGACCGCCTGATTAAGGAGATGCAGTACACTCCTGAGCAGATGCAGAAGCGTTTTATTGACATTATCCAGCAGTTCAACAATTTGCTTGAGCAGATTGCGGAGAAGGAGTTTGCGGATAAGTGGAAGGTGAACATTCAGGATGGCAGTGTTGCGTTCGGGTCTGCAAGGGACAACTGGGCGCTTTCTTTGCCGTATATGCAGAAGAAGGGTGTTAATTTTAAGGATATTTTGAAGATTTATGAGTTGCAGGATGAGGAGCGTGAGAAGTTCGTGTGGGAGAAGTGTCCGCTTCACGATGTCATTTTGGATATGGTGATTAAGCACTTGCCGAACCCGGTTGAGGCGCAAAAGTACCGTATTCCGAAGATTTGGCGCGGTGATATTGACACGCCGTTTGGCCAGTCGCTCCTGAACTGCGACCGCAATGGTCCTGTTGCGTTTGTCATTACGCGTATTTTGATTGAGCCAAAGAGCGGCCGTGAGATTAGCGCGGGCCGTTTGTACAGCGGGACGATTCGCGACGGGATGCAGGTTTATCTCAATAACGCAAAGCAGAACCAGCGTGTCTCGACCGTGTTTATGTACCAGGGTATCAAGACGGAAATTATGGAGGAGGTTCCTGCGGGGAACGTGCTTGCGATTGCGGGAATTTCCGGCAATGCGGGTGAAACAATCACGCTGCAGCCCGAGCAGCCGTTCGAGGAACTTAAGCACATTTTCGAGCCGGTTATCACAAAGGCGATTAAGCCGGCAAAGCCGCAGGACTTGTCTAAATTGGTCGAAGTCTTAAAGAAGGTTGCAAAGGAGGACCCGTCCGTCAAAATCGAGATTAACCAGGAGACGGGCGAGAACTTGCTGCACGGGATGGGTGAATTGCACCTGGAAATCATTGAGGGCCGTATCAAGACGGAAAAGGGCGTTGAGATTCAAACCTCGCCGCCGATTGTCGTGTATCGTGAGACGGTGAACAAGAAGTCGCCCGAGGCGGAAGGAAAGTCGCCAAACAAGCACAACAAGCTTTACTTTATGGTTGAGCCGCTTGAGCCGGAGGTTGCAGACCTCATTAGGCGCGGGGACATTCCTGAAGGCCGAACGAAGAAGAAGGACCTTGCGATGCGTGACAAGCTGGTCGCGCTTGGCTGGGATAACGACACTGCGCTCAGCATTAAGCAGATTTACAACGGCAATATGTTCATTGATGCAACGCGCGGTATCGTGCAGCTCTCCGAGGCAATCGAGCTCATTCTTGATGGTTTCGAGCAGGTGATGAATGAGGGTCCTTTGGCGCGTGAGCCTTGCGTTGGTGTCAAGGTGACCTTGCGCGATGCAAAATTGCACGAGGATGCGATTCACCGGGGTCCCGCGCAGATGCTGCCGTGTGTCCGTGAGGGTATTAAGCTTGCAATGATGAACGCGAACCCGATTATGTTCGAGCCGGTGCAGGTGCACTTAATTGAGGCGCCGGTTGAGTTCACGGGCGATGTGACAAAGCTTGTGATGAACAAGCGTGGTCAGGTGCTTGAGCTCACGCAGGAGGGCAACCAGTCGATTGTGAAGGCAAAGCTGCCTGTCGGTGAGATGCTTGGCTGGTCTTCGGACTTGCGTTCGGCAACTGCCGGCCGTGGATTGTCATCACTCGCTGACCAAACGTTCGAAAAGCTTCCTGCAGAACTGCAGCCAAGAGTGATTCAGCAGATTGTCCAGCGTAAGGGCTTGACTGCTGCGCAATTGGGAGCAGGCGTCTAGGTCGCGCGACGTCTGCGAGCGGAGAGAATGTTTTAATTATGCTCGCAACGCGGGCATTTATTTCAGTCTTGGGTTCAATACCCTGAAGCTCTGCTTCGGAAGACAACAACCCAAGCTGAAAGACAGAAATTGCCGTTCGCGAAGCGAGAAAATTCGCGTAATACCCCGGAGCTCTGCTCCGGTGGGATAGCGAATTTTCAGGCAATTTTTTTATTTTTTGTTTCTCGACGCGAGCGGAGGAGCGCATTTTGATCAAACTGCGAAAATCAAAGATTTTCGAGGACCAGAAAATCGGCGGATTTTCTTGGCTTTTCGCAGAAAGTTTGCGGCTCAGCTTGGTGCGGGTGTTTAGTTTTTTTCTCTGTTTTGCTTTATTTTTTGGAAATTTTCCGGCTTTTTTGACGGAAGTTTTAAGAAGAGCACGCCCGTCACAAGAGGTATGCAGATGCTCGTATGCACCAAACCAAAACAGTCGCCAAAGGCAAAAAAAGAGGAGTTTCCTTCACTTCTTGAGCAGGCAAAGGCGTCTCTTGAGGATTTAAGGGCTGGCAGAGTTCGGGAAGTTTAGAGTTTTTCTGCAAGTTTTTTGAACGCTTGAAGGTGCTCTTTGATGAATGCAATTATCTCTTTTTGGTCGCGTTTATTGCCCAGTGCGATGAAGATGATTTTTTTCAAGTCGGGATAGGTGAGAAAGTGCAATCTGAGCCCGCTGAACTTCTTTTCCCGAAGAAAGTGATTGCCAAGTGGTTTGCCGATGTGCGGGTCAGTTCGCAGGCGCAGTTCGAATCGCTCGATGAGCGGGTGATAGTGGCCGTCAATTTTTGCGTATTGTTTTGCAAATCGGGCGCCGTGAAAGATGCGGTACATTGTCCGCACAAGATGTGTTCGCTTAATATGCCTTCGCATGAAAAAGCGGGAAGGTTTTCAGAAACGACGTGCAGATTGATGCGGGTGTGTTTTTTGCTCTAAATGAGTATTTCCACACTCAGTTTGTCAAAATCGACTTTTGGGCGGGTTTTTCTTCGTTCATCGCGGTGTTTTTCAAGGGTGATAAGTCCTAAGCGCGCAAGAACGGCGATGTCGGTGTTGACGCTCTTAAGGTCGCGCTTGATGAGTTTTGCCAGTTGGTAGATGGAGTCGGGCTCGTGCTTTTTGATGGCGTGCAGGAGGTCGAGGCGTTTATCCGTGATGACTTTGCGAAGCGTTGCAGTATTTGGAAACGAGAGTTCGTAAGGGTTTGCGATTCTTTGTCCGGCCCACACGTTCACGAATGCTGCTTGTGCATCTTTAATGAATTGTTCTCTTGTTTTGACGGTGATGTTGAGATGTTTGAGGTTCATTTTATGGTGCCTCTTCTGATTTTGTCGAGGTCGTTTGCAAAGTCTTCGCACAGGACCCATTCATCAATGAACGCGTAGGGGACGATGCGGTCTCGGATATGCTTGTGGTGGTTGCTGGCTCCGCTTCCGTGATTCTCGTTGTCATAGCCAAGGAGTCTCTTGCCGTTCCTGATGCAGGCAAATGAATAGGAGATGCCTTCGGGGCAGCTGGACGAAGGAGGGACTCGCCATGCCCGCATCGAGACAAAGTCTCCGTTTTCTTCGGTCCATTCGTGGTTGAACAGTTCATCAGTTATAGGGTACGAAATACCTCATATATAAGTTTTCCGAAAAAACGGAAGTCTCCATCAGGAGTTCGGGACATTCGCGCTTAATATGCCCATCGCAGGAAAGTCCGGAATATTTTCAGAATGTGAGCATATACGGTGGTTCTGCGCAAATTTCAATGTTCACGTTTTTTCGGGTGAGGTGTTTTTTGCAGAACTCTTTTGATTGGGTGTACGGAGGGTTTTTGTTGCTCGGGAATCCGTCGAGGGATTCGTGCCGGTGGATGGAGAGAGTGATTGGTCCTTCGGAAGGGGGGATGTTGTTGATGGCGGGGATGTAAAAGAGGATGTTTTGGTAGGTGTGGCTTTCTGCTGCTCTTTTTGGGGTGAGTTCCTTGCAGGTTGGGGGGCAGGTGGGCGGCGAGTGAAGGAGTGCGTTTCGTTCTTCTTCCGAGGTTGCGCAGACGGTTGCCCAGCGGTGCTGGGTGACGGCGTGGCAATACGCAATATAGGTTGTGAGCCGTTCGAATTCTGTTTTGAGGATGGGCGTGTCGCCGAGCATTCGCTGTGCGCGTTCGTACAGTCCGTCCTCGCCGTCTCTCCAGTGGGTTCGCCAGTCGAGGAAGAGGTCGGTGAGGTCGTCGTGTGTGCGCGGGTGTTTTACGGGCGGTTTTGCCGCGCGGTACTCGCGCACCCAGGAAAAGTAGCGCTGCTGTTTTTCAGAGTCAAAATGTCTGAGTGCGTAGAGGATTTCTGCGTGGACTGCTTCCTGGTGCGGGTTCTCTTCGCCGCGCGCCCGTCTTTTACTTTCCTCAAGTTCGTGGAATATCATGATTTCCCAAAATTCGCGCGGGGCGCTTTGGTCCTGAAAGAAGGTGTTGTGGCCAAAGCCGGAGTGGTCGCTTTTGATGAATTCGTACGTGCAGCCCTCGTAACGCGCGGTAATTGCGTGCGGGGTTTCTCCAAGGAGGGTTACGCGCTCGATTGCGATGAGGTCGTCGAGGCTCATATGTGCGGGCAGGGGAAGAGATTTATAAAATTTCCGTTTTTAAACTACTGAGAAGTGAATACTTTTTTTGGTTTTGCGTTGTCAGGGGAGGGGTCGATGATAACGGTCTCTTTTTTTGGGCGGCTAAAACATCCCTTTCTCGTTCTTTATGTCTTTTGGGACTTCCTGTGCAACATCCCACAGTTCAGCTATTTTGCCGTCAAGGAAGCGGAATAGGTGGACTATTGCATAGCCGCTCTCTTCCTTGTTGTGTTTGACGTGGAGGTGGATTGCGACTAAATCTTCATCTTCGAGTGCGTTTTTGATATCAATTGTGATGTTCGGATTCTTCGTGTGCGCATCTATCATTGCGTTCATAAGAGACTCTGCGTCGCTTTTGAACTGCGCGTTGTGGTGGACAAAATTCTTGCCGATATGTTTTGCGTATGCTTCTTTAATCTTGTGCGCAACTATCATTTGCAGGAATTCGACTGCGTGGTCTTTGTTGGTTGTCATTTTTTGAGTGTTTGGACGAATGTTTTTGCCATTTCAATCCAACTTTTGAGTTGTTTGTCTGTTTTGATTCCTGCGGGTGCTACGTAGATGAATCCTTTCATTGGCTTTCCGGTGAAGTCCATGGGGCGTGTGTGGGGCTTCTTGAGCGCAGGTTCATTATTCTCGGGCCCGACGCGTGCAAGCAATTCGTCTTTGGTGATGCCGACGAACATTTTACCATGCAAAAGAAAAGCAATTCCGCCGAACATTTTTTTCTCATCAATGCCGCGCAGGGACTTCACGGCCTTGCGGATTCGTTCTGCGAGTTTTTCGTCGTATGCCATTAGTTAAGGTCAACAATCGCTTCAAACCCGCCGTATGCCATTCTTTTCATGTCGAAGGGCATGGGTTGGTTTTTGTCGTATTTCTTTTCCATCTCTTTCATCACGCGCTTGTTCACGGCGTCGCGGTGCTTTTTGTTTGTGTAGGTGATGAAGGAGAAGACGACAGTCTCTCCTTTCTTTGCTTTCGCCATTTTCTCGTATTTGAGCGTTGACCATTTGTTGTCAAGCTCGTTTCCGATGCATTCGACGTATTGGAGCGCGCCGTGTTTCATCCATATCTTGCCTGCTTCTTGTGCTGTTTTTTTGTATTTGCCGATGTTCTTTTTTGGCAGCGGCAAAACGTATCCGTCGATGTAGGTCATGGTTGTGTTCCTCCCTGCAGGAGTTCTGCAAGTTTTTGTGTGGTGTTGTAATTGCGAAGGGTCATTCGTTGATAAATCTTTTTGGTGATGAGCTTGCTGATTTTGCTTTTCATAATCCCGCTTAGGGGTGTGGAGAGGTAGAGCGCGCCTGGCCCGATTGCAAGGGAGTCAACGCCTTCTTTGAGTTCGATTTCTTTTGCCGCGTCGCCAGCAGAAGGGGGTTCTTTGATGAACGCGACGTATTTGCGCAGGTCGTTTTTTCGCGCCCAGTTCGTCGGGGCTGACGCGATGAGGTTTTTCATTTGTTGTGCGGAGCGAACAAGCACGGTTGACTGGTAGTTGAATGTTTTGGAGAGGAATTGTTCGATGTCTTTTTCGAGTTTAGCGGTGTTTTTTTCGGTTGAGGTGAAAATGACGTTGCCGCTTTGGATGTAGGTTTTGACGTTGGTGTAGCCGTTTTTTTCAAATGCTGCCTGAAGGTCGGCCATTTTGATAATGTTTTTGCCGCCGACGTTGATGCCGCGCAGCAGGGCAACGAAAGCGCTCATGGGGTGAGCCCGGGGTTTTTTGCCGCTTTTTTGATTACTTCTTTGAGCGCGGGTAAGTTGACGTCGGCGAGTTTTTTGAACCTGATGCAGCTTTTGCCGACGGAGACTTTGCCAAGCTGTTTTTTGTATTTTTCCGCAAGGTATTTGCCCTTTTCAAGCGCGCAGATGTAAATTGAGATGTGGTGTTTTTGGCTTGCGAGTGCGACAACGGGCCAGTCGATTGTTTCTTTCTTATAATTCACGTATCTGAATTTGCCGTAGCCGAGCATGTTGTAGGCGAAGTGCGCTTTGAGTTTGGGCGACTGTTTTTGAATGAGGGTGTGCAAAAAGAGGATGGTGTCTTTGCGCTCGGGCGGGAGTGCGTCGATATATTCTTTCACGTTTCTTGCTTTTGTGGGCTTGAACATGTTGGTCATCGTTGTCGTCACCTGGTTTTCGGTTCTGTTTTTTTGAGGATTATTTCTTCTTTGTCCTGTTTGAAGGTTATGTGGAACTGTTCGAAAAATCCGTTTCGCCCGGGCAGAAGAGGGGTGCTGTTGGTTGCGTCCTGCAGGACGAGCGCAGGTACGGTGAGCGGGTAGTGCTCGTGTTTGCCCTTGAGGGTGAAGGTGAGCCTCGTCTTTCGGACGTTTACTTTTCCGCCGATTCCGCCTGTTTCAAGTGTATCGGTCTGTTTGAGTCCCAGTACTTCTGCGAGGTCTTTGGGAATGACCGTGGTGTCTGCGCCGGAATCAATGAGGGCATTGACGATAATGGCGCGTCCGTGTGCGTCATGAATATGGGCGGGTATGAATGGTGCCTTCCAAAGCGTTTTGTCAGGGCGGCTGACGCGAACGTATTTGAAGATGATTGCCATTGATCAGAAGATGAGAATTTCCTCTTTTGGGACCTTGGTGAGTGTGGGGGTGGTTTTGCATTTGACCAGCGCATCGCGTATTTTGGTCAGGTCTTTATGGTGTGCGATAACGTGGTTGTTACAACTGATTACCCATTCTCCGGGATATTTGCAAAAATCCAAGGGGCGGCTTTTCATAGGGTATTTGTTGTTTGCTCAATTTAAAAAGGTTTGTGCAAAAAAGTGAGAATGATTCCGGGCGAAGTGGCTGGTTTTTCCGCCGTTCGTTGTGGTTTCCTTCTTTATGCGTCCTCAAGTCTTTTAATGTCGAGCTTTTTCATCGTCATCATTGCTTTCCACGCTTCTGGTTTTGTCAGGAGTTCTTCGATGTTTTCAGGGTCGATTTGCCACACGATTCCGAATTTGTCGGCGAGCCAGCCGCAGGGCATTTCTTGTCCGCCAATGCTGAGCGCGTTCCAGTAGTGGTCGATTTCTTGTTGGTTTTTGCACCTGACGATAAATGATATCGCGCCGGTGAAGTCGAATTGGTGTTCTCCGGGGCCGTCCATAAGGACGAATTCGTACCCGTCAAGCCGGATGCGGGCGTGTTTGACGCAGTCTTCCAGTCCGGGAGTCTCTTCGTACATGCTGCCAAGGAGCACGATTGAGTTGGGGAAAATTTCGGTGTAGCGGCTGATTGCGGCTGCGGCTTTGCCGAACCTTTTTCCGACGAAAAGGAAGCAGGGCGTGATTTTTTGCGCGGCTTCTCCAAGGATGATTTGCCAGTCTATTCCAAATTTGTCCGAGCACCAGCCGTAGCTGTCGCTCCAGGGGTATTTGTCAAGGGCCATGCGCACTTCGCCGCCGTCTGAGAGTTTTTCCCAAAGCGTTTTTACTTCGTCTGCTGTTTTGCACGTGACGAAAAAGGAGATTGCGGGGCTGAATTTGGCGAACTGTTCGCCGCCGTTTATTGCGGTGAATTGTTGTCCCTCGAGTTCAAATGCGACGGTCATAATGCTTCCTTCAGGTTGTCCGCTCGCTAAGGCGGGTTCTTTTGTGTAGTGCGTGGTTTTGGTGATTTTTGAATTTGCAAAAATAGAAGTATAGTATTCGACTGCTTTTTCTGCGTCTTTTGCGAACCAGAGGAAGGGGGTGATTTTTTGCATATTGCCTGACTTGTGCGGCGGTATTTAATTTTGACGTTCTTGGTGAGGGTCTGGATGTTCTGGCGCTGCTTGGGTGATTGAACGTACGCAGCGCAGTTCTGGCTGGCGCGTTTAGCGGTGCATATTCAGTCGTTTAAGGTAGTCGATGAAGGAATTATGTGCGGGGGGTGCATATTTTTCTCTGGCAAGGGTCCAGAGTCTGTTCGTGATGTCAAGAAGGGATGCTTCTGCGAAGAGGAGGGGTAGTTTGAGTGGTCGCAAAATGGCAAGGTCGTGCTCGGTTTCAATTGTCATACAGGGGATGGTGATGTTGTGTGCTCGTGCCGCGTTCGTCCGGTGGTTTCCGTCAAGAGCAAGGTAATTTCCGGTTCCGCCCGGCCTGTCCAGTCTGATTTCTGGCGGGGCAGGGATGATAAGAATGGGAGGGACGTGGTACCATCCGTAATCAGGTTCGGGTCTCTCTTGATGTATTGCGAGGAGGTATGCGCAGAGGTCCATTAGGGGGTATTCTTGCGAGAAGAATCCGTAAGGGTATTCTGTGGAGTTTTGGCGGTCTTTTTCTTCTTGGGCGCGTGCTTCGAGGGAGCGCGTTGTTGCGCCGTGTTCGACGGGGATTATTTCGCGTGCGGGCAGGATGACTTTTTTCATGGTTGCAGGGGGTATGATGAGGGGGTGATTTTTTCTGCCATATTAATTGCCTTCGTTCTTGAGGAGCTCAACTAATTTGTCAAGCTGCGAGTTGTATCCGTCGATAACGCCCATTTTTTCGTGTTTCATTTTGTCTTCAATGGTGGGGTGGCTGATGCGGATGGTGACTTTGGTTTTGCCGTTCTCGTCCTCAAAGAGCGTGGTGGTTATCATTCCGCTTGGAAGGTCCGCGCCGCCTGCGTCAAAGTCTTCGCCGAATTCGTCGGTTGAGACGATTTTTTCGCCTTCTTTGAGTTCAAGGATGGTGCCTTCGCTGGGGTATTCTTTGCCGTCGGGTCCAATCATAACATAGCGCAGCCTGCCTCCCTGTTTCAGGTCGTTTTTTTCAACGCGGGTGTTGAATCCTTGCGGGCCGAACCATTTTTCAATGAGTGTTGTTTCGGTCCAGTATTTCCAGACGAGTGCGCGGGGCGCATCGAATGTGCGGGCGATGGTGATTTCTTTGTCGTTTTGCTGTTCTGTTGGCGTGCTCATATGCGTGGGCAGGGAGTAATGTTTATATTGTTTGCTGCCTCTCTGTTGGCTATGAATGTGCTTTTCATTTGTAATCAAAACAAGCATCGCAGTAAGACTGCGGAGGATGTGTTTCGCTCCGTGTGCGTCGCGCGTTCTGCAGGTTTGTACAATGAGCATCCGGTGACGAAAGAGCAGATCGCGCAGGCGGACGTTGTTGTGGTTATGGAGGATGCGCAAAGGAGTGAGATAGCGAAGCGGTTTCCGTCGCTGTATCTTACGAAGCGGATTTTGTGCTGGAACATTCCTGATATTTATCGTTTTGGTCAGCCTGAGCTGGTTGATGCGCTCAAGGAAAAGGCAGGTGATTTGCTAACTGAGCCAAGCGTGATATTGTGAGATTGCTTCTTCTTTTCTGGTAAACATTTTGGTTTCTGCGACCAGGAGTGCGGGAATTCTGCGCGTGACGAAGAAAAGCCAAAAATCCAACCGCCAACGCGGTTGGATGAATGGCAATAATGTTTCTGGCTTTTCTGCGTCCAGAAAATGCGTGCGCCGCTTATCGTTTAGAGAGTGCCGTTCAAGCCAAGCAATTCAGTGCTTGGTGGGCGCTCGCCACGCATTTTCTTGACCTTCCATTGAGGTCCGTTTTTTGTTTCAAGTTCGCTGATGGATACTTCCCACTTTTTGAACGGGTGTTGTTTTTGCATTGTTTGTCTTTGGGCTGCGTGGTTTATATGCTTCGCGCGGGGGCGCGTCCAGTGCGATTTCTTTATAAAGGAGGTATAGTGTCCGGACACGATGGGGGAATCATACGAAGCGCGCCAAAAGCGCCTGAAATTGCAGCGCGAGAAGGTTGCCGCGCGTAAAAAGAAGAAGGCGGCAGCGGAGCATAAGAGGGCGGTTAATTTGCTTTTTGCGCCCAAAGAGTCTGAGCGGCAGGTGAACTATCTTGCGCAAAACGCGCCGATTCAGTATGGCATTCCGTTTCCGCCGATGATGCAGCAGCAGTTTGCGCAGCTTATGATGCAGTATTTGCAGGCGATGTATGCGCAGGCGGGTCCGGTTGTGCCGTATGTGGCGGAGCGTCCGACGCCAAGGCAGATTCCGCTGAACTGGGCTGAGCTTTTCCGCGGGGTGCTTGATGACGGGAAGATTCGCGCGTCGAGCGCGGTTGGTTTTTACGGTATTTGTGAGCGAAAGACGCTTTTGGAAAAGGTTGAGGAGAAGGAGAAGTTTTTTCATTTTGGCGAGCGCCCCAAGGCAATGCGTGAGGGGAGCTTGCGGCATAAGGAATTGGAGAATTCTGAAAAAAGTTTGGTTGAGCTTTTGCGTAGGGAGGGTTATGCGGTGCGGTATGACAAGGAGGCGTTGTGTACTTTTCCCGGGCTTTCTTTTGTGCAGGAGACTTCTTTCGATGGTGTTTTTGACGTGCCGAGCGGGCGTGTCACGGTGATGGGGCATCCTGACCGGGTTGTTGCGGGGTGTGGCTCGGTGTACGTTTTGGAGGCAAAGACGAACGTGCACAGGTTTTCAGAGCGGCTCGTGATGGGCGCGACCGTGCAGGGCTTGCTCTACGGATTGATGCTTGCAAGATACACGGGTCGGCCGGTGAAGGTTGCGCTCACGGACAGCACGCAGCCGCTTGAGCGGCGCGAGCTTGAATTGCTTGCGCGCGGTGATGATTTGGGTTTTGAGAAGTCTTTGCTTTCAGGTAAGGCGCGTGTTTTGTTTCCGTTTGATTCTGCGGCTCAGCAGATGGCGCTTTCATTTCTTGACCATATGGTGTCCGTGTACAGGAATCCGTTGAGTGCAAGGGGTTCGGACCTTTGCGACCGGTACGAGTGCCCGTTTCGGAATAGGGGTTGTGAGTTTTATCAGGCAAAAGAAATGTGACTGGTTCTAAAATCCAATGTCTTCGCGAGTGTATTTTTTCTTCTGAATGTTTTGAATGAATTCACGAAGGCGTTTGTGCATTTTTTTCACAAGGTCGTCATTCAGGCAGTCTTTTTTAATTGTTGTGAAGTTTGGGCGGAATATTTACGGTTCTCCCTTCGGAAGTTTTAATAACTGCGCGGTATTAATTCTTGTTATGCAAGAGGCAATCGTCCTTGAGATAAGGAATAAGGAGAATGATTTTCCGGCGACAGATGAAGAGATTTGTGCAAGTCTTGACCGCGCGCTTGATGATATAAAGAATGGGCGTTTTAAGCGTGTTCGTTAGGCTTGTTCGGGATTGCCGTTTTGAGAGTGTCAAGATTTTTACGCAGCCATTTCATAGCTGATTCTTGTGTTTCTTTTGTCACGATGGTAAGCAGGAGTACTTTGCGGTGTTCGGGATAAATGAAGAAAAGGGCGCGTCTGTTGTCAAATTTCTTCTCGCGAAAGAATTCATACGTGAGTTGTTTGCCAATGTACGGGTTGGCGCAAAGGCGGTCTTCAAATCGTTCAAGTATGTGCTGATAGTTTCGTGACAGTTTGATAAAGAGTTTGTTGTATTCGTCGCTTCGGCAGACTTCAAACATATCCACACAAGACGCGCGCGTTTAATATGGCTTCGCACAAAAAAGCGGGAAAGTTTCCAATCTTTGCGGGAGTAGTTTTAAGAAGGAGAACGCGCATACAATCGTATGCAACGGCTCGTCAGCGTTCAGAAGAAGGGGCAAAAGCAAAAGAAGGGCGTTCCTGTTGATGATGAACTTTTGCAGAGTCTTAAGCGGACTCTTGAGGATTTGAAGGCAGGGCGGGTCAGGGAAGTTTAGAGTCTGCGGGCGTATTCTTTGTATTGGGTGATGTGCGCTTTGATGAAGTCAATGTCGTGCTGCTGAAATGTCTTGGTGCTTATTTTGGCGGGCAGGATTCGCGTAAGGTCGTCAAAGACGAAGGAGTAAATGCGGAGGTGGTGGTATTTCTTTTCGCGAAGGTACGCGTGATTGAGGGGTTTTTCAAGGCGGGGTTTTTTTGCAGTCGCTCTTCAAATATGGCAAGATTTTCTTGTCGCTTCCGTCTTGCCGGTGAACATCAGCATCGTATTCGGGGGCGTGAAAGATGCGGTACATTGTCCGCACAAGACGTGCGCGCTTAATATGCCTTCGGAGGAAAAAGCGGGATGGTTTTCAAAAACAGCAAGTGTTTGTTGATAATTTGCGTCTGAGAACCGATAACTGACATCTGATAACTGAGCACTGAGAACCGATTACTGACGACTACTCATTCAACTTTTTGACTTCTTCCAGTACTTCCTGTGCGTGTCCTTTGACGGTGACTTTTGGCCATTCTTTGATGATGTGGCCGTTTTTGATGAGGAATGTGCTTCGTTGTGTGCCGAGGTATTCTCTGCCCATGAACTTGAGGGGTTTCCAAACGCCGTATGCGTCCATTACTTTGTGGTCGGGGTCTGAGAGGAGCGTGATGGTGAGTTTTTGTTTGTCGATGAATTTTTGGTGGGATGCGCAGTTGTCTTTGCTTATGCCGAGGATGACTGCATTGTATTTTTCGAATTCTTTTTTGAGCTTGCTGAAGTCGATTGCTTCAAGGGTGCAGCCGGGGGTGTTGTCTTTTGGGTAGAAGTAGATGACGACAATCTTGTCCTTGTAGTCTGAGAGCGTGTGTTCTTGCTCGTCTGCGTCTTTGAGGGTGAAGTCGGGTGCTTTTTTCATAACAGTGGTCTTTGCGATTTGTTATTTAAGGGTTGCGGGTGGCTCGATGTCAAGGTGTTCGGGTATGTGGAGTTGGCTGATGGTCACGTAGCTGTAGTTTTTGATGTCTTCAGGGAGGGTTTGTTTAAGGGCATCAATGAGGGCGAGGAATTGTTTGAATGAGGGGGAGAAGATGTCAATTTCGACGTCAGCGCCGCCAAGGGTGCGGAAGATTGCGCCGACGTAGGCGTGGTGTTGTTCGGCAAAGCTGTAGATGCGCGGAAGTTTTCGCACGTCCTCGAGGTTGACCATAAGCTTGTAGTAGGTGAGGTCTAAATTGAGGTCGATGCCGAAATTGCCGATGATGCCGCATTTTTGGAGGCGTTTGGTGCGCTCGCGCACGGTTTTTGGCGATAACTTCAGCTCTTGCGCAAGCGTGATGAGGGGGGCGCGCGCGTTTGCGACGAGTTTCTTGAGGAGTGCCGCGTCTTTTTTGTCGTACGGCTGGGGGTTTGACCGCTCGAATGTGCCAAAGCTGCCGTATTTTCCGGGCAGGTGGTAGAAGTATCTTTTTTGCTCGATGATGAGGCAGATTTCCTTGCGCTGGATGTATTCGCTGTACTCCTTGAGGAAATCGTCGAATATTTGGCTGTACGCGTAAGGGGAGCGTGCGATGGTGACCCAGCCAAGGTTCCACTCTCCTTCAAGGCGGCCCATAATGCGCATGCCGGGAATTTTTTTGATGCTGTTGTAAATTTTTTGCTGGATGTCGGGAGTGGTGTGTTGGAGCTTAAGGAATGTGCGGTAGCTTTGGTAGCCGAGGGCGGAGAAGTCAAGATGGGCCATATATCTGCGGATGATGCCGCGCTCTTCAAGGCGTTTGATGCGGTACCGTGCAACGTCTTTGCTGATGCGAAGCTGCCGCGCGATTTGTTTGATGCTCTGCCTGCTGTTGAGGCGCAGGCGTGCAAGGAGCTGTTCGTCAGTGTGGTCAAGGTCGGTGTGCGTGGCCATTTTTGCTCAAACGGGCATATTTTATTTAAATATTTACCTTTTTAGAGTATTTTTTATGCAAAGTGTTTATTTTTTAGTACAAATATGGTAGTATTGGGATGGAAAGACGTATCATTTGGGGGCTTGTTGCGGTTCTGCTCTGTTCGTGCGTGCTTGCGCTGCCGGTGCCGCTTCCGTTTGAGGTGCTTGCGGTGAGGGACGGCTCGCTTATCTATCAGTACCGCGTAGAGGGTGAGCCGATGAATGCAAGTTATCGCTCATTTGTGCACGTTTTGGATGATGCGGGTTCAATTGTGTATAATGATGACCACTGGCTGCGTGAGATGGTCGGCATTGAGACGTCCGCGGCGGAATTTCTCGGCCTTGTTGCGTATAACCGTTCGATTCCCCTCTCGGCTCTGCCTTCGGGTGTGTTGCGCGTGGTGACGGGTTTTTATGAGCTGACGGGCGGTGCTGCGGGGAATCGGGTACTGCTTGATGGGTCGTTTGCAGGGGATATCGGTGGCTTGCGGTATCAGGTTGCGGTATGGGACGGCTCTTTGCTTGCGCGTCTTGTGCGTCCGCTTCCCGCGGTGTTCTCGAAAAGTTCCGTATCGCAAGGGGACGTGCTTGAGTACACGCTGAATTTTGATGCGCGCCCAACGGGCCGCTCGCTGCGCGTGTTTGTGCATTTTATTGATGATGCGGGCAATATTGTGCTAAACGATGACCATTGGCCAAAAGACGTGCTTGGTTTTTCTTCTGATGATGCGCGGTTTTCGGGAAGCGTTTCTTATTCGCGCAGGGTGGTGGTTCCTGCGTTCTCAGGCAGGCTGCGCGTAGTGGTCGGGATGTATGGGTTGGCGGGTGATGCGGCCGGTGAACGGGTGCTTTTGGAGAGTTCGTCTGCGCCCGATATGGGAGAGTATCGTTATCTTGTGGGCGGGGTTTTTGCGGGAGGTGTTGAAGGTGCCGCGCTTTCTTTTGAGGAAGGTGAGTTGATTAAGAACAGGGATGGTTCTGAGGTGTATTTGGTGAAGGGCGCAAAGTTGCGCCACCTCAAGGATGAGGATGCATACCGTTTTTTTGTGAACAGGTGTTTTATCCGTTTTGACCGCGAGGTCTCAAAGTCAGGGCTGGATGGTTTTGGCGCGTATGGGGAGCAGCTCGTCGCGCCTTCGTCGTACACGCAGTGTCCTGCGGAGGGTGCGCTTGTGATGAGCATTTGCCTGCCGAATGTGTACTTGTTTGAGGGCGGGAAGTTTCGCTGGGTTGAGGATGAGTACACGTTTCGGAATAAGGGGTATCGTTTTTCTGACGTGAATGTGATTTCTGAGCGGTTGATTCCGACGCCGTATGGGCCTTCTGTGTGCGGGGGTTTGGGTGGGCCGATAAAGGTGCAAAACCCCGCGGACCCGGTCCCTGATACGGCAAGGCACCGCGCATTGCTTGATTTTGGGTTTGGGCAGGCGGTCGTGATGAACGGGGTTCCGAATGTTGACTTGTTTGGCGCGCCTGATTTGGCATTGACGGTTCCGGGGGCTGCGAATTATCAGAATGCAAAGCAGAATATTCAGTATCACGTGCCGTTTGGGAAGGCGGGGACGCTGCTGTATAATACGGCGCCGCAGGGGATGGTCGACCTTTTGCACAAGCAGGACTTTTGGCAGAGCGCGGGGAATTTGAACGAGTATTTGGCGGTTGCGGGATTGCCGCTCTTTGACGGCTCTGATTTTGCGGGGCTGTATCCGAATTGGGATTATGTTTTTGGGGATGGCGGCCGCCAGCGGTATTTGCATTTGGGGCAGGAGTCAACGAAAAAGAAGGCGGTGAATCTTTTGGTGCGCGAGCTTGCCGAGCACGCGGGCGCCTCAGGAGTGTTCGTGGATAATGTGGATGCTTCTGCAGCGGTGGATTTTGCGTATCCTGCCCGGCTGCACGATGCCCTGCGCGCGTTTATTTCGGCGTCTCCTTCGGGTCCTGTGGTTGGCGGAAATTTGTATTCCTTGCGCGCGCACGCAAAGGACAATTATGCGGTTGTTGACCCGTCTATTTTTGATGTCGTGATGGTGGAGGAGTTTGGCTTTAATGGCGATTCTGTTTTGGATGTGGTTGCGTTTCATCGCAAATTTCCGAACACGAAGGTTATTGTGAATGCGCGGTACACGCAGCCGTCGGTATCGCCGTTTGGCGCAAAAGGGGATGCAGAGGAGACGAAGTTTGCAAAAGGGGCGGTTGTTGCGGCGGCGCTCGTTGGGGGTTTTCACGCAATTGACGGGGGCGCGCAGCGGCACGGGAGCAATTTGTTTGCGCATTTGTATCTGAACCGTCCGTTTTTTCAGGCGGGCTTGCCGATGACGGATGTGCAGGAAACGGATGTGTATGTGAAGCGCGAGTATAAGGATATGGTTGCCGTGTATGCAAAGTCTGCGGGAGAGGTGTACGTGCGCGGGCGATGGGTGGACTATTTTACGGGCGTTTTGTATGAGAACGGGCTTCCGGTCCGTGCGGGTGAGAGTTATTTGCTGTTCCGCGAGAGCGTGATGGGCGCGGTCGGCGCTGCGGTGGTGGTTTCAGAGCCGCGGGTTGGGAATGGTTCGGTATTCTTGTCGTGGGAGGATAATGCGTCGCGGTTTTTTGATGTGCGCGTGAGTGATAATGCGCTCTTTAACGGGAGTGTGGATTTGCGAACGGAAGAGAAGTCGGTTGTGCTTCCGTTTGCGGGGGTGATGTACGTGCAGGTTAAGGGTGACTTGTCTCCTTGGAGTGAGGTGGTGGTTGTCGGGGTGCAAGAGGAGGAGGGGGAGGCAGCAGCAGGTGTGTTGCCGATTGGTGATGGCTCATCGTGCCAAAGCCCGCGAGGGCTCGTGGAGGGAAGGGAAGAGCGCAATGCAGTGTCTGCGCAAGGGGAGTCGGTGTGGTTTCAGTTTGTGGCGAACGGTTCGCAGATTGTGTACTTTACGCTCAAGGGCTTGCAGTTTGGGCGTTTTTCGATGGAGGTGTATTCGGATTGCGCAGGCACTCCTGCGCCGGTGCGTAAATGGCGTGATGATTATGAGCGGCGTTCGTATCAGGTGAGTCCTGCGCGGGGCGTGTATTATGTGCGGGTGGTGAAGGAAGCGTATGATAATCCGCCAAAGGAGTTCTCGTTAAGTGTTTCATCAGCGCCGCTTGACAGCGAGACGGATTTGGAGGTGCTTGATTTTTGGGTGGTGCGAAAGGACTTCGCAAATGAGAGTAATGTGCTGGAGGTTGTTTTGCGCAATAACGGCCGCCCGCTGGAACAGCAGGTGAATGTTGCCGCTCTGGAGAACGGTTCGGTGGCGGGTTGGGCGACGGTGTACGGGATGAAGAAAGGCGAGGTGAGGCGTTTTCCGCTGGTCGTGATGAGTAGTGCGGGGGTGAAGGTGATTACGGTGGGGAACGGCCCGGCAGGATACGGCTGGCAGTCTGCAACGAATGACCCGGTGAACGGGAATGATAATCGGACAAAGCTGGTGCGTTTTGAGGAGCCGCGCCGCGATGTTGCGGTCTCGTCGCTTCGCGTGGCAGGTCCGGTGCCGTATGAGTCATCCGTGGTTTCGTTTGTCGTTTCAAATGAGGGGAATATGGCGGAGAGTTTTTTTGTGTCTTCATCGCAGATTGTCGGGGGCGGGGGGAAGGGCTCGTTTCATTATTCGATGCTGCCGGGTGAGCGTGTGGCCGTGTCGTATCCGTGGATTTTTTATGAGAAGGGGAATCATTCTGTTTTTGCAGAGGTTGACGTGCGTGATGAGATTGCGGAAGTTGATGAGCTGAATAATCGTGCGGAGATTTCGGTGTATTGGAATTATCCTGTTGATTTGAAGGTTGCGTTTGGTGCCGGGCGGTGTGTTGATGGTGTGTCTTTTGTTCCGGTTGCGGTGCAGAACGTGTATGGTGCGGACATTTTTGGTTCATTTACGGTCTCAACGCTCATCGATGGTGTTTTGGCGCGCGAGGAGGTCGCGTCGGGAGCATTTGTGTTTAATGCAACGTTCGCTGCGGGGGTGCATAATGTGACGGTGATGGCAGACTCGTTTGATGCGGTTGATGAGGTTGATGAGCGCAACAATATGGTGACGGGAGAAGTGGCGGGGTGCGCGGTTGTGAATGAATCGGGCTTTGGCGGGCAGGCGGCAAATGAGTCGGTTGTTCTTTGGGTGAACGAAACGGTTGTGCAGGTCGAGACCGGGCAGGAGGCAAATGAGTCAGGTGTTCTTTTGGCAAATGAGACGTCCGGTCACGGCGTGAACGAGTCTGAATGGTCGAACGGGACTGCCCTGAATGAGGCCGGTGCGCTTGTGTCGGGCGGTGAGACTGATGCTGCGGTCTTGGAAGTGTATTTTGCGGGAAGTTCTTCGGCGGGGTTTTCCGGCGGGGGCGGGTCGCGAAGGGCAGTGCAGCCTGCGGTCGGGGATTCGTCAGAAGAGAAAAGTGTCAGGGAGGTTTCTTCGGTGATGTTTGGCGCGTTTGGCGCGCAGGGGGTGCAAAGCGGTGTTGAAGGGGATGTTCCTGCGCTCAAGCCCGGTTCTGTTTCTTTTTCCGTTTCAACGCGGCAGGGAGAGGGGGGTGTTCCTGTGCAATCTTCAGTGGTTGCTGTTGCTGAAGGAGTGTTCGTGTCCTCGTTTTCCGAGCGGCCGTTTTCAAGCGCGGCGGTGCTGCTGGTGACGGTGGTTGTGGGGCTTTTGGCGGTCAAGTGGGCGGGTTGGGAGTAGGGGTGTTGTTTGCGCGCGAAACTCCTTTAAACCCTCTGTGCATTTCTTGTCTTGATGAAGAGGGGTTTGTTGCTGCTCGTGCTTTTTGCGTGTGCGGTGCCTGAGGCTGAGGAGGTTTTGGTTTTTGAGCCGGAGGTTTCCGTGCCTGTTTTTGAAGAGGAGGTCTCTTCTGCGCCTGATGTTGTTTTGTCATTTTTGCCGGAGCGGGTGATTGTTGCGCGTGATGTTCGCCCGTACTCATTTTTGTCTTCAGCAGGGGGTTTTGACCGTTTTGGGATTGTGCAGGCTGAGCGCTATGATGCGTTGTATTCGGTTGCGATGGTGGATGTGAACGTTTCGGTGTTTGTGTTTTCGTCACGTGCGGAAGTGGAGTTTGTTTTGGGGTCGTATTTCCGTGAGTTGTTGCGCTTTGGCGCGCAAAGGCACGGGGAGAATATCATCTTGGTGTTTTTGTCATCTAATGACCATCGGGTTGCCGTTTGGTCAAGCGGTACACGATTGGTGTACGTGGACACGGCAATTCCCGATTTTGTTTCGCGCGAGGTTCTTGAGGTGTATTTGAACAGGTATCCTTCGGACGTGGTTCCTGACCGGTGTATTGATTTTGACGGGGGGAACCATTTTGATGCGGGTAAGACTTCGCAAGTCTGGGTGGGCTCAAAAGTGATGCAGTGGACAGATGCGTGTTTGCGGGACGTCCCTTGGTACGTGCCGGAGAAAAGAATTTCTTTCGAAGGCGGCCTGCTTGAAGGCAGGTGTTCAACAGCAGAATTCGGCGCAGGGTATATTGAGGAATATGAATGTGCACGAGGGTGTGAAGGGGGACGGTGTGTGTTAGCTTAGTGCTTCTTCCAAGTCGTCTCTTGTCATTTCTGCTTGTTTAAGGATGCTAAGAAGGGTTCCTTTTGCGATTTCGGGGTGTTGCGGCACGACTGCGGTGAGTTTTTTGCCGTTGATTTTTCTCATGATGACGTGGCTTCCTTTTTGGTCGAGAATTTTGAAGCCTCTCTTTTGGAGGATTTTAACAACTTCCTTTCCGGAAAGGAGGGGGAGTTTCATGCGGTAATAAATATTTTTCCGGTTTAAAAACGTTGGTAAAACCCGACTTTATTCCGCGATTGCTAAGTGGGTGATGATTCCCTTATCTTTTTGTAAGATTTCCAATTCTTCTTTGTCTGCGTGTTCTGCCCAAAGTTCAAATGCTTCTTTGAGGTTTGCGAGTGCTTCATCTACTGTTTTTCCCTGGCTTGCGAGTTCTATCTCTACTGCTCGTGCAACGTAGAGCTTGCCTTCCTTTCTGACTGATACGGATATTTTGAGGGTCATTATAACGTTATAATGCTTGAAGATATATAAATCTAATTGCAGGGTATTCTATGCGGGTGTGTGCTTATCTGAAGAGGCTATTTAATAGTTTGGGAAGAAATACTGGACATTTTGGAAAGTTTTCATAGATTTATCGTCAGGAAAATATTCCGTGGCTGCACTGGACATTCTATGGCAGCTGTTTAAAACCGGTTTATGTGATGAGGGGCTATGCTTTCCAATCTGCGATGGTGCATGCGCTGTAACGATGAGTTATCAGTTTTGGATGATTGTTTGTGCTGTATTTGCTCTCTTGGTTAATGGCCGTTTGCGGCTTCAGCGCAGAGAAGTTTTGCTTGTTCAAGGACAAGGTTGGCGGCCTCTTCTTCTTTATTTGGAGGGTAACCGTATTTTCTCAGAATTCTCTTGACCATGATTCGCATTTCTGCTTGTACGTTTTCTCGTATGGTCCAGTCGATGGTAGCATTTTTGCGGACCTTTTCAACAAGTTCGCGTGCGATGTTTTTGAGTGTTTCATCACCGAGAACCTGAACTGCGCTGTCGTTCACTGAAAGAGCATCATAAAATGCAATTTCGTCTTCAGAAAGACCGAGTTTTTTGCCTTCTTTTGATGCTTCTCGCATTTTTCTTGCAAGTTCAATAAGTTCTTCAATGACTTGTGCGGTTTCTATGCTCTTATTCGTATATGATTTGATTGCGCGATCAAGCATTTCTGCAAACGATCGTGACTGTACGAGGTTGGTTCGTGCCTTAATTCTGATTTCGTTATGGAGTAGTTTTTTGAGCGCTTCGAACGCAAGATTTTTGTGCGGCATTCCTTTAACTTCTGCAAGGAAATCGTCTGATAAAACTGCGACATTTGGTTTCCTAAGTCCTGCTGCTGCAAAAATGTCAATGACGCGGTCTGAAACGACTGCTTTTGAGACGATTTGTTGGATTGCAGAGTCGATGTCTTCAGGTTTGGTTCCTGCAGTCTCGGTATTTTTTGCGATTCCTGCGCGCACTGCTTGGAAGAATCCTACTTCATCTTGAATTTTAAGAGCGTCTTCATGTGGTACGGAAAGTGCAAACGCTTTACTCAGTTCAGTGACGCTTTTGAGGTATCTTTCCTTTCCGTTGGTCTGTTTGAGGATGAAATCCATTGCTTGGAAGATAAATGAGGTTCTTTTTGTTGGCTTAAGAGTGAAGAACGTTTTGTAATTGAATCCATGGAAAAGTGATTGGATGATCTCATATTTTTCGTGAAGAAGAGCGACTGCTTCATCTTGGGGGATGCCTGTTTGTCTTTTGTCTCCTTCGGTGTACTCTGCGAGGGCTTTCTTGAGTTCGTATGCGATTCCGATGTAGTCTACGATGAGTCCTCCGGGTTTGTCTTTGAAAACTCTGTTGACTCGTGCGATTGCCTGCATGAGCCCGTGTCCGCGCATTGGTTTGTCAAGGTACATGGTGTGAAGACTTGGCGCGTCAAATCCGGTAAGCCACATGTCGCGCACAATGACGAGTTTCAGGGGGTCTGAGGGGTCTTTCATGCGATCTGCGAGGGTTTTCCTTCGGGGTTTGTTTCTGATGTGTTCTTGCCATGCAAGTTCATCTGATGCGGATCCGGTCATGACGACTTTTACAAATCCTTTTTTGTCATCGTTGTCGTACCAGTCGGGTCTGAGTTTGACGATTTCATTATGGAGTTCGACGCAGATGCGTCTGCTCATGCAGACAATCATTCCTTTTCCTTCGAGGATTGAGAGTCTTGTTTCAAAGTGTTTGACGATATCTTTTGCGATTCTTTTGATGCGGTTTTTGGAACCAACGACTGCTTCGAGTCGTGCCCATTTGCTTTTGAGTTTTTCTTTGCTTGCTGATTCTTCCCCTTCGGTGACTTCTTCAAAAAGGGGGTCGATTCGAGGAACTTCTTCTGGTTTCAGTTCAAGTTTCACGAGTCTTCCTTCGTAGTAAATTCTGACAGTGGTGCCGTCTTCTACTGCTTGTTCGATGTCATAGACGTCAACATATTTGCCAAATACTGCGGGCGTGCTTTTGTCTGCTTTTTCTATTGGTGTGCCGGTGAATCCTATGAACGAAGCGTTTGGGAGTGCGTCGCGCAGGTGTTTTGCGAATCCGTCGATGAAATCGTACTGGCTGCGGTGGGCTTCATCGGCAACGACGATGATGTTTCGTCTATTTGAGAGAAGAGGGTATTTTTCTCCTTTTATCTCGGGTATGAATTTTTGGATGGTTGTGAATACGACGCCTCCTGATGCGACTTTGAGCAGTTCTTTGACTTCTTCTCGTGATTCTGCTTGCTTGGGTTTTTGTCTGAGGATGTCGTGGCAACTGCTGAATGTTTCAAAGAGTTGGTCGTCGAGGTCGTTTCGGTCGGTGAGTATGATGATGGTGGGGTTTTCTAGTGCGTCTTCAACTGCGAGTTTGGCGGTGTAGAAGACCATGACGAGGCTCTTGCCGGATCCTTGGGTGTGCCAAACGATGCCGGCTCGTTTATCGGCTTTTGTCGCTTTAATAGTGGATTCAATTGCCTTGTTGACTGCTTGGTATTGATGATATGCTGCCAGTTTCTTTACAATTTTGACGGTGTTTGTTTTCTTGTCTTTTTCGGCTTCAAAGACGATGAAGTTTCTCATAATGTCGAGGAACCGTTCAGGGTGGAACATGCCTTGAATGAGAACATCGAGGGGGGTCATCGATTTTGGCGGGTTTTCTCCGTTTATTTTCTTCCAGGGAATGAATCGTTCTTTGTTTGAACTGATGGTGCCTGCTCGTGCTTCGAGTCCATCGCTGAGTACGAGGATTTCATTAAATCTGAAGAGTGAGGGGATTTGTTCTTTGTACGTTTCTATTTGGTTAAATGCGCTCCAGATGGTCGCGTTTTCGTCTGCCGGGTTTTTGAGTTCGATGACTGCTAAGGGGAGACCGTTGATGAAGAGGATGATGTCTGGTCGTCTGGTGTTTCTCTCTTCAACAATCGTGAACTGGTTTATGGCGGCAAATTCGTTGTTTTTTGGATTGGAGAAATCGATGAGGTGGACTGTGTCGTGTTTGATGTCGGTCCTTTTTTTGTACTCGACGGGGACTCCTTCTCTTAAAAGTTTATGGAATGAGTGATTGTTGGCGATGAGATTCTGGCTGTCGGTTCTCAAAATTTTCTTGATTGCGTCATGTACGGCATCTTTTGGGACGGCGGGGTTGATTTTTTCCAATGCTGAGCGCAATCGATCCACTAAAACAATATCATGGAGCGTTTTTCTCTCAGGAGATGGTCCGTCAGGGAGGATGTCTGGGCCGTGGATGATTTTGTAGCCTATGTCACGTAACAAGTCAAGCGTGTTATTTTCGAGGTCGGCTTCAGTAAGGCGGATCATATGCGCTCTTGTATGACTGGAGTGTATTTAAATATCTTTGATTTTTTCGGTTTTGCTAAAATGCGGCTTTGCCATCTCCGACGTGGTTGAGGCAGTCTAAGTTCCATGTCAATGCAAAGCCGATGAGTGGTGCATCGCCGTAAGGGTCATCTTCACTTGTGCCATATGCTTTTATTGATTTGATGTATTCTTTTCTGGTGAGTTGCACTGCCTTTTCGACTCTGGTTCCTTCAATTAATGCTTCTATTAGCGTGTTGCAGGCTCTTCTAAATGGCTCGGCGTTCATATCGATGTCAGGAGAACTGGTTCTTGATTCATCTTTAACGCACATGAATGCTGCCCCGTAGCCGATGTATGCTTTTGCGCCATTCCTGATGGATTTTTCTCCCAGTTCGATTAAAGAATCGCAAGCGAGGGCGTAGATGATTTTATCTTTTGTTAATTTGACGTTGTCAAAGTCAAGGAGGGGTTGATCGTTGTGTCCCCAGACGCTTTGCGTGTTTCCATGGCCGTTAAGAAAAACAAGTGCTGCTTGCGTTTTGAGCAGAGCTTTTTCAAATTCTGAGCGATTTGCTTTGGTGCCTTCAAGATTCGAAGTGTGAATGTCTTTGTTTCCTTTGAGTTTCTTAATGATTGGCTTTGAAAAACTGTGCAAGTAGGATGTTTCCACGTCATGGTTTGGTCTGGTGATGATGAGGTTTTTTGTCATGCTATTCGGTGAGAATTTTCAGCATTTTCATCTGAACGGAGACGATTCTTTTACCGAGTTCATCGTTGTTTTCGACATGTTTGATGAGTTCTCCAACGCTTAATTCTTTGCCACCGCCAAGCATGAGTTTTGATTTTGAGTTTAAGGTTTTGAATCTTGCAAGAACGAGTTCTCTTTGTGCGTCTGCAATGTCTTGTGGGTTCATAATATTCCTAAATCGTGCATTTTTTTAAGGATTTTCTTGCCTAACGGGGTGTCGTTGCTGATCTCGCTGTATGCAACGTCCCACGAGTACGGTTTTCCATCTATAATTGCAATAATCTGCCTTCTTTCCGGCTCTGGAAGCCGGGCGTAGGCGCCCAAAAACTTTTCTTTTGTCATTCTTAAAATTCTTGAAAAAATAGGGGTAATTAAAGGTTCACCCTATTTTTGCCTTTCTAGTATAGTTATTTGTATACTGGTAACTGGTATATATTCCTTTTGCTCTTGGAGAATTCGTTGTAAGTTGGGAGTAATTGGGAGTGATTAGAAGTAATCCCCTTGCGCAACAACTTTTCTCAAGGTATAACGGCTCACTTATCATCTTTGTGTTGTACTGATTTAACTCGGAAGATGCTTTCTATGGCGTCCTTATGAATGACAAGGAAGAAGAACGCACCTATTACTATGTATGTAGCGAGGCGAATACTTTCCTGATCATAAACTCCTCTTTGTTGAAGCAAATGATAGTAATACATGAGTAGATGAATTGAACCAAAGATGAGCAAGAGCCAAAGAAAACCGCAGAGAATGACGTGTAACCATGATCTGCAGATTTCCCACTTCGTTGGCTTATTTGGGACTCTTTTCCTCATTTAAACTCCTCCCAATTAAGCCCTTGTCCGCAGTTTGGACACTCAGTATAACTATTTGTAACGGGATAATTACATCGGGGGCATTTGCCATGTTTTCTGCTTAAGAGCCAACCAAGTAACGCCAAAGCTCCAACCCATTTTAGTAATTCTCTGTCTTGTTTGTTCATTTATTCACCGAAGGCACGTCAAATGCAACGACAGTCAAGTGAATTAATTTCTCTTTGTCATCATTTTGATGTAGTTTGAATCTGAATGTAGTTTCATCGTGTTCCAATTCTTCTTTGAAGTTTGGATGGCTCTGCACGATGGCGGGGATCTGTTTCAGAACTTCGCTGAAATTCTTATTTCTGTTAAATAGGATGATGGCGGTTTTGGTATCTCTCCAAGAGGTGTACTTGAGCAATTGTTCAATGGTTTCAGTAAATCTCTTTTCTCCAGACCAAAATTTGCATTCAGCGATAAAAATATTTTTGTCGTTAATCCTCACGATGATGTCAGTCTTACCTCCGAAGTTGAAAGTTTCTCCCGTTGCTTGACCTTCGTATTGTCCATTTAACTGAACGAGAAAGTGAACTCGAAGGTCTTCTTCTTGAATTTGTTCAAATGCGCGGGGGCTGCGTTCCATGACATGGGCCATGCTGGTCACTATTGTTAAAATGTGCTCGTAATGTTCTTCTTCAAGTACTAGTTCAGGAGATCCTTCCTTCAGTTGGACTGTGGGCAGTTTTTTCCTTATTAGTGGAGCAGTATACGTCTTTGGAGCATCTTTTCTTTTTTTAAGAGGAAATCCAACGGTTAAAGTAAGTTTTTCGTCATCTTTACACTTGCTCCAGCGGCTGTTTACCCAAATATCAATTTTTCTGGGAATTGATTTATAATGCGTGATGAGTTCTGCACGCAGTCGATCCAATTCTATTTTAACATCTGCTATATTCTTATTAAATTCTTTTCTAAACTCATCTGATCGATGGGGAAGTTCATCAACATTTACGACTAATTCCGAGTCCTGCACCACTCCTTTAGGTAGCCTGAGGTTGCGTGTTGACGGAGTATATTGAAAAAAGGATGCGTTTCCTTCAAATGGCACGTGGAATGTCATTCTTGTTCCGTTCTGGAGTGCTGGTTTGTGGTCTGGCCAAAACGCACTTTGCGGAGAGTCTGTTTGAATTTGGACTTCGCTTTGTGTTACCTCAATAGTCTCCATTAATTCTGGAATAAAATCTTCATAGTTCTCAAAGAGTGACTTCTTCAATTCAGCAAGATCGACATGCAAAATGTAGTCAGATGTAAATTCGTCTATTTGTTGCTTCAGTTGTCTCTCTTTTCTTGAAAGATATGCGGACAACTCTTCTGTTGAGAAAAGAAGAGGATCGTTAATCATGAATGTGCACCCTAATTTGACCGGACATGAGTTTTGGGAGGAGAGAGTCGCGAAGCTGCTGAAGAACGACAGATTCGGATTCAGTTATGAGTTGTTTTCTGAATCCGTTCATCATCAAGGTACCAAACTTATCAATGATTTCTTTATCAGGTACCAACGTTCGATATTCAGGGATGGCCCTTGCACTTAAATGAAGGACGGTGGTACCATTTGCATAGCCTATTGCATGACTCTGAAAGTCTTCCGATCTAAGCAGATAGTACAAGAAATCGTTGTTTAGTAATTTGATTGGTCTAACGACAACAAGATCAAGTGATGCCACAAGCGTTTGATACTTCTGAACAGATTGAACTCTTGCAGGCTTTCCAAGTACCTCTGCATTTTGCGTTAAATCAGTCTGTGCTACGATTATGTCGCCATTCTTCAGTATTTGAGCGGGTTTGAACTTGCCAATATATTCTTTGAATCCTTCGGCTTGAAAACCACCTCCTCTCCCAACGGACTTCAAAGTAACAAGCGCAGTTTTTGAATCCTTCAACTCAGAACTCTTATATGAAACTCCTTTGATTACTGATACAAAATCTGCCAGCTTCCCAACCTTCCACCCCTCCGGCACTTCTTTCTTCAATTCTTCGTTATAAACCATTCTTCCCCCAGAACTCTTGTACGGCTTGCCTTGTTTGTTGGGGAATTCAAAGTCCACGAACCAGTGTTTGAAGAGTGCTTGTCCGATGGCTTCAAGCGTTTTGTTCATTTGGTCATTGAGTTCGATTTTAGAGTCAAGGTCGGAGAGGACTTTGGCGATGCGATGTTGTTCGGGGAGGGGCGGGATGTTTATGGCGACTTGGTCAAAGGTCTTTCTTGTTATGGTATTGAAGACTGAGCCATGGGTTTTTGATTGGATATTGCCAATTAGGTTTTTGAGACAGTAGTATAGGAAATCATTATTGACTGTTTGACCACCATCCAAACCATAGCAAGACTGATTGAATGCCATGTCTTTTGTGACTTGTCCCAATTCACCGACAGTTCCTCGCGCAGAGATGATTAGTTGACCCTTATGTAGAAGTTTAGTTGGACTATTTTCTAGTCCTTCCTTTGAGATATGTTTCTCAGTAGCAGTTATCCATCTTCTTCCCTTGCCAAAATCAGTTATTGATATCCAGGGGATTGTTCCGTTCCAGTACTCTGGAACACTCGTTTTCGGGGTTCCGCCGCTTATTATATCAACTACTTCAGAAAAGATAACAG
Organism: Candidatus Woesearchaeota archaeon; assembly: GCA_003599055.1. Classification (GTDB taxonomy): domain Archaea; phylum Nanobdellota; class Nanobdellia; order Woesearchaeales; family ARS49; genus SURF-65. The sequence continues at coordinate 33,349 of QZIM01000017.1, forward strand.
TCTTCCAATTCGCTGAATTTCTTTCAGTTTTTTTGAGTCTGTTTTTGTTCATCGTGTAATAGGTCTAGAAGTTGTCGTAGTTTAGTCAGATAGTCTTTAGTACTAATGAAAAATAAGTTAATGGTATTCTTGACCATCTTGGAATCCAATTTCTCAGCGTAACGAATCTTAAGAACGTGAAGACAATGGATGACGTTGAGAACATTATCAATATCTTCAATTATTTTTTTTCTTATTTTTGCTAATGAGTGGAGGCTCAGTCCAACGAAGATCAGAACTCCAGCAAATCCCACAAGGATGAGTGCTCCGGAAGATTTTACAATTGAGGTAAGCACATTTTGACTTACATTCATTCCATAGATGGAAAAGTTTATAGTGTTTAAACTTGAATTTATCAAAATATCTCTTGCAGTGGAGTTATCCTGTCCGATTAGTTGTATTAAATAACCTGTATTTTGGTTTGCAGTTTGTGCAAAGTTGTTATAGTTATTCAGATTGTATGGTAGTAGTAGCGAATTGCTGACTGTCACAAGTGATAGGATAATTCCAAGAACAATGAGTGCTCCGTGAATAAGGTTGTTGGCTTGCGTTTGATTTTGATAGTATTGTTGTTTGAGAAGGTCCCTGTCGTTTGAGTAATAGTTTATTATTGCCTCAATGTCCTGAACACTAGAACCCATACCCAATCCCCTTCAAATTTTTCTTTATCTCTGCATCTAATCGTTTTCCTTCTTCCATTTGTTTTGCAAGTTCAGTGACGAGTCGTTTCATCTTTTGGTCGAATGGTTCGGTGTCTTCTTCCTCGGCTTCAGTGCCGACGTAGCGGCCGGGGGTTAAGATGAATTCGTGTTTGCGTACTTCATCCAATTTAGCAGATTTGCAAAAACCAGCAATGTCAGCATACTTGATTTTCTTGCCGCCAACAAGTTCTCCT
>QZIM01000009.1 GCA_003599055.1 Candidatus Woesearchaeota archaeon
CTGATGACAACCGAGCCGCTTGTCGTTGCAGGGCCGGTAAGGAAGCTTCCTGCGAACGGGTTTACCTGTCCGCAGTCTGAGTCAAGGCACGTGAACGCGGTTGTGTTAAATGATGTGGGCACTCCGATTTGGTCTTGGTAGACAAACTGGTAAGTAATGTCTGCTTCTGCTGCCGCGAAGGGCACGAGCAGAAGTGCAAGGAAAAAAAAGAGTGCCTTTGCTTTCATTTTATGGGTTGCTGGTTCCTGCGCCGCCTGAGCTGCCGCCTGCTCCGGGTGCTGTGCCGGGGGCAGTGCCGGGAGGTGTTCCTGGTGCGGGAGGGACGACGACAGTAATGTTCACAACGCGAACTGCGCTGAGGTCGCCGTCGAAGAGTTCAACAACGTATGACCGGTCTCCTGCAGTATCGTTCGCAGGGCTGATGTAGCTAAAGTCTCCAGTGACGATGCGCTGCGGGTTTGCGATTGTTTCCGTAAGCTTGGTTACGGTTGCGCGGGTGTCGGTTGTTCCCGGCAGGAGTCTGAGTTCGAGTGGCTGGTCCGGCGTGATGACACCGTTCACGTTTTGGCCGGGGCTGAAGTCGTCTCTGCCCGTGAGCGGGATGATGAGCGTGTTTCCTGCAGTTACTTGGTAGTTTGCCTGAAGTGCGTCGAGAATCGGCTGTCCGTTTGGTGTCGGGGGCTGGCCGGGAACAGGAACAGGGACTTTCTTTCTTTTTGGTCCGCAGCCTTGGTACAATAATCCGCTTGCAAGTGCCGCAAGCCCGCCAAGGATTGCCTCGCGTCGAGAATAGGTTGGTTCTGATTTGCTGTTGTACATAGTTCCACCCCCGTGGAATACTTTACTGGAGAAGGACAACAACTCTCCCCTATATAAAAGTTCTGCTTTATTCTGCACTGAAGAATGGCAACACAAAAAAATCAATGTTAAGAAAAATGAGCGGGCGGGAAACAAAAAAGAAAAAGAAATCAGGCGTCGTCCCAGTCGCGGGCGTCTTCGGACGCATCTCCGGGTCCGCTTTCAACGTCTTCTTCGTATTCGGTATCGTCGTCTTTGGGAATTTCTTCTTCAAAGTCTTCGTATCCGTCGGTTGTTTCTTCCTGTTCTGATTCAAGCTCTTCTTCTACTTTAGGTTCTTTTTTTGCTTTCTTCGCAGGCATTGCCTACCACCTCGATTGCTTATCGTCTGCGATTGTGCGCGCGTCGTGACGGGCGTGCTTTCTCTGAGCCCATTCCCTTGTGGCGAAGCCCGCGGGTTTTGTGTCCTGCGCTGGTAAGTCCCCGGTGGACTCTGCCGCGGTGTTGCGGCTCTGCAATCCAAGAAGTGCGGTTGTCCGCAAGGTTTGCAGGGTGTGCGCGGTCAAGCAGGATGACTTCAAACCAGTAATGCTTGCCGTCTTCACCGACGTAATAGCTGTTCAGGACTTCGCAATTAGGATAGCCGACTGCCGCTCGCTCTTCCGCAATGAGGCGGTAGCTTTTGCGTAAGTTAAGGCGCGTGCCCATATTGTGCGAGTGTCGCCCGCCGCTCCAGTCCGGCCTTTTGTGGCTTCCGCGGCTGACGCGTTGGCGGACAAGGACAATTCCCTGTTTTGCGCGGTAGCCGACTGCGCGTGCGCGGTCAAGCCGGGTTGGCGTATCGATGCGGACAGTTGCATTTTCGCGTCGCCAAAGGACAAGCTGGTCGCGGGATTCAATATTCGAAAGTGACTTTCGGTTCTGTGAGAGGTATTTATAGGCACCCATGCGAATGCCGAGGAAGGGTTCCCTTTTTAAAGGTTGCGGTCCCGGCGCGCAGGCCCGCAGGCAAAAACAACCGCCCTTTCTGGAATCTGATAACTGATAACCGATAACTGACTGCCAACCACCAACCACCGACAACCGACTAACCACCGCCCAGTAGCAAAGTATTTAAACAGGGAGTGTGCTGTCTTTCTTATGAGAATAGTTCTTTGTGGCGACACGCACGGCCATTTGGACCAAATGTATGAGGATGCTGCGCGGCTGCGTGCCGATGTGATTGTTCAGCTCGGCGATACCGGCATTTGGGGCTCTGACGATGCGGTTGACGCGGCAACAAAGCGTCACGGCTATCCGCGCGATTACGAAAAATATCTTGATGGTGACGCAATCGCGCCGGTTCCGACGTATTTCCTGAAAGGGAACCACGAAAATTTTGATTTGCTTGACGATGCGCAAAAGAAGAATGGCAGAATTGCGGAAAATATGCAGTATGTTCCGAATGGCAGCGTGCTTGTGCTTGGGAAAACACGTTTCGGCATTCTTGGCGGAAATTTTTCCCCTGCCTATTTTGAGTCAAGGCGTTTGCAGGGTGAGCGCCGCCGTCATTTTTTGAAAAGCGAGCTCGAGCTGCTTGCCGAGCGGGGTTTTGATGTTTTGCTGTCGCACGACGGTCCGAAGTCAGGCGTATTGGACCGCGGCGCGCAGGTTTTGCGTGACTTCATTGAGAGAACGCAGCCGCGGGCGAACTATCACGGCCATCACCACTATTCATATAGCACCGTTATCGGAAAGACGAAAGTTGTCGGGCTTGGGCGAAGCCACCGTGAGGGCGGGATGGTGGTGCTCGATGAGTAGGTATGAAGAGCGGCTTGCCTTGCTCAGGGAAGTGTCCGAATCATCGCCGGACCGGTGCGGGTTTGTACATTATTCGGGAAAAAAGGATGCGCCGCACGTTGTTCTTGGCGTTCCGCACGAGCCTGCCGCGTCTGTTTCCCTGTCGCTGATGGCTGATGCGCTTATCGTGCCGAATGCGTGTGTTTTTGCCGAGCGGTCGATGGATGTGCCGAATTTTACGATTGATGATGCGGTTTCGCTTGCGCAGAATATGAAGCACGTGAATGCCTGGCAGCGTGATATTCTTCCGAAACTGATGGAAAAGAAGGGCGCGCTTGTGTCCTATGATTGTAGCGCGCTGCAGCGAAGAACGCAGGCAGGGGAATCAGACCGTGAGGCGTTTATGCAGGCGTGTACGCGGCGGGAGTATCGTTTTGCAGCGCGGCTCACTGAGCTTGCGCAAAGGTATGCGCGCGTTATCGGCGTGTTTGGGAGCGCGCACGTGATTTCCCCAATTTTTGATGGCCTGCCTGAAAATGATTTTGCGCGGTATGTTTTTTCACTGCCTAAAAAGGGTGCAAAAGTCCCTGAAGAAGTCTACCAGGTTTGAGCGGTATTTTTGTTCGCGTTCGTTGCTGGGTAAGAATGCCGCGCGGGAAAGGGTTTCAAAGTCCTCTCCGAGAAGGTCGTCTGCGGAAGGGAGGCTGAGTGTTTTTTTGTAGACGTATTTTCCGCTTTTGCCGCGAAATGCCGCGTAGAGGGTTGCGTTGCTGCTGCCGGAGAGGATGATGTGGGCGGTTTCAAGCGGGAAGTGTTTTTGGATGAAGAAGATGATGCTTTCCGCGTTGTACCAGTACAGGTATATTTTTTCTTTTTCATCAATGAGCATTTTGTTTCGTTTGATGCTGCTGACCGGGATTGCCGCGCAGAAGTGTTGGGGGAAGAGTGCGGAAAAGTCGTCAAGGTCGTAGCCGGGCGGCTTGCCTTGTGTTATTCTGAGCATTGCGATGGTGATGCGTTGGAGGCGCGTTTCGGGGGTTTCCCAAAGTTCTGTTCTTTTGCCAAGGATTCGGTCAATATGTTTGGAGTCGAGATGAAAGAGGAGCCGGTCCCGTATTGCTTGAAAGCTGTTTTCCTGCCAGGGGACGCCCATTGAGACAAAGTCCCGCGCAAGTTTGGTGAGCCTTTGTTCGCGAAGGAGGAGTTCCATCATGACGCCGGTGACATTTTTGGTGAGGAACCGCTCTTTCTTTTCGTAGTAGACGTTGGCCGCAGTCAGGTATTCTTTGAGGAGTTTGGTGTCCTGCTGCAGACGTTCAAGCCGCGCGGTTCTTGTTGCGGAAGTTGCTGCTGCCCACGTTTCGTGTTCTTGGACAAAGCTGAGTTGTTCTTGGTATTTTTTCGCATCATCATAGAGAAAAATGTGGATTTCCGCGGAGCGTTTGTTGGTGAGGGTGATGTTGCCGCTCAGTTGGTAAACGTCTTGGGGTTTGAGGTAAAAGAAGGAGGTTTTCATCCGGACGTGTTCAACGTCGCGAAGTCCTGCGAATGTCCGCCCGGCGATTGTGTTGAGCGTGTCTCCAAGGGAGGTCGTGTTCAGGATGAATTCGTGTTCAGTGGGGTTGACAAGGACGATGATGTCATAGTCTGAAGTGATTGGCCCGGTTCCCCTGCCCGTGCTTCCGGTGCTTGCGATTTGGGCGTTGCGGATGCCGAGCGCAAGGAGTCCTTGTTTGACGAATGCGGCAACGGTGTTGCCGGTGAGTGCGTGATACGGGTCTTCTTGCTCGTGCAGCGCCTTGATGCGGTCTTCTATTCGCGTCAGAATGTCAAGTTCTTGGTTGAGGAGCGTGCCTTCCTGTTCGAGGAGGTGTTTGAATTCGCCAAGGTGCAGGGCAAAGTCTTGGCGTTCAAGCAGGGCGCGCTCAAGGAAGAGAGTCTGGCGGAATTCTTCGTGCTTGTCGCTTTTGAGAAATCCGAACAGGTCAGTGAGCGCGTTTCGTTGTGCGGGTGTTATTTTTTGTTTGAGTTTTTTGGTGACGGCAAGTGCCAGCCTGCTTTGGGACCCTTCGAGTGCTTTTGTTTTGGTGAACGGGTCATCTGTACTGAAGAGCGCGCGAAGTTGCGCAAGGGCGCTTGCGCTTTCGGGCAGGTGTTCTTTGGTTTGGAGAAGGAATTGGTTGAAGAGTTCAAGTTTGCGCTCGTGTGTTTTGCGCAGGTCTTTGTAGATGGACCATTCGATTGCAATTTCCGGGCTCACCGCTTTGATGTGAAAGTCGCGTGTGAAGAGCTTTTCAAGCACGTTCCACATACGGCAAATTGGGAAAAAAGAGTTTATAATGGTTTGGTCGGGCGCGAGTGGGTTTTTCAGTTATCAGTTATCGGTTATCAGACTTCAGTTATCAGGAAGAATTTCTCAGGAACCGGTATCCCTATACTGACCACTGACCACTGACCACTGACCACTGACCACTGACCACTGACCACTGACCACTGACCACTGACCACTGACCACTGACCACCAACTACCAACTGCTCAAGCTGCTCTGCCCTGCGGTGCCTGCGAGGTCTTCTTCTGAGATGCCAAGGACGGCAAAGATGCGTTCAACCGCGGGGATGACTTGATTCGTGATGTAGTATTCTCCGTCGTATTCGTCCTGCGTTGCCTCATCAGGAAGCTTGACTTTGTCCCTGATTTTTCCTTTTCCTTTGACGACGATGTATTTGACGATGGTGCCTGCGCCTGCGCTGTCGCCTCGCGCTTTCATGCGCTGTGCCACGGCAACGTGCGGCCCGACTGATGCGTATTTGTCTGTATCTTTGGTGAGTTGTGTTCGGATGATGAGCTTGTCAAGGGGAATGGTGTTTTTGCGAAGGCCGTCAATGATTGAGCGGACGTATTGTTTTGCTTTTTCCGTGTCGCGTTCTTTGAGCACGATTTCAAGGACGCGTTCCTGGCAGTCTTTGGCAATGTAGCTCGTGTTGCGCCGGACTGTTTCAAATCCTTTGATTTTAAGGTCGCCTGTTTCGGAGAGGAGCGCGTATTTTTTCTTGGCTCCGCCTTCTCCTGCCTTGACCGAGACGAAAATTCCCGAAGGGTAGTATCCTTCGTAGTCGAGTTCCATAAGCCCGGGGAGTTTTTCGTTGATTTCTTCCATAAGTTTAAGCGCGTCCTCTTTGGTTTTTTTCTCGAGCAGCAAAAAGACGCTGTCCGTGTCCGAGTAGAGGACTTGGAATCCGCGTGATTTGGCGGTGTCGATTGCCTGATGGATGTAATGGCGGGCCCACGCGGTTGTGCTTTCTGCGCATTCGATGCAGTAGAATCTGGCGGGGGCGAATCCCATATAGCCGTAGAAGCTGTTGGCAAGGACTTTGAGTGCTTCGCTTTGCGCGGCAAGGAAGGGGTCTTTGTTTTTTTTGAGCTGTTTTTTGATGTCTGCGCGGACCAGAATTAAGTTGCTGATGGTGCGGGCAAAGAGTCCTTTGCGTTTTTGGCAGTAACGGAAAGTTCCGCGGTCTGTCTCAATGGTGGGGCCGTCGGTGCAGCAAGAGCAGTTTACCGTTCCTCTGCTGATGTTGTGTGATGCGATGATGCTGGGGTAGAGGGACCGGTAGTCAAAGACGGCGATGCCGGAGTAGAGTCCGGGTTTTGGCTCGTAGACGAATGCTCCTTGGATGCGGTCTTTGATGCGGGAGCTTTCCGTGTTGTAGCCGGGCTTGCGCGGGATGATTTCTCCTTGGCGCGATGCGAGCACAATCAAATACCATTCGACGAGCATGCTGTATGCCATTCGGTTGATGTCAAAGGGCGGGAGGTGGATTAAGCGCACGAATGCAAGGAGCGTTGGCAGAAGCTTGTGGAACAGGTCGTACGTCAGTTTGCAGTCCTGCAAATTGTACTGTGCGAATACGTCAAGTTCTGAGGTGGGCTCGTCCCAGAGTTTGAAGAGTGCGTTCATGTCGACGGGGAGCTTTTGTGCGCCGAGGAGTTCTTTGGACACTGCGTCAAGCGAATAGCTGTCTGTTTTAAGGGACCGCGCGATGACGCGGCGAACAAACTTGAAGAGGTCAATGTGGGGGATGCCGCAGATTTTTGCTTCTTTTTCCGAGCGTCCGAGGATTTCAAGGGGGCTGTTATCAAGGCCAAGGGGAAGTTCGAGTTTGTGGTGTTTTGCGCGCTCAGAGAGGTAAGGAAAATCAAATCCGTCGGTGAAGTAGCCGACAAGCATATCAGGTGCATACTGTTCAATCAGTTCGACGGTTCGTTTGAGCATGTCTGCTTCGGATGCGCACACTTCAACGTAGTCGGAGCGTTTCGGCCAGTCTTTCCACGTGATGACGCGGGTAAAGTCGTCACCGTAAAGGCCGACCATAAGGATGGGGTTTTGTTTGCTGTTGAGCTTGTTGTCAGGGTTGTATGTTTCAATGTCAAGGGCAAGTGCGCGGGGTTTGGTGAGGGTGTTCGTGCGGTGTTGTGTGATTTTTTTGGCAAGATACGTTTCAACTTTGTTTTTGCTTGGGATGCGTTCTGCTTCGGCGATTGTTTCAACAAGCGGGGTGAGGTTGCGGTCGATGAGGTATCTGCGGGTAAAGAGGATGTCGAATTCGTAGCAGTCGTATTCTTTTTCTCTTGCGAGGTCTTTGATGAGGGGGACTGATTTTGGGAGGTCGACAAAGACGTGGAAGCAGTCGGTTGGTGTTTCGTTGAGGTTGCGTGTTGTTTTTTCAACGCGGGTGACGTGCGCGCTGTCTTGTTTGAGTGCGAGAAGTTCTTCTTCAGTGCCGCCAACCACGGTGAAGTATGGCTCAAACGTGTCATCAAGAATGCAAATCTGCGTTCCGTCGGTTGTTCTGCCGAAAAGGGTGATGACTGCTTTGCCGTCTTTGATGTGATAGGTAATGTCGGTTGGGAAAAAGGTGAGCGTGGTTGTTTTTCTGGTCACGATAAGAAAGGAATGCGCCCTTGTTTTAAGGGTTTTGGGTGTGCTGCGCAACGGTGTTCCACAGCGTGTCAAGAGTAACGGGTTTTTTGAGGTATCCGTTGAAGAGCGGGACGGTTTTGCCGTTGATGGTGTAGGTTTCTTTTGAGAAGCGTTCTTCAAGCGTGTCTCCTTCTGCGGTGCGGAATCCTAATTCTCCGCTGGAGAGGATGATGGGTTTTGCATAGCCCATTCTGCGCAGGGTGTCTGCGAGGTTTTCGCCGCGAAGTTGGCTTGGCGGCATGGTGCGGTCAGTAATGATGAGTGCGGAGTCTGCAAGGAGGTCTTTAAGTTCGGTGTTTTCAAGGAGCATATCAGGGTTGTCAAAGTGGTCTGCCTCGTAGCCGCGTATCTGGAGTGCTTCAACGAGCAGTTCTCCGGTTTCCCTCTCATCGTCCACAATGATGATGTATTCGCACGCCATTTTATACTCACTAATGAGTAGTATATTTAATTGTTTCTGTTTTCATTGCAGGTTCGTTCTGAAAAAAGCGCACGTCTTCGGCAAATTGCTGAAATACGCTAAAATCAAACGGCTTTGGGTATGCCGCGGTAAAGAGCGTGTGGGCGCGGACTCCTTCGTATTCCCGGGAGAGGACTGCCTGTACTGCTCCGCTGACAAGGTAAATGGGTTTGGTATAGCCAAGTTCACGAACGTTGCGGGCAAGTTCAAATCCGCCAACGGCAAGCATATCTCCGTCAGTCCAGATGCCTGCAGAGCTTGCGAGCTTGCTTTCGAGGTCAGGGCGTTCAAGAAATGATAATGGGTCTTCGTGTGCTTCAACGCGAAGTCCCGCATCGCCAAGAAAGCGAGTAATCAGAGTGCGAACGCTTCGGTCGTCTTCAAAGACAAGGACAAGGGGTTTTTCGACGCTCATAACGAACGGGCAAGGCAGCTCCTTTTTAAGTGTTTGCTTTTCTATATATTTTATATAAAAATAGCTTGGCGCAAGCTATATATAATCCGGCAGGCGAACAAATGGTATGCATAAAGAGGTGCAGCCGCAGCCATACAGCCAGCGTTGCCCAAAGTGCAAAAAGGCAACCTGCCAATTTGACCCGGACACGAGCAGCATTCGGTGCGGCTCGTGCGGGTATGAGGTGAAATTGACCGTATGACAGACATCCACAAGGCCCAGCGTGTCGGCGTGTTCGTTGACGTGCAGAATATGTATTATTCGGCAAAGTATGAGTATAATTCACACGTGAATTTCAAGCACATCTTGCAGGACGCAGTGCAGGGGCGCGCGCTTGTTCGCGCGCTTGCGTACGTGATTCGGACTGAAGAGGCGGGAAAGGAATCGTTTTTTGACGCGCTGACGCACATTGGTTTTGAGGTGCGCGCAAAGGATATTCAGATTTTTGCGGGCGGGGCAAAGAAGGGCGATTGGGACATCGGGATTGCAATGGACTGCATTGAGCTTGCGCCAAGGCTGGACACGATTATTCTCGTGAGCGGCGATGGTGATTTTATTCCGCTGGTGGAACATCTCAAGCGCGCGCTTGGCTGCCGGGTCGAGGTGATGGCGTTCGGCAAGAGTGCATCGGGAAAGTTGCGCGAGGTTGCGGATAATTTTACCGACCTTGATAAGGACGTGAAGCGATACTGTATTAAGCCAATTCTGCGGCGCATCGAGAAAAAAGAAGTCAACACTTCCCCTGTTTCTCGACACAGGTCGTAATTCTTTCGATTGGACAGTGGACAGGTGTTGAAGCAGGATTCTTAATGCAAATGAACTCCGCAAGCGAGTGAATTCCGCAAACGAGCATCTGGCAAAAATTACCGGTGCGCTTTTTTCAGACGGATGTTTATACAAAGGAGAGAAGAGCCACTATTACGAAGTGTCCTTTTCGGTGGGAACTCAGGCTGATGTGGATGAGCTGACAAAAGACCTGACTGAACGGGGAGTCATTCCGCGGGTTCGACGACAGGAAAAGACAGTGTGTATTGGGCAAAGAACATTTACGATACGCGTGTTTCAGGTTCGCTGTGCATCAAAAGAGCTATTTTTAACGTTCAGCAGGTTAGGGGTTCCTGTCGGTAAGAAATCCAACGTGTCGTTCTCAGTTCCGGATTGGATACTGAATGGAAACAGTGAAGTAAAAAGGGCATTTCTTGCCGGTTTTCTTGGGGGCGATGGGCCAAAAGTGACTATCGAGGTAAGAAGTCGGAAAGGAAAAGAGCCGTTTAACGCTGTGCGAATCAACGACATTGAGTTCTACAAGAGGGAAGACTTGCTCGCAAATGGTTTTCACTTCGCCAACGAACTGAGCCGACTGTTAAAAGAACAGGGAATAGTCGTAAGCAGGATATTCAATAAGGGACGGTTTTTGAGAAAAGACGGCACATTCTCAACAAGCATTCATATTGCCTTGGGAAAGAGTATAGAATCTGCCCTCAGTTACAGCCGCATTGGCTTTGCGTATTGCAGTCAGAAAAGGGAACAGGTAAAGGGAGCAGAGGCATTTTTAGAAACTATCGCCCAAAAAAGATACGAGTGGAAACGAACGTATGAGGCTGCGTTAAATTTATATAACGCAGGCGGCACAGTGAAATTAGTCGCCGAAAAGTTGAAAATATCGTACGGCACTGCATTCGGATGGTTAAGAAAGGGGAAAACCCCTACAGTCGCTTACCACAAGCTAAAGTTTGACAAATGGGGTGGAAAAAATGTTGATGATTAATGAAGCAAATTTTAACGCGGAAGTAAAAGAAAGCAGCATCCCGGTTATCATCGATTATTATGCGGACTGGTGTGGTCCCTGCAAGATGATTGCGCCTGTGTTCGAGTCGCTCTCAAAGAAAATGACGGACGTGAAGTTCGCAAAGCTGAACGTAGACGAGAATACGCAGCTTGCGCACGACCAGGGCGTGCTCGGCATTCCGTGTATGATTGTTTACCGTGGCGGCGAGGAAGTTGACCGCATTGTCGGCTACCAGCCTGAGGACCAGCTCAAGGCAAAAATCGAGAAGGCGCTCGCAAAGTGATAACGATTGTCAACTGCAAGGCGTATGCGGAGGCGACGGGCAAAAAAGCAGTGAAGCTCGCGAAGGTGTGCGAGTCTGTTGCCAAGGCAACAAAGTCCCGTATCGCAATTGCCGTGCAGGCAGCAGATATTTCAGCAGTTGCAAATGCAGTTTCTATTCCCGTGTTCGCGCAGCACGTGGACGCAATTGAGTTTGGCGCACATACGGGCTGGACACTTCCTGAGTCTGTTCAGGAGGCGGGCGCTGTCGGCAGTCTCATAAACCATTCTGAGCTTCGTGTTCCTGAAGAGTTGGTTCAAAAGACCGTGCAGCGTTTGCGTAATCTTGGAATACTGTCGGTTGTGTGCGCGGCAAATCCTGTTGAAGAAGAGCGGCTTGCAAAGTTTAAGCCGGATATGGTCGCAGTTGAGCCGCCCGAGCTTATCGGCGGCAAAATTTCAGTTTCAAAAGCCCGCCCGGAAGTGATTTCTGAGAGCGTGCGCAGGGTTCGCGGGATTCCCATCTTGGTTGGAGCAGGAATTCATACTGCAGAAGATGTCGCAACGGCAAAACGGCTTGGCGCGCAGGGTATTTTGGTGGCGTCAGGTGTGGTGCTTGCGAAGAATCCAAAAAAAGCCCTGCTTGAATTGATGAAAGGTTTCTGATTTTTGTCGATTTTTTGGAAAGTTTCTTCTACATCTCGAAAAGTATCCTGCATTTTGTACAATAGTCTCTTAAAGATAAGAAAAAGAAGAAAAAGTGCCGATGCAAGTCGGCACGCCGGGGTATAGGCTAACCCGGTAAGCCACACAGCTCAAACCTGTGAGCCGAAAGGCGCTCTGGGTTCAAAAGCTTTGCGGCTGACCGCGAGTTGAAAGTCCCAGCCCCGGCGTCCTTTTTTCTTGCACTGACGGGTGAAGAGGATTAGCGTGGTCGGGAGAAAGGCGCGGTTTGGCGAAAGACTGAAAGAAAGCGCTGCTTGAATTGGTAAATGGTTTCTGAATTTCATATTTTTGCCGGATTTGATGATGGTGAGGAGTTGAAGAAGGAGTCAACTGTTTCTGAGAACTGAAAACTGATAATTCTTGTCTGATAACTGAACACTGAAAACAGATAACTGACAACCAATAACTACCCAATCATTTGCTTAAACACTGCCGCAGTCACGTACGTCTCAACAAATGCGGCAATGAGGATGCACGCGATTCCGAGAATCAAAAGCAAAAAGCAGTTTTGCAGGACATTCCTGAACGGTTGCGAGCCCCATTTTTCTTTGATGAGTGCGCGGGAGAGTGTTGCGCCTGCGATTGCGGTCAGGATAAAGCCTGCGCTTTCGGGCAGAAGGTGGCTCAGTGATACTATGGTGAGCGTTTTGGCTTCTGCGAAGCGCATAAAGAGTTGAAGGACGAACGCGGCAAAGAAGCTTGCATTGTACGCGACCAAAAAGATGCTGCCCGCACCATATGCCAAGCTCACAAGAAGGCCAATGAGGAGGTATTCCAAATTGCTGCTAAAGAGCCCAAGGGCTGCGTCGGGTGTTGGCTGGAAGTTTGCAAGGAATGTTGTTATCAATTCGGGTTTGAGGTGGCTTGCTTGGAGTTGGTAGTGTTGGTAGCTGAGCGCGGCAGGGTCAAGGATGCCAAGAGTCAAAAACCCTGCGAGAATGCCGAAGAACGCGCCTAAATAGCTGCGAAAGATGGTTTTGTGCTTGTGAAAGAAGTGTTTGCTGCCTGAGCGCTCAATGGTTTCTTCAACGATGATGAGGTGATGGAGCGATGGGACAAGGAGGATTGTTGCAAGGAGTACTGTTGTGAGTGTTTGGTCGGGGAAGAAGACGTGCTGGACGCCGTATGCGACAAGGACGAAAAAGAAGCTTAAGAGGAAAAGAAAAGGGAGGTGTCTTCGGACAGTTCTTTTGTGCAGGAACTGCTCAAGAACCATTGTTCAGTCACCGGTCAAAATAGTTGTCCCAGTTAACACTGCCGGGCTCTTCTTTTTTGGGCGGCTCCCGTTTGCTGTACGCGTAGGCACCAAGGGCTGCGAGTGCGAAAAGGGCAAGGAACAGTGCGAGCCATTTGATGCTTGGGTGGAGGTTAAAGACACCGGTTGCCTGCGGAGTAAGAGCAAGGCGGGGTTCGCTTTGTTCAATGGGCGTGTATGGTGCGGGTTCGGGAGTTGTGTCCGGCTGGCTTTCTCCCGAAACTGTTTCTTCTTGGCTGTTTGTTGTTTCCGATTCTGTGCTGCTGCCTGAGCGGACCGTGGGTGTTCTTGTGATGCGGTAACCGTTGCTGCCGTCCGTGATTGGCGGACTGCTTGAGACAAATGGTCCTGTGGAGACGGTAAGCGCGGTGCTGTTCGTGTAGGTGTGTCCGCCTTCAGTCATACGTACGGTAATTGTGTACGTGCCGTCTGTTGCGGGCGCGTTGAAGTTTGCGCTGAATGTTCCCGCGCTGATGTTTGCCGTGATGTTTTGGCTTGGTGTTTCAATAGTGACGCTTGTTGCAGTGCTGTTCCCGTCGGCGGCAATGGTGCCGCTTGCAGTGACTTGTCCGCCGGGGTTAACTGATGTTGGCGCGAGGTCTAAGCTGACTGCGTGGTTGGGTACAATCGTGATGGTTGCCGTATGGACGGTGATGTGTCCTGCATTGTCTTCTGCAGTAAAGACAATACTGTGCGCGCCAAGGTCGTTTGAGCTTAAAGTGACTGTGTACTGGTTGCCGTTTTGCGCAAGGGCAAGCGGGCTTCCGTCAAAGGTTGCGTTAACATTCAAGAGCCCGATTGTATCCGTGATTGTTGCAGTGACCGGGACGCTTTGTCCGCGGGCAAGTGTGCTTGGCGCGTTTGTCGTGACTGCGGGTGCTTGGGTGTCAAGGACGAGGTTTTGGAGTGCCTCGGAGCTGAGACCGACTCCGTCGGTGCATATGGCGCGCCAGACGTATGGTCCTTCTGTTTGCGCGGCAAGGTTCACGGTTGTTGAATTTTGCGTGTTGTTTGCGGCACTGAGTGTTGCAATGGTTGTGCCGTTAAGGACGATTGCGCAGTCGAGTGATTGTGCAAGGTTGTCGCTTGCGGAAAGGGTGAACGTGGTTGTTTCGCTCGTGTATCCTGTGGGGGCAAGGGCGCTGACACTCGGCGCGGTTGCGTCAACAACAAGGGTGCCGCTTTGGACAATGCTTTCTCCTGCGTTGTTGGTTGCATTAATGGTGTAGCAGAGCGTGTCTCCTTCAACAAGAGAGGAGAGGTTTGCAATGCCGGTGAAGAATCCGTTGACGGGAAGGAGCGCAAGGGTTGTTTGTGTGCCGCTGCACGGGCCAAAGCGGTACGTGACGTTTGCAACGCCGGTTTCCGTATCGGTTGCGTTGATGATGACGTTTGTTTGTTGGGGTCCGACAAAGCCGACCGGGCTGATAAGCTGTACTGCAGGAGGGGTTGGGTCGTTAAGGAGGGTGAGGTTCAAAAGGACGGGTGAGCCGTCGATGCGTGCTTCAATGGTAATGATTCCATCGCCCGTGACAAGCGGGGTTTTGGCTTGGTATTCAAAGAGTGCGGAGCGGACGTTGCCTTCGATTGAGCCGCCGGTCCATTGTGCGCTTGTTGGAGTGGTGCTGGTGTTCCAGCCGCTGTAGTTTGTGGCGGAAAGGACGGGAAGGGTGCTGTTTGCAACAACGGAAGTGATAACGGTAAAGCCGCGGTTGTCAATGTCAAGGGTGACCCAAGGCGTTGTTGCTTCGTAAACGGAGGGAGTAAGCAGGGTGACGGTTGCGGCGTTTGCCGCTGCTGC
Source organism: Candidatus Woesearchaeota archaeon (assembly GCA_003599055.1). Classification (GTDB taxonomy): domain Archaea; phylum Nanobdellota; class Nanobdellia; order Woesearchaeales; family ARS49; genus SURF-65. The sequence continues at coordinate 14,306 of QZIM01000009.1, forward strand.
AATGAGCAGCGTGAATAGTATCAATACTGGCGTTCTCACGAAAATGAAGCAAACAAAACTAGTATATAAAGTCTACTTTTTTGTATACTGGCGTACCAATCTCCCGTCGATTCATCGCGTGGTGATTACGAACTGTTTTAAGGGCAAAAGTCCGCGTCTGTTTTGGGGGATATTGAATGAAAGGGGGGATTTTGGCCCTTGCGGGTTTCCTGCTTGGGCTTCTTATTGTCACCCTGCCGCAGGCCGAGAGTCGTCTTGCGGCTGGGGCCGTGCCAAAGGATTGGCCGCAGCAGGTTTCAATAGGTGATATCTCGGTGTATGCGGACAGGGCAGTGATTGCCGTTCCGGGATTACGATACGCGCGGGTGGTTTCTGACAGTATGGCGCCGGTGATTACAAGCAAGTCTACCGTGCTTGAGCGCGTGCCAAAATCAGCTGGCGAGATTCAGCAAGGCGACATTATCAGCTTTTATGAGCCGTCAAATGACGGGGTTGTCCTGCATTTGGTGACGGAAGTCATCCAAAAAGACGGCGGGACGTTCTACAAGACGAAGGGCGTTGCGAATGCAGAGGAAGACCCGTGGGTAGTGCCGTTTGATAATGTGAAGGGCGTTATGGTTGGCGTGCTGCGATAATTCTTTCTGAAAACTGAAGACTGAAAACTGAAAACCAATAACAAAAGACCAACTATTAACCGCCAATCCCGGTTAAGAACCAAAAAGCTTTTATAATCCCATCACAGAACGTACGTTCGATGAAGAAACCGAACGTTCGGAAAGAAAACCTTAAGTTTTTTGTCGAGACTGCCCGCCAAAGAATACTGGAAGTGCTCTTTAAGTTTCCGGACAAGGAATTCAGTCTCTCTGACCTTGCAAAGGAAGCCGGCGTGAGTAAGGCGCACATTGGAAGCGTGCTTGACGGCCTGTTAAGGGCAGGGTTTGTTCAAATTGAAGAGCTGAGCAAGATTTGGAGAATCCGGGCAAATATCAGAAGTTGGCAGTTCATAAAAGCAAAAATACTGTACAATCTGAGCGTTATCTATCAGTCAGGGCTCGTTGAGATTCTCAATGAGTTCTACGGGCGCCCGCGCGCAATCGTTCTGTTTGGAAGCTTCCGCAAAGGCGAGGACATAACTTCATCAGACATTGACATTGCCGTGGAAACAGATAAGGATATCCTGCCGGCGTCCCTTTCATTACGTCAGGTTGTCGCAGGAGAAAATGAGCGTATGGCTGGGCAAATACGGGAATTGGAGAAATTCATAAGCAGAAACGTTCAGGTTTTTGTATTCAACCGAAAAAGTGTTGATGTCAACGTGTTTAACAACATTGCGAACGGGATTGTTCTGCTCGGATTTTTGGAGGTTAAGCCGTGAGGCCTGAAGAGGTTTCGCTGCTTGAGAAAAACGGCCTGCTAAGGCCAAGGCAGTTGGATAAGGAACGCGTAAAATCAATGATTGCTTCCGCAGAAGTGACGGCAAAAGTGGCGCAAGCAGTCCCGTTAACTGATGAGAGCGCAACGCTTATTTTTCGGGAAGTGTACGAGTCCGTACGCCAGCTGGGTGATGCGGAGTGGTGGCTCCGTGGTTTTGAGCCAAGGACGCACGATGTAAGCTTGGATGTTTTAAAGGATATGGCTGTAACGAATAGGCTTAGGCTGAATCATCTTTCACGATTCAAGGGCATTCGTCACGATATCAATTATCGGGGTTTCCGGGCAACGGTTGAACAAGCAAAAGAAATTGTTGAGTTTTGGAATACCTGCGGGGAGGAATTGCTCGCTCAAGTGAAGGAAAAAGTTTTTCAATAAAGAAATCGCGATGTGAACGGAATTTTAGTCGGCGTCATTCGGTAATTTCTTTCTGAAAACTGAAAGACTGAGAACCGACAACCAACGACAAACTACAAACCGCTAACTACACTACCCGCACAGTCATCTGATACACTTTTTCCGTGTAGAACAATCGTCTGTTTTCAGGTGTGCAGGGCGGGGGCGCGGTTGGCTGTTCGGGTGCGAAGACGCATACGTTGAACACGTAGTCTCCTTTTGGCGTTGGGATTCCCTGCGCGGTATTAACGTCTGCTTTGAAGCTGACGGGGCGGACTTCCGAGTCGCCTTTTTTGAGCCTGAAGGGCGGTCCGGTTTTGAAGTTGCCTATCCAGTTTTGTTCGATGTATTGGCTGTTTTTTTGCGTAAGGTCAGAGCCGTCGGGGTTGTACGCGCCGCTAAAGCCAAGGAGGACTTGGAATTGTTTTTCGTTGCCGATGTTGCGAACTCCGAGCGGGAACGTTGCAAAGTTGCCTCGTTTTGTTTCCTGGACGGCAAACGGGACGAGGACGAGTTGGTTGCCGCTTTTGAGTGCCTGCATAAGCTGGTCTCTTGTTTGCCGGTCGATTTCCTGTTCGAGTTCGCTCGCTTCGTCGAAGAATCGGAAGATGAGGTTAAGCGAGAGTGAAAAAATGATGATTGCAATGATGAGGGTGACGATGGTGGTGATGCTGAATTCGATTGCGCGTGAGTTCATTCTTACTCCGCCGCGATGACGGCGATTTTGCCTAAGGGTTTTTGGAAGTTGCCGCGTCGTTCTTGGTCGTTTTGAACATACATATACCATACGCCGACTGTTGGGTTAAGTTCGTCTTCTGCGTCTGCGGGCGCGGGGAGTGATATGCTAATCGTGCTTGCGGTTGTGGTGATTTCCTGTGCGGGGTTGGCTTCTGCAAGCTGTTGTTGTCCTTCAAGGATGCGGATGGTTTCGATGACAACGCGGCTGACGGTGGGGTCTTGCTTGTATATTTTGAATTCAAGGTCGAGCTTGTCGCGTTTGGCATTAAACGGTGTTTTGAACTTGTAGTTGTTGTTCAAATGGACCGGGCCGAGGTTGCGGTCGTCAAAGATGCTGTTTGGTGCTGCCGTAACGCCTGATTTGAGGAGGGTGATGCATTGGTTTGCGCGGCAGCTGTAGTCGGTGTACGCGCCGGCGCTTCCCGAGCAGGGCCCGCAGTCTGAAGGGCAGCTGCACTTGTTTTCTGTTCCTTCGCAGCGGAAGTTGCCGCACGCGTTCGGGATTGGGTCGTGTTTGCAGAATCCTGTTTGCGCATCGCACGTGTCGCGGGTTCCGGGGTTTTTGTCGTCGCATTTTTTGGCAACTTCAGCAGGTGGAGGGCACACGATTGGGTTTGCCGGGTTTACGTAAGCTATTTTTTCGCGGTAGTTGTTTTTGAGTGTTCCCGTGCGGGGTGTTTTTTTGCCGCCGCTGACCGCGTTGTAGCTGTATTCAATGCTAAGGGATACCGAGCTGAGTTCGCTTTCGAGTTCTGCGGGGAAGTCAAGGATGAATTCTTCGGTAATGCTTGAGCCGATGCTCCAAAGGGGCTTGTCTATTTCTTTGCGGGCAAGGGTGATTGTCCTTCGGTCTTTGGTTTGCGCAATGAGTTCTGCGCGGACGATGCGGTGGTCTTTGTTGGTTGGCGCGCTTGAGAGCGTGATAGTGGTGACGAACAGGTCTTTTTTGAGGTTGAATGGCTGGTTGTATTCCGTGTCTATTTTGAGCTTGTCGCCTGCTCCCGTTACTTCGCTGGAAACAAGGATGGGTTTTGCGTTCTGGACGTCCTGGACGCATTCGTTGTTCACGCAGGTTTGGACAAGGAGGGTGCTTCCGGTAACTTTGCCGGAGCACGTTCCGCAGTCTTGGGGCGCGGTGCACTTGTTTTCGCCGGTTTCGCAGATGCCGTTGCCGATTTTATTTGGTATTGGCGTGTAGCTGCACGTTTTTTCGGGGGTGCAGGTTGCCGTGAATGCCGTGCTTGGTTTCCCCGTGCAGTCAGAGTTGGTCTTGCATTCTGCTTTGGAGCAGGCTACAAGGAAGAGTACAAGGAATGCCAGCAGGATGTATCGCCTCATTTTTGTGTATGAAGAGCGCAGGGGTATTTAATAGCTTTTGGTCTGAACTGAACACTATAGTATAGTCATCGTTTGCGTATCTGGTCAAATTCGCGCAGCATTTTCTCGATTCGTTTGAGGTCTGCGTCCATTTTCCGGATGGTTTTTGCGGTTTTTTGGTGGTCGCGAACAGGAGGTTCTGGTGCGCGGGGTCGCGAGCGGGGTTTTTTGGGAAGGTGTGCAAGGAAGAGGGGGATGAGGACAGTAAGAAGCACTGCGATAAGGAGAAGCGCGATTGATTTGATGGCAATGTCTTTTGTTTTTGGCGAGAGGGTGAATGTGTGTTTTTGCGGAAGTTCTTGCGGTTCAGGGGCTTGTTCGGGCGCGGGCGCAGGTTGTTGCACGGTTGGTTCTGGTGCGGGTGCGGGTCGGGGTTCGGGAACGGGCCGTGTTTGTGCGGGAAGTGTTGCGGGGAATGATAGTGGTGAGGGTTGTGGTGTTGCGGGTTCTCCGATTTGTGCGGGTCGAAGGAAGTTGCTTCCTCCACCGCCTCCTCCGCCGCCGACGGGCGCAGGTGGTGGGACAAATGGCGTGGTCACTGCAGTTCCTTGGAACGCGCTAACAGTCGTGTTTTCGCCGGTCAGGTTCGTGAACGTGACATTGACCGTGTTGTTCAAAACTCCTGAAGTCATCGCTGAACTAACATTAACGGTAATGTTGAGTGTCGTGCTTGCGCCGGGCGTCAGGTTGCCAAGCGTAAATGTGTTATTTCCTGAGCTTGGCGCAGGGCTTGAGCCGTTAAAGGTGATGTTCACGTCATATCCTTCAATCACGGTAATGTTGTACGCAACTTCATCACCTGTGTTCGTCACAGTAATGCTGTACGCGAGTGTGCTGCCGTTATTCACCGGGTCAGGACTGTCAGTTTTTGTCACGTTAATACTCGCAATACCAAGGACCGTCGTCAGCTCGCTGTCAGAGACGCCGCCTTGCTGTCCTGAACTGTTGCGCCAACTCGCATTAACACTATTGTTAAGAACAGTGCCGTTCGTCAGCGTAGTGCCGACAGTCACGGTCGCGTTCACCACAAACGATTCATTTGGCGCAAGCGTGCCAATCGTGAACGTGTTGTTGCCTGCGGGCGTTGGCTGCGCGGTGACAAACGAAACGCCTGCGGGGTAGTTCTCGGTTAGGCTGACGTTGAACGCAGTGTCATCACCCGTGTTGTTAATCAAGATTGAATAATTGAGCGTTGCCCCGCGGACAACAGGGTCAGGAGTATCTGATTTAATCGAAACCAAAACAGGCGCGCCCAATACTGTTGTTAACTCGCTGTCAAGGAACGAACTATTCTCACCCGAACTGTTCGCAAACGTGACATTCACCGTATTGTTCAAGACCGTGCCGTTCACAACCGTGCTGCCAACGGTCACGGTGATGTTCACGACGAATGAGCCGCCGGGACTGATATTGCCGACGCTGAACGTATCATTGCCCGAAGGCGTCGGCTCGCCGCTCACGAACGAGACATTCGGCGGATAAATTTCAACAACCGTTACGTTTTGCGCGGTCGCGTTTCCGGTGTTATTGAGCGTAATCGTGTAACTGAGCGTTCCTCCGCGGGGAACAGGGTCGGGACTGTCTGCTTTTTCTGCCGAAAGATTGATGACAAATGTCAAGTTCTCCTGAACGGCAAAACTGGTGAAGTGCGAGACGTTAAACACGTACGTGCTGCCGTTATAGCTGACTTCAACACAGGTCGGCGGGTCGCAGTTTGCAAATGTGCCGTCATCCTCAAAGTCAACAACAGGGCGCGGGTCAGTCTGCACTATGTTCTCAAGCGTGATTTGCGCAGACGTGTTAAGGAAGGACAGGTTGGTGCTGTTAAGGAATGAGTTGTTCAGAGAGATATTTAGTGAATTACGCGTGATGTTGGCAGGGATGGTTGCGTTGCCGATACGGATGCTGCCGTTTCCTGTCTGGAAGCTCACGTTCGTCAGATTCACGGGTGCCGCTGCAGCCGCGTCAATCCAGCCGAAGCGGGATTGCAAGGTCATATTCGCAAGACTGACATTAACCGAGGAAGTAACGCGAACGGCAAAGCCGGACGCGATGGTGATATCAACACTCGAATCCTGAATGGCTGTCCCGTTAGACCCATCCTGAACGCTGATGCCAAAGCCGGTCGTCCCTGCGACGTTCAGCGTGTTGTTCCACAAGGTATTATTCGGAGCGCCATTGTTCAAAAGAATACCGAACGTATTGGTTGTGCCGCTTAGGCTCAGCGCATTGTGCGCAACCAGGTTGGACGCTGCAGCGTTGTTGATGCGAACGGCCCGTTCAGCATCTCCGCCCGTCACAGTTACCGTATTGCGCGTAATAGTGTTCCCGGAACTCCCATCCTCAATCTCAATCCCGTTATCGAAGAACGCCGCAGTGACCGTGACTTGATTATTATCGATGGTATTGTCATTCGAATTATCGAAGAGACGGATTCCGTCATTGAGTGAGCCGGTTGCGGCCAATCGCACCGTGCTAGTATCAACCCGATTACGGTTGCCCCGCTCTATCAGGACCCCTGCGTTCGTGCCGGTCCCATTTCCCTGGATGCTTACATTCGTGACCGTGCTGTCGTTTGTCCCGTCCAAATAGATGCCGATGCCGTCCGCGCCCGAAGCGTTCGTGTCTATCAGGATGCAGTTTTGCACTGTTACATTGCTGAGGTTGGCCGCGCGCACTCCCTGGCGACTCCCCGCACCGGCAGTATTCCATATGACGGTGAAGCCCGCGCAGTCCAATACTACATTATCCGCAAGGATGTTAATCGCGGTCGCAGGACAGCTGATGTTCTGCGTGAGTGTCGTGCTTGCCGCAATGGTGAGCGGGCATTGTTGCTCATTGATAAGTGTCGTTTGCGCCGTGACGTTCTGGAACGTGAAGTCGCCCGAGCCGTTGTTGTATGTCACATTGACCGTATTGTTCAATAGTGTTCCGTTCGCAAAGTACGGGCTCACGTTAACCTGAACGCTGATGTTGTACACAAACGGCGCGGTAAGGTTGCCCGCGTTCCAGCTGGAGTTGCCGGCGTCAGGCGCAGGGTTCGCGCTGACAAATGAGACATTGTCAGGATACGTCTCATTAATGGTCACATTTGATGCAGAGCCGTTCGTCAGGTTGAACGTGATGCTGTAGTTGAGCAGCGTTGTTGCTGACAAGTTGAGCGGGTCAGGAGCGTCAAGTTTGAGCAGCGCCGCTTCAGTTTGGTTGAGCTCATCGGCAAGGATTGTGACGTTGTTTGAAAGGACTGTTGCGCCGTCCGTGTTCGGCTGGTTGTCATTCGGCGTTACCGCAACGGACCAGGAGTCGCCGACTGCAGTCTCGTTGCGCACAAGGCCGCTCAGGTGGCGAGAGTTGTTTCCGTCGATGAACGAGCGGTAAATCTGGTCTGATGAGAGGGCGCGCGTGTAGATGCGGACTTCATCCAGTGAGCCGTTCCATTTGTTGTTGATGTTGTCGTTTCTGCCTCCGATGGTAAGCGAATTGTCATTTGCAATGGAACCGGTGGTCGTGTCGGTGGTCGAGTTCACGAGCGTGCCGTTCACGTACAGAAGGAGCGCATCTGCCGCAGTATCACGCACACAGGCAACGTGGTGCCATTGCCCGTTCGCAAGGTCATCGGGGCCTGCGATTTCGGGGAACAGTACTCCATCAAAGATGAGGCAATCGATGATTCCTGTATTGTTAATGCGGAAGTGGATGTTGTGCGTGGCGCCGCGCTTGGATACGAGCGTTTCAAAATTGCCCTTGACTGCCGTGTTTATCCACGCTTCAACGGTAAAGTTGCCGGCAAAGTCAACATCGCCGAGCGTGATGTTTGTTGTGCCGTTGAACGTGTACGCTCCGCCCACTTTGCCTGATGAGTTCCATTGGGGTGCGGCGCTTGTGATGCCGTCGCCAAGCGTTCCGTTGTTCTCAAATGTTGAATAATCCCGCACCGCGCCTGCCGTAACACTGCTCAGGTTCGTCTCAAAAGGCAGGTTCACTACTGCAATACTCGTGCCGTTCAATCTCCAATCCGTAATGTTTCGGACAGCGTCGTTGTCCGCATCCGTCGCATTAATAATCACCAAAGTCAAATTCTCATCCGTCGTCGCG
>QZIM01000024.1 GCA_003599055.1 Candidatus Woesearchaeota archaeon
TTGTTACTACTTGTCAATACGTTTAAATAGCGTACCCTTTCGCCCAGGCGTATGGCAATTACGCACTTTCCCGATAAAACCTTTGGAATCGACGCGCCCGGATACGAACAGATACGGTTCAAGAAAATCTACCAACACCCGCGGCGAAGGCACCCTCTTAAAGAAGCAGCCAAGCGTGCAACCGCTGCAGGGCTTGTTTTTCCCGCCCTTGATGAAATCGCGGCACTTCGCACTGTCGCAGGCGAACAGTACAATGCACACCTGCCCCACCTTACCCGGACCGCACTTTGGCAGTGGAACGAAGACGGCAGAAGCTACCTTATGCTCGAACACAACAGCCACCCTCTCCACAACAGCGTTATGCAATCCGCATCCGAACTTTTCAGCGCAGGAGAGCTCGCGTACCGAAAGCAAAAGGCAAACCTGTTTCTTGCGCAAAAGAACGGCATTGAAAAACTCTGCGCAATTGAACAAGACTACCACCACGCCGAATTGCCGCTTGCAGAGGCAGAAAACGACCTCTTCATTCAACGCGCACTGCGCCGTGCAACAACACCCTATCTTACCCATCTTTGCGGCAGAGGACATTCATCCCTTCGCATTACGCTGCCAAGGCTTGACCCAAGCGACAACCGAGTCCACATCAGCGCCCTTGTTCTAGGAATAGAGAATGAACTCCTCTTCACAGAACGCACCGGATTTGCCATTGGGACCGTTCCAAACGATTATAAGCCCGCACATTCTTAAGCCCCATTATGCAAAAAGAGAAAGACTTCCTTTTTGATACCGCCGGAGAAACACTGTTTGGCGTCATCGGCAAAATGCACGTGCAGACAAGCATTCTGCCACGCTCCCTTCACCCCTTCCACCACGCATACCGAATGGTCACCGAACGGGTCGGGGCCGAACGCGCTTTGGACGGGTTTGATGACCCGTGCGCGCTTGAAGAACTTGACCTTCACTTCGCCCAACTCTACTTTGACCCCTTGCGAAACTACCTGCAAGAAAAGAACAAAATCACGCCGTGGAAGACCTATTTTTCATACACTGCCAAAAAGCCAATCCCCTTTTGCAGTATGCTCCTTGGAATTAATGCACACATTAATGCAGACCTTGCCCAAACCATCCACGAACTCAGATACAATAACCGAAGAGACTTCCGCAAAATCAACAAAATCCTCGAACACACCATCCCTGACCTTATGAACTATCTTGCATTCACCCAGCACGACCTCTTTGGCCTTGGCGGCGTTCTCTTCCCCCGCTCAATCAATACGTACTTTCACCGCATCATCGTCCGCTGGCGCGAAGATGCGTGGAAAAACGCCCGCAGGTTTGACCTTGATGAAATACACCGCCAAACCGAACAAGTTGCTGCAGGAATAATCACTGCGTTTGCAGACATTACCTCCCTTCGGCACGCAGTCCTTGCAGTCCGCTCCCTTGAGCAGCTCTCCGTCAAGACATAACCGAAAGCTTTATAAGCCATCATTTTTTTCAAGAGCATACAGCGATAGAAAGGCAGCGCGGCCAAGAGCCGTGCTTTGTAGAAACTTGTTCTTTATGAATGGGTTTCGCTGGGACTGCTTTTCTGTCCCGAGCAAGAACCCCTCGAACCCGCGGTTCTGGAGACATACAATGAAATTCAGTGAATTGAACCTAAAGGAAGACTTAGTCCAAAACCTCGCCCGTATGGGCCTTGAAAACGCAACAGAAGTCCAGGAAAAAGCAATCCCTGTCTTTATGACCGGCAAAGACCTCATTGTCCGCTCAAAAACCGGCAGCGGCAAAACATTCGCATTCCTTTTGCCCGTCCTTAGCCAACTGAGCCCCGAACCCGTCCTTCAGGCACTTGTCCTTGCACCAACAAGAGAACTCGCCCAACAAATAGACCAGGAATGCCGCAAGGCAAGCAGGCACACCAAAACCGCGCTTTTGTACGGAGGCGTCGGCATCAACCCGCAAATCACCGCACTTGACCGCGGCGCGCAAATCGCCGTTGCAACACCCGGGCGAGTCCTTGACCACATCGAGCGCGGAACGATTGATTTTCGCAACATCCGCTTTGTCGTCCTTGACGAAGCAGACCGGATGCTCGATATGGGCTTCATCGATGATGTCGAAAAAATTTTGCGCAAGACACCAAGCACGAGACAAACACTCCTCTTCTCCGCAACCATGCCCGAAAAAATCCAGGAATTGTCGTCACGCTATATGCGCGAGCCGGAACTCCTTATGCTCCAACAGGACGAAATCACCGTCAAAAAAATCAGGCAGCAAGTCCTTGGCGTTGACCGCAAGCAAAAGCTGGACCTGCTCCTCACCATCCTCAAAGACACTGCAGCGAAAAAAGTCATGATATTCGTCAACACCAAAACCTGGGCGGAAAAACTCGGAATGATTTTATGGAAAAAACGCTACCAATGCGCAAGCATCCACTCAGGACTCTCACAAAACAAGCGAAACAGCGTCATTGCGGATTTTAACTCCGGCAAATACAGCCTTCTTGTCGCAACCGATGTCGCCGCACGCGGCCTTCACATTGAAGGCGTCACGCACGTCATCAACTACGACATCCCGCGCAACCCAAAAGACTACGTCCACCGCATCGGACGCACCGGCAGGGCGGGAAAAGAAGGCGATGCAATCACGTTTGTCACCCAAATTGACGAGCAACTCCTGCGCTCAGTCGAAGGAGAAATCAAGATGTTCCTTGAAGTCCAGTACGTCGGACAAAACGGAGCACCGCTCGTCCGGCCCGAACCTGTTGCACACCGCGAAGGAACCCCTGAAGTCGTCCACAGCGTGCACCCCGGCTCAGAAATCAAAGTGCACTCACACGTCCCCGAAAGCCAATCTACGGGAGATGACTGGGGACTTGACTAAATTTTAAGCAATTCTTTTGCTTTTTGAGGAAGCAACGGGACAAGTTGCCTTAGCCCGTGGCGTGCAAGGACGTCCTCAATTGCCCCCTCTTCAAGGGGCTGCCCCGTATACATCGGTGAATTTTGCGTCTTTTCATCAGAGAGCGCTGATGTTGTTTTTCCGGTCATTCTTACCTGATTCCTCTGCAGCAGGACAGAAAAAATCAAACGCCCGTCGTGCTCAACCATCCGAGAGTAATTCTCCCACTCTTTTAGCGCAGAATCAAACAGCGCAATCCTGCTCTCGTATTCCCCCTTGAGCTTTTCCAACTTTTGCTTTGCGCGCAGCGCATCCGCATCTCCTTTTGCCGCCTTTCTTGCAGCCATATTCAGTTTCGGCTTTAGCTTCAGCAAGTCATTCCTGAATCCCTTCCTCTGCCCTTCATAGTATTCCCGGTCCGCCTTATGCTCGTCCTGCAGCATTCGGTGCGTCTTGAGATACAACATTGTGCGGTCCAGCCACATCGTTTCGCGTGCCTCTTCCGAATATCCTGCAAGCAGCCCGCGATAAACCCGAAGCGCATCGCGAAGACTTCCGATGAACTCAGACGTTCCTTTTATGTTTCCTAATGAAAATCCTTCCTTTGGCCGAAGTTGCATAGCATCCGGGCCTTCCACCAGCATCAACGCCTCCAAAATCCCAATTTGTCCGGTCAACTGCAGGCGAAACTGCCGCGCAATTTCCTCAAAATTTAAGAGTGCGCCCTCAATACTGCTCTCATTGCTCACCGGTTCCGGAGGAGCATACATTCGTGTGAACGCAACTGTTCTTAACACCTCGTGAAGCACAAAACAATCATATTCCCGTTCATCCTGACTTAACACGCGCACGCCCGTTGCCGACCCATCGCGCAAGAGCCCTTTGCGAAGCGGGCCCTCTTTTTTTCGGCCTGCCTCCCCTTCGGAATCAGCCATCCTTACAACCCGCGTTACCAGCACTGCAGAATAGTCGTCTGAAACTTCACTTGCGAAATGGTCCGAAACATAGCGCAACTCGTTTCCGAGAGAAAGCTTTTGGCGCTGTTTTTCTTCTCTCTCAGACCGTTTCTTTCTCTTGCCGTTGTTTGATAAATAACTCATTACTCCACTCCGAACAGTCTTCCACACGTGATATGCTGCTGCAAGATTATCGGCGCTTGCAGACCAATCAAAATCAGCAGTCATTGTTGCTTCCTCATCTGCCGCAAATTTTGCAAAATACGGGTGCACTTTTTGCAGAGCGCCATACACGCTCTTATCCTGCGGTGACACCACTTCACCAGTCACCCAAGAACGAACGGAGTCAACCGTAATGTGAATCCCTCCCGCACGAACAGTCTCGTGTACTGCCTCCGCAATCACCCGTACCTCTTCCTGCGTGAGCTCCCTTCCATCCGCCTCAGGAATAAGCCCCCCTCTTAGTGCCTGCTGCAGCATCGGGCGGCCGGTTCCTTCCTGAAACAACAATGATTTTGCCCTGGCATATCGCGGACTTGCCGCCTCAAATATTCCTGCACTGTCCAGTTCATTGATCGTTCGGTTTATTCCCTGCCGGTGCAGCAGCACGCGAACACCGCCCAGACCGGATTCCACGTTCTGCCCTGCTGCATTCACGATTTGTTCCAAATTGGCCACATTCACCGGCGTAAACGTTCCCGGGCTCACTTCCATAAGTACATCTGCTGCGCCGTCATAGAACCCGCGATGGCCAACCGTCTCAACCGAATATGTTACCATTGAAAGGTGGTTTATTTAGGCGGGTTTAAAAATATTACTCATAAATAAACTGAAAGGTATGCAAGGCGGGCGCGAACCGCCTGCTTTAGCCGATAAAGCCTCCCGCGCAACTGGCTTTTTGATATCTCTTGCTCCTGAGCAATAGCCCCATAACTTTGCCCTTCAAGATATGATTCAAGAACCTGCTTTTCACCGTCTGCGAGCTGAGAGAAGACTGCACGAATCCCGTCAGATACCTCAAAGAACGGCTCAGCAGGCTCGCTTAACACTTCCTCAAGCGGAAGCGCCCTTTTGCGCCGCGACTGGCTGCGAAACGCGTTTAAAATAACCGTCGTCATCCACGGGCGCAGGTTTCGTACAGCGTCAATATGCGGGATTGCCTTTACATAGGCCGTATGCACTAAATCCTCCGCATCCTCAGTATTCCCCACCAGCGTTTGCGCATACGCAACAAAATACGCGCGGTCGTCCGCAAGGGCAGCAGTCTTTCTCCTTATCTCTTCATCCATACGAAAAATAAACAATCACGCGCACTTAATTGCTGCCATCTTTTGCCCGACCTTATCCACCTGCTCACCAAGAACATCAACTGCCTCTTCAGCAAGGTCGTACTCCTTTGCAAACACGGCAAGCCAGTTCTTGAGGTCGCGAAGCGCATTTGACGCCGGCTTCATTGACTGCCCATCAACACCTTTTGCAGTACACTTGACCGCGCCAAGCTTTGTTGCAACTTCCTCAACCTTCTTGTGCAGAACAGAATACGCCTCTTCCGCCAAGTCATACTCAGTCTTGAACACTGCAAGCCAATTTCTCACATCCCGCAATGCATTCCCTGCCTCTTTGAGCTCTTTTGGTTGGACTTCCATAAAAACACCTCACTCTCTTCCATTCTGAAAAGTGTATAAAAACATTACGCCCGCTTACCCTTTGGCTTTCCGTGCAGGCACAAATCGCACGTTTTTGAATAGGTAAAAAGCGCATTTGCCGCATAGAGCGCAAAGACTGCAGCAAGAACTCCCGAAACCGTCCAGGCAAAATTAAACCATAATTGATTCGTCACGGGCAAATCAAGCCTTGCCAAACTCCCGCCAATCCAGCGCAAGGCACCAAACACAAACGAGAGCGTGAGGAAGCCGACAATAGTCCTTAACTGCCCGCGCGCAAAACGCAAATACGCAAAATACAAAATGAGAGGCGTAGCCACCGCAACACCAAAGAGCAAGATATGAAAGGACAATTCAAGAGACGTTACTGCAAACGGAGCGGGCATCTTCTTGTGCTGCCAAAAATAATATAAAAATGTTCGGTACGTCCCCCGCGGCCAAACGCATCATTTAAAACTCCTGCACCCTTTACTGCCCGGTATGAACTTGCCAAAGAGCATCCTTGTGCTTGTGCTTCTCCTTGCCGCCGGCTGCAGCCCGAATGATAAGACCTCATTTATCCAATGCCTTGCAGAGCACGGCATAGAAATCTACGGAACAGAACACTGCAGCAGTTGCCGGGCACTGAGCCGCTCACTTGGCAACAGCTACCCGCGCCTCACCTCATTTGAATGCGACCCGTACGCCGCAGATTCAGACTATCCGCTCTGCGCAGAAAAAAACATCACCGTGCTTCCGACCATTATTTTGCCAAACGGCGAGCGGCTTTCCGGAAAAATCCGCCTTGAAACACTTGCGGAAAAAACAGGATGTGAACTTCCGTGAACCTCACCTTGCCCGTTGTCCTCACTGCTGCCCTTATTGACTGTATTAACCCGTGCGCAATCGGCGTCATCATCTTTCTTACTGCCGCACTTCTTCGCCTTCGAAAAAACAGAAACAAAATGCTCCTTGCCGGAGGAATATACATTGCCGCTGTTTTTATCACCTACTTTCTTGCAGGGCTCGGCCTTCTTCGCGCAATACAGCTCTTCCACATTTCAACATATGTCAGCATCTTTGTCGGCATCACCGCCATTCTTGCAGGACTTGTTGAACTCAAGGATTTTTTCCGCTACGGAAAATGGCTCTCGCTTGAAATACCGCACTTTGCCGCAAGAAACATAAAATCACTTGCAGAAAAGGCAACGCTCCCCGCAATGCTCTTTTTAGGATTTTTTGTCGCGCTCTTTGAACTTCCCTGCACCGGCGGGCCCTACCTTGCAATCACCGCAATCCTTGCACAGCACGCCGCGCCCGGAGCCCTTTGGTATCTTTTCATCTACAACACCATATTCATCCTGCCGCTCCTTGCAATACTTGCACTTGCGTATGCAGGAACGCGCACCTCTGCACTGAAAAAATGGAAAATGAAATACCGGCGATGGATGCGCCTTGCCGCAGGATTGCTCCTTATCGTACTTGGAACCTACCTCCTGTTTTCCTGCATCAACCTTGCCTGAACAAAGTACGGAAGTATATGCACAACTGCTATAAACACAAGCGCACTCTCTCGCCATATGAAACAAAATCTCGGAAAACTCGACCGCATATTCCGCTTTGCACTCGCAGTTTGGTGGCTTTCACCGTATGCACCGATATTCTCTCTGCCTTGGGCGAACTGGCTCATCATCATTATCGGATGGGTTGCCCTTGTTGAGAGCTTCCTTGGCTATTGCTGGCTGCACGAACTTTGCGGAATCAACAATAAAAATCAATAAAAGAAGTTAAACCAAAGGACAGCCGGACTTTGCGGCAAGGTCGTTTAGTTCCATCACACCTAAAACCCGGTCAAACCCAAAGTCCCAAGTCGGATAGCTCGTGATTCCCGCATCGCTGCATTCTTTTGCCTGGCCGCTGCCGCCGCTGACTGCGCATTCAACGTAGTTCACGTACGCAAAACTGCTTCCGAACAACTCTTTTTGCCTTTGGCAATGCGGACACCAATTCGCGCCATAAAACGTCACGCCCTTTTCCGTCAAACATTTTGCAAGAGCATCTCTTGGCGAATCAACCGATGCTGCACCGGTAATTCCGGAAATGCTGTAGCCCAGCCACACTCCGCTCACCAAAAGCCCCAACACCAATAAAACCGTTAATTTCGTCATCATCTCACCTCAAGTGTTACAAAAACTGTAACAATAAGAAATATATAAAAGTAGCGTAACACTTGTTAACTCAAATTGCCACCCCTTTGCAACTGCAACAAACATTTAAAAGTGCGAAACGCCAAAAAACAGCCCGTGCACAAAAAAATTACCCTGCCCGCGCTCAAGCCGCGCAAGCGAACATCACACAAAGGACAAAACGGCCGCATCCTTGTTATCGGCGGCAGCGAAGACTACATCGGCGCTCCGGCACTTGTCGGCATGAGCGCAATTGCTGCACTTCGCTCCGGTGCAGACCTTGTCACGGTTGCCGCGCCAAAGAAAGTCTCCTGGGCCATTAACTGTATCGCCCCTGACCTGATAACCCGCAAAATACCGGGAAAACAATTCACGCGCAAAAGCGTCCTGCGCGTTCTTGAACTTGCAAAAAGCGCAGACGCCATCGTCATCGGCAACGGAATCACCCTCACAAAAGAAAGCACTGCATTTATGCGCGAAATCATCCGGAGGGCGAATAAGCCCATCATCATTGACGCTGCCGCCCTTCGCGTCATCCGCGTCCAAGATGTGCAAAACGCCGTTCTGCTCCCGCACGCAAAAGAACTTGAAACACTCCTCAAAAACAGCAAACTCTCTTTAAAGAACGTGCAAAGACAGCTCAGAAACAACATCCTCGTCCTCAAAGGACACCCAAAGACCGCGATACTTAGCAGAACAAAACGCGCCATTAATACAACAGGCCACCCCGGAATGACGCACGGCGGCACCGGCGACGTCCTTGCAGGAATCATTGCAGCACTCATCGCACAGGGAAACGACGCATTCACCGCGTGCAAAATTGCAGCCCACGTCAACGGCAAAGCAGGAGAACTCCTTGCAAAAAAATACGGCGTCGGCTACCTTGCAAGCGATATGATTTTGGAAATACCGACCTTGTTAAAAAAATACCAAAAAATAAATTAGTGCTTCTTTCCGGGCTTCTCAGCCAAGTGGTGCAAACCCACAATCACGAAAAGCACCGAGAGCACTGCAATCGCAATCGTCGGCCCCGAAGGAACACTGAACACTGCGCGGTCAAAATAGAGCGCAACCGCCGCACCAACAATCTGAATCCAGCCAAGCATTCTTGCTTCCATAACAAATCACCTCTTTTCGCCTCGTACTGCTTCTGCAGTATAAAAAACAGCCCCCTATACAGTCATACATTCTTATTTATCACATCAATCATTGCACGAATCGCCGCCCCGTCCCCTTTGCGAATGACTGATTGCGCGTACTGATGAAACTGCAAAACAGACTGCCTGCGCGCATCCTGCTCTTTTGAGAGCCCTCCATAAAACGCCTCCGCCATTAAGACAACCTCATCAGAACACGACTCAAAACCCCGCTCCCGTAACCTTCCTGCAAATTCGGCGCTCACAAGAAACGGGTTTTCCGCAAAAACGCCATTCACCCGCAAAGCCCACGGAGGGCGCGCCCACTCACTTTTCGGCTTATGCAAATCAAGCTCATACTCAAGCAGCTGCCGCTCAAAATCCGCCGCATACTGAACCCCCTCCGCTTCCCCCCATTTCCTTGACGGCGTCCCCGGCATCGGGCACAGAGGAAGCACCGGAACAAAATCAGGCCCCGCGGCACACACAAAATCAAGCGTCCTTTGCATACTCTCATCAGTCTCACCGGGACCGGGCACAATTAACGAACACACCGTTGCAAGACCCTTTGCCCTGAACTCCTCAAAAATCCCACCTGCACCCCGAACATACTCACCCGGATTTGCCGTCTTGTTTAGCCGCAGCAGCATTTGCTCATCCGCAGTCTCAAAACCAACAAACAACCCCCCAATCAGCTTTTGGGCAAGCATATCAACATCATACCCCTGCCCGTCTGCCCGGCCAAACGCGCTGAAGCGAAAACCATCCGGCAACGCCCGCGCAAGCCCGTTTACAAAATCCGGCGTCGGGTCAGGACCCCCCAGCCGAAACGTACGCATTCCGTACTCTGCCGCATTGTGCAAAACTTCCTTCAAAACACTCTCCGCAGAGCGCTCCCTGAACTTTCCCCCAATACGCGGGTGAATACAAAACGCGCACTTGCGCCAATCACAATTCCTTGAATCCTCAACGACCGGAATCTGAATTTTCTCCCAAACCCCCGCGTATATCTCCTGCGAATACACCGGATAGGGCGAGGAATCCAGCGCGACTTCAAGTGACCTATTCTTTTGAATCACCCCGCCCTCGCCACGAAAATACGCCCCTGATATTCGTTCAACACTTTCCCCTTGCGCCATCTGCACAATCGCCCTATCCCCTTCACCCGACACTACCGCATCAAAAACATCACTCCCGTACTTTTCACGCGCATAGTCAAGAACCCGCGCACCAAACCACCCAACCTGCGGGCCACCGCCAAATACCCGAACGTTCGGGCACGCCTCCCTTACTGCCGCAGCAAGAAAAACAGAATCTGCAAAACCATTCGCGTACAACTTAACGCCAACCGTCGTTACGCCGTGCTCACGAACGTACCCAATAAGTTCATCCGCAGTCCGCTTAAGAAAATCTTCCTTTCCCTCACGCGCAATTTGCTCAATTGTGCTTACCGAATTATAGTCAAAAATGCGCGGAGAAAACCCTTCCCGCAGCAAAACCGACGCAAGAAGCGCAAGCCCGTTATCAACCATCAGCCCGGAAAGCAGCGGACGGTCGTTATGCAGCGCATAAGAAACCAAAACAACATCTTTTTTCATACCTTTTTTTATTGCCTGTACCTCTTAAATCTTTGGCTCAAAACACCTATATTTTTAAATAGGTACATTCTGGACGCCACATTATGAACCCGTACAGAACAGTAGGAATAACCATTGCAGTGTTTTCCATAGTCCTGTTTCTTGTATCATTCAGCTACATTCGGACTGCCGAACAAGCAGTCCTTGAAGGGCACGAAGTGAGCGAAACAGGCGCGTGCCTGCACCCTCCTGAAGAAGTCTGCCCGTACAGCCAACTCAACGAACTTGCATTCCCAAAATACCTCTCCTTGGGAGGAAGCATCGCCCTCTTCCTTTTCGGCATTGCCCTCACCTTATTTGCCAGCAAAGAACACCTCTCGCGCAAACTGATGCGAATTCCCGCAACCCTTAGCCCTGAAGAAAAACACATCCTATCACTCTTGCAAAAAACCACCGAACCCCTCTACCAAAGCGCCATTGCCACCGAACTTGGCGCATCCAAAGTAACCACCACCCGGCTCCTTGACAAGCTCGAATCAAAAGGGCTCATTGAGCGAAAACGCCGCGGCATGACCAACCTCGTTGTTCTTAAGCGCTGAAACCAGTTTCACGCCACTCCTTATAAGCTGTTTCATCCGCGGAATCGTTATGAAACCAACAATCATTGCCCTACTTGCCATCGCCGTCCTCCTTGCATCCTGCACGGCAAAGGACCTTACCGAAATTACCGTTTACAAAACCCCGAGCTGCGGGTGCTGCGGAGGATATGTCTCCTACCTTGAAAAACAAGGATTTGCCGTAAACGTCATAGAACTCGCCTCCCTTGACAAAATCAAGGAACAATACCGAATTCCCGATGACCTCTTGAGCTGCCATACCTCTGTTATCGGCAACTACTACATCGAGGGCCACGTTCCCGCAGAAGCAATCCGCGCGCTTCTCGAGAAACAACCTTCAATAGACGGCATTGCGCTTCCCGGAATGCCCGCAGGAAGTCCCGGTATGGGCGGAACAAAAATGCAGCCGTTTGAAGTCCTTGCAGTCACAAACGGCGAAGCAACCGACTTTATCAAGGTGTAAAATGAAATGGCTTCTTCTTATTCTTCTCTTTGCCTGCACGCCCCTCAGCCCTGATGCAGACACGCACGGACACGAACAAATAACCAAAACATTCGGCCCGGGAATCGGACCGCAAACCCACAAAATCAGCCTTCGGCAATTCGAACGCGTGCAGGACATTGCACCCGCACACGACCTGCCCGAACCAATTACCCGAAAAACACCAACACGTCACAGGATAAGCCTGACCGCAAAAGAAGTCGTGAGCGACATTGCGCCAAATATTACCTATCTTTACTGGACATTCAACGAAACCGTCCCCGGCCCGTTCCTGCGCGTCCGCGAAGGAGACACCGTGGAACTTACGCTTTACAACCACCACACCAGCGGGCACAACCATTCCATTGACCTTCACGCAGTAAACGGCCCCGGCGGAGGCGCAGGCGCAACAGAAGTCGCCCCGGGAGAAACAAAAACGTTCACCTTCAAAGCGCTCAACCCCGGACTTTACGTGTACCACTGCGCAACCCCTAATGTTCCAACCCATATGGCAAACGGAATGTACGGGCTCATTCTCGTAGAGCCAATAGAAGGATACCCTCCTGTTGATGCGGAATTTGCCCTTATGCAAGGAGAGCTATACACCAGCGGAACAATCGGCGAAACAGGCATCCAGCACTTTGACGGAAACAAAATTCTCCTCGAACAGCCCGAATATATCGTCTTTAACGGCAGGACCCGCGCGCTCGCTGATACGCCATTCCTTGTGAAAACCAACCAAACCGTCCGCCTCTTTGTCGGCAACGGAGGCGTTGCCAAAAACTCCAACTTCCACGTCATCGGCGAAATATTTGACACCGTCTATGCGGAAGGCGGAACGAACACCATTCACAACGTGCAAACAACAAACATCCCCGCAGGAGGCGCAACAATCGTTGAGTTCACTGTTGACGTCCCCGGACGATACGTCCTTGTCGACCACGCGCTTGCACGCCTTGACCGCGGCACATTCGGCATCATTGAAGCACGCGGGCCTCCAAACCCCTTAGTCTTTGACGGAGAACGTACCGCAAACGGGCACTGACTACTTCCACGACTTATCAATCACTTCAAATCCGGCCGCATCATACGCAACCATCCCGCCCTTGAGGTGCGTGATATTCGTGTAGCCCAACTCCTGCAATTGCTGAACGGCAGACGTACTCATCCTGCCCGTTCGGCAATACACCAAAAGGGGCGCGCCCTTATCTTTTGGCAGCTCATCCTGATGCGCGGCAATGTTCTGCCAGTCTTCAATAAACGCATCCGTCCCTTCCAATTTTCCCTCGTACGGAGTGTGGACGTTCAGGATGAACAAGTCAGTATTGCCCTCAATAAGGTCCGCAACCTGCTTTGGCTCAAGGTCTATAAATCCCGCCCCTTCCTGCGGACTGCACGCGGAAAGCAACAAAATCAAAAGAACAAGACTAATTGTGGCCAGTTTCATACGCTTTGCTTCCTCAATGCTTTTTCTCAGTGACGTGATGGATTCCCATAATGATAAACAGCAGCGCAAAAATTGTCACTGCCCATCCTCCACCCATCATACTGTACCCACCAATACCCATCATATTCATTCCGCCGCCGGGAAACACAAGCGCAAGAGCCCCGCCCCCAATTTGCAGCCAACCCAACAGTTTTGCATCCATACCAATCACCTCTCCCGTTCAAACGTTCCCCGTACTTTTTAACCTTTCTCTCCCGCTCACCGGTGATGGCTTTCGTGCTCTTCCTGCGACATACCTTCAGGTTTAGCCATTGCCGTATTTGTATCCATCATTCCCGTCATCATCTCACCCATTCCCGCCCCCATCCTTTCCTCACATTGTTCAATCATAGACTGCATCGAGCCCATCACTCCCTGCATTGATGACATCATCACATCCATATCCTGCATATCCCGCGTTGATGCCGCCCGCGTCATAAGTGATGAGCCAAGCGCCGAGAGCACTATTGCGAGTGTAAGAACGGCGTACATTGTTTTGCTTTCTTTTCTCATGGTTTTCACCTTCCGCTCCCGCAGCACACCTTCACGCGCCTGCAGAACGTATCCGGAACACGGACTGAAACACCTTATAGCAATACCGCTGAAACCAGTTTCACGACTTGAGAAGCACTGCATTACTGTCTGCCGCGTCTCTTCCCAACCGGACCAGGAGTTCCTATTGCCAAGAAACTGCGCAACGGTTCACATAAAGAAATAGTTCAGGCAGCAACGGCCTTTGCTTTTGCCGATGCCTTTATCGCCTTCATCTGCGGCGGCTGCTCAATTGTCTTTACCACAACAGAACAATGGCACGGCAACTTGTACATTGCGCGCTTGAGCGCACGCCGTGCAAGAGGAACATTCTCCTTATTCGTCTTAACCGTGAAAATAGGCTGGCCCTTCTTGATTTGCGCAGCGAGCCCGATTGGCTTTCCGTAGTTGTGCGCCATACCGGTCGAAAGACGGTCCGCACCCGCGCCTGCAGCAAGCGGGTTCTCACGCAAAATGTGGTGCGGGTACACGCGCATCTGAATAAAATAACCCGCCTTTGCCAAAACCTTCTCCAGCGCACGATTGCTGACCTGACGCGCACTCTCAAGCGCATTATCACGAATCTGCAACGTTTCCCCTGCAACAAGATGAACATCAAACTGATACCTCTCCTGCGTCCCGCCCGTGTACCTTGAAATACGGTTTGCCGGCCGCGCACGCACATAGCAGAGCTTCTTATACTTTGAGAAACGCGTGTACGCGCGCTTCAAATCACGATAACACGTCCAATTACGAAGTCTTGCCATTGACAAAAACGGAAGGGCAGTCCTTTATAAAGGTTACTGTTTCGCGGTCCTTTGCCCCGGCAGGGCAAGACGCATATCATACCAACTTCACAAATCCATCCCGAAGCAAGTACGCATATGCAACGTACAGCCCTGCCGCGCTTGCCAAGAAGAACTGGTCAACCTGGTCAAGCAAGACAGGATAGATACCCATCCACTGCAGCATCGTTGCCAGCGCCCAAAGCATTGCGAAAAAGTTCGCCCATGAAAAAAGAAGCCAGGTGCTGCTCAGGCCCATCATCTTAAGATGCATCCGGACTGCAAAAACCAGCGCGACAAAGAAACCCGC
Organism: Candidatus Woesearchaeota archaeon; assembly: GCA_003599055.1. Lineage (GTDB taxonomy): Archaea > Nanobdellota > Nanobdellia > Woesearchaeales > ARS49 > SURF-65. The sequence goes on from QZIM01000024.1 coordinate 14,613, forward strand.
AAGACCGATTGCGTCCAGCAAGACGATAATGCCGTTCCCCATTTTCACCTGCTCCTCGCCCGCAACTTCTTATGCAAGGTTGCAAGCACCTGTTCTGTGTGAATGTGATTCCGATACGCAGTTACTGCGAACAAAACCCCTGCCGCAGCCAAAGACACGTGCTCAAAAGCATTCATCATTTCCGGATAGACAAATTCCTCAATGTTTGTAAAAAATACACTGGCGAGTATCGCGGAAAAAGCGAGCACCAAAAAGACGTGCTTTTTGTGATGCCTGAACTCGGCAGCAATCAGCACAAACGCAACAAAAACAACCAGAAAAACAGCAAGCTCCTGAACATCAATCATCTGCTTTTTGAACCTCTGAGCAGAAGAGCATATACTGAGTTAAAAAAGTTGTGTACGGCTACAGCCGTTACAACCCGTTCACTTCCAAAATTTTCCGCAGGTTCACCGCGCCGCAATTAAAGCACGTGCAAAACGGGCCGAACTTTCCTTTCCGGATGTCCACAAAACTTCCGCACGCACACTTGAGCGCAGGAAGTTCCCTTGCCGCGTGATTCTTGCACACAGGCACTGCCTGCCCGTTTGTCGTTGTTGCCTGCATCTCACAAAACAGGCACTTTGCCACCTGGCTTTCCCCATACCTCTTTGGAATTCTCATCAATTCACCTCTTGAACGCGTCGCGCAATGCCTTCTCAACATACGGATGCCCTGCATACTCCTGCGGCTTTAGCCACGTGTAATCCGTACTTGTCTCATCAAGAAAAATACGCCCTTCCGCAAACCCCGCAAACACAACATTGACCGAGTGAACCGGGTCACCGAACGGGCCGGTCTCAAAAACCGTAGAATACGTCCCCACCTGCCAAGGGTCGTGCAAGTACAATCCAGTCTCATCAAGCAGTTTTCTTTGCGCCGCGTGATGCAACTCTTCCCCTTTGCGCAAACGACCGCCGGGAAACCACCATTCCCCTTTTGCAGGCTCGTCTCTGCGCTTCACAAAAAAAACAACATCGCCCTGCTGCGCAATAACATCAATGCACACAATCGGCATTTGGCGCAAAATACGCGCATACTCATCTTTTGGAATCATACGCACCTTCGCAAAATTAATCGTTTAAAAATCTTCCGAGCAGCGCCTTTTAAATAATTGAAGTATTTACTGCAGCATATGATAGAAATACTGCGCGGCGATAAGAAAAAAATTGAGCGAACCGCGACTGCAGAGAAAGGCAGCTGGATTTGCGCAACCGACCCGACCGAAGAAGACATCGCCCTCCTTCGCACACACGTCAATTTCAACGACGAAGTCCTCGCCAGCATCAAGGACCCTGATGAAATTCCCCTCCTTGAGCGATACGAAGGACACCTGTTCTTCATCGTTCGGATTCCCAAGCAAAAGCCAAGCAAAGATGAACTCGAACACACCACCGCACCCATCGGCATCATACTCTCCGACAACCACTTCATCACCATCAGTTCGCAAAACGACGTCATTGACCGCCTCAAGTCAACACCGTTCAAAACCGCAGGAATCCCCGCAGTCCTCCAACTCCTCCTTGTCACCTCCAAAACCTTCCTTCGCTACCTCAAAAAAATCGGCGCAGAGCTCTACAGCACCCAAGAAGACCTTGAGCGCAGCACGGAAAACAAAGAAATCCTGCAATTGCTTGAGCTTGAGAAATCACTCGTCTATTTCGGCACTGCGCTTAAGGCAAATCAATTGCTGACAGAAAAAATCGCGCGCAGCAAAAAAGTCATTGCCAAAGAGGAAAACCGCGAACTCATCCACGACATCATGATAGAGACCCAACAGGCGCTTGCGACCAACAAAATCTACAGCGTCATCATCTCAGAAATGGTCGCCGCATTCGGCTCAATTATCTCAAACAATCTCAACAAGGTCATCAAGACCCTCACCGTCATCACCATCATCCTTATGCTGCCCACCCTTGTCTCCAGCATTTACGGGATGAATGTCCATTTGCCGCTCCAGGAAAACCCGCACGCTTTTGCACTCATCCTTAGCGCATCAATTCTGCTTGCAATCGCAGGAGTCCTCGTCCTTTGGAAAAGAAAAGTGTTCTGAACATCCACAACACTTAAAAAGCGCCAATGGAATATAAATAAAAAAAGAGGATTGATGGAACGAACAATCAACAAGTTTAGTGTGAAATATATTCAAATCCTGGATGAGAAGGGCAATGCAGACAAGCGTCTCGAACCCAAGCTCAAGCCAGAACAGCTCAAAGCGCTCTACCGCTGGATGGTCATTGAACGCGCTTTTGACGCCACCGCCCTTGCGCTCCAAAGAGAGGGACGCATCGGAACCTACGCGCAAAGCACGGGAGAAGAAGCCACCCACGTCGGCTCTGTTTTTGCGACCGCCGAGAACGATATGGTCTTTCCCGACTATCGCGAACACATCGCATTCATCATGAAAGGAGCCCCCATCAAAAACCTCTTCATCCACTGGGGCGGCTCAGAAGACGGAATGGCAATCCCTGACAACGCCCACATTTTCCCTGTCTGCATCCCGGTCGGCACGCAAACCCTCCACGGTGCGGGCTTCGCCATTGCAAACAAGCTCAAAAAAGAAAAAACCGCGACCCTTACCTTTGTTGGCGATGCCAGCACCAGCACAGGCGACTTTCACGAAGGGCTTAACTTTGCCGCAGTCTTTAACGCACCCGCAGTCTTCATCATCAGAAACAATCACTGGGCAATCTCCGTCCCGCGCGTTTGCACAGACCTTGACTGGGGCGGCTGCCAGTCCCGCGCAGAAACACTCGCACAAAAAGGAATCGGCTACGGAATGGACTGCATCCAGGTTGACGGCAATGACGTCCTTGCCGTTTATTCTGCAACCAAGCAGGCACTTGAAAAAGCAAGAAAAGGAGACGGCCCCACCCTCATCGAATGCGTCACCTACCGCATCACCCCGCATACAACCGCAGACGACCCCACCCGCTACCAAGACGAAAAGACCCTGAAGGCGTGGATGCAAAAAGAGCCGCTCAAACGGTTCCAACTCTACCTCAAACGAAAAAAACTCTGGACTGAAGAATGGCAGCGGGCCCTTGAAGCAGAAGCAAAAAAACTCATCGACCAGGCAGTCAAGGAAGCAGAAGCGCACAAGCCAAAAAGAGACGACATATTCTCCTTTGTCTATGCGGAAATGACTCCTGAACTTGAGAGGCAGAAAAATGGCTAAACTCACCATTGTTGAAGCAGTAAAAGACGCGCTTGACTGCGAAATGGCAAAAGATGAGCGCGTCATTGTGCTTGGCGAAGACGTCGGCGTAGACGGCGGAGTCTTTCGCGCAACCGACGGGCTTTACAAAAAATACGGAAAAAGACGCGTCATTGACACGCCCCTTGCCGAGAGCGGCATTGTCGGAACCAGCATCGCAATGGCCGCAGCAGGACTTCTCCCGGTTGCGGAAATCCAATTCGACGGCTTCACCTACCCCGCACTTGACCAACTCTTCTCCCACGCAGCACGCCTTCGCAACCGCAGCAGGGGAAGATATACCGTCCCGCTTGTCGTCCGATTCCCCTTCGGCGGCGGTATCCGCGCGCTCGAACACCACAACGAAAGCCCCGAAACCTATTTCACCCACACACCCGGCCTCAAAGTTGTCATCCCCAGCAACCCCTACGACGCAAAAGGGCTTTTGATTTCCGCAATCCGAGACCCCGACCCCGTCATCTTTATGGAGCCAAAACGCATCTACCGCGCGATTCGCGCAGAAGTTCCCGAGAAAGACTACACTGTTCCTCTCGGCAAAGCAGCAATCACGCGCGAAGGGACTGACGTCACGCTCATCTCCTACGGGGCAATGGTCCGCGAATGCACAAAAACCGCAGACACCCTTGCCGCAAAGGGCACATCCTGTGAAATAATCGACGTCCGCACCATTTCGCCCTGCGACTACGAAACCATATACGCAAGCATCCAAAAAACAGGACGGGCAATCATCGTCCACGAAGCACCCTTAACCCTTGGCTTTGGCGCAGAACTTGCCGCGCGCATCCAGGAAAACTGTTTGCTCTCACTCAAAGCACCCGTCCTTCGCGTCACCGGCTACGACACCCCGTTCCCCTACTTTAAACTCGAGAATGAATACCTGCCCTCACCCGAACGCATCAGCTCAGCAGTAGAAAAGGTGATGAAGTTCTAAATGGCATTTGACTTTCGGCTCCCGGACCTTGGCGAAGGCATTGCAGAAGGAGAAATCATCAAATGGCTCGTCAAAGAAGGCGACACGGTTGAAGAACACCAAGAAATCGTCGAAATCGAAACAGACAAGGCACTCGTGAAAGTTCCCTCGCCAAAAAGCGGAACCGTGCTCAAAATCCACGAACAGGCAGGAACCACTGCACACGTCGGCGACATTCTCTGCACGATTGGCGATAAAGGAGAGCGCGCATCTTCCCCTGAAAAGAAAACAACAGCGCTGCCCAAAGAGTCACCGAAACAAACACCTTCGCCCAAGAAAAAAGGCAGCTCAACCGTCATCGGAGAACTTGAAGAAGCGCCCGATGACGATGAAAAAACACCCGCGCCACCCGCTGCCTCTTCGGCAAAAACCACACACGCAACCGCAAAAGCACTTCCTTCCGTACGCAAGCTCGCACAGGAAATGAACGTCGACATTGCCGGAATCACCGGAAGCGGCCCGGACGGGCGAATCACCGAAGATGACGTACGGGCAGCCGCAGGAAAAAGCGTGAAAACAAGCACTCCCGCAAAAACACCCACCGTCACCTACGAAAAATACGGGCGCGTCCTTCGCGTCCCGCTCAAAGGAATCAGAAAAACCATCGCGGAAAATATGGCTGCATCCGTTCAAACAATCCCTCACGTCACCCATATGGACTACGTCGACGTCACCAAACTCGCCGCGTACCGGGAAAAAGAAAAAGAAGCAGCAGAAGGCAAAGGCGTCAAGCTAACCTATTTGCCATTCATTGTCAAAGCAGTTGTTCTTGCCCTCAAAGAATTCCCCTACCTGAACAGCTCCCTTGACGATTCTGCCGGCGACATCGTCATCAAACAATACTACAACATCGGCATTGCCGTCGACACCCCGCACGGGCTTATGGTCCCCGTCATCAAATCCCCGCAGGAAAAAACCATCATCGAAATCGGGCGCGAAATTTACCGCGTCGCAGAACTGTGCAGGACCCGCGACATCCAACCCAAAGACATTCAGGGCGGAACATTCACTATCACCAACGTCGGCTCAATCGGCGGCGTCTTTGCAACACCCATCATCAACCACCCCGAATGCGCAATTCTCGCCCTTGGAAGAATCGTTGACACTGCCGTCCCCACCGGCCAAAAATTTGAAATCCGCAAAATGCTCCCCATCTCACTCTCCTTTGACCACCGCATCATCGACGGCGCAACAGCTGCAAAATTCGCCAATGAGATAAAACGGCGGCTTGAAGACCCGGATAGCTTGTTTATGGGATACTAACGCACTTCAAAATTCCCAAATTCTCCCGTATACGATTCCCACGTGACGCGCACATCCTCAATCGATGCCCACGCAGGCCCTTCCCTGCACGCCCTGATTAATTGCTCAAGCGCTGCCTTTTCCCCCTCCGCAACAACCTCAACGCTCCCGTCCTCCTGATTCCTGACGTAGCCCACGAGCCGAAAATCATTCGCCGCCTTTTCCACAAACGCCCTGAAAAAAACACCCTGCACTTTCCCCACAATCCTTACGTGAACCCGCGCGCGCTCGGCAAAAAGCGATGCGACCTCCCGCTCCTTTTGAACCTCTGCCTTCCTTGCCTCCTCTTGCTGGCGGTCAATCATCCGCCTGATACCTTCAATATGCTTAGCCATAAACGTTAAAACCGGCAAGGATTTATAAAATCCGCTTCTGTTCTTGCACCAATGAAGCTCCTCATTATTCCCGCACTTGTCCTTCTTCTCCTTGGCAGCGCCGCGCATTATGAATACTCCCTGCTCCAGCAAACAACCACAGAAGTCACCCGCATCGGCCTTACCGGAATCACGCTCAGTGAAGCCACCCTCACGATGGATATCCTTGTCACAAACCCCGCACACGTAGACCTCACCATCAAGACCATTAACGCGACCCTTCTCGTATCCGGCCAAAATATTGCCAACCTATTTGATGACACTGCCCTCCTTGTCCCCGCAGGAGGAACCGGCACAAAAACACTGCGCATCACCGTCCCCCTCAAGAATCTCGGCCTTAGCGCACTCGAAAGCTTCAGGCAGGGCGCACTTCACTGGCAACTCTCAGGAACCGCCGCAATTGACGTTCTCGGATTCCCGCACACCGAGCACATATTCTTTGAGAACAACAAAGCATAAATGCAGCACCGTCTTTCCCTCTCTCGTGGCAGGGCTTTTTGATATCGTGCAAACCGCAGCATACACCGGCGCATCCGCATATATGGGCTACCTTGTCGGAAGCAACCAGTGCCCGGCAAGCGCGGTCGGATTTTACCTCAGCGTTTACAGCCCGGCAGCAATTGATGCCTGCGCCGGAGCCATCAGCGGCCTTCGCGGCAACGCATACCACGGAAACCTCATCTCACGCCTCTTTTGCGAGCAACCGGAAGGAGACTCTTGGGAACTGAATTCAATCCCCGAAGGACTCAAAGGAGCAGTCGTCGGCGCAATCTCAGGGATGTCTGTCAGCGGGCTTGCACATTACGCAGGAATTTTTGCAGGAGACCTTGCAAGCAGGCTTTTCTAGCGCAGCGGCTTTCGCTCTTCCTCACGCACTTCAATCTTTTCCGCCAAAATCTCATACAAGTCCGGCTCGATGCGCAAAATATCCTTCAGCGTCACAAGACCCACAAACCTTCCCTCGTGCATCACGGGCAAATGGCGGATGTTCTCATCACGCATCACGCGCAATGCCTCAAAAATATCCTCATCAGGAGTTGTGTGCAGCAGTTCTTTTGCCATCGCGGAACTCACCTTCCTTTGCGCAGGATTCCCGCTTGCCGCAACTCCTTTGCGCACAATATCCTGCTCCGTGAGAATTCCAACCACGCTCTTTCCTTCACCCACCAAAAGCGCGCCCACGTGCTCCTTTGCCATCAATTTTGCCGCATCACGCAGTGTCTTGTGCGGTGCAATCATCACCGGCTCTGTCGTCATTGCATCAGCAACCGTGTAACCTGTCTTGAAACGATACATATGAATCACCCCTTGCGTTTTTCAGTGACTGCATTGTTTATTAATATTGCGCAAAGCAGTGCGTACAGAACAACCATCACACAAGCGAAATGGTTATTAAGTTCCTTGCGGAACTTCAGACCCCGTGAGCACAAAATACATCTTCATCACGGGAGGGGTTGTTTCCGGCCTTGGAAAAGGCGTATGCGCAGCAGCCCTTGGCGCACTTCTTGACCGAAAACTTACCGTCGTTCCCATCAAAAACGACGGCTACCTCAACGTCGACCCCGGCACCATCAACCCGTATGAACACGGCGAAGTATACGTCCTTGACGACGGCGGCGAAGTTGACATGGACTTTGGCCACTACGAACGCTTTCTGAACATCAACTGCAAATTCTCCTGGAACCTCACCTCAGGAAAAATCCTCAACGCCCTCATCCAAAAGGAACGCAAGGGAGAATTCCTTGGAAAAACCATACAAATTTTCCCGCACGTCATTGACGAAATCAAGGCACGCTGGAAAGAAATCGCAAAAACCAGCGGGGCAGACGTTTGCCTTATCGAAATCGGCGGC
>QZIM01000021.1 GCA_003599055.1 Candidatus Woesearchaeota archaeon
TGGCGAACCGGTATTTTTTTGTTGCGGGCCCGCAGCGTATCACGGTAATGGGTGCGCCAAGGCAAACCGTGAAAATCAGGTTGCATCCGGAAGACGAGTCGCGCGGCAAGCGCGTCTTTGAGGCGCATACTGATTTTGTGGTTTCAGGGGACGACTTGGCAAGAGTGCGTGCAAAGAAGCTGTATCGCCTGATGGATTGTTTGAATATGCGAAAGGAGGGCGGTGATTTTGTGTTTGACAGCGTGGATTATGATACGTTTAAGCACCGCGGCGAAGCAACGATGCATTGGCTGCCTGCGGATGGGAAGAACCCAAGGGTTGAAGTCTTAATGCCAAACAAGAAGCTGCTCTCGGGTGTTGGTGAGGAGTCCTTGCGTGATTTGGATGTGGGTACGATGGTTCAGTTTGAGCGGTTTGGCTTCTGCCGTCTTGATAAGAAGGAAAAGGACAAGTTGACGTTCTGGTTCGCGCACAAGTAATTAATGCAAAAGCCGTATTTTATCCTGGAGTGCCTGTATTTTGCGTGCGACACGAAGTAAGTCTTCTGTTGAGTGTTTTTTGTCTTTTTTGAGCTGATGGTAGAGCTTGGTTAATTTCTTGATGTCTTCGCGCAGGTGCGCAATCATTTCGCGTTTGGTTTGGAATTTTGTGGTGATTTTGTGTTCGAGTTCCTGGATGCGTTTTTTGCGTTGTTCTTGGGTGTCAAGGTAGCGCCCAAGCTTGCTTTCAAGTGACGTAATGCGGTGTTTAAGAGTAGTATGCACGCCTTCCTCTGATTTTTGGTGCGCTTGTATTTCCTGTTCGCGTGTGAGTGCCTCTTGTAAGTTGCCGCTGAGTCTATCGATGTGTTTGCGAATCACCGGAGTGTTAAGCCTGCCGAGTTTTTTGACGGCGAGTTCTGTTTTGCGGTGGCGCAGGTCGCGGTTTTTGGCGCGTTCGTGTGCGCGCGCTAAATAATACAGGAAGAGCCCTGATTTGATGCGGTCGACGCTGCGGTCGCCGACGTGTAAGATGCCGTCGTCCATTGTTCAGAGTCCGAATGTTCTCTTGCGCGGGAGCGGGGGAAGAGGGGGGACTGCGGGTGTGTTGACCGTGCGCGGGGGTGGAGGAATTCCGCCTGCCTGCAGGGGTGCGGGTGCTGCGCCGGGAGGTACTTGTCCCTGAAGGGGCGGCATGTTTGCCGGCATTGAGGGCATCGGCATTCCCGGCTCGGGAACCGTGGGTTCTTCGTGCACGAGTTGTGGCTCGCGCATTTCTTTGACAAGGTCTGCAAGTGCAAGGATTCCTGAAGCGATTTCCGAGTTTTGTTCAAGAATTTTGTTCATTTTTTCAAGGAGGGGGCGCATTTTTTCGGCAAATGAGAGCCCTCCTTCTTCGACGCGCATTTCGTGTGCGGCGTCTTCAAAGATGGTCAGCAATTTGTCGAGTTTGGTGTTCAGTTCGAGCAATGAGACGTGCATTTTTTTGCTCGGCGTAAGCTCGAATTCCTTGAGTTTGGAGAGTTCGGATTTCAGTTCTTCAATCTCTTTGTGGGGGAGGAGTTCGTATTCTTCGCTTTCGGGAGGAGTGTCTTCTGGCATCAGTAATCACCTTCTTTTGTACTGGTTAAGGAAATAGAGGTTGCAGGATATTTAAAGGTATCGTCGTTGTTTGTGTGCGGCTACTGCACGTTCCTTCGCGCAACTTCCTCAAGTACTAATTTTACTGCTTCTTCGGCCGTATCCGCGCAAAGGATTGCTTCAAGGTTGCGTGAGTCAAGGGTTTTGCCTGCGTATTCTGCGGCGGTTCCTCCGGTGGTGCGGATGGCAACAACGGGTCTTCGCAGGTAGTACATTGCGCCGGCTTCCGCTTGGGTGCCGATGCCGCCGTGGATGAGGATTGCGCCGTGGCAGGTGTTGGTGATGATTTGGCAGCGGGCAAAGCCGATGCCGGTTGGGATTTTGATGGTGCAGTACGGGTTGGAGTGGTTGAACCGGTCTCCGGGGAGGATGCCGATGGTGATGCCGCCCGCGTCAATTGCGCCTTTGCTGGCGGCTTCCATGACGCCGGGCCCGCCGCCGGTGACAACGATTGCTCCTGCGCGTGCAAGAAGTTTGCCGGTGTCATAGGCAACGTCCCGTGCAGAGGAGTTGCAGATGTCTCCGTCGCTTCCGAAGACGCCGATTTTGTAGGCGGTTGAAAGGTGTTCGTGGTTCACGTGGTATCTCCGTTGAATTGTTCTATCGCGGTCTCAATGGTTCGCCGAGCTTCGGGCTCAAGGAAGTTTGCCTCATAGTCAAGGATGCGCACGGTTCCTGTTCCGTGAAGGTCTAAGGAGATGCGTAAATTGCCGCGTTGGTAGTCTTCGCGGATGTTGGGCGGGAGTTCGTCAAGGTTGCCGAAGTAGACGATTTCTCCCGTGATGCGGTCATAGGAGAAGTTTGCGCCAAGGCAGGGCTTGCCGTCAGCGGTTCCTGCATTGCCGCTGAGGCTTTCGCGGTAGATTGTGCAAAGGAGTCCTCCGCGTGCGTTTGAGCGCATAAGCGCGAGTGTTTTTTCAAGCGCAGTCATTACATATCCATTCCGTGGCCGCCCATACCGCCCATACCACCCATTCCGGGGGGCATTCCGCCGCCGTGGCTGCCTTTTTGCGAGCCGGCGATGACATCATCAATGCGTAAAATCATGCACGCGACTTCGGATGCTGAGCTGAGCGCTTGCGTCTTTATCTTGAGCGGTTCGATGACGCCTGCTGCCCACGAGTCGACGATTTTGCCGCGAAAGACATCGATGCCTGCCCATTTTTGTTTTTTGTCGTGCGCTGCTTTGAGTTCGACAAGTAAGTCAATAGGGTCCATTCCTGCGTTTTCTGCAAGGGTTCGCGGGATGACTTCAAGTGCGTCGGCAAATGCGGAGATGGCGAGTTGTTCGCGTCCGCTGAAGCTTTCTGCGTATTTGCGGAGTTCTTTTGCAACTTCGACTTCGGGGGCGCCTGCGCCGGCAACGATTTTGCCGATTTTGAGTGCTGCGGCAACATCACCGATAGCGTCGGTGAGCGCGCGTTTGGCTTCGTCGGCGACGTGTTCTGTTCCGCCGCGGACAAGAATGGTGACTGCTTTTGGGTTTTTGCAGCCGGTAACAAAGGTCATGTCTTCTGAGCCGATTTTGCGCTCTTCGACCATGCCGGCCGTGCCGAGGTCTTTGGAGGTCAGGTCTTTAAGGGACGTGACGATGCGCGCGCCGGTTGCGCGGGAGAGCGCTTCAAGGTCGCTTTTCTTGACCCTGCGTGCCGCGTAAATGTTTTTCTTGGCAAGGAAGTGTTGGGCAAGGTCGTCGATTCCTTTTTGGCAAAAGACGACGTTCGCGCCGCTGGCTGAGATGCGGTCGACCATTTCGATGAGGAGGGTTTCTTCCTGGTTGAGGAATGCCTGCATTTGGGAGGGGTCGGTTATCTCGATTTTTGCGTCGATTTCCGTGTCCTTGATTTCAACGGCGCAGTCAAGGAGGGCGATTTTGGGGGTTTTGACGAGTTTTGGCATTGAGGGGTGGACTGCTTCTTTTTCAAGGACGATTCCTTCGATGAGTTCGGTGCTTTCGACTGCGCCGCCGGTTTTGCGCTCAAGCTTGATGTGGTCGCGGTCAAAGTGGACGTGTCCGTTGTCGTATTCGATGACGCGCTTGACTGCCTTGACTGCGATTTCAGAGAGGACGTCTTTGCTGCTTTCGGCTGCTTTTCCGGTGAGGGCGGTTCCTGCGATTTTGCGAAGGATTGCATCGTCTTTTTCGCTGACGGGTTCTGCGATTTTGTCAAGGATTTCCTGTGCTTTTTCTTCGGCGAGGCGGAATCCTTTGGCAATGACGGTTGGGTGGACGTTGCGGTCAAGGAGTTCTTCTGCCCTGCGCAAGAGTTCACCTGCGATAACTACTGCCGTGGTCGTGCCGTCACCGACTTCTGCTTCCTGGGTTTTGGCGACTTCAACAATCATTTTTGCAGCCGGGTGTTCGACGTGCATTTCTTCAAGGATGGTGACGCCGTCGTTGGTAATCGTGATGTCTCCCATGGAGTCGACAATCATTTTGTCCATCCCTTTGGGGCCAAGGGTGGTGCGGACGGTTTCCGCAACGAGTTTTGCCGCCATAATATTGTTGCGCTGGGCAGTCCTGCCGGTGGTTCGTTGTGTGCCTTCGGGCAGGATGAATATTGGTTGTACTTCTTTCGCCATTGGTTTTCCCCCTCCTTCTATTGATTATAGACAGGAATGGGATTTTTCGTCAGGAAGCGGTATAAAAAGATTATGGAACTGGAGTCAGCGGAGCATTCTTTTGACGATGCGTTCGGGAACAAAGGTGAGGTCGAGGGTTCCTGCGTAAAGGGGGCTTTTTTCTTGGTTTTCCGCAAACGTGAATGCGCGGTAGTCGCGCCCGCCTTGTTTTGCAAAGCTGACAAAGATGCAAAGTTCGTCGTTGGTGTCCATATCAAGGCTGTTGGGAAAGAGAAGAATGTCGTGTCTTGTATAGACTGGCGCGTTGCCCTGTTCGCGTTCTGCAAAGATGAGGTCTTTTCCGCGGTCAAGGAGGGCTGCGCTGGAGAGCCCGACGGCAAGCGGGCGAAGGGCGGGAATATCGCTGCCGATGCCGAGTGCTGCGGCAAATGCGTCGTCGGTTGAGAGGGTGAACCTGCTTGCGGGGATGCCAAGTTCAATGTGTGCCGCGCGTGCGCTGCTTTCAAGTTGGCTTGCATCAGTACAGTAGTTGCTGGGGCAAAGCCCTCTGCCGTTTGGGACGTAGGTGAACGTGCCTGTTGCGGCGGTTTTTTCTCCGCGAAGGATTCTGCCCGCAATGGTTCCGTTGTCGGTATCGTGGGTGACAAGTTCGATGGTGACCGTGGTGTTGCTTGGGATGGGGTGTTTGAATTCGACCGTGTAGCGTGCGCAGGCAGCGTCACGATACGCGCGCCTTGCCTGTTCCTGTGCGAGTTGTTCGAGGATGAATGTTTCTTGTTTGCCGAGGGCGCAAAGTTCGTGGAGCGGATTGCTATCGCGCGTCGCTGTGCGATACGCGTCTATCATGTCTTGAGAAATGACGATGTTTCGGTAAGGAAGCCCCATCCGGCGTGATTTTCAGAGGGTGAGAATATAAAGCTTTGCGTTTTCCATACAAAATATATAAAACAGGTTAAGTATGTTCGGGAAAGGAAGGTGATATGATAATTACAATCACGGGAAAGCCCGGCTCGGGGAAGAGCACGGTGGGAAAAGAGGTTGCAAAAGCGCTTGGCTATCGTTTTTTTAGTGCAGGTGATTTGCGCGGCGAGATTGCAATGCGCCGCGGCCTCACGATTGATGAGCTCAACGAGATTGGGAAAAAGGAGGCGTGGACGGATAAGGAGTGCGATGACTTGCTCAAAAAGATGGGAAAAGAGGAAGACAATATCGTGTTTGACAGCAGGCTTGCGTGGCATTTTATTCCAAAGTCGTTTAAGGTGTTTCTTGATGTTGACCTCAATGTCGCAGCAAAGCGCATTTTCAAAGACCAAAGAGTTGACGAGGCAAAGGCAGGGTCGGAAAAGGAAATGCACGACCGGATTATGGCGCGGATGAATAACGACAGTGAGCGGTACGGGAAGTGGTATAAGCTGGACATTTTTAATCTGAAGCAGTATGATTTGGTGATTGATACATCGAAGATGACACCAAGGGAAATTGTGAAGAGTATTGTGGGCGCAGTCAAATCGAAGCGACATCTTTAAAAACAGTCCCCCTCCCCTGTGCCAAATGCCAATCAAAAAGCACGATTTTGTGGAAATTGACTACACCGGCCGCCTCAAGGAAGGGAATGAGGTTTTTGATACGACGAATGATGCAATAGCCAAAAAGTCAAATATCTACGCAAAAGGTGCGGAGTATAAGCCGGTTGTGATTTGTGTGGGCGAGCACCAGCTCTTGCCCGGGCTTGATGAGTTTTTGGTCGGCAAGGACGTGGGGAGTTTCACAGTTGAGGTTCCGCAGGAAAAGGCATTTGGCAAAAAGGATGCAGGATTGCTCAAGATGATTCCGGCGAATAAGTTTGAGGAGCAGGGGATTAAGCCGGTTGCGGGCCTGCGGCTCAATATTGACGGGATGGTGGGAATCATTCGCAGTGTGAGCGGTGGCCGCGCGGTTGTTGACTTTAACCATCCGCTTGCAGGTCGTGATGTGGTGTATGACCTTACGGTGAACAAGTTTGTAACGGACAAGAAAGTGCAGGTTGAATCTGTGCTCAAGGTGTTGCTTGGCCTTAAGACGGAAGTGAAGGTCGAGAATAAGAAGGCGACAATTGTGATGCCTGAATTGCCCAAGGAAATTCTGAGTGAGCTCTCAAAGAAGTTGACAGAATTGACCGGTCTTGAAGTTGAGTATGACCTCAAGAAGATGCCCGCGCACAGTCACGGCGACACGTGCAATGACCCGACGCATCAGCACTAGTGTGTGATTCTTCTGAGTGTTGTTTGTTTTTACTGTTTTGCAAAAGAGAAAATGAGCTCAGTTCAAGAGGGCTATTTGGGCGCAGATTGGTGAAAAGTGTTCAGGCAGTTGAGAACGAGTTGGATTTTTTGATGAGTGAGCTTTTGTATGTTTCAGGGCGGTACGCGGGCAGCCGAATCACGGTTGCGGTAATGCTTCTTCGGGCAAGTTCCGCTTCAAGTGTGTCCGTGAACGCGCGTTGGTCGTAACCAAGGCAAATGACGGCCGGCCGGGTCTCTTCGAGGATGCGGTAGACGTCATCAATATGGCCAAGAACTGCGCGGTCAACGTGAGGTTCCGCGCGAACGTGGCGTAATCGGTCTTGCTCTTTGTGGGCCGGTTCATTTCCTTTGACGCGGAGAACGTTCTTGTCGCGCGCGACCACGACAGTAAGGGAGTCTCCGTGTTTCTTTGCTTCGCGAAAAAGGAAACGGTGTCCTTCGTGCAGAGGGTCAAATGTGCCAAAGACCATAACGCTGCGCATAAAAAGAGAATGTGCCGGTGGTTTTTATATGCTCTGGCTCGTCGATAAAACCTATATGTTGATTCCCAATAATGCTTATATACAGGATTCCGGCAGACGAAGCAACAGGTAAAGAGGGGAACAATGAACTTCATACGACCGCCGCAAACAGCGAGTAATGATCCGAAGCTGACGCACAAGCGAACGAGCAATCATCCGATTGATACGGAGCTTGAGGAGCTTCTGTCAAGGCAGCGCGCAAGCATTAAGGTGGTGGGTTGCGGTGGCGGTGGAAATAACACAATTAATCGTATTGCGGAAGTGGGGATTCACGGTGCGGAGACGATTGCGATTAATACGGACGCGCAGGATTTGCTGTACACGACTGCGGAAAAGAAACTGCTTATTGGAAGAGAACGAACCAAGGGGATGGGCGCAGGGTCTGACCCGCGGGTTGGCGAGGACAGTGCGCACGAGAACGAGCACGATATTAAAAATGCCTTGCAGGGCGCGGATATGGTGTTTGTGACGTGCGGTCTTGGGGGCGGCACGGGCACGGGTTCTGCGCCGGTTGTTGCCGATATTGCAAAGAAGATGGGCGCGCTGACGGTGGGCATTGTCACAATGCCATTTACGATGGAGGGCAATCGCCGTTATGAAAACTCAGTCATCGGCCTTGAAAAGTTGCAGCAGTTTGTGGATACGCTGATTGTGATTCCAAATGATAAGCTCCTTGAGCTGGCTCCCGACCTTCCGTTGCATACGGCGTTCAAGGTTGCGGATGAGATTCTGACAAATGCGGTGAAGGGAATTGCAGAGTTGGTCACAAAGACCGGCCTTGTGAATCTTGATTTTGCTGATATTCGCGCAGTGATGAGTAATGGCGGAGTCGCATTAATTGGTGTTGGCGAGTCTGACAGTGAAAACAGGGCAGTGGAAGCTGTCGAAAAGGCGATTCAAAACCCGCTCCTTGATGTGGATATCACGGGAGCGACGGGTGCGCTAATTAACGTTGCCGGTAGCAAGGATATGACGCTCAGCGAGGCAAGGAAGGTTGTAGAAACAATCTCCGGGCGGCTAAGTGAAGAGGCAAAGATTATTTGGGGCGCGCAGATTTATGAGGATTTGGGAAGGACCTTGCGGGCAATGATTATTGTAACGGGAGTGAAGTCCCCGCAGATTTTCGGCAAGACCAAGCGGCTCAGTGATGCAACCAAGGAAGAGATTCAAAATGAGCTCGGGATTGAGTTTGTTGATTAGTTTTTTATACCCTCCTTTCTTTTAAGCGCGGTATGAACGTTGCTGATGCGGTTACGATTGTGCGCATTATTATCGCCCCGTTGTTGTACGCTGCAGGGATTCTGCGGGAGGAGGTTCTTTTCCTGGTTTTATTCATTGTTGGGGCTGTTTCTGATGGTCTTGATGGTTTTCTTGCGCGCCGTTTGCCAAAGAAGTCAAGTTATGGGAATATGCTTGACGGGGTTGCTGATTCGTTGTTTTACCCGGCTTTGCTGTTCGTGTTTGTTTTTGTTCCCGAACTCAAGGAGTATGCAGTTCTTATCCTGTCGGTGTTTGTTGCGCAGGTGTGTTCAATGCTTTGGGTTCTGGCAAAGGGAAGGGCAGGCGCGCCGCATAATGTGTCGGGAAAGGTGAATGCAGGGGTGATGGTCTTATTTGTGGTTGCGTCCCTTGTGAGCGGATTTTCGCAGGTGCTTGTGTGGGTTTTGGCAGTGTCGGGTTTTGTGTCCGCGGCGGATAGGGTTCGGAGCGCGTTATGATTGAGGTTTTGTACGCGATGATTCCTGCGTATGTGGCAAATATGACTCCGGTTCTTGCGCGGGGCTTGCCGGGGAAGGCGCGGCTTGATTTTGGGTTTTCGTTGCGGGGCGAGCCGCTTTTGGGGGCGAATAAGACGTGGAAGGGTTTTCTTATCGGGACCGCACTGGGCACGTTTGTTGGGGTAGTGTTAAGCAATCTGTATTGGCCGTTTGTGTTTTCTGCGTTTTGGTGGTCTTTTTTGGTGTCGTTTGGCGCGCTCACAGGCGATGCGGTGAAGAGTTTTTTTAAGAGGAGAATGAAGGTGAAGAGCGGAAGGCCGTGGATTCCGTTTGACCAGCTGGATTTTGTCGTTGGCGCGTTTGCGTTCGGGAGCATCGTGTATTTTCCGGGCTGGGCTGCGGTTCTTGCGGTTGGGCTTTTGAGTGTTCTTGGGCATATTGCGGTGAATCACGCTGCGTTTTATCTGGGGATTAGGAAGGAAAAATGGTAAGTGCGGCAAATCAGGTGACGCTTGCGCGTATCGGTTTGATTCCGGTGTTTTTGATTGCGCTGGTGGCAGGGCCAAGGTGGCTTGCAATCGTGTTGTATACGGTAATCGCGCTAACGGATTTGATTGACGGTTATCTTGCGCGAAAGTTTAAGGCGGTTTCACGGGCGGGCGCGGTGCTTGACCCGCTCGCGGACAAGTTGCTCGTGTGCGCTGCGCTTTTGTTTTTGGCAAATAAGGGGGTTGAGCCGTGGATGGCGTATGTGATTGTGGCAAGGGAATTTTTGGTAACCGGGCTTCGCGCATTGGTGGAGAAAGTGATTGTGGCGAACGTTTGGGGCAAGGGAAAGACGCTTGCGCAAAATGTGGCGGTTGTTTGGGTGCTTGCGGGTTTGCCGTTTGCGTATGAGGCAATGCTGGTTGCAACCGTTCTCACGGTTGTTTCAGGGGTTGTGTATTTTTGGGTTGCAAGAAGGCAGCTTTGGGCGCAGCTTTAGTGGCCCCATTCTGAGTGTCCCCATTGGACGAGCAGGTTGACGCCGAGCCGGTTGACTTCGAGGGGTAAATCGCACGCCCCCCAGCAGCTGCCGAGCCACGTGATGACTTTTGCGCCGGTTCGCTTTTCGAGTTCGTGGACGATGTTTTTGGCTTCGGGGCGGAGCCCTTCGGGAAGCTGGATGCAGACTATTTTGGCGTTCTCTGCCTTGATTTTTGTTTCGACCTTGTCAAGTTCGAGGTCGTATTGGGTTTGCATAAGGCAGTTTGCAGGGGGGGCCGTTTATAAGATTTGCGCAGGGAAACCTTTAAAAACCTTGGTGGTGGTCGCAAGGGTCAAGCCTCCATAGCTCAGCCGGTAGAGCGTTCCGCTGTTACCGATGGCTCAGTAGAGCTGTTGGAAGATACGGAAAGGTCGCCAGTTCGAGTCTGGCTGGAGGCGTTCTCTCAACAAAAGTGTATTTTTTTACTTACGTGAACGCCCATTATCCAAACGAAAGTATTAAATAGAAGGTATGACTTTTAAAATCATAAAGAAGGGATTATGACAAAGAGGTGGAACCATGGGAAAGAGACAGGTGAAAAATGCAAGACACAAACAATGTACCCTTGAGCGAATGGGTCAACATTAAGATTCGCTCACAGAAAGTGCCAAAAACAAAAGAACACCCAATCGGTATCGATTTCGCAGTAATAGGTCAAATCCTTACGAATGGAGAATGGGAAAATGTTGTTCAGATTGACAATTCAGCCCACGAAGGCAAGACAGGAACTCACATACATTACCTGGACAAAAGAATACGTACCAAAAGAATAGTAAGAGACAAAGAACTAATAGTGAGCCCAGAACAGGCATACGATGAAGTAAAGAAACACCTTGAAAAACAATATGCACACCTAATTGAAAAAAACCAAAAAAATGAAAACGATAATCGAAATTCAAATAGTTGAAAACGAAAAACAAAGACGAGAAGAAATAAGACTGATTTCCACCGATATTTTAAAAGGCACAATAACGGGAGGAAGAATCCGTCTCATTCTGACACCTGATTTATTTGGAAAAATTTTCAGCCCAAAAAGAATAGAACTATTAATGCATCTTTCAATAAAGAAAAAGGAAAACGTTTCAGAATTAGCACGAGCACTAAATAGACAATTTGAAGTAGTCTACAGGGATCTCAAAATTTTCGAAAATTTTGGCCTCATTAAGATGGTAAAGTTAGAGAATGAAGTATTACCAGAACTTATTGGAGAAATCCGTCTTCCAATCATCGCATAACGACACCTTTAAATACCTCTCTTCCCAAGATGTTTTTGAAAAAAGATGGTACACAGAGTTGGTGCATTACTGCTTGCAGTCATCGGCGCGTTTGCCGTTGGCGGGTTTTTGGTTAATTTTGACGTGATTACAGGGCAGTATTATGCGTCAGGTGGCGGTGAATGGTATTATGGCCCGCAGCCTGCGCAGTTGCCGCCGGACCAGGCGTGTATCTATCAGGGTTTTGAGCCGGTTGAGCCGTGGCACGTATATACGAACGAGTACGGCACGCTGCTCAGCGTGTGCAAGGCAAACGGTCAGCTTATCGGCGTTCCGCTTGTGCAGACGGTTTACGTGTGGCCTTAATTTTTTGGCATAGCTATTGTTGGCAGCGGTTAATCTAATGAATGCGTAAAATTTCTCCTGACCGTGCGCACAATACATTAAGAAGAATGTCTGACTTCTGGCTGCCGATAACTGACGACTGAGCACTGATAACTGAGAACCAATAGCCAAGGACCAACAACAAACTACTAACCGCCAACTACCTACCGCAAACTACTTGTGCCGTAACTTCCACCCAACCACTTGCGGTTCTGGTCCGCTGTGTCCGGGCGGGTGTGTTTTTCTCCAGGCAAGCATTGCGGCGACGGCGAGTGCCAAGAAGACGATGATGCTGACGAGGATGAATGCGATTGGGTCTGTTCCTGAAGCAGGCATATCTGTTTTTATTGCTTGTCCTGCGAATGGCAGTGTTTGGGTTTGTGGGCGTGTTTCGCGAACGGGCGCAGGGGCGGGTGTTTGGACTGTTGGCTCTTGTTGCGGTGCGCGGATGATTTCTTCAGGGCGGATTTCTGTTTGCGCGCCGCGGGTGCGGATGAGCCGGAGTTGTGTTTGTTGTGCGCGGTAGATGTCGACGACAACGACGGTCACATCGGCAGTGCCGTCTCCGTTGACGTCAACGTCTTTGCGGTCGGCGAGTTGCAGGTTGAGTGTTTGGGGTGTGCTTTGGATGGTCACGGTCAAGGTTGTCAGCCCGATTTCGTCAACGATAAGTGAGTGAATGCCGTCTTCTGTTCTGAATACGACGGTGTCTTTGCGGTTGAGGTAGGGGGTGAGGAAACTGTCTGAATCAGTGGTATAGGTGCGCGGACGGATGATTTGTGCGCCAACGAAATTGTTGCTGCCGCCGCCTTGCCCGCCGCTGACAAGGCCGATGGTGTGGTTTACGGCAGTGCTTGCGGTGACGTTTGCGCCGGAGGTGTTTGCGTACGTAACAGTTGCATTATTCTGGAGAATTCCGCCCGGCATGGTTGAACTGATGTTGACGCTGATATTAACAATGAATGTTTGTCCGGGGAGGAGGTTGGGAACGGCAAAAGTTGCATTGTCAGTGGTGTTGGCGGGTTGGCTGCTGTTGAAGGTGACGTTGGCAGGGTAACCGTCAACGAGGGTGATGTTTTCTGCGGTATGGTCGCCGTTGTTGGTGAGGGTGATTTGGTAGAGGACTGATGTTCCTGGGGCAGTTGCGGGGGGCAGTGCTGTTTTTGTTGTGGTGATGTCAGGGAAGCCAAGGACGGTCGTGAGTGTTTCGTTGCCGCTGTTAAAGGGTATGCCAAGGGTGCTGTTGGTGAAGACAAGGTAGGTGTTGTTAAGGATTGTCCCGTTTGTGATGTCTAAACTGGTGTTAAGGGTGATGGTGACGGTCGTGCTTGACCCGTTTGCAAGCGTGCCAAGGCTAAAGGTGCTGTTGCCTGAGCTTGGGACGGGTGTAGATGAAACAAAGGATGTTCCGTTCGGGTAAACCTCATCAACGGTGGTGTTGTATGCGATTTCATCACCGTTGTTGGTTATGTTAATTGTATACGTAATTGTGTTTCCTTTGATGACAGGGTCAGGGTCTGCGGTTTTGTTGGTGGCAAGGAAGGGAACGCCAAGGGCGGTTGTGTCCGTGCTGTTTTGTTGGAAGAAGCTTAGGTTGTTGGGGCGTTGGTAGCTGATGTTAAACTGGTTTGTGAGGATGGTGCCGTTCGGCAAATCGCCGACAGATACGGAAATGTTGATGGTCGTGCTTGCGCCAATGGCAAGGTCACCGACGATGAATACGTTGTTGCTGATGTCCGCAGGGGGTTCACTGCTGACAAAAGTGGTTCCCGCAGGGTAGGTTTCGTTGAGGGTGAGGTTGAC
Organism: Candidatus Woesearchaeota archaeon; assembly: GCA_003599055.1. Classification (GTDB taxonomy): domain Archaea; phylum Nanobdellota; class Nanobdellia; order Woesearchaeales; family ARS49; genus SURF-65. Next base: position 13,152 of record QZIM01000021.1, read on the forward strand.
CGCGGTTTGGTTGTCATTGTTGCGCAAGTGGATGGTGTAGGTAAGGATGCTGTTTTTGTGTATTGGGTCGGCACTTTCAACTTTGCTGAACACTAAATTGAGCGGAGAGAGTTCAAAGAGGAAGAGCGGGCAGTTGAAGGGAACGCCATTAAAGACAACGACGCCGCTTGAGCAAAAGCCGTTTTCGATGGTTGCGTTAATGACGGTGAGATTGGTAAGGGTGGTGTTCACGACCGTGCTGTTCGTGCAGCTGGAGTAGCTTTCGCTCGTGTTGACAAGGGTGCAGTTGACGTTGACGCTGCCGGTGACGGAGCTGTTGATGATGGTTGAATTGATTTTGGTGCTGTCAATAATTATGCTGTTTTGAACAGAGGTGTTGACAAGGGTGCTGTTAAGGATGGTGCTGTTCGTAACTGAACTGTTGGTGACCGTGCTGTCGTTGATGGTGCTGTTGACGATGTTGCTGTTGTTAATCGTGCTGTTGGATATGTTGCTGTCGGTAACATTGCTATCAGTAATCGTGCTGTTGAATACTGAACTGTTGGTGATGTTGCTGTTGGTGATTGAACTGTTGACTATGGTTGCGATGAATGCGCCGCTGCCGGTAAGGCCGCTGATGCGGTATTCGTTGTTTTCTTTGCTTGCGGTGATGCTGCTGATGGTTTCGGGGTAGGGACCATCAAAGGTAAAGCCGCCCGCGCAGCTGAAGTTCGCCTCATCAAGGGAGTCCGCATCAGGGCACACGTGGGGTCCGACGTTGTTGATGGTGTCCGGGAGGAAGAGGTCGTGGCTTGCGGATTTGCCGCTGACTTGGCTGGTGTTTACGGCAACGGCAGTGTCGTTAAAGGTGATGGAGAGCTCGCGCGCATTGACATCTTGGGTGTTGAAGTTTCCGGTGAATTCGATGAATCTGCGGGAGGTGGTGAGGTTAAGGTAGGTGATGTTTTGGGTGGCGTAGCTTGAGTCGTTGTCGGCAAGTGTGCCGTCGGTGCTGCCGTTCGCGGTAAGGAGTGCTGCAGAGGTTGTGTTTGGTGCAAGGTAGCGCGTGACCAGGCCGCCGATGGAGCAGCAGACGGTGATGTTGTATGCTTGTCCCGGGGTGCAGTTTGCAACGTGGGCGTTGGTGGTGTCGCTGAGTGTTCCGACGCAGGTGAAGCCAAAGCCGCACGTGCCTTCGCCGGTTTCGTTGGTAAAGCAGTTGATTTGGTTTGGCGCGCTGTTCAGGAGAATCGCTTCCGCGTAGGGGGTTTGCCCGTTGAGGCCTGCGTGGGCGTTGGTGAAGTTGGAGAGGTTAAAGAGGGTCGTTCCGGTGCCGGCGGTGAGCGTGTTTACTGCGGTCGAGTCACGACAACAGACGTTGACGCCGTAGTTTGTTTCGTTGAAGAGTTCTGCGTGGGCGTTGGTTTCGTTGCTTATCGCGTATACTTTGGTGTAGCCGCCGGGGCAGCTTGCGTTAATGAACTGGCAGTCAAGGGGTGCCGCGGGTGCGACAACGATTGCGCCGGTAATGTTGTTTTGCGTGTAGACAAGAAGTCCGATGCCGGAAAGTACGACGGTTGCAACAAAAAATACTAACAGGTAGTCACGTGAACCGTTTTGAGTCTGGTGTCTCAATGTACCCTCATTTTTGTGCTAAGGAAAGAAAAGCGCAAGGAAGTATTAAAAGGTTTGTGGCGGTTTTCGGGGAAAAGCCACCATAATATTTAAAAAGCACGCCCTGTCCCAAGGCGTCTACGGCCCCGTAGCTTAGCCTGGTGGAGCATTCGACTGATAATCGAAAGGTCCCGTGTTCAAATCACGGCGGGGCCATAGGCCTTTCTTCTCAGAACTGCCGCCGTGTTCATCTTCGGGGAGCAGAGCGAGCCGAAGAGCCCGAAAGCACGCAAGGATTTTCGGGATTTCAGGTGAGCGAAGCGAGCCTGAAAGCCTACGAACCGCAAGGTTCGGAGGATTACGAAAATCGGAGATTTTCGGAAACTCGGAAATCAAGCGAGGATTTCCGCGTAATCACGGCGGGGCCATATACGCTTATATTTCTGCGGCAAATTCCTGTTTGAATGCCCGTGAAAGTGCCGGAAAAGACTGCGGACCAGGTGGTGAATCTTGCCTGTGATACGATTGCAAAGAAAAAGCAGGCGCTTGTTTTTGTGAATAGTAAGCGGTCTGCGGAGAAGGTCGCTGAGGATATCGGTAAGAAGACCGGGGTTGAGGAAGTGCGGCTAAAGGAGCTTGCAAGGGAGATTGAAGGGGTGCTTGCAAGGCCGACAAGGCAATGCGAGCGCTTGGCAAAGTGCGTGAAAGGAGGGGTTGCGTTTCATCATAGCGGTCTTGCGCCAAAACAAAGGGAATTGGTTGAGGATGCTTTTCGTGCAGGGGCGATTCGCATTATTGCGTGTACGCCGACGCTTGCGGCAGGGCTTGATATGCCTGCGTTTCGTGCGGTGATTCGTGATGTGAAGCGGTTCACGCAGCGGGGGATGCAGCATATTCCTGTGCTCGAGTTCTTGCAGATGGCCGGGCGCGCAGGACGGCCGAAATATGACTCGGTGGGAGAAGTGATTGTGGTTGCGCAAACGCAAACTGACCAAGAGTTTGTTGAGGAGCATTATTTGCGGGGGAGTCCCGAGGATATTTTGAGTAAGCTTGCGGTTGAGCCGGTGCTGCGGATGTATTTGCTTTCGTTGATTAACAGCAGGATTATCGGCCCGCGGGAATCTATTGTTGATTTTTTCGGCAGGTCTTTTTGGGCGTTTCAGTATAAGGATTTGGCTCGGATGCAAAAGATTATTGACCGTGTTTTGAATGTGTTGGTTGAGTGGGGGTTTTTGCAGGAGGTAAAGGAAGGGTACCGTGCAACGCTGATGGGAAAGCGCGTGGCAGAGTTGTATTTGGACCCGTTGACGGCCCACGGTTTTATTGATGCGTTACGGAAGTCGGAAGGGAAAAAGCTGCGGGCGTTCACGTGGCTGCACTTGGTTGCAAATACGCTTGAGATGCGCCCGCTTCTGCGGGTAAGGCAAAAGGAGTTTGAGAAGGTGCAGGAAAAGTATGGGCTGGTTGAGCCGAATCTTTTGCAGCACGAGCCGAGTATGTTTGAGCCGGAGTATGAGGAGTTTTTTGATGCGGTAAAGACCGCAATGATGCTTGATGACTGGATTGAGGAGAAGGATGAGGAATATATGCTTGAGGAGTATGATTGCCGTCCGGGTGAGATGCGTGTCAAGATTGACAATGCGGATTGGCTTTTGTATGGGGTGCACGAGATTGCAGCGCTGCTTGAAATGCAGCCGGTGCTGAAGGAAATTACCAAGGCAAGGCTGCGCCTGCGTTATGGTGTTAAGGAAGAGTTGTTGCCGCTCATTAAGCTGGAAGGGGTGGGCAGGGTTCGCGCGCGAAAGTTGTTCCGTGCGGGGATAAAGGATTTGGGAGGAATAAGGAGTGCTTCTTTGGAGAAATTGTCAGGGCTTGTTGGTGAGAAGGTTGCAATGAAGCTTAAGGAGCAGGTCGGACAGTGAGTTTGCGCGGAAGGCTAAGGAGTTCTGCAAGTGAGACTGTGGTGTATCGCTGTTTGCGTGCAAGGTTGTCTCGCAGGTGTTGGATGCTTTCTTTTGCCGCGGTTTCAAAATCAGGTATGATGTGACGTTCGCCGTCGTAGGTTCCGGTGACAAATGCGTCTACGGATACGTGGTGTCTGCCAAGGTAACTCTCAAATGCGTTGGTGGATTCGGGGTTAGGGAGTTCGTGTGGGAAGAGCGCGTATTCTTTCGGTCCTATTTTGAATTCGTGATAGCGAAGGGGTGCACAGGGGAGGTGTTGTTCGATTGCGAAAGGGTCTCCGGCAAGGGTGCAAAGAACTAGGGAGGTTGAATTTCCGTTGCGGTATGCAGTGGCAAGGCTGTGTTTCCAGACCACTGCAAGCTGTGCATCGAAAATCTGCCGCATATGTTTGCAAGCAGACAGGTATTTAAAAAGCTTTCGACTGATACTACTGGTCGGTGTCAGTTATGTCAAAATAGGTTTTTTCACGAAGAGGGAGCAGGGTGGAATTTACCCGGTCGCGGCCTGCGCGTTTTGCGCGGTATGCGCGCTTGTCCGCAAGGCGCCAGAGTGCTGCTCCAAGGCCGTCATCATAGGAGGTAGCTTCGCTGGTGTGGGCAATGCCGCAGGAAAAGGTGAGCGGCGAGGGAAGGATGCCAAAATAGCCCTGCGCGGAATCAATTTTGACTTGTTCTCTGAAATTGTGGATGAGTTCGAGTGCTTTTTGTTTTGGGCAGTCCTCAAAGAGGAGGAGAAATTCTTCTCCGCCGATGCGGGCGACTTCGTCGGTTTCTCGGCGAACTGAGTTGCGAAGGTATTTCCCCGCTGCCTTAAGGACTTCATCACCGCGGTCGTGGCCAAAGGTGTCATTTATTTTTTTGAAGTGGTCAATGTCAAGGATGGCAAGCGCAACTCCCTGGTAGTCGCTCTGTTTTTTTGCCTGTGCGGGTGCGCGGTGTTCTCGGACGATGGATGCGATGAGGTGGTCGTAGAGCGGCTCAATTCCTCTGCGGTTCAAAAGTCCGGTGAGCGGGTCGGTGACTTTCTCAAGGTTTGCAGCATCATAAAGGACGGCGCTGCCAAGGAGGTCCTCGGCAAGCGGCACGATTTCGCGAAGGTAGAGAAGCGCATCAGGCCCGAGTGTTGCCGGGTCTTTTTCAAAGAGAAGTTCAAGTGTTCCGGGGGCGGTTTGGCGCCGGTTGTTTGGGATGAGTTGGAGGGCGTAGAGTTCGTGTGCTTTTTGCTGGTCGCCGTAGAGGTTTTGGCACTCGTTGAGGATGGTTGCGCGAAGGGTAACCGGGGTTCCGAGTTCGCGGGAGAGAATGCCGGGTGCTTTGCGCAGGCTGTTTTCAACCGAGCTGCAGGGGCGAACAAAGGTGCGCAGGACGCGGGCGGAAAGGCTGTCGGGCGCTTCGCCCTCGGGAAAGAGGGGCGAAACAGGCGTTATCTTTGGGGCAGTGGTTTCCGGAACTCCCGCAATGCGGTCTTTGGTAAAGCGCCGAGTCTTCATAATCACTAGAAAGTGGTTAATTTGCTTATAAATCTTTCTATTTTTACCACTACTTAGTGAAAAAATAAGGGAAATGGGACTGATTTATCTAATATATTTAAAATAATACGAAAAAGAAAGAATAACAAGGAAGATAAAAAAAACTGCGACCGCCCAAAACACGGCAAGCCCTTGACATTCCAAAAAAGAAAATCAACGCCCCTGCGGGGAACCTCAAACGACGAGCCAACGCGAGTCTTTGAGGGACAGACAACCGCAGTTGTCTGGATTTTCAATTCCCAAACGCACAAAATACAAAAAGCACTGTGTGCAGGAAAAACCAAACGCCCCTGCGGGGAATTGAACCCAAGATTAGCGGACCGCAACCGCTCAGACGCGGAAAGCTCGACAATAAATCAAGGGGAAAACAAACGCCCCTGCTGGGAATTGAACCCAGATATAGCGGACCGCAACCGCTCAGTCTATCCGTTAGCCTACAGGGGCGCAACGTTTGTTTTCCTCACGCGAAAAGCCAAGCTTTCCGAGTTCTCAAAAACGCCTCAGCGTTTTTGCGATCTATCCGTTAGCCTACAGGGGCATAATGCCTGTGCCCTAACGAAGCGGTTTATAAAGTTTTGGCAGGGAAACTTTTTTATTGCGCCGCCCGCTTGCGCGCATATGGGAATTAAGGTTGAATTCAATCCTGACCTTGCACTGCGCGACATAAGCGAGTTCAATGCAGGAAACCGCTCAATCGAGGAATGCATTCCTGAATTGCTCGAGGAAGGGAAAGCATATCCCTTTTTGAAGCGCGGCCAGCGAAACTATTGGCTTGAGGGCGAGTGTCCGCTGCTGATGACGAAAGGGGAAGGGCAGCTGTCACGGCCGCGCGCGAGCATTATCATTCGTGAAGCAACGCATTTTATGCGTGATGGGGAAGTGTGGACACGCGGTTTCTATGAAGTTATTGCCGCGTGGGGCTCAAGCGATGAGACGGTGCGTTTTGAGTCGTATGCGCGAAGGGCGTAAGGAATCTATACAAATTCTCTATTTTATGTTCACAAATTTTTTATGGCAGTTTTGTGTTTTCGGCAGTTGATGGTGGCTTCCCTTGGAGGTGGGACCTATGCAAACCGAAAAGCGTGCCATCGACTTGGATATGAGGCGATGGCGTGGCGAGTGGCTTGCCATCGAAAAGGAGCTCAGCGGGCTCCGGAGGTACGAAGATGAGGAAGAAACCGTATGATAGGCGTATGGCAGGTGACTTCTATCATTTTGAGACACCTGCTGCCATTGCGGACTTGCGGGAAGGAATTCCCGCCTGAATTTTTTTCTCTTTTTTAAAAAAGCGCGCCTTCGTGAGCGCAGGCGAACGAGAAGCG
>QZIM01000015.1 GCA_003599055.1 Candidatus Woesearchaeota archaeon
ACAATTTCCGCACGCAGCTCCTCTGCACTTGCTCTTAGCGAATCAATACGCTTTTCTGCAGCCCGCAACATCCTTGCCCGCTCGGACAATTTTGTCTCCTCTGCGTGCAGCGCCGCCTCCTTTTTCACAAGCTCCTGCAATTTTGCCTGCGTCTCCTTTTGCATTGTGCGAAGCTTTTCCTCTTCGCGCTTTGCCGCAAGAACACGCTTGTTTGCGTCCTGCATTGCGGACTGCGCTTCCCGCTTTACCGCGGCGAGCTCAGCGTGCATCCCGGAAATCTGACTTTGCAGCGTAGAAACCTGCCTTTGTTGACTGTCCTCTTTTTTCCCCCACAACATTCCCATAGCTTCTTTCACCCCGAAATCACTTTATATACTTTTGTTATCTTTGCAGGGTAGTATTGAATCCTCATTTTACTGCGTTTTCCTGAATAATTGCGCGCCTTGGACGCACAGTCCGCAAGCTTTTTAAACCCCTCCCGTTCAGGTCGCGTCATGGCAGAATGCATCACGTGCAAAACACAAGCAACCGGCCAGCGCGGCATCGCAAAATTCGACTGCCCCGCTTGCCTCAAACACCAAATCATCCGCTGCGCGCGCTGTCGCGAAATCGCGGCAAAATACACCTGCCCTGCCTGCGGCTTTGAGGGCCCAAACTAAATGGCCAGTGTCATCATCACACTCAAACTTATGCCTGCCTCCCCTGAGGTCAACCTTGACGCGCTCTTTTCAGAAGCGGAAAAACACATCCGCGCATTCGTTGATGAAAAGCACAAAGACGGCGAAGTGCGCAAGATTCTGGAACCCATCGGCTTTGGCCTATCCGCCCTCAAAATCATGTTCGTCATGGACGAAAGCGTCGGAACAACCGAAAAACTTGAAGAAACACTCTCGCACACGCCCAACGTCGAAAGCGTTGAAGTTACCGACGTTCGCAGAGCACTGGGCTAAAGAGGCACCCCTATGAACGCAAAAATAACCGTCATCCTTTTGGCACTCTTCATTACTGCGTGCGCGCCCGCTCTTTCACCAACAAACGAGACTTTATCCACCACCAATGAAACCGCCCCGCGCGACCTTAGCCTCATTGCGCAAAAAGGCGACCTTGTCACCATCAACTACGCACTTACCCTTGAAAACGGAACCGTTGTTGACACCAATAACGAAGCATTGGCCAAAGAACACGGCGTCAAAAACTATCCGATTGGCCCATATTCCTTTATCCTCGGACAAAGCGGAAAAATCGCCGGCTTTGACAGCCACATTGAAGGAATTATGCTCGGCGAGCACAAGGATGTCATCATCCCGCCAAGCGAACCCGAACTCGTCCTCGCCCTCAACAAAACACTCTTCCGCCCTGTCTTTATCACTATTCCAATCACTCAGCGATTCCCGAAGGCGGCATTCCAAAACATTTTCGGCAAAAAGCCAGTCATTGGAGATGTTGCATACAACAAGACGCTCCAGTTCAAATACCAAGTCCTCAACGTCACCGAAGACGCCGTCCTTGCCAAAATCATTGCAAAATCAGGCGAAGAATACGAACTCCAAAACACGTACTGGCCCTCTGAAATCATCGCAGTCCGCGAAAAAGACATCCTCTTTCGGCAAAAACCCAAAGAAAACCAAACCATCTACACCGAGTTCGGCCCGGCAGTCATCAATTTAGGCCGCAGCCAATTTACCGTCACCCACCAGCCGAAAGTCGGCGACATCCTCAACAAGTCAGTTGAAGTTCAGGAAAACTGGAGCATCCCCCAACAATTCCAAGTCATCGAAGTCACCGACGGCGGATTCATCATCAAACGCTACGGCTCGCTTACCGACAAGACACTTCTCCTCTCCGTTGACCTGCTTGACCTGACAAAAGACGTCAAGAAAGTCAAGGACAAGCAGGTCAACATTATCGGCGGCAGCAATACCGGAAACTAATATTTCCTCTTTTTTTAAGAAAAAACATCAAAAATTACTTTGATTTTGGACCCGCGCCTGCACACTTCTCACTGCAAAACAGCAAGAGATTGCCCTTAATTTCGCGCTCGACTGTGCCTTCATTTCGGTCACCGAGCGGCTTTGCACAGTGTGCACATACCCCTGACTCGGGACCTTGCGCGCCTTCAGAGAACCCTTCCTCCCACGGCGCGATTTCATCAGACTCCTCAAGCTCGTCCCGCCCCTCTTCCGTATACACGTCCGCATCCTCCTCGCCCACGCGCACCTTCACTTGGTGCTCTGCGTGCGTGTCTGCGTGCTCGTCATCATCCAAAAACTGCTCGGGCTCACCGACAACTTCTTCATCATTGCTGTACTGATTCTCATTCTCTTTTGCCATACTGAGACCGAACACGCAGAATTATTTAAAGATTATTGCATCAGAACAACTTCCCGAAAAACCGCGCGATGTCTTCCTCATAATTCGACGCTATCTTTGTTCCCCACTCAGGCGGGAACGTTGAACTGTACCTTGGCCAGGCATACCGCTCGTCCACAAACGCAATCACGCCGCGGTCGGTCTCCGTCCGAATACACCTGCCCGCGTTCTGAATGCACCGCGTCATCGCAGGCAAAATATAGCCATACTCCCAACCCCTGCCGAACTTTTTGTCATAATATTCAATGAGCTGCGTTGTCTCCAAATCAGGACGGTCAAGCGGAAGGCCCGCAACAATTACGCCCTTGAGCACGCCCGGCAGGTCAACACCCTCGCCAAACGAACCCGCAGCAACACCCAGCAACGCCGCGCCCGCCCTTGCCTCCCCGGAAAACTTTTTCAGAAGCGCCTGCTTTTCCTCCTTACTTGCCCCCGGCCGCTCATAAAAAACCGGGCGGTCATACTTTCTTGAGAAAAACTTCTCAACCTGGTCACGCACCGCATAACTTGGGAAAAAAATCATCACACAGCCGGGAATCCTTTTTGCAAGGTCCGCACACGTCTCCCCAATCTCCTGAAACTGCCTCTCGCTCCGAAACGAATACTTCGTCGTTGTCTTCGGCACAATAAGCGCAAGACGGTTCTTTTGCGAAAACGGGCTTGCAAACGACTTTGCCATCGCACCCGAAAGCCCAAGCACGTCCGCATACATCTGCGTCGGCGCAAGCGTCCCTGACATAATTACGGACGTATAGCATTGGTCAAACACGGCCTTTGTCAAAATCGCAGGGTCAAGACACCGATTGCTCAGCGTCGTTGAAAAATCAGTCCTGCTCACAATACGCGCAAAACCCCCTGCCTCGCCGCGCCAATCCGCCAAAAATTTCGCAACCGCACCAATACTTGATGCGCGCTCGTCCTCGCGCACAATCTCACCCGCAACCTCAAGCTCGCCAATAATTTCCTCATACGGCTTTACCCTTTCAAGTGCTTTTACCCATTCATCTTCCCGGCACAAGCGTTCCTCCTTCACATTTGCCGCAAGCCTGAGGAGCACATCATTTATCTCAACCAAGAGCGAAATCACGTCATCCAGCCCGTGCTTTTTCGCCTCGCCTATCGCGTGCTTTATTTGCGCTGTTGTAAGCCGTGATGTCAGCAAATCCCTTAATCTTGACGGCAAATTATGGCCCTCATCAACAATCACGATAAGCTGTTCCATCTTCTTCTTGATTTTCGCCAAGAACGTCTCGCGAATATGCGGGTGGAAGAGATAATAATAATCCGCGATGATAACCTTTGATTCCTCCGCGAGCATCAGCGACAGCTCATACGGACAAACACGCTCATCAATACACCTTTTGAGGACCGCTTCCGAAGGGAGCGGAGCATCCCGCTTCAGTTCCCCCCGCAGCTTTAACGCGGCAAGGTTATTCTTTCCGCGCGCATTCCGATAAAACTCGCACGCATCACTTTCCACCAAACTCTTGCAATACTGCGCAAAATCGCCCGAATTCATACGGTCAACGTTTTCCTGCCCGCACATCCACTTCTTGCCAATCATACTCGTTGCAAGAACTGCGGTTCCCGTCCGCTCCCGCAACTTCCTGAGCGTCTCAAGAACCACCTGATGCTGCGTATGCCTTGATGTCAGAAAAACAATGGTCAGGTCACGCTCAAGCGCAATCTCAAGCGCAGGCGAAAGCGCGGCAGCAGTCTTTCCAAGCCCTGTCGGCGCGTGCGCAAGCATCGGCCGGCGCTCACCCATTGCAACCCGAAACGACTCAATCAACTCCTTTTGGCCCGCACGCGGGCTCTCATGCGGAAACAGCATTTTTCTTTTTCCAACCGTATGCTTTAAATGCTTATCGCAACAAACGCCGAAAATATGCGACAAAACACGGCAAATTTCCGACGATACGCTGATTCCTTCGAAAACTTTAAATATATACTGCAATACATTAATCACATTCCTTTTAACCCGGGGTGGGTCATTTGAAAAACAAAGAAATCTTCAAAACTTTTTTCCGTGAGAAGCCGGCCATGATGCTGGTAGAACTGCGCAACGCCAAAAGTGAAGTCTATGCAAGCTCGCTTGCAAAGAACATTGACTGCACGTATTCACACGTCGTGAAAATACTGCAGCAAATGGAAAGCGAAGGGCTTGTCAACTTCGATAAACAAGGACGGCTCAAACTCCTGACGCTGACCAAGAAAGGGACTGACGTTGCATCAAAAATTGATGAGATTCGCTCACACCTTTGATTTTTTCTCTTCTTTATTCACTTTTCTTCACCTGACAGAAAGCTTTATAAACGACCTTCTGTGAATCCGCATTATTCGAGCGATTATGCGGTTCGCGCTGCATAAAACGGGAGAATGCAAGACATTCTCGTTTCGAAAAAATACCACCAGGAGAAACAACCATGGCAAAAATGCACAGCCGCGGACGCGGACACTCACGCAGCAACAAACCCTTAAACGCACAAGTCCCCACGTGGACAAGACTTGCCGCCAAAGAAGTGGAAATGCTCATCGCAAAACTTGCCAAGGAAGGCAAAACAACCAGCCAAATCGGCATCACGCTTCGCGACAGCTACGGAGTCCCATCAGTCAAACTCCTTTGCGGAAAACGCATCCAGGAAATCCTCGCCGACAAAAAACTCACCGGCGACTACCCCGAAGACCTGCTTGCGCTTATGAAACGCTCAGTCCAACTGCGCAAACACCTTGAGGGAAACAAGCAGGATATGCCTGCACTTCGCGGACTTCAACTGACCGAAAGCAAAATCAAACGCCTTGCCAAATACTACAAAGGCACAGGCAAACTCGCCCCGGACTGGAAATACAAGCCCGAAGAAGTCAAGATGTACGCGTAAGCGTATCTTTTTTTCCTCTTTATTTTGCCATAACCTTTATAAAGCGATAGCTCGGCAGCACGGTTATGAAACAATTATTTGTACTGCTCCTCCTGATTTTGGCTGCTTGTGAAACCGCCGTCCAAACAGTCCCCAGCAGCAATTACACTCCCAGCGTTTTTGAAGAGCCCGCACCGGAAGCTGACCTGTGCGCAGGCAAAACCTGCCCTGCAGGACAAACCTGCTCAAACGGAATCTGCGGGTGCGAAACCGGCAAACTCTGCGGCAAAACCTGCATTCCAAGCAATGCGTGCTGCACTAATTCCGACTGCGTCACACAAAACTGCGTGAACGGAACCTGCGCCCCTGCAAAAGAATGCAGCATTGGAGAACAGCTTGAAGACGGCGAATGCGTGTGTTCCGCAGACTTCATCAAATGTCCTGAACAGGGCAAATGCATCAAAAAAGGAAGCTGCTGCTACCACGGAAATTGCCCGCGCTTTAACCGCTGCCAGCCAACAACCTACCGTTCATCCGTTTGCATCGTCCTTGGCGAGAAAAAAGTATGCAGAACCCTTGGCGAACAGCGAAACTCAGACTTCTACCAACTCGGCAACAGCACCTATAACACGGACATCCTTGCCTGGCTCTCCACGGGCGACCTTCGCGTCAGCATAAACGGGCAAAACATAACCCTTCGCGCAAACAACACCGAGATGTTGGATGGCGCAAAACTCTACCAAGAAGGCATTGACATTTTAGGCGGCAACTGCGAGCCGGACGAAGACGACGACTAACGCTTTCTCACAAAATAGCCCACTGCTGCGCCAACTGCAAATGCGTAGATTATATTCAGCACTAATCCTGCAAACGAAATAATTACTGCCGTCTGCTCACTCCCGCTGCTCATTTGCGAAAGCCCGCCAACTACACTTCCAATAATAAACGGCCAGCCAAACACCAACGCAACACCAAACACAGGACCTTCCGTAATACTCCACCAGCCGGCATTGTTCCCGAAAAGGAGGGTAATGGTGATGACTGCAAATATGGCGAGCGAAATAAGTCCTGATGAAATAAGGGCGTTCTTTTTCAATAGCCCTAGGCGGATTCGAACCGCCGTCCTCGGAGTCAGAGTCCGATATACTTGACCGCTATACGATAGGGCTGTATTTTAGGCAAAAACGCTCCTGAAGACTATTTAAAGATTGCCCTGCCCTAGAAAAACACCAAAAGCGCAAATGCGATTCCGATAATGATAACAACTCCAAGAACTGCTCCTGCAATAACATCGCCCGTAAAATGGCGCTTCTGATACACGCGCATCCACAGCACGGAAAGCCCTGCGAGACCAAACACAACGTACGCAACCGGGCGCTGGAACTGCATCATCAACACCGTAACCAACATTGCCGCACGCATACTGTGCATACTTGGAAAACTCCCTGCATCAATCTTTGAGAGCACATTGTGATATTTTTCCTTATCCGGGCGCTTTCGCCAGAACAAAAGACGGAGCGAAGAGGCAATAACGTACCCGATGACCAATCCTGCAAGCAAAACCAACGCGACCTTGGCATTTCCCGACAGGTAAAAAGTGAATGCTGAAAGCAGGAAAACCGGCAAACCGCCGAGCGCCTTCACGTCCTGCTTCACTTCTTCTTTAAACATAAATATAGCCCCGCCCGGATTCGAACCGGGGTCAACGGGTCCAAAGCCCGCTATACTTGACCGCTATACGACGGGGCTGTCCTGCCTTCAGCCCTGCCTGAGGCTTATAAAGGTTTTGGCGTCTTATTGCACGAATTCAACACCCGGAAGGTCCCTGAACTGCCTATTGCCCGTAAGAAACAGCAAGTTGTGCTTTCTTGCAAACGCATAACCGATTGCATCAGCATACACGAAGTCTTTTTTCCTGTGTTCTTTTCTGAACCTCATTGCACTCTCTATCACTTCATCAGGAATTTCCTGAACGTCAGAAATTGAGTTAAGGATGATTCGCCCAAGCTCTTCTCCGTTGAAATTCAGCGCCCACCAATACAGCTCTATCTTGTTGAGGATTGTGGTTATGAGCGGATACTCTCCGTACGGCATAAATTTCGGATTTCTCTTGATGAGTTCAACGAGCGCATACGTATCAAAAAAATACTTTACCATCCGCTTCTCAACTCCTTCAGAATTTCGTCCGTAGGCCGCATATCCTTGACACTGCCCGCACCCCATATTGTCTTCGCAAGCGGAATCTTTTTGATAACAATTCTGATTGTTTCATTTGGGCGCAGGCGCTCTTTCCTGACCACTTCACTTGGAATTATGACACCAATTGAACTTCCCCATTTTTTGGTCGTGCACTCAATCTCTTCAGACATATAACTATTATTATATTCAGTTATATTTAAATCTAACTCTTTTTCCAGCGGGCAACCGCTTCCTCTTCCATAAAGTGCAGCTGCCCCGGAATGATTAAGGCGTGCGGGGCGGTCCCGAAGTCAACATCCGAAACCTCAACGGCAGTCCCTGCAACAATCTTTTGGTCCTTTGCGCCAATCCTTGCAACTCCAACACACCAGTCACTCGATTGGAAGACCTTCTCGCCGCGCTTTCGCTCAACTTTTCTTACCAACTCAATTGCTTCGTTTACCGACATAAACCTGCCTTCTTGCGGCCAGAGGTCAAGGAGGAGCAGCGTGTGCGCGCCCACACTCTTGTTTTGCCTAATGACCTCATAAAATGACTCGGGCTCATAATTTTCCCTTGGAAACGGAACACTGGTAGTTTTTCCAAACTTGTACACCTGCAGCCCGACTGCCCCAATCGCGCTCACAATTGACGCGTTGTGAATTACTTTTGTCCGAATATTGAGCTTTTCCGCCCTTGTCAGAATGTCCCAATGCGTCGTTGCGCAGAGCGGGTCACCCATCACCAAAAGCGCAACATCGCCAATCATTGCCTCATCAAGAAGTTCCGACGCGTTCTCCACAAACTCGCGATTTGCCAAATGGATTTTTTTGCCGTAGACTTTTTCCAAATCTTCAACTGAACACTGCAACTTTGATGTGTACCATTCAAGATAGAGCTTGCTGCACGATTTTATCGCGTTAAGACCTTTGAGTGAGATGTCATCCGCGTCTGAGAGGCCAAGGCCGATAAGGTAGAGCATACTTTGTTTTTAGGAATGCGGTTTTTAAAGGTTGCCCTGCGCCTGCTTCACGCCCTAAAGAAACATTTTTATTCACCGGCTGCACCCCCTCCTTATGCGGCCCGCACTTTGGCTATTCATCGCCCTTTCCCTTGCAGTCATTGCGCAGGCACGATTTGAATACTTTTACTACCCTGATATCCGCGATGACTTTTGCGGCGTCCACATCAACTTCCAATTCTGCAAATGCGCATTCCACAATGAATACTGCGAGGCGGTACAACTAGACAAAAGCGCAGCATATGCCAAGGTCAACTCTGCATTTGAAACACACGTCAAGAAATCAATAGAGACCTTTGCGCATACCTGTATGAACGCAGGAGGCATTTATTCCGTTATCAAAAGACAGTGCGAATATTGCGAGAACGGTAAAGTGCCAAAAGAAGGCGTATGTGTGAATCCCAATGATGCGCGCTCCGTACAAGAACAATTCAACCTTCCGCACGTTGAATCACAAGGCGGAAGCAGTTCCCTTGGTTATGTTCGAGATGCAGAAGGAGAATTTTTCGTCTATTCACCCGGAAGAGCAAAATGGATAGGGCCCGTCCGGCAAGGATTGACGCTCTTTGAAGGAGACGTCCTTTACACAACCCCAAACGGACGCGCAACCATCCATCTTGGCAACAGCAACCTCTTTATCGCAGAACGCACAATGCTTCGCCTGCCAACACCACAAAAAAAACGCAGCGTCCTTGAACAAGGAATAATCAACGTTTGGGAAGCAGTCAAACGGCTCGTCAAGAATGAGCCATTTGAAGTGGAAGGAGCACACTCCATCACCGGACGTAAAGGAACAGACTTTATTATGGAAGTTACCAGCGAGGCAGACGTTTATACTGTTCACGACGGCGCAATTGAAGTTTGGAAAAAAGACGACTCTTCGCGCAAAATTGAAATCGGCGCAGGCAAGAGCGCCCGTGCAACCTCTTCCGCAATCGAATATTCAGCATATGAATGGGACTCGCTGCTCGCACAAAACAGATGGACAAACCGCGACCTGAGCGAGCCCTCCGAGCGAAACCTCACTCCCTTTATTGACCCTGACCTTGTTCATCCGAGTGAAACTGCGTACACCGGTGACTTGGCCGGAAAAATCAGGCAACAAAAATCACGCACGTGGATTTGGGCGGTTCTTGCCGCCATTCTCATTGCGGCGGCATACTTCTTCCTGATAAGGAAAAAGAAGTAAAAACTTAAAAACCGCCCCGTCCGAACGACATTATGCAGGCATATTCCACAAACATCGAAAAGACAACTCTTGACAACGAAAACTACCGAAAAGTCCTCTTTACCGCGAAAAAAATTCAATTGGTCGTGATGAGCATTAAGCCAGGAGAAGACATCCCTTTTGAAATTCACGAAGACACCGACCAATTCATCCGCATTGAATCAGGAACGGCTTATGTCAAAATCGGAGAACAAGAATGCACACTTAATGACGATGATGTTATCATTATTCCTGCAGGCAGCCGGCACTATGTAACAAATGCATCTCCTGACAAGGACCTGAAGCTGTACAGCATTTATTCACCGCCAGAACACCCGCCCGGCACGGTACATAAGACGAAAAAAGAAGCGGATGAAGCGGAACATCATTAAGTCTGAATAAAAAAAGAAAAAAAGCCCCTCAAAGGCGAGGGGCCGTGCCTTCAGTTCGTTGTTGCGCTTGCGCGCATGGGGGTGGTATTGAATGAAGGCAAAAAAAGAGCGTTATTACCGAATGATTTCGATACCGAGCTCATCAGACATACGCGATGCCTGATAGGCGGGCTCGCTTTTGCCGACAACCTGAGGGCTCTTGACGCCGGTGATAATCGTCATCACCATCAATTTACCCTTCATATCATCGGAGACGCGCGCGCCCCAAATCACGTTCGCATCATCGTCCAAAGACTCGGTCACAATCTCGCCCACACGGCTGATTTCCTCAAGCGTCATATCGGGACCGCCGCACACGTGAATCAGCGCACCGGTCGCGCCCGCATAGTTGATGTCGAGGAGCGGGTTTTGAAGCGCACCCTTGCACGCCTCTTCCACACGGTTCGTCGTGTCCGAACTTCCGACACCAATTGCCGCAACGCCGCCATTGGTCATAATGGCCTTCACATCCGCAAAGTCCAGGTTGACGAGCGACGGTGTTGCAATCGTTTCGACAATTCCGCGAATCATTGTTGAGACAAGCTCGTTTGCAACCGCGAACGCCTGCTGAATCGGCAAGTTGCCTGCGATTTGCACAAGGCGGTTGTTGTCGATTACAACTACAGTGTCTGATGACTTTCTTAACTGGTCAAGCCCGAATTCCGCCTTCTCGATGCGCGCGCGTTCGATGCTAAAGGGCATAGTGACCGTCCCAATCACGATTGCGCCCATATCCTTGCACAGCTGCGCGACAACCGGCGCTGAACCCGTACCGGTTCCACCGCCCATTCCCGCACACACAAAGACCATATCTGCGCCCTTAAGCGTCATCTTGAGCTCATTAATTGACTCCTGTGCAGCTTCCGCACCCTTTTGCGGGAACCCACCGCAGCCAAGGCCGCGCGTCACTTCCTTTCCGATAATGAACTTCTTGTCCGCTTCACTGATTTTCAAATGCTGCGTGTCCGTGTTGACCGCAATAATTTCCGCACCCTTGATTCCGCGCTTGTACAGCCAGGACACCATATTGTTCCCTGCCCCGCCGCAGCCAATCACCTTAATATTTGCCTGCCCCACTGCGAGACCGGTCATTGTTACATCTTCGTTCTGTTTTGCCTTTTCCAACAAAAATTCCATTTCAGTTCCCCCCTTTGTGGTTTTTTGAGTGTTACCCCCTCAAAGTACTTCAAAAAAATTAAATACTTCAAGGTTCCTCTCTTTTTCCAGAAGTGTGTTGTGATTACGCCAATAAGAACAACACGTAGTTCGGAAGAACACTTCAACTAACAACAACGCCAGTAACGATTTGTTCAGCGCCGCCAAGCGATGAACAAAATAGCCAAATTCAACATCCGACTTTCCGCCAAGAAAGTTGGTGTATAATTTTTCTTTTATCATTCATCCTTTATAAATGTTATTACAGTGAAAAATATGTTTTTCTGAATCAGTGGTCTGTTTCAACTGGAAATTATCGACGATAAACCAGTAGTGAAAATTAATGGGTGTTACTTGAGAGTGGTCTGGTTAGGGGATGATGAAAAACAGAATCTGCTTTTGCATTGCTCTTTCCCTGGGGGTACTGAGCTGCGCGTTCGGAATGCTATTTTTGCCCTGCCTGGCCGCAATCTTTAAATATACACATACACACACGTATGTGCGTGTCAACAAAGACGATTACCATCACGGAAGAGGCATATCACGCACTCGCCGCCCAGAAGAAACCACAGGAAAGCTTCAGCGAGGTCATCAAGCGCACCTTTAAGAAACACACGCTTCTTGACCTTGCAGGAACCCTCACCCGTGAACAAGCGGACGAACTGCGCAAACACATTGCTGGGCGCAGAAAACACTCACGGAAACGCGTTGATACGGTGGCAAAACAACTATGATACTCGACACATCGTTTCTCATCGATCTGATGGATGGAAAACAAAACGCGATTGCGAAGGCACAAGAACTCACCAAGCGAAATGAAGCCCAAATAATCACTACAGTCAGCATATTTGAACTCTCAAGCGGGCTCGCCCAAAGCAAAAAACCCGACCGTGAACGGCAAAAAATCATGCAAATTCTCGCAGAACAAACCGTTTGGCCACTTGACGATGACGGCGCACACATTGGCGGCAGAATTGATGGAGAACTTGCAAAAAAAGGACAGTCCATAAGCCCGGAAGACTGCATGATTGCAGGAATTGCGCTCAGCAAAAAACAAACAGTCCTTAGCCGTGATTCAGATTTCAAACGAATCAGTACTCTGGAAACTGAACCTTATTAGTTATTGCTGAACCCTTCGTGCAAACTCTTTAATCATTTCCTTGCCTTTCTGCACTGCACGCTGCACGTGCTCGCCGTACCATTCCATATACGCGGCAATGTCCTTGATTCTGTTGCCATAACTCTCGAGAAAAACAACCTTGTCGAGCTCAGGCCGTGGCGGCGCAGGGACTTTCTCATCAGCATACCCAATAGGCAAAATTGCCTGGATAACTGAAGAATCAGGAATTTCCAGAATGCGCCTCACCATTGCATCCTCAAATGCACCCACCCAACACGACGCGAGCCCCTGCGCCTCCACTGCAAGAAGCATATTCTGAATGACTGCCGCGGCATTCTGCGTCGAATATTTCTCACCCGCATCCCCGTAGAACAGCTTCGTCTTCTCCACCTCAGAACACACAACAATAATGATTGGCGCGGTCCCCACCCAATACTGCTCAACACACGCCTTTCCCAGCTCCTGCCGTGCTGCCTGATTGGTCACCAAGACAAACTTCACCTCGTGCAGGTTCCCCGCACTCGGCGCCATCTGCCCTGCCGTGAATATGTTGCCGAGCTTTTCAAACTCTACCGGAACCTCAAGAAATTTCCGGATACTCCTTCGATTGTTAATGCATTCAAGCGCGT
Source organism: Candidatus Woesearchaeota archaeon (assembly GCA_003599055.1). Taxonomy (GTDB): domain Archaea; phylum Nanobdellota; class Nanobdellia; order Woesearchaeales; family ARS49; genus SURF-65. The sequence goes on from QZIM01000015.1 coordinate 12,970, forward strand.
CCATTCGTCCTCTTTTGCAAAAAGAAAAAAAGAAACACAGTATAAAATGGTTACTGTGGAAGCGGCATACCGAGCTGTCCCTTAATCGCCTCACCAAGGTCCATAAACTGAACCGATGACGGAGGAACGAATACATCAGCCGAAACTGATGCGGGCTTACAGTCAACACCGGGGCGCTGCATTTCAGCACTTACGTCTTCCTGACTCTTAAATGACTGCTGAGACGCCATACCCTGAAGCTTTTCAAGGTCTTTTCGCGACATCTTGCTTCCCGTTTGGCCCGTCCAGGCATAAATCATCTCATCATCATAAATCGCGTGCGCATCAGCAGGCAGCGTATCCATCCGCATCCTGCCTCCCTTGAAATAAACCGTTGCCGTCTGGCCGTCCTGCACACTTACACACTTTGCACCACTCATAATCATACCGGACCAGTCGCTTCCTGAAGCGAGTTCTATATCACCCTGCACTTCCCTGTCTGCCTGCGCCACATCCGAAGAAACAATCTCTTCCGGCGAACACGCAATCAATACCAAAAAAAGCACAAACCACGCATTTTTCATAAGAATCACCAACAACACCTGCATTTTGCGATTAATAAACCTTACTGGTCGCGGCCGCGCTGCGCACCTGCCAGCCGGCGAACATCATCAATCGTGCTCACTTCACCTGCCGCACGGTCCTCACGCAAGCGCACCATCCGCGGAAACCGAAGCGCAAACCCAGAAGAGTACGCCTTACTTGCCTGAATCTCCTCATAATCAACTTCCATCACGACCTTTGGAATAACCCGAATCTCGCGCCCGCTTTCTTCAGTCTTGAGCGGCAACAAGAGTGCAGTGAGCTGCTCAAAACTCGTCCCCTCCTCTGACTTTTCCTTAATTCCGGTCCCCACCCGGCCAATCTCAAGGAACTTCCCCGACTCCGGGTCGCGCACGGCAACAATGAACGAAGCAAGCCACGCGCCCCGCTTTCCCTCGCCCCATTCCGCCCCAACAACCGCGACCTCCAACGTATCCATCGTCGGCTTGACCTTCACGCCAAACCCCACACGAGAACCCGGCTTGTACATCGCCTGCACATTCTTCATCATAAGCCCCTCATTCCCCTCCTCCAGCGCGCGGGCATACACTTTTTCTCCCTCTTCCACAGTATTTACCATCGTTTGCTCCGCCAACTTTAACGCGCCCGGCAACTCCTCAGTTATCTCTTTAAGATACATCCTTCTCTTCTCAAACGGAACATCAATCAAACTCTTTTCCATAAAAAGAATGTCAAACACATTCACTTCCACCGGGAACTTTGCCGCAAGCTCCCCGATATCATACTTGCGCTTGATGCGCTGGCTGATATTCTGAAACGGCAAATACTTCCCTGAAACAGGGTCAACCCCGACCACTTCCGCATCAATAATAACCCGCGCGCTTTTGATATTCTTCCGCACAACCGAAACCACATCAGGAAACTGAGCGGTCACGTCCTCAAGCCGCCTCGTGAAAAGCACGATTTTATCCCCATCACGATGAATCTGCAGCCGAAACCCGTCATACTTGAACTCTGCCGCAGCAGGAACACCCACAATCTCAAGCGCGTTTGCAACATTTAACGCCTTTTGATACAGCATCACCTTCACCGGCCGCAGCGGCACAAGCTCAACACCCCTTAGCGCATCCTCCCCCTGCCGCGCACGCTGCACCACCTCAACAACGTCATTGAGCCGGTCAAGCGCATCCTGCACCAATGCTGCCGCAGCGCCATACTTATCCTGCTCTCTCACCGTGAAACTGTTTTTCTCCGCATCATACCCCGCGCCATACTTTTCCCCAAAAAACGCCCAGACAATTGAATCGCGAATCGTCCCCTCACCAAGCCCTATGCGCAACTCCTGCAGAACCGTCCGAACAATGTACTTCGCTTCGCCCTCTCCCGCGCTTGAGAGCAACTCCGCAATCAACTGCACCTTGCGGTCAACAACCCCCTCGCCCTCAAGCTCTGCCACTTTCCTTAAATTATCAAACACTTTTGCACAGCTTAACTGCTCCCGAAACAACGTTGCCTGCGTCTTTTTCCCGACCAACTCATCCGCGGCAAGGCCCAAATCGCCCTTCTCCATCCACACCCCTTCGATTTTCTCAAGAGAAGCACCCGTTGCGACCTGCACGGCCTTCACCAGCAGTTTTGCCGCAACTCCCAGCTCCCGCGGGTCCCAATTCGGAAACACCCGCCCCTGAACCAAGAGCAGCACTTTCTCATCAGAAACATTCTTCAAAAATTCAGAAAGAATTGCGGTCTTTTCCAAACGCTTCGCCGTCCCCTCAAGCCGTTCGTAAACCCCCACTAATTCCGCATACTTCATTTCCCCTCGCGCAACACGACAGCTATAAAATAGTTCCCCTACGCAGCAATCGGAACAGAGTCGTACACGCGCCCCGCATAATTTCGCTCGACGCCATCAAAACGATTTCGCGCGATATTGTGCAGTGCCCGGTACATTGCCACGTTCGCACCCGTTCCCACCAAGTTTCCGTAATACTCCATCAGCGTTCCCTCGACATCACGCTCTGCCTGCCACTCACTGCGCAAATCAACCCCCTTCTGCCAGCGATGCACGTTCTCGTGGTCAAGAACATACCGCTTCGCCCATTCTTTCGGAACGCCATACTCTTTTGCAAATTCCTCCAACTTCTGCTCAAAGCGATAATCGCCAACAATGCGCACTTCATCGCCGTCGATGAGCGCAGCCGCAACTGCATCACCCAAATCAGCATCCCCAACACCCTCAAGACGATACGAATCACGCCCTTTCCCCCGCAAATAATCATCAAGCATTTTCCCCTCACCTGAAAAATACGACTTTGCCGCATCCGCAAAATAACCGCTCTCCCGAATGCGGTAGCGCTCCTTTTGATTCAGAATCCTCTTCAAATCACCCTTTGGCAACTGCGCCTCGTGACACCTACACGCACACACTTTCGGCCCCTGCAAGCCAAACCCTGATGACTGCCCCTGCGCGTGCGACCCCGCACAGCTTGCGCACTGCAAAGCTCCCGGCATCAAAAATGTTTCAAGTGACGCATATGTCATATAACCTGCCTAAAGCCATTCAAACAGATAAACTTATGCGACAGAAAAGTCAGTCGTCAACAAAAAAAGAAAAAATTCAGGCGGGAATTTCTTCCCGCAAGTCTGCAATGGCAGCAGGCGTTTCGAAATGATAGAAGTCGCCCGCCATTCGCCTATCATACGGTTTCTTCCGGTCACAAACTTTTAGAAAAAGTTTGATCAAA
>QZIM01000007.1 GCA_003599055.1 Candidatus Woesearchaeota archaeon
AAGATGAATTCGTGTTTGCGTACTTCATCCAATTTAGCAGATTTGCAAAAACCAGCAATGTCAGCATACTTGATTTTCTTGCCGCCAACAAGTTCTCCTCTCCATGCGTGATATGTGGACGAGATTTTAGTGATGTCTTCATCGGTGAGCTCGCGGTGTCTGCGGTCAATCATGTTGCCCATTTTGCGGGCGTCGATGAAGAGTATTTCGCCGCGTCTATCTCTAAACTTGTGATTTTTCTTGTCTCGTGCGATGAACCAAAGGCATGCGGGAATCTGTGTTGTGTAGAAGAGTTGTCCGGGGAGTGCAACCATGCAGTCGACAAGGTCTGCTTCGATGATGTTTTTGCGTATTTCGCCTTCGCCGGACTGGTTTGAGCTCATGGAGCCGTTTGCAAGGACGAATCCTGCAATGCCGACAGGAGACAGGTGGTGGATGAAGTGTTGCACCCATGCAAAGTTGGCGTTTCCGGAAGGGGGAACGCCGAATTTCCAGCGTGCATCGGATTTGAGCAGTTCACCCTTCCAGTCGGAATCGTTAAATGGAGGATTGGCAATGATAAAATCTGCTTTCAGGTCTTTGTGTTCGTCGTTAAGGAAGCTTCCTTCGTTGTTCCATTTGATAAACTGTGTTGCAATGCCGCGGATGGCAAGGTTCATCTTGCAGAGTCGCCAGGTTGTTTGGTTGCTTTCTTGTCCGTAAATGCTGATGTCTTTGATTTTGCCGGAATGTTTTTCCACGAATTTTTCGCTTTGGACGAACATGCCGCCTGACCCGCAGCAGGGGTCAAAGACTCTGCCTTTGTAGGGTTCGAGCATTTCAACAAGGAGGGTGACGATAGAGCGGGGGGTGTAGAATTGTCCGCCAAGTTTGCCTTCTGCGTGTGCGAATTGTCCAAGGAAGTATTCATAAACACGCCCGAGGATGTCTTTGCTGCGGTTTTCTTTGTCGCCAAGACCAATAGTGCCGATAAGGTCGATGAGTTCGCCAAGGCGGGTTTTGTCGAGTGCTTCGCGGTTGTAGTTTTTGGGAAGTACTCCTTTAAGGGATGGGTTATCGCGTTCGATTGCGTCCATGGCATCATCAACGATGCGGCCAATGGTTGTTTGTTTAGCGTTTTTTTGAAGGTAGTCCCATCGCGCGTCAGGAGGCACCCAGAACACGTTTCTTGCTTTGTACTCGTCAATGTCTTCAGGGTCTGCAAGTTTGTCTTTTTTGAGTTCGGTGTAAATTTCAGAAAACATATCTGATATGTATTTGAGGAAGATAAGTCCGAGTACAACGTGCTTGTACTCGGCAGCATCCATGTTGTTGCGCAGTTTGTCCGCAGCTTGCCAGAGTTTTTGCTCAAAACCAAGCTTGGCGCTTTGAGATGTTTTTTCCCCCTTCATGAGTGAGGAACAATCAGACAGGGTTTATAAAGAATTTGGCGGTCAGGGTTAAAGTTCTTAGTTCTTATCATACGCTTGTTTGATAAGCGTAAGAACGTATGGGATGTTTTGGTTGTCTGAGAGGAGGACGAGATAGTCTCCGTTGCCCCAGTGTCCTACCTCTTTGATGTCTCTGGCGAGTTTTTTGGGGTCGTCGAGAGTTCCTTTTCTAAGGTTAATGTAGATTTTGAGGCGTGATTTTTGAAATTCAATGTCGACAAAGTTGACTTTTCGTTTAAATGCGATGTAGAGTTTTCGCGGGGCTATTTTGATGTCGTCGCCAAGTTCAAGGATGGAGCGTTTGAGTTTTTCGTAGAGTTCCTGCACGGGTTCGCTGGCAGAGGAGATGTGGTCTTGTTCGGTGTAGACTTTGACTTCCCGTGTGACTTTTTTGATTTCTTCGTTGCGGGGTGCAAGAGCGGTCATAGAGGGAGTATTTTCAGGGCGGTTTATTCGTGTGTAGGCGATGAGGTTTCGTTGGTATTTTTTTATCTCCCATAGTTCGATGGGGATGTTTTTGAACTGGATTGCGCGTTGTTGGTATTGGGTGAATGAGGGGGAAACGAAGATGACGCGGGATTGTGACCAGTCGATGTCGTCTTTTTTGAGCAGTTTGCCGTGTTTTTGGTATTCGAGTATGAATTCTGCGCGGTTGCTGAGCATAAGGGAGAGGTATGCGTATCCTTGGTCGATTACGCTAAAACTCTTGTCTCGTTTGTATTCGATGATGACGAATGATTTTAATTCAGGGTCGAATGCAAGGGTGTCAATGCGAAGGTCTTGGACGGTAAATTCAGAGGAGACGTAGTGAAGGTCAAATATTTTCTGAAGGTTTTCTTCAGTTAGTTTCTGGATATCTTTCTCTAAAGAAAAATTTTCTTCATCTAACGGATTGAGTTGTCCGCGGTCAAGGTGGAACAAGTTCATGCTGTTCTAATGGTCTGATGAGTTAAAAAGCTTTCTTATTGAATTTTTCTGGACATAATCCTAATTTCCCTCACCGTCTCACGAGCAGTCCTGTTTGCCGTTCGTTCCCCACGCACGTATCAACGCACGCAAGCATTTTTTCGGTTGCTTGTTTCATGCAGGTGTATTTGCTTTCGGTGGTGGGTGTTGCTGGCCGGGTGACTTCGAGGTTGTCGAATATTGCGTGGTCGTGTCCGGGTGCGTGGTACCAGTTGTTGAGTGCTATTGCGATTTTGCTCCAGCCGTTGTTGTTGGCTGTGCTTGCGACTTTGACGTTGTCGATGTAAAGGTCGGTGACGCCGTCGTGCTTCGCGAACTTCGCATTGTGCCAGCCAAGGGTGCGGGGAACTGAGCTTACGCCCCATGAGTTGGCGTCGGGGCTAAGGAAGTATGTGTAGTGTGTTTTGGATTTTTCTGTTTCGGTTCCAAGGAGGAGCATTTCGCGTGAGGCGACGGCTCCTGTTGTGACAATGCAGGATGTTTCGGATGTGCTTCCCATAAGGTCGTAGAACCAGCACGAGTACGTCATCGTGTCGTAGTTTCCTATTGTTTTTGAGATGGAAGTATCATACTTGTCGGGGTTGAGGATTGCGTGTGTTCCTGTTTTTGCGTATTGGTTTGTGATGGTGAACGCGTCGGTTCTTCCGTCCCAGCCCTGGAGGGGCGCTTCGAAGTCTTCGCGAAAGAGCAGTTCGGATTTAGGCGCAGTAGTCTCGCAGGAGTCGCGGTCTTGCCGCATGGCAGCAGTGCACGCTTGGGTGCATATGCGTGAGGTGTCAAGGGCGCAGGGTTGCGCGGTCGGGGGGAGTTGCGGCAATCGTCGCGCAAGTCCGGTATCAGCGTCGGAGAAATACATGAGCCCAATGCCTAAAACAGAGATAATTCCGACAATGATTAGGACAAGTAGTGTTTGGCGATCCATAACTGCACCTCTTTTTTCTGCCATACTGCAGCAGGATATTTAAACGTTTGCCGGTTATTTTTTAGTTCATGTTTGAGGGGCATTACTGTCGCAAGTTGTGCTTCCTTTTATGTTCTTCCCGAGTCAATATTTGTAGATTTGACAGGTCGTTGTTTCGTTTGTTGCCGTCTTTGTGGTCGACGTCGTATTCTTCCCAGGGGAGAGGGTATTTGTCTCTGTTTGGCGTATAGATGTGTTTTTTTGCATACCAGCGGTGGAAAAGCTTGCCTTGTTTGTGCGGGTAAAGGATGTTTTTTGCGAATTGTTGATAGCCGTCCTCGTTGATGATGACTCGGTGTCCTTGTTTATTTAGGAACGGAGTGAGTCTTTCTTTTTCCAGTTTTTCTCGTTCCTGGGCGTGTGTTGTGTGCAATGTTGCAATTTCAGCGGTTGATTCTTTGATTCGTTCTTTTATGAGTTCAAGTTCTTCGCGGGCGGCATGTTCTGTTTTAAGTTTTTCAAGGAGTTTTTTGTCGAGTTCTACGTGTTTTTCGGCTTTTTTGATTTCGAGTTCTAATTTTTTGATGTGCTTGTCTGCTTCTGCTTGTCTGCGCAGGCTTTCTTGGTGGCGCCGCTTATCTCCAAATGATGTTGCGTATTTGAGAGCGAGAAGTATTCCTATTATGACGAGCGCAATGAGCGGCAAATTGAGTGTTTGGGCAGGTACGTTGTCTTTGCATGAGTCAACGAGCGGGCGCAGGGTGAAATAGTTTGTGTTGATGGTATCTTCGCAGCAGGTCGTGGTTGTTTCGTCCTCTTCGATTATCCCGTTTCCGCAGAGGGGGGCTTTTTCAAATGCTACTGTTTTGTCGAGTCTGAGTTCTCGTGCTGCGTCTTCGATTTTGGTGGTGATGGTTCCGTCTGTTTTGAAATAGGCGCGGATGGGTTCTGCGTTTGCAGTTTGTTCTTTGTAAGGCGCGTATTTGATGGAGCAATCGACTCTTCGGTCTCCGGGGCGTGATGATTCTAATGTGAGCGTAATTGATTTTTGGCTTGGGCCTTGGTCCATGGTGAATTTAGGGCTGAAGTATTGCGCGCCTGAGCCTGAGCCTATGCCTAGGCTTGAGCTGATGGTTGCGTCATCGGGGCTTTTGCATAGAAGGAAACCTTCAACCTTTGCGTTAAGGTCTGTGTTGACGACATCAAAGATTATCTCTGCGGGTTTAACTCCTGCGATGCCCGGGTTGGTTCTTTTAATTTGAATGGATGGCGCGTTTGCAGTCGTGCCGGAGGAGATTTTTGGTTGGCAGGTTCCTTCAACGCACAGTTCGCTTGGCAGGCATTCTGTTTTGATGGACCAGCGATAGCAGCCGTCTTCTGCAAGGGTGCACGTCTTGTGGCTGTTCCCTTCGCAGGTTTTAATGCCTGGTTCACATTCGTGCTTGTCGGAGCATGAAACAACGCACTGCCCGTCGACGCATTTTTGGCGGTTGGTGCAGCGTTTGATGATTTTTTGAGAAATGTCGCCGGTGCAGAGTTTCCACGCTTGGTAGATCTCGTTTCCTTGGCAGTATGGTGCCCCGATGAATTCACCGCCTCCGGTGGTGCAGGTTGGATGCGGTTCATTTGAGTTGCTTGTAGTTAGTTGAGCAGGGCTGTTGATGACAAAATTGATGGTTGATTTCTTGATTGAATTTTCATTAGTTCCAGGGCGGGTTACTGTTTGGTACCCTTGGGGGTCAATTGAGATGTATTGGGAGTCTGCAACGCCGCTGTTGATGAATGTGACGGTAACGTCAATTTTTGAATAGTAGTTATTGTTGACTCGAAATGAGTGGAGAAGTGAGAGGGTTTTGCTTCCGGTTGGGTTGTGGCATTTGAAGTCGCTGAGCGTGAGCGCATCGTAACTGAGTGGCATTCCGTTTTCGTAGAACGTGATGTCTTTTGTCACGTCAGGTTCTGAATATTGGCATTCTTGGGCGAGTACTGCGGGCAATGCGAGTAACAATATGAGGTAAAGTGGTGTTTTTTTCATTAAGGTCCCCTCGGGTGGTTTTTGTCGTGTTGGTTTAAAAATATATTCAAAAAAAGAGGAGGCAACATTAGTTGCCTCTGAGTCTTCCAAACAGGTAAATGACTGCGCCTGCGAGTAATACAATTGCGCCAATCATTCCGTACAACAGGGTTTTTTGAGTTGGTTCTGTTTGAACCTCTTCTGCTTTACAGCTTGTTTGGCCTTGTGGGCAGGCAACGTCGGTTGCCGGTCTGTTCTCGATAAAGGGCACGGTTTTATCAAGGCGTAGTTCGCGGTAGTCTTGATCGCGCGGATCGGTAATGCCCTCTCCGTTCATCTTAAGGTAATGCCGCAGGTTGGTTGCTTGCACTTCTGTTTGGTTGGTCTGATTATTGGCTATTTGCGTTTGGCTCGTTTCCGTGGTAAAGGGTATGTACTTCAAAACGCACCCTGTTCGCATGTCACCGGCAATTTCTGAGTCAAGCACGATTGATATTGCTTTTTGGCTTGGGCCTTGGTTCATAGTGAACTTCGGGCTGACGTATTGTGCGCCTGAGCCTGAACCTACTCCAAGGCTTGAGCCAATGATGACGTCATCTGGGCTTTTGCAGTAAAGGAAGCCCTCAAGTTCTGTGCGTAGGTCTGTGTTGACGACATCAAAGATGAGTTCTGCGGATTTGGCGCTGGCGATTCCGGGATTAGTCCGTTTAAGCTGTACGGATATCCCGTCTGCAAATGCCAGGGGCGCGAGGAGCAAAAAGATGAGCGCCCCGCACAGGTATGTTTTTTTGGTTTTCATGGTTGTTTCTCCGCGGTCTTTTTTTTGTGCGACCGCAGGATACTGGTACATTGGTGTGACTAACTTTCTTGCGAGAACGGTTGTTCTAAATTTACGAACGCTTGTTTTTGAAAGCATTTTTCACGACAATTGCAAGCAATATGGTCGCGGCAATTAGAAGAATGAGGGTAAAATTCAGAGTGGATTTGGTTTTGTTGGTAACTATGATGAGTTCAGATAATGTGCATTCCCTGCCGGGGCAGTAGGCGTTTGTATCGCGTTCAAGTTTTATAAAGGGCACATTTTTATCTAGTCGTATTTCGCGGTAGTCTTGGTCGCGTGGCGTAGTTGTTTCTTCAAGGTTAAGTTTGAGGTACGTTTTGGTTCCGTTAACCTCTCGGTAGGGAAGGTATTTGAGGATGCAGTTTGCACGGTGGTCTCCTTCTGTATTGGATTCGATTGTCAGGTAGGCTGCTTTTTGGCTTGGTCCGAGGTCAAGGTCAAATCGCGGGCTAACATATTGCGCGCCGCTGCCTGCGGCGAGGCCAAGGGTTGAGCTGATGGTCGCGTCATCAGGGCTTTTGCAGAGGATGAACCCGTTGATCTGATGTTCAGTGTCGGTATTCACGATGTCAAAGATGAGTTCGGCAGGGGTCACTCCTACAATTCCAGGGTTTGTTCTTTTTAGGGAAAGTGAGAGTTCGCTTGCGAATGCGGGGATTGCGAGCAGGGTGAGAATGGTGATTGTTATGAGTGCGGTGTGTTTAGTGGTCATGGTTGTTCTTTTCCAAGGAGTCCTTCCTTTTCGATGAGCGTGATGATGCGTTTTGCGTTTTTTCGTAGGTCATATTCCTCTTCTGCTGAAGGTAGAACTGATATTTTGGATTCGTTTTGTTGTATGAGCCAGTTGAGGCGCTTTTTTACAACTTCAGATATTTCGCTTTTGTGTGAAGTTCCTTTTTCAATAATAGGTATTCCGTTGACTTTTGTTTTTGATAGTGTGTTGCGAATGTCGAGTTGGTCGATGATGCGGTCTTCCTTATCATATGTTCGAACGAGGATAGCGTAGATTACTTTACGTACAATTGGGCGGTGTATTCCTCGCATTCGTTGCATGAATAGGTCAGGGTCTTTTTTGGAGAGTGCTTGTCTTTGGCGGTAAATAATCGCTACAAGGGCAATGATTGAGATAATCAGCCCTATTTGCAGCATCGAGATGCTGTTTTTTTGAGGGCCTATATCGTAAGTTAATTCGATGGGGACGGGAGATTCCCATTCGAGGCTTTGTCCGAGGCGGTCTTTGCTGCGGACATTGCTGCCGGTTGAGGTTTTTATATGGGCTGAAAAGGGGAGGATGATTTTTACTGATTCGAAGTCGCGCGGTTCATATGATATCTTCCATAGTCCGTCTTTTTTAGCAAAGCTTGAAGAAAGATAGGTGATGGTTGTTCCTCGGGGAACGTTCGTCACGTGTAACGTATCATTCTGAATTGAATATTTGATAGGGGAGTCGATGCTTTCAGGGGAGTATGCAGGAAGGTCTGCGGACATTAAGGCAGAGTTGAAGGTGTATTGTATTGTTGTCCTGCCGTAGATATCAACGGTTACAGTAGTGGTCAGGTCGGTCGCGGCGATTGTACATGGAACAATAAGAAGTACGAGGATCGTAAGAAGGTAGCTCTTATGCATGCTGTTCTCAGGTTATCGGAGTCTATAAATGTCTTTTTATGTGGCGATTGATCTTCGCACACTCACTTCTTCACCACCATAACCTTCTCCGCTTTAAACGACTTGTATATTCCTTCGAGGATGTCTGTGCCTGCGTAGCCTGCAAGGAGGCTCAATCGTGCATCATAATTGAAGACCATTCCGGTGAATACGCCGACGACGATGGCGCAGATGACGGTGATTGTGTAGTAGCGCCAGATGATTTTTTTGTGAAGGGCGAGGGCTTTGAGGATGCCGACGAGTCCGCGGGTGGCTCCGCCGACTCCGCCAAGGAGTGCGGCAAGTAGTGTTGGGTCCATTGTGTTTCACCTCTCCATCTGCCGAAGTGCGTTTTGTGCGGTTATGGCGCCGATAATGCCAAGGCCGATGGTGAAGGTGAGTGCGTTCTCTGAGATGAGGGTGGGGTGGAGTTTGCCGAGGATTGCGTAAATTCCTGCGCCGATGAGCATGCAGGAGATGGTGTAGTTGGAGAAGCGCCATCGTCTTTGGGGTGAGTTTTTTGCCATTGTTGCCTCCTATCGGTCTCGTGTGAAGTATTGGATGAATTTGTCGTCAACTTTTTTGGGCCGTCCCGCCTTGCTTTTTGGTTGGGGCGGGGCGAAGACGCGTTGTCTGAGTGTTTCGTAGATGTATTCTTGGATGGTTTGGGCTCGTTCGCGTGCTTTTTGGGTGATGCGTTCGTGCAGTTCCGGTGCGAGGGTGAGGAGGACTTTCTTGTTTGTCATTGGATATCCTTAGATATCTTAAAAATATCTACGGATATTTAAACTTTTCCTTTTATCGTCGATAATGCGTGTTTTGCGAAATATTCGATTTTTTTCAATTTTTATTGTATTATGCCTGTTCGTTCAGATAACCGAAGACTGAAAACCGATAACTGACGTCTGATAACGGATTACTGAAAACCGACGACCAACCATCAATGAACTCATCCGCGAAGCGCGCAAGGGTGATGTTTATTAGGTCAGTTGTCTTATTGGGTGAAAAAGGAGGTTTTGTCCTATGATGTGGTTTGAAGTGATGGCGTTTGTGATTGCCGCGCTTGTGGTGGTCAAGCTTGCGGTGGTGTTGACGAACCCGCGGAAGTGGATGGTTGTGGTGCGTGCGGTGTATGGGAATCCGCGCGTCTCGCAGGTTGTTGCGGCAGTGCTTGCCGCGGCGAGCTTGTGGTATTTGCTGAAGATAATGAGTATTGTGCACATTTTTGCCGTGCTGTTTTTCCTCTCGATGGTGATGGTGGTTGGCGCGTGCGCGTATGGCCGTGAGCTGGTGTCGTTTGCCGAGCGTATGCTGAAGGAAAAGGATATCGTGCAAAGGTCGTGGCTTGCCATTGTGATTTGGCTTGCGCTGTCGCTGTGGGCGCTCTGGCAGATTTTTGCCGCGTAATTTTTTCTTTTTTTTATCTTACTGTTTCTGATAACCGATAACTGACGTCTGAGAACTGACTACAAACTACCAACCGCCAACTCTCGCCGTTTATGCCGCGCCGCGGACTGCCCGGTCCATGATGTTTTTCGCGATGTATTGGTAGTCTGCAAGGTCGCGCTTGTCAACGCTCGCTTCGCTCGCCCTCTCGAGTGCGCGAAGAATTATTTGGGTGAAGGCAGATAAGAGCGGTTTTTGGTCTTCGCACGTGCCGAGGAATTGGTAGAGGCGTTGCGTGACTTCGGAGCGAAGTTTTGCCGTTTGCTTGTCTTTTGGCAGGGCTTCTATAAGTCTAATTGCGGAAAGAGTGAGCCGCTTGACGGAGCCGAAGGCTCCGGTGGTGATGATTTCGAGGTAGATTTTTTTGAGCTCTCGTCCGATGGCGGTGATGGCGTCGTTTGGCATTCTGTTTGTGATGGCGCGGGTTCTTTTAATGGTTTCGCCTTTTCTTCCTGCTGTGCGCGGCGGTATGCGCGAACTGCCGCCCTGCGGTCCGAGCACCAGTCGCAGTCGGGGCTTGGCTTTGGCTCGGGCCCGCCTGCAAGTTCAACTGCGCGCGTGAGGAGTTTGTTCATATATTTGCGCGAGGTGGGGATGGTGATGAGTTGGGTTTCGTATGCAAGGGACGTGTCGGTGGCTTCTGTTGGCCAAAGGACGAGCAGGTGTGCGGAATCGCCGACGGCAAGCCCGATTTTTTCAAGGAGGTAGTTGTACACGTTGAGTTGGGTGGTGTAGCGCGCGTGGTATTCTTGGACTTGTTTTTCGTTTGGTGCGCCTTTGCGGGTTTTGAGGTCGAGGGCTTCTGCCTTGCCGAGGCGCAGGACGATTTGGTCGAGCCGTCCGTACAACGTGTTGCCAAGGTTTCCTTTCCAGCGGATGCCTTTGCGTGCCTGCGCAAGCGCATCGTCTGCCGGCCAGAGGTCGGCGTTGATGGGTGCAAGGTGGGGCGGGCGGGTTCCTGCGCTGCGGTGTTTTTCAAAGAGGTCTGCCACGCGGTCGTCGATGCCGTACGTGATGCTTGCGGTAGGATAGCTTGGCCGGTCAATTCCGTGAACGATTTTTTTGTAAAAGCAAGATTCGCAGTCGTCGAGCAATTTGAGCGAGGAGTGGCTGTAAAAGTGTCCCATTGTGCGGCTTTTCCGGTCAGGTTTTATAAGAATTGCTGTCTTGTGTTGAGGATGGCTGATGGCTGCGCAGAGTACTGAAACGGTCGTCTGATAACTGAAGTCTGAAAACCGATAACGGACGTCTGATAACTGAAGTCTGAAAACCGACAACTGCCTACTCGTCCCGAAGCGCTTCCACCGGCTTGAGTTTGCTTGCCCGTCTTGCGGGCAGGACGCCGGAGAGGGTGCCGGTGATGAGTGAGAAGAGGAGTGCGCCGATGATGAGTGCGGGCGGGTAGGCGGCGTTTATCGTGTTTGGGCCGAATGCGGAGTTTGCGCCGAAGCTGACGGCGGTGCTCAGGCCGGTCCCAAGGAGGACTCCGATGATGCCGCCGGCAAGCCCGAGCAGTCCTGATTCGATGATGAACAGGGTGAGGATGTCTTTGTTGCGCGCGCCGATTGCTTTCATGACGCCGATTTCGCGGGTGCGTTCAAGGACGGATGTGTACATGGTGTTCATGATGCCGACTCCTCCGACGACAAGGGAAATGGCGGCGATGCCGACGAAGACGACTTGGATTATCAGGAAGACGGAGTTGAAGCTTTCGATGAGTTGTGTTGATGTTTGGACGGTGAAGTCTTCTTTGCGTTCCTTTTGGTGGCGGTCGCTTCTGATTTCTTTTTTGATGCGCTCGGCGACTGTTTCGGGGTCGAATGTGGGCGCGGCTTGGGCGACGACCATGCTGAATGAGGTGTTGTCGCCAACGATGAGCCGGACGGTGTCTTCGGGGACGACGATGCCGGTGTCAAATGTGGGGTCGCCGGTTCGCAGGAAGCTTCCGACGACTTCGAGGGTGTAGTTTCCCGCCTTGATTTTGTCGCCGATTTGGATGTTTTTTTGGAAGGTTTTTTTGTGGGCGAGGTCGTAGCCGATGTTTGCCTTGAGCTTGTCGTTGTGGCTGATTTTGCGCCCGTCTTCAATTTCTGCCGTCAGGAACTGCCAGATGAGGTCTGCTTCCTTGGGTTTGTCCGGAATTGAGCTGATGTAGACTGCGCGCTGGATTTTGTTGTATTGGAGGGTGGTGCTGCGAAAGAGGTATCCTGCGGTGTTTTTGACGCCTTGTACTTTTGCGGTGAGTTCGGCTTCGCGCTCTGTCATTTTGCCTGCGGCGAATTGGCCGGTAAAGCCGGCTTCTTTGGCTTGGATGATGATTTTGTCAGCCCCTACTTTTTCGAATTGTTCGTTGATTGTTTGCTGAAGGCCTTGCCCGAGCGAGATGAGTGCGACGACTGCCGTGATGCCGATGAAGACGCCGAGCATGGTGAGCGCGGCCCTTTTTTTGCGCTTAAGGACGTTGCGAACGGCAATGCGGAAGAGCTCAATCATATGCGCCCTCCGGAAGTATCATCTCTGAGAACTGAAGACTGACAACTGAAAACAGAGAACTGAAGCCTGATAACTGAAGACTGACAACTGAAAACCAACCGCTCGCCACGTTCAGTCACCCCGCAGCGCGACAACAGGCGGCAGCTTGCTTGCGGCAAGGGCGGGCATAACTCCGCTCGCGGCTCCGATGAGGAAGCTAAAGAGGATTGCGCCGATGAGAAGGGTGGGGGAGAAGGTTGCCTGCAAGAGGTCGCCGACGACTTGGCGGCCGATGATTTCGACGAGTTTTGATAGGCTGACGCCGAGCGCGACGCCGATTGCGCCGCCGGCCATTCCCAAAAGGCCGCTTTCGATGAGGAATATCCAAAGGATGTCTGAGTTTCGTGCGCCGATTGCTTTCATAATGCCGATGTCGCGGTTGCGCTCCAAAACGGACGTGTACATCGTGTTCATGATGCCGACGCCGCCGACCAGAAGGGAAATTGCCGCAATGCCGATGAACACGGCTTGTACAACATTCAGGATGGTGTTTATTGAGCCGATGAGTTCTTCGCTGGTTTGGACGGTGAAGTCTTCTTGTCCTTCTTTTTGGCCCCGGTCGCGCCGAAGGGCCCGCGTGACCCGCTCGGCGACTGTTGAGGGTGTTTCTCCCTTCGCAACTTGTGCAAAGATTGCGCTGAGTTCTTCCTTGGTGCCGGTAAGGTCGCGCAAATCTTCCTCGTTCATAATTATTGCGTCGTCGCGTC
Organism: Candidatus Woesearchaeota archaeon; assembly: GCA_003599055.1. Lineage (GTDB taxonomy): Archaea > Nanobdellota > Nanobdellia > Woesearchaeales > ARS49 > SURF-65. The sequence goes on from QZIM01000007.1 coordinate 12,482, forward strand.
CTGCGCCGATTTTGTCCATAAGGCCGACGACTTCAAACTGTTTTCCCTGGATGAGGAGGTTTGCGCCGAGCGGGACGTTTTTGGGGAAGAGTTCTTCGGCCCAGTAGTTGTACCCGATGACGATTTTGCCTTTGTCGCCGGGCTTGAGCTGGCGGCCGTGCTTGATTTTCAGGTTGACTGCCTCGATGACAAGGTCGCGTTCTTTTTGGTCTTTTGGGAGGCTTGCGACGAATTCGTTTTTGGTTTCGTCTGCGTATTCGATGTTCAGGCCGCGAAAGAGCCTGCCTGCGGCGATTGCAACGCCGCTCACTTGGCGGACAATGCGCAGGTCGTCTTCACGAACTGACCCTGCGGTGTCTTGTCCCGGCGGGCCGAATCCTGCGCTGGCTCCCTGGATGGTTATTTTGTCTGACCCGACTGAGGCAAATTGCGCGTTGATTGCATCCTGCATTCCTTGGCCAAGGGATATCAGCGCAACGACTGCGGCGATGCCGATGAAGATGCCAATCATCGTAAGTGACGTGCGCAAAAAGCGTTTGCGCAAGCTGCCGGTGGCAAGGCGCAGGTAGTCGGCAATCATTTTCTTATCGTTTTGCGTGCCGTTTGCGTCGCCTGCGGTAGTACCAGATGCCGATGGCGGCGAGGACGGCGAGGACGACAAGGGGTCCTGCGATGCTGCTTCCCTCTCCGAGGTCTTTTGCCGTGATGATGCGCAAGGGGAGCTCGTACGTCTTGCTGTAGTCGACGTTATAGGGGTCTTTGAAGTCGACCTTAACAAGAAGGGTCGGCTGTTCGGTGAGCGGCTTGATGGTGAAGTCCGCGGTTTCAAAGTCGTCTGAGTCAAGGTTGCCGACGTATGCTTCCTGGCTTGGGCTTAAGATTTCGTAGCTGGGGTGGTTTCCTAATGTGATGGTCACGTACTTCAGGTTGACCACGCCTTTGTTGACGATTTTGACCGTGGCGGTTCCCGGGCTTGTCTTGTCAGCAAAGTCGGTTCGGTCGACGGTCATGCTCAGCTCAGGTTCTGCGTTGACGAGCATGCTGATTTTTGCTTCATCAGTGTACTCTTTGTTGCGCGCGTCTTGGTAGCTAAGTGAGACGGGGAGCGCGTACACCTTGACTTCGGTGCTCGTGTCGCTTGCGAGTTTGAAGCTGACAGTTTCGCTCTCTCCTGCGGGAATTGAGTCGATTCTCTGTTTGGTTCCTGTTCCGAGGGTTGAGAACGTGACGTCGTCAAGGCTGAGCGAGACGTCGATGTTTTTGATGTTGATTCTGCCGGAGTTGCGCAGGGTGATTTCAACCTGTGCACTCTGTCCGGGGACAATGGGGCTTGGGGTCACGCGGTACTTGTCAACGATGAGGACTGCGTTTTGTGTTTGCAGGGTGATGGGCGCTTCAAGCTGTATCCAGTTGTCGCTTCCGTATTTGTATTGGAAGGTGATGTTGCGGTCTCCGTTTGGCGCGTCTGCGTCCGCAAAGACGGTGAACTTGACGACTTTGTTTTCGGTTGCGGCAATGGTGCCGACGTCAATTTCGTCTGCCTGTCCGGGGAGGAGCGAGAACGGGTATTCGGGGATGAACTTCACCGCGACGCGGTCTGCTTTTGTTCCCGCGTTGGAGAGCTGTACCCAGACATCAACGGTGTTTCCCTGTTCTGCGGGGGCGGGCTCGTAGCGAAGGATGGATGCCTTGACCATGGCGCCGCCTGCGGCGTGTACGCTCGCTGCGGTGAGCAGGAGCGCAAGTAGCAGTAGTGTTTTTTTCATTTGTGGTTGCCTCCGACCTTTTTGGTGTTGATTATTTGGCCGTCTTTTAGGAATGCGATTTTGTCTGCGCGCGTGGCAAGGATGTCATCGTGCGTGACAAGGACGATGGTTTTGCCGTGGTGCTTGTGCATCTCGCGCAGGAACTCCATGACTTCTTTGCCGGTTTTTGAGTCGAGGTTGCCGGTCGGCTCGTCGGCGAGTATGACGGGCGGGTCGATGGCAAGGGCGCGCGCAATGGCGACGCGCTGTTGTTGTCCGCCGGAGAGCTGGTTGGGGCGGTGGTCCAGGCGTTCGCCAAGCCCGAATTGTTTGAGGAGCGCGGTTGCGCGCGCAAGGCGTTCTTCTTCGGGGATTCCCTGGAAGGTCATTGGCAACGTTACATTCTCAAGTGCGGTGAGGGTCTCAATCAGGTTGAATTTTTGGAAGATGAACCCGATTTTGCGCCCGCGGATTTGGGCAAGGTCGCTTTCGCTCATGGCGCTGATGTTTTTGCCGTCTAAATAGACGTCGCCGCGCGTGGGGGTGTCAAGGCAGCCGACGAGGTTCATTGCAGTACTTTTCCCCGAGCCCGAAGGGCCTTGGATTGCGATGAATTCGCCCTGTTCGACGCGCAGGTTGATGCCTTGCAGTGCGTGGACGTTGGTTTCGCCAAGGCGGTAGGTTTTCCAGACGTTTTTGAGTTCGATGATGGGTTTCATAGTGTTTTGAGCTTGCGGTGTGTTTCGCGAAGTATGCTTTTCACGCGGGGCGCGTTTTTTGCAAGGGTGTTGTTTTGCAGCATGGTGAAGAGTGTTTCGCGGACGTGTTCCCATTCAGGGTTGATTTCCTTAAACGGCAGCGTGCCGGATTTGAGTGCGGTGACCATTCCGATGGGAAACGCCATATTTTCGCCGGTAATCGTGCTGAGCATTTTCATGCTTTCGAGGATTTTGGTGAGGCATTCGTCGCGTTTTTGCTCGATTGCAGAAAGGTGTGCTTTGCCGTCGCGCGTGATTGCGTATTCGGTTGACCTGCCGCGGGTTTTGCTGGTGATGATTCCTTGTGTCTTGAGGTGGTCTAAGAGGGGGTAGATGCTGCCGGAGCTGGGCTTGACGCCGACGCGCTCGTGGATGTGTTTCATAAGGGTGTAGCCGCTTTTGGGCGAGTCCGCAAGTGCTTTGAGGACGACGATGGGGAGGAATCCGCGAAGGCAGGTCATGGTGGTGTGGAAGGGGGTGCAATATAGTGTTGTTACCGATATGTCGGAACCGACACTATTTAAGTGTTTCGGAAAAAGTGCGGGGCTGAAGAAAAAGAAGAAAGAAAAAAAGGAAAAAAAGAAATGTGCTCAGAGGCCGAACTTGGATGCAAGCGAGCCGATGAGCGGGGTTGGCTTCATTTTGCCGTTTGCCGCGTTTATCAGGTTGATTATCCAAAGGACGAGCGTTGCGGGCCCGACGAGCATTGCAAGAGGTATCGTGAAGACAAGCATCCAAAGGACTGCCTGAAGGACGATGCTGGCAAGGCCAAGGAACAGTCCTTGGTTTGCGTGGAATTTT
>QZIM01000025.1 GCA_003599055.1 Candidatus Woesearchaeota archaeon
CAAAGAAGAAGACCTCTGGATTGGCTACCCCGAAGAAACCAACGCACCCTATGGCCTTGCCAAAAAAATACTCCTCACCCAACTCCAAGCCGCCCGCGACCAATTCGGCTTTAACGGAACCTACCTCCTTCCCGTCAACCTATACGGCCCAAGAGACCACTTTGACCCAAAAGTCAGCCACGTCATCCCCGCACTCATCCGCAAAATTGACACTGCGAAGCGCGCAGGAAGCGACCACATTGATGCGTGGGGAACCGGTTCGGCCACCCGCGAATTCCTGTTTGCCCCCGACTGCGCACGCGGAATTGCTGATGCGTTCGAACGCTACAACGGACGCGAACCCGTCAACTTAGGCGCAGGCAGCGAAATATCAATCAAAGACCTGACCTACCTCATTGCCCGCCTTATGGACTTCAGCGGAGAAATCCGCTGGGACCCCACCAAACCCGACGGACAACCCCGCAGATGCCTTGACACCACCCGTGCGCAGACTCTTTTCGGATTTTCCGCGACCACGCCACTTGAAGACGGCCTTCGCAAAACCATCGACTGGTACCTCGCCCATGAAGCTCGATAAAAACCTCAAACACCACATCCGCAAAAACAGATATTACTACAGCCAGCTCATCAAATACCTGCGCTTTTACATCCCTTCCGGAAGCTCTGTCCTTGACGTCGGCTGCGGAAACGGAACCCTCCTCTCCGCACTCAAGCCCAAACGAGGCCTTGGCATTGACTCAAACCGTGCCGCAATTGCCGACGCCAAAAAACGCCACCCAAAACTTGACTTCCTCAACAACAAAGCAGAAAAATTTGCAAGCACAGAAACCTTCGACTACATCCTTCTTTGCAACAGCATCGGCTCCGTTCACGACATCCAAACCGTCCTTGAACACCTCAAGAAAAACTGCCACCGCGAAACCCGCATCATCATCTTCCACTACAGCTTCCTTTGGTGGCCACTCCTCAAACTCGCAGAAAAGCTTAAACTCAAGCGCCCCGACGGCATCCAAAACTGGGTCGGCGCACAAGACGTCAGCAACTTCCTTGCCCTCTCCGGATATGATATCATCTCACAAAGCACCAAAATCATCGCGCCCCTTTGGATACCCGTCCTCTCCAATCTTGCAAACAAATACCTCGCAAACCTCCCCCTCCTCAACAAACTTAATCTTATGCACGTCACCATCGCGCGCGTCCCCCGCCCCCTTACCGGTGATGAGACCTCAGCAAGCATCATCATCCCCGCGCGCAACGAAATGGGCAACATCGAATCGGCAATCACCCGCACCCCAACACTTGGCACAAGCACGGAATTCATCTTCATCGAAGGCGGAAGCTCAGATGACACGTGGAAAGAAATCCAGCGCGTTGCCGAAAAATACAAGCAAACACACACCATCAAATTCGCAAAACAAACCGGCCGCGGCAAAGGAGACGCGGTCCGCAAAGGATACTCACTTGCCACAAACAACGTCCTCTACATCCTCGACGCTGATTTGACCATGCCGCCCGAAGAACTCCCCAAATTCCACGAACAAATCTGCTCGGGCCGCGGCGAATTCATCAACGGCTCACGCCTCGTCTACCCAATGGAACAAAAAGCAATGCGCCCCCTTAACCTCATCGGCAACAAAACATTCTCCCTCATCTTCACTTTCCTTTTGCGCCAACGATTCAAAGACACCCTTTGCGGCACCAAAGTCCTTACGCGCACCAACTACAACAAAATCGCCCAAGGCCGCTCCTACTTCGGCGACTTCGACCCGTTCGGTGACTTTGACCTCCTCTTTGGCGCAGCCAAACAAAACCTCAAAATCATCGAAGTCCCCATCCACTACAAAGAACGCACCTACGGCGACACCAATATCTCGCGCTGGAAACACGGAATGATACTCCTGCGCATGTGCATCTTCGCCTCGCGCAAAATCAAATTCATCTGACATCACCTTAACTATGTGGCAGCCACCCCCCAAAACCGCACTCGTTTGGACCAACGACGAAGACCCCATCGACTACTATTACAAGCCAATCATCGGCTACTTCTACCGCAAACGCATCCAGCTCGTCCTTAACCTCGTCAAACACTACACATTTGACCGGCTCATCGACATCGGCTACGGCTGCGGCCTCCTCTTTCCCGCCCTCTCCGAACACGCACACCGCCTCTTTGGCCTTGAAAACCACGGCAAACACGCAGAAGTCCGCCGCCGCATGAAAAAAATAGGCGTTGACGTGACACTCTATCACGGAGACCTGCGCGACCTGTCATCGCTTCCAAAAAACTTTGACGCCATAACCCTCGTGTCCGTCCTCGAACACATCAAAGAAATTGACTCCGCCGCGCGCGAACTCGCAGCCATCCAGCCCCGCGGCACAATGCTCTTTTGCGGCTCACCCGTCAAAAACAAAATCACCGACCTCATCTTCACCCTGTTCGGATTCGACTATGAGAAACACCACCCCTCATCACACCGCGCAATCATCAACGCGCTCGGCAAACACTACCGCATCCTCAAACTCACGTGGTTCCCCCGCTTCCTTCCCTTAGATTATTCACTCTACTTCGCCCTCTCCGCCCGCAAAAAATGAAACACCACGCAATCATCATCGGCATCGGCCTCTTCCTCTGCCTCTTTGGCATCCAATTCGGACTCGAATACGGCACGTGGCTCCCCGACGGAGAAATCGAGTTCGCCCTCAAAATCGGCCAAACAAAAAGCCTCAACCCCGAATTCTTCGTCAACCCGCACGTCTACACGTACATTTTGACCTTCCTTTACGTCATCCTCTACCTTGTCTTTCGCTTCCAAGGACTCGACCTTGCACTTTATTCCACAGTAGATGCAGTCCCCCCTGACGCGCGGCTCTGGCTCTACCTTCTGCCCCGGCTCTTTTCCGCCCTCTGCACAATCCTTTCCGCGCTCGTCATCTACCGGCTCGCCCTTCGCTTGGGCAAAACCCGCGCAGCACTCCTTTCCTCACTTGCCTTCCTCACCACGATGACGTTCGTCACCTACGCGCATTTTGAAGGCAGATACGCACTCTCCGTTCTCCTCCTGCTTATTCCTCTCTTTACGCTCCTTCGCTTTGTTGAAACACGGGAACGCAAATGGCTCCTCTTCTCCTCACTCCTCATCGGCCTATCCATCAGCACCAAATACCTTAACGCATTCCTCATCTTCCCCCTTGCAATCGCGCTCCTTTTCGTCTACAAAAAAGACATTGCCCTTCACCTCAAACGCGGCGCCATCAGCTGCGCGCTCATCATTTTCGGCTTCCTTTTCGGCACACCCTTCGCCCTCCTTGATTATCCCACATTCATCCGCGACATCAAATTCATCTTCGCCGTCAAAGACAGCGCAGGCTACAACGGGCTTTGGAGCGAACTTCCCGCACTCTATTACTTCCCTGACGTTCTCGCCCACGAATTCGGACTCCCCCTCTTCCTCGCCCTCCTTTGCCTTAGCGCATACGCCGTTTACACCTGCTGCAAAAAACCAAAACCCGCACGGCTATTCATCACCGCCGCCAGCATATCCTTTATCCTGCCCTACACCCTTATGCTCGGCTCAGGCCACTTCTTCACCACGCGCTACCTCATCCCAACACAAGTCTTCCTCATCACATTGGCATCAGTTGGAATCGCCGCGCTCTTTGACCGCAAAAAAACACAAGCCACCACCGCAGTCCTTTGCGGAGTGCTGCTCCTTAGCGGCGCGTATTCCTTTTCCGCGAACCTTGCCATGGCAAACGACTCACGCTACACTGCCCGCGAATGGATAGTCCAAAACATCGAACCCGGCGCCACCATCGACCACTTCTACCGCTCGGCAAAATTCATCCCACCCCTCTCTGACCGCTACAACTTCCGCCTCCTCACCACCGCCAGCGAACGCGGCACCGACCAAGACGAATCCAAATTCTTGGCGTGGCTTGCCAACTACTCACAAAACCCCGGCGACTACATCATCCTCTCCTCCTTCGAATACGGCGCGTACCTGCCCGACGAAGACAAATACTTCTCCGGCGCCATGAACCTTGGCCACCTCCCCAACTACCCCAAACGCACCCAATTCTACACCGACCTCCTCTCCGGCAAACTCGGCTATGAGCGCATCTACGAATACAAATACACCCCCCACCCATTTATGCCACACCCCAACTTTGTCAACCCCACAATCGTTGTCATGAAACGCAAAATAAGCCAGTAGTTTGTGGTTTGCGGTTGGTAGTTTGTGGTTTGTGTTGGTTTTCAGTTATCGGTCTTCAGTTATCAGTTATCAGACGTCAGTTATCAGAATGAAGAGACCTAATTCAATAAAAATACCCAAAAATTAATTTATTTTCTTCCTTCTCTTTATTGACGATAAACGGAAAAGCTTATATAGATAAATCTATTTCTTATATATAAAAATACAGAAACTATGGAAAGCAAAAAAATCATGCTGGCGCTCCACCCCGGACTTTATTCACTCCTTCAAGAACGCGCAAACAAGCGGTTCATGAACGTGCAGCAGCTCATTTACGAAACGCTCCAAAAAGAATTCGTCACGCGCAAAGAACCCGCGGGCGCAACAGGCAAAGTCGGACGCCCAAAGAAAAACGAAGACGCATTTTTGGACATGTTTTCACGCAAACGATAATCAGTGGCCAGTGGTCAGCAGTCAGTAATCGGCGGTTCGTCGGCAGCGGACCCATACGCGCAAACAGCAACCAAAAAATTAAAATGACAAACACGGAGGAATAACAACATGGACCCAACACTCTTCGCCGCCCTCCTTGGCGGCATCGGCGGAGCCGCCCGCGGCCTCGTCGGCCTTGCAAAAGCACTCACGCAAAAACGCCGCCTGATTTGGAGCTACTGGCTCCTTACGGTCTTTATCGCAATCGTTATCGGCGGAGCGACCGGAATCGTCTTTAACTTCGAACCACGCCTCTCCGTCCTCGCCGGCTACGCAGGAACTGATTTGCTTGAAGGAATCTACAAAAGTTTCAAAGCGCAAAAAGTGCTGGTTACGAAATAAAGAAATTACCTGAAACTCGCTATCCCACGCAGCAAGCTGCGGGGTATTACGCGAGTTTTCTCCTGCGGGACCGGCAATTTCTGTCTTTCATTTTGGGAACGTCCAACCGCAGCAAGCTGTGGGGTATTGGACCCAAAATGAAATAACTGAACCTCCAATCCATAACGCTTTATAAACCAAGAACGGCACATCAGCCGTTATGAAGCATATCATTGTCTTTTCCCTCGCGTACTTCCCGCTCGTCGGCGGCGCGGAAATCGCCCTTCGCGAAATCACCAAACGGCTCTCCAAGAAATACCACTTCACCATCATCACCGCAAAACTTCAAAAGGGCCTCCCCCGCGAAGAAACCATTGACGGCATCCGCGTCATCCGCGTCGGGACAGGCAATGCGTTTTTTGACAAACTCCGCTACATCCGCCTTGCCACCCGCGAAGCCGAAAAACTCTCGCCCGACCTCATCTTCGCCCTCCTTGAAAACCAAACCGCGCTCGCTGCGCAGAAATACCACAAAAAACACGGAACACCCATCCTCATCAACCTCCAAAGCGGAGATGCCGAAGAATACATCTACCGCAAACTCCGCCCCTTTGGCTTCCTTTACGACCGCGTGTACAACCCCAAGCACCGCTACGCCGTCCTCTCACACTACCTCAAAGAACGCGCACTGCGGCACGGCATCCCTGAACAAAACATCACTATTATTCCGAACGGCGTTGACCTTTCCCTCTTCGACCCCAAAAAATACCCTGCCAAAGAAATCACGGCCCTTCGCAAAAAACTCAACCTTCACGGCACTGTCCTCATCACGGCAAGCAGGCTCACCCACAAAAACGCAGTCGACGACATCATCCGCGCACTCGCACTCCTTCCCTTTGACGCGACCCTCATCATCTGCGGCATCGGCGAAGACGAGGGAAAACTTCGCGCACTCGCAGACAAACTCGGCGTCGCTTCCAAAATCCGCTGGCTCGGACTCGTCCCATACGCCGAACTCCCGCGCTACCTCCTCGCCGCAGACATCTTCATCCGCCCATCACTTTCCGAAGGATTCGGCAACTCATTCATCGAAGCACTCGCAACGGGCAAGCCCATCATTGCAACAAATGCCGGCGGCATCCCTGACTTTCTCACTGACAAAAAAACAGGACTCTTTTGCGCAGTTCGCGACCCCCGCGACCTTGCCCAAAAAATCAAACAAATCACAACCGACAAAAAACTTGCGCGCGCAATCGCCAAAAACGGCCAGATGCTCGTCCGCAAAAAATACTCGTGGGACACCATTGCATCCGCATTCGACAAACTCTTTGGAGAACTCCTATGAACCTCCTCATCGCAAGCGGCATCGCGCCCCCTGAAATCGGCGGCCCCGCAACGTACCTCGAACACCTCGTCCCCCTCCTCCAACAAGACGGCTGGCACGTCACCACCCTTGCATTCGGCGACGGAAGGCCCGGAACAATCTCCCGCCGCGGCATCTTCCCCCTTCGCTTCCTTCGCTACACCCGCCGCCTATTCAAACTCGCCAAATCCTGCGACGTCATTTACACGCTTGACAATTTCAGCGCAGGACTTCCCGCACTCATTGTTTCCACACTTCGCCGCAAACCCCTCGTATCACGCATCGGCGGCATCTTTGCCTACGAAGAAGAAACCAAACGAAACCCGCGCCCAATGACCGCATTCCTGTCATCGCGCAAACGCCCCCTCATCTCCCTGCTCTTTTTCATCCAAGGACTCATCTTACGGCACAGCAACCACGTCATCGCAACATCACCCTTCCTTGCAAACGTGTGCGCACGCCAGGGCGTCCCTCTTGAAAAAATCAGCATCATCACCACCGCACCAGTCCTTCACAAACTCCCCGACCGCAAAACCCTCCGCAACGAACTTCACCTTGACCCCCACAAAACATACCTTGTCTCCGCAAGCAGGCTCATCCCCCACAAAGACGTCGCCACCATCATCCGCGCACTCGCAGAACTCCCCCAAAACTACCACCTCATCATCATCGGCAAAGGACCGGAAGAACAACACCTGCGCGACCTTGCCGAACACATCGGTGTTTCAAACCGCGTGAATTTCCTCCTCAAACAAACCCACGAAACAACCCAAAAATACCTCAAGGCAGCAGACGCCTATGTGCTCAACAGCACCTACGAAGGGCTCTCCAACACCGCCCTTGAAGCAATCGGCCAGGGAACCCCTGTCTTTTTGTCACGCGTTGAAGGAAACACAGACCTTGTCACTGACTCAGAAAACGGCTACCTTTTCACCCAAGGAAACCCCGCGGACATTGCCAAAAAACTCAAACACCTCCACACGCCCGACATCATCCGCATCACGAGCGCTGCGCACGTGCGCCTCAGCACGTGGGAAAACGTCCACGCAAAAACCAAACACGTCCTTGAATCACTAACCTTAAATACACCCAATTCGCGGTGACGCCTTATGCACATCCTTATGTTCGGCCTTGACAACACGATGTTCACGTCAGAGAACCGCGGCGACCTGCCAAAACGACTTCTCGAATACGCAAAACACGTTGACCGCATCAGCATCATCATTCACACCCCTGCAAAAAATTACGAGCCGCTCACCCTTGCACCCAACGTCACCGCTTACCCCACCAACAGCAAACGGCCAACCCGCTTCATGCGCGACGCAGTACGCATCGCCCTTGACATCCACGCCAAAAACCCCGCATCACTCACCACCGCACAAGACCCGTTCGCGTGTGCCATCGCGGCAAACCGCTTCAAGAAAAAAACAAGCGTCCCCTTTATCGTAAACATTGTCTCCTCATTCTTTGACGACCCCTTCTGGAAACGCGAAAACTGGAAAAACCGCTTTTTGAACATCCTTGGCAAACGGCTCATCCGCAAAGCAGACGGAGTCCGCGTCGAATGCGAAACAGAACGCCAAAAATGCATCTCGCTCGGTGTTTCCCCCGAAAAAGTCAAAGTCGCACCCGTCCTTGTTGACCTCAAACGCTTTGCCAACGAACAACACAGCGTTCGCGCACAATACCTCGGAAACCACGACCGCATCGTCCTCTACATCGGCAGGCTTTCCGTTGAAAAAAACGTCGGCTACTTGATTGATGCCGCCAACATCGTGACCGAAAAACGACCCAAAACCCTCTTCCTCATCGTCGGCGGAGGACCCGAGCAGGAAAAACTCGAAGCACAGGCTGAAGACAACCCTCACGTCATCTTTACCGGCAGAGTCCCCCACGCAGACATCCCCAAATACCACAAAGCAGCAGACCTCTTCGTCCTTCCCTCACTCTACGAAGGCATCCCGCTCGTCATCGTTGAAGCGAGCGCCGCAGGCCTTCCCGTCATTTGTACTGATGTGCGTGATGCGCCCGACGTCATCGAAGACGGAAAAACAGGCTACATCGTCCAAAAAGGAAAACCCGACCTCCTTGCCGAAAAAATCATCACCCTCCTTGAGAGCCCCTTCCGCCACGAAATGGGCAAAAACGGCCAGGCGCTCGTCATAAAACAATTCGACCCCGAACTCAACCTGAGGCAGTGCCTGGAATTGTGGAAGCAGGTTGCGCAGTAAACGGTTATCGGTTGTCAGTTATCAGTTATCAGTTCTCGGCTTTCGGCTCTCAGTTATCAGACGGCAGTTCCATAACCCTTTTAAACACACTTTTGTGCCTTCGTCATATGAAACTCGTGTACGTCCTCCCCAAATACGACGCCTCGGCAGGAGAACACTTCGCCCACACGTACCGCCTCCTTGAAGAACTCGGAAAACACCTCGACCTTGCCGTCGTCATCGAAAAATGCACGGGAAAACCCACATTCAAAAACGTCAAAACAGTGCGCATCATCAATGAGGACAAATTCCTCCCCCGCCTTGCAAAAACATTCAAAACACTCTGGAACCTCCGGGGCAAAGGCTACACCAAAATCTATACCCACTACAGTTTCTATGGTGCACTTTCGGCACGCCTTGTCACCACGCTGCGCGGCGGCCTCACCTCCTACTGGAACTGCGGCCTTCCCCACCTCTACTTCAAAACATTCGGACAAAAAGGATGGCTTACAAACAAAATCAACGACGACTGGCCGCTACGCCTCTCACTCCTTTTTACCAACTACCTTATCACCGGAACCAAACGAATGAAACACTACTACCACAACCAGTTCGGCGTTCCCCTCCGCAAGATAATCGTCATCCCCAACGACATCGACCTTGCCCGATTCACCCCAAAACCCCCGCCAAACAACAAAACCCCCGTCATCTTCTTCGTTCACCGCATCTCCGAACGCAAAGGCGCACACCACCTTGTCCCCATCGCGCGCGAAGTCCTCGCACACACCAACGCACACTTTGTCATCGCAGGAGACGGCCCCTACCTTCCCGCCCTCACCAAACTCGTGAAACAGCACAAGCTCAACAAAAACTTCACCCTCCTTGGCCCGGTTCCCAACACCCAAATTATGAACTATTACGCCACCTCAGACCTTTTCATTATGCCCTCTGATGAAGAAGGAATGCCGCGCGTCCTCCTCGAAGCGCAAGCAATGGGCGTCCCCTTTGTTGCAACAGACGTCGGCGGCGTTCGCGACATCATTCCTTCAGAACAACAAGACTTTGTTGTTCCCAAAGGCAACACGTCTCTCTTTGCCCAAAAAATCCTCCAACTCCTCGGCGACTCCTCACTTCGCCAAAAATTACGCGACGCAGGACTTGCAAACGTCAAAAAATACAACCTTCCCGGCATTGCCAAACAGACTGCTGAACTATTCAAGAAACAATAACCTGCTTTACCGATACGCATTGTCGTGATGCTCAAACTCCAGCAGACGCACCACGCCCTTCGTCTCATCGATTGAGAAAATCAGCACAAACGAACCGCCCACGTGCACCCTGCGCATATTCTGCATCGGCGCACGAAGCGGCTTGAAATGATGCAGATTCTCCAAAATCTCCGCAACCTTCTTCTTTAACGCCCCAACCAAAACCCCGTCCCGCCTTACCAGCTTTTGAAACCGCTTCTCCAAACCTTCGGCAACTTCCAATGAATACGCCATCAAACCCCAAAGTGTTTTCCGAAATCAGAGACGCGCACGAATTTGCCCTTCTCCGCCTTCCTTACCCTATCAAGAAACTCCTCTTTTAAGTCAGGCTCGCCCTCAACTTCCACAAACTTTTCAATAACCAACTCAACTGCGGCAGACTTATCCTTGAGATTGTACTTTGCCTTCACCATATTCAGCACCTTATTTGATTCCTCGCTTAATTCAATGAGTGCGTGCGTCATTCGTTCACCTTAGCTAAACTAAGCCCGACTAATTTATAAGACTTTCGGCCAAATTTTTCTCTTCTCCTCAATGACTCAGAACTCCCAAACTTATTTGTCTTTTCGACTCCTCATCTTCTTCGCAGGAACACCCGCAATAATATCGTGCGCCTCAAACGTGTCTTTCACCACACTGCCCGCGCCAACAACCGTGTGGTCCGCAACATCCGCCATCACCCGCACACCAGAACCCAGCCAGACATCCCTTCCAATCCGCACGGTCTTCACTTCACCCTCCTGCAACCGCATCGGAACACCCGACGCCTCAATTCCGTGATGCCTGCTTCCGCTTAACACAACCACGTGGTCGGCAAACATCACATCATCCCCGATATTGACAAGCCCCATCCAGCTCCCCACGCCAACATAGACGTTGTTTCCCACCCTTGCATTTGGTGAACGCAATGCGGCCAGAAAATCAACCGTGAAATTCCTCCCGCACGACGCAAGCGTACACGTATACCAAACCCTGCGCAGCACGATACCGAACGCTCCCGGCACCAAACTGAACAATTGGCTTATTGTCGTGAACGAAAACACGCGCAGCCAATACAACAGCAAAAACGGAAGCACGATAACAAAACACAACGCGCTCGCAACTGCCAACGCTACAGATTTGAACATACTTCCTTCACCGCCGCAGCCACGTACTCCACATCCTCATCCTTCAAATGCGGATAAAGCGGCAAGGCCAACGTCCTTTCAAAATACTCATCCGCCACCCTGAAATCACCCTTCTTATATCCGAGCATCTTGTATGCAGGATGATGATGAATCGGAATGAAAAAAACACTCGTCCCAATATTATACTCCTTGAGCGCATCGATTACCTTTGCGCGGTCCCCTCTTAACAATTCAATTGGGTAAATGTGCCACACTTTTCCCGTCTTGTCCTTTGGCAACCTCAGCGGCAAACCCTTCAGCAACTCCTGATACTTATTCACCACGCGCACGCGCTCCTTGCAAAAATTGTCGAGCTTCCTTAACTGAACAAGACCCAACGCGGCATTAATATCAGTCATATTCACCTTGAACCCGGGCTCCACAATCTCATAATACCAGTTCCCCGAACTCGTGTAGCGCTTCCACGCATCACGATTCATCCCGTGCAGCCGAAGCAACCTCAGGCGTGCGGCAAGCGCATCATCATTTGTCGTCACCATCCCGCCCTCGCCCGTCGTCATATTCTTCGTTGCGTAAAAACTGAAACTTGTCAGATTGCCAAGCCCGCCCATCTTGACCTTCCCGTCGTATGTTCCGCCCACGCTGTGCGCTGCATCCTCAATAACCTGCAAATTATGGTCCTGTGCAATTTGCATAATCGCCTTCATATCACACGGCGCTCCCGCAAAATGAACCGGCACAATTGCCTTTGTCTTATCCGTGATTGCTTCCTTAATCTTTTCCGGGTCAATACACTTCTGCTCGGGCTCCACATCAACCAAAACAGGCCGTGCGCCCGCGTGCAAAATCGTGTTCACCGTCGCCGCAAACGTCATCGGCGTCGTAATCACCTCATCACCTTGCTTCAAGCCCAACGCGACATAACTCATATGCAAGCCCGCCGTGCAACTGTTGACCGCAACCGCGTGCTTTACACCAGAATACTTCGCGAACTCCTCCTCAAACTTCGCAACCCGCGGGCCCATACTCAGCCAGCCGCTCCTAATCGCGTCCGAGACTTCCCTTACTTCCTCTTCACCCGTACACGGAGGACAAAACGGCAGGAATTGCCCGCGCTTTTTCAACGCCATAGAATCACCGAATCTTCGTCCATTCCTCAGAACGATAACTCGTGTACCAGTTCAGGAATTCCGTCATCCCCTTCTCAAAATCATAGTCCGGACTGAACCCAAGAAGCTCCTTTGCCCGCGTCATATCCGCGATGAGATGTTCCACTTCACCCGGACGCGGCGAGACGTGCACCGGCTTCAAGTTCTTCCCCAGCTTCTTAATAATCATATTCGCAATGTCAATAATCTTATGGTCCTTGCCCGTCCCGAAATTAATCGGAATACCTGCAATGTTCTTCTTTGACTGAAGCACAAGGTCATATGCCTTTACTGCGTCCTTGACATACAAATAGTCGCGGGTCTGCTCGCCCGTCCCATAAATAATCGGAGGCATATTGTTCATCACTTTCCTTGTGAAAATGCTGATAACTCCGCCATAGCTCGAGTCCTTTTGCTTCGGACCGTACATATTGAAACACCGCGTGATATAGACCGGCATCCCGTACGTCTGATGATACGAGAAGCACAAGCGGTCCGCGCCAACCTTTGATGCACCATACGGATGCGGAGCATCCAGCGGATGGTCCTCCTTCATCGGGTTCGTCTGCGCGCTCCCATACACCTCACTGCTCGATGCAAAAATCGTCTTCTTCACATCGTGCAACCGTGCAAGCTCCAAAATGTTCAGCGTACCGAGCACGTTCGTTTCATACGTGTAATGCGGCTCGACCACCGAGCGGTCCACGTGAATCTGCGCCGCAAGATGGAAAATCGCATCACACCCCGGAATTGCCTTCTCGAGCATCTCCTTATCGCGAATGTCGCCGTGCAAAAACTTGAAATTCGGCTTGTGGAGCAGCGCGCGCACATTACTCAAATCGCCATTAATCAAATTATCAACGCACACAACAGTGTGGCCTTCATTGACATACTTCTCACAAATATGGCTCCCCAGGAACCCCGCGCCGCCCGTTACGAGAATTTTCATAACCCTCACCCTTGCATCTTGCTTTAAAAGTTTTATGAAGATACAGTATAGAATCGTCGTTATGGCCCGGCTTGTCCTTTCGACGATAATTACCGAAAGCTTTATATACTGTCTTTTCAGAATTTCTCTTGGGTTGGGTGGGAACTGAGTTACCGGTTCACAAAAACTTCGGTCTTTGCGAACTGAGGAAAGTCTGCCCACCACACAAAGGCGGCTCACTTTATTTGTGAGATTCAGCAATGGATGGCAACGTCACAGAAACGAACCCGTGAACGTCAAGGATGACGCGTGACTCCCGAGGCGACTTGGGCACACACGCAGACGTTTCGCTCGCGAGGATGAAACGGACAGCCCCCGCCGGTGCAAGCACCATTCGCGTGCGCTCAGTAGAATACTCAGGAACGGCCCGTCCCGACCGGTCATTCGGTCATCAATGACTATCATTGATTGGGGGCCAACAAAAGGCAGCTTACTCCCACCCAACCCTCTTTTCTTAACGTTTGTCGTTGGTAGTTTGTGGTTGGCAGTTGATTGTCAGTCATCAGTGCTCAGTTATCAGTTCTCAGAACGAAAGGCGGGAAACGCTTAAATAGCCCTGCAAAGCACCCATCCCTATGGCAAAAGAACAAACCCGCATGCCCATGAGCACCGCAGGCATCACGTCCTTTCACGACGAATACACCAGCAACATCCAAATCAAGCCCGGACACGTCCTTGTCTTTGGCATCATCCTCATCGTCATCTCGGTCGCCCTCCACGTCTTTGGCGCACAACTTCTCATCCAATGAACATCAACCCAAGAGACTTGCAAAAAGCCAGAAAAATTCCAAGATGTCATAAACAAGAGTTGGAATTTTCCGGTCCTTTTGCAAGTGTGTATAGTTCTCTTCTGCTGAGGC
>QZIM01000020.1 GCA_003599055.1 Candidatus Woesearchaeota archaeon
TGAAAACATCAACAAAGACTTAGCCAAACTCCAGCGCGAAATGAAAGAAATAGAACGACTGCTCAAAAAACGGTAGATTGTGGTTGGTGGTTTGTAGTTTGTGGTTGGTTGTTGGTGGTCCGTGGTTGGTTTTCAGTTATCAGTTATCAGGTTTCAGTAATCAGTCTTCAGTTATCAGAACGAACAGGCATAATACAATAAAAATGAATAAAAATTGAATATTTTGCAAAATACGCAGTATCGACGATAAAAGGAAAAGCTTAAATAGGAATAACTATTTCAGACCTATTAAAAAATAGGACTTTCCCTTTATGGCAAACAAAGGAGTTTACCTCACGCTCAGGCCCGAACTGCACACGCGCGCAAACGAAAAAGCAAAACGACAGCTTATGACCATTCAGGAATACATCTACGACCTTTTGCGCAAAGACCTCCTCGCCCCGCCCCAACAAAAAAGCAAGGCAGGACGGCCCAAAAAAGTTGACGACACATTCATCAAACACTTCACCTAAGGAGGAAACAAAAAATGGACCCAACACTGCTCGCAGGAATCCTTGGCGGAGTCGGCGGAGCCACCCGCGGACTCGTCGGCCTCTTCAAAGCCCTCGCCGTCAGCAAACGCATCAAATGGAAATACTACACAATCACCGTTGTATGCGCGATAGTGATTGGCGTGTTTACCGGAATGGTATTCAATTATGATACGCGACTATCGCTCCTTGCAGGATACGCGGGAACCGACATCCTCGAAGGAGTTTACAAAAGCTTTAAGGCAGAAAAAGTGATGGTAGTGCGGAAATAAGCTGCCTTAACCCGTGTGCGTCTCTTACTTGCAGCATTAGGGGAAAATGCCAGAATCGTTTTTGCTTTTGCAGTGAATTTCTCTTTTTTTTATCGCTCCATCTTTTAAAAACCTTTAAATACTGTTTCGTCTGAATTCTACTTGGTATTACATGAAAAGGGGGGTATTGATAGTTAGCGTTACGCTTGCCATAGTCATCATAGCTGCCGCGCTCATTTTACCGACGGGAAGCCCCACCGGCTTTCAAACACTTGAGACCAACTTGCCGCCCGCATACATCGGCGGCACGTTTGCCGTGAGCGGCCCTGTCTCATTTGACCTGCGCGACTATTTCACCGACCCCGAAGGGGAAGCCCTCGGGTTTGCAGTTGACGACGCAAACGCAGTGCTCAGCGGCTTTACCCTTACGTATACTCCTTTGCAAAACGGCGAGTATGCGGTGAACGTACAGGTGTCTGACGGCACGAACACGATTTACAAGCCGATTCCGTTTGTTGCGGAGAACCTTACGCAGGGCATTTCTGAACCCGCGCCCACTGCGGATGCGACAACAGAAGAACCGCAGCACATTGAACCACCCGCGCCCGCGCGCGGCGAACTCGAAACAGTTGAGCCGAACACCCAAGAAACAACCCCTTCACGTGGAACATCCGCAATCACGATTAGCGCCGCGCCCACCATCGACCAAGTGATTTTGAATTCGACCGACGGCTCGGGCGAGTTTGGGAATGCGACAACCGATGAGAACCTGACCGTTATCGCCATCAATGCAGCAGACACGGATGGCGACCCCATCCAAAACATCACGGACTTCCGCCTTGACGGAACCAGCATTGCACTGTTGAATATGCCCTTTGAAACAAATGTGAGCTCAACTGCGACCGGCGCGGTTCGTGATTACTCGCAGTCCTCCCTTAACGGCACCCTTGGCGGCGGAACCGCCGCAAACGTTCCCGCCTGGAACTCATCAGGACGGGCAGGCGGCGCGTACACGCTTGACGGCGTAAATGATTACTTGAGAATTGACGCAGTTCCCATAAACCCACAGGGCAACTTCAGCTTTTCCGCGTGGATACACCCCTCATCAGTCAGCAATGCCCCGTTTCTCTTCAGCGAAGGAAGGCCCGCAGACTTCTATCCGTTCTTCGGGATTCAATTCCTCACGAACGGAAGCATCATCCTGCACACAAGAAACGACGCAACCACTGAAGAACTGAGCACTGCATCAGCAAACAATGTGACCCTTACGCAATGGAACCATATTGCGGTCACAAAAACCGGCTCAACTGTCACGCTCTTCATTAACGGCGCAGGAACGGCAGTAAGCTTCAATCCCACAGGCACGTTCAACCTGCTTTCCCACTCAAGCATCGGGAACCTCCTGCGCAATGCAAATGACAACAACGTTAACGGCTCAATTGACGAAGTCCTGATTTTTAACCGCTCACTTTCCTCTGCCCAAATTTACCAACTCTACACGGACGGCAACAACCGCACGCATATGGCAACACTCCATTCTGATGAGACCTCACGGGGCGACGTTTGGTCTGTTGCGGCGACGCCCAACGATGCAAACAGCGATGGCACCACTGTGCTGAGCAACAACGTCACCATCGTGAACGCACACCCGACAATCGATCAAGTGATACTGAACTCAACGGACGGTTCCGGTGAATTCGGAAACGCGTCAACTGACGAAAACCTCACTCTCGTCATTGCCCGCGCAACTGATGCGGACAATGATGCAGTGCAAAACATTACTGACTGGCGATTGAACGGGACGTCTATTGCTGTGCTCAATATGCCCTTTGAAAGTCACTCCGGCGATGAAGCATCTTTTGCAAAGGATTATTCGGATTATGGCAACAACGGGACGGTGATTTCGGCCAGCTATAATGCCACAGGAGGACACGATGGCTTTGGATCATATCACTTTGGCAGCTCAAATTCTGTGGTGCGAGTGGCAGACCATTCGTCACTGGATTTTGGCACAGGTGATTTCACGATTGATTTCTGGATGAGGTTTGACGCCAGCTCTATCCCATTCATCCTTGACAAGCGGCAGTCATCAGGCGATTTTGGCGGATTCTTTATGGACCTTCCTGAGATTCGCCGTCTCCGGTTTGCAGCAGACAGCTGCAATACGGGCACTTGCGGCGGAACCGACCGCATCATCGAAGCCAATGCGACAGGCATCAATGATGGACAGTGGCACCACGTCGCGGCGAAGCGAGAAGGCACTGCCCTGAGCGTTTACATCGACGGCGTGGTCAAGAACGAGACGTCATTCGCATCGTCAGATTCGGTGGACAACACTGAAGCGTTGCGACTTGGCAACAGCATCTTTGAGGGAAGCGCCGCGAATATCCATCTTGATGAGGTAGCTTTCTATAATACGTCGCTGTCTGCAGAACAGATCCTTGCCCGGGCGCAACAACTGAGCACGACCATTGTTGCACAGCAAACCACCGTAGGAGAAACCTGGCAGGCGCAGGTCACTCCCAATGATGGAACTGAAGACGGTGCCCTTGTGAGCAGCAACAACGTCACCATCATCGCAGCCGAGAACACTCCTCCGTCCATTGCTCAAGTCATCCTGAACTCAACTGACGGCTCGGGCGCTGCAGGCAACACGTCATCCCCTCAAGAAGCGCTCACCGCCGTTATCATCAACCCAACTGATGCGGACAATGACCCCATCCAAAACATCACCGACTTCCGCGTGAACGGAACGTCCATTGCCATCATCAACCTGCCCTTTGAAACCAACACGAGCGCAACCCTTGCAACCGTGCGCGACTATTCGACCTTTGAAGCAAACGGAACCCTTGGAAACGGCACTCTTGGAAGCGAACCCCAATGGAACGCGAGCGGAGTTGTCGGCGGCGCGTACAGCTTTGACGGAACACACGACCTTATCAACGTCAGCGGAGGCAACGCCAGCGCCGATATTACCGTTGCCGCGTGGATACAGACAGGCACTGACACGAACCTCAAAATGATTGCGGGCAACCGCGAGCCAACCGGTGATGAAAGCGGTTGGGAGTTCTACCTTGCGGCATCAGGCGCAGGAGGAGTTGCGACAATCCAGGCAGACGCCGGCGCCTCTGCAGGGTTTGCCGAAGGCACAACGAACGTGCGCGACGGCACCTGGCACCACATCGCGGGCGTCCGAAACGGCACCGCGTTTTACATCTACGTTGACGGCAATCAGGAATTCGGCGGACACGCACAAGTCTTCGGAGACATCTCAAGCACGAGCAACACGCTCATCGGACGAACACCCTCACTTAACGACAACGCAAACCGAAGGTTCTCAGGAACACTTGATGAATTCCTCGTCTTTGACCGCGCGCTCACCCCGCAACAAATCAGGCAACTCTACTCCGACCAGCTCGCAGGACGCCACCCTGAAACCATCCTTTCGTACGAAACACGCAAAGGAGAAAACTGGACGGTCGCGGCAACACCAAACGACAACCAAACCGACGGCACAACCGCCCTTAGCAACGGCGTCACCATCGAAAACGCAGAACCCGCACTGTCCTTGGCAACCCTTAACTCAACCGACGGAAGCGGAGAAGCAGCCAACACGGCCTCAATTGAGGAAAACCTGACAATAGTCCCAAGCGGAGCCACCGATGCGGACGGAGATGCCATTGTCAACATCACGGACTGGCGCGTCAACGGAAGCTCAATACTATTATTGAATATGCCATTTGAATCCAACATCAGCACAGCGCGGCCGGTGCGCGACTACAGCACGTCAAACATTAACGGGCTTTCAGGCAACGGCACAACCAACGGAACCCCCTCGTGGAACTCATCAGGACAAGTCGGCGGCGCGTACACGTTTGACGGCCGCGACGACTTCATCGACATTACAAACGGCCTTTCTCTTCTTGAAGGCAGGAACAGCGGCAGCATTGAATTCTGGTTCAGGTCAAATGACACCACTGAGACTTTTGTTCCCATACTCTCCATCACCGACCGCGACACTATCTCAAACATCGTCGTCATCTACATCGGAGACTCAACCGGCAACTTCGCCAACGAAAGCGTGTACTTCCTCAACCGCAGAGCAAACGTCGAAAACCTCGCAATGGCCGTGACCAACGGCCACGCCTTCTATAAAGACGGACAATGGCACCACTTTGTCCTCGTCACCGGAAACGGCGACAACACGTGGTACGTTGACGGCCAGCGCGCCGCAAACATCTCATTTAGCGGAGGAAGCGGCACAACCAACGAGTTCACCAACATAGACACCCCTGACACGGCGCTCATCGGCGCCATTGCCGCAGGAAGCGCGCAATACGCAGCAGGCACAATAGACGAACTGCGCATCTACAACCGAACCCTTACCGCAGAACAAGCGGCACAACTCTACGCCGACGGCATTGCAGGACGACACCTTTCAACCATCGTCTCCAATGAAACCGTCCTTGGCGACATTTGGAGCGTTGCCGTGACACCAAATGACCGCCAGCCCGCAACAGACGGTGCGACAGTCCTTTCAAACAACGTCACCATCATTGCGCAAGAAAATACTGTGCCTGCAATAGGGCAGGTCATCCTCAACTCAACCGACGGCTCGGGCGAATCTGCAAACACGGCATCACCAGGGGAGAATTTGACCGCTGTTTTCGTGAACGTGACGGACGCGGATAACGATGCAGTGCAAAACATTACTGATTGGCGCGTGAACGGCACGTCTATTGCAGTTTTGAATTTGCCGTTTGAGATGAATGAGATTTCGACTGCAGCAGGGGCAATCCGTGATTACACGATGTTTGCGAACAATGGGACCCTTGGAAATATGACTTCCGCAGAGTCGCCGCAGTGGAACGCGTCCGGAAAGGTTGGGGGAGCTTACACGTTTGATGGGGTGAATGATGTTATTCTTGTGAACGATTCGAGCTCTCTTGACGGGATGTCCCGCCTGAGTGTCTTTTTCTGGGCGAATCCTGCGCAGGTAAAAGTTGCGGAGATGGTAGTCAAGCATAACAATTCCCCCTCATCAATTAACTGGGAGGTTTTCCAGAACGCATTAAACGTGTCGGGCAGGATTGCAGGAGCTTCCGTAACCTGCACAACCACCGGGAACCTGTTCACGGTCGGAGAGTGGCACCTTGTCGGAATGGTGTGGAACGGCTCGCAAATGACGATGTATGTGGACGGTGTTGCAAATACGTCCTGTGCCCGCACGGCGGTGCTGCCAAACACTATCGGAAACTTGAGCATCGGGAGGTATCAGGCGGCATCAAACAATTTTCCCTTCAACGGCTCAATCGACGAATTACTGGTCTTTAACCGCTCCCTTACTCCCGAGCAAGTCGCCCAATTATATGAGGACGGGCTTGCAGGCAGGCACAGCGAGATAATCGTTGCAACAGAGCTATCGCTTGGGCAAAACTGGTCCGTTGCCGTAACACCCAATGACGCGGGAGGAGACGGCGCAACGGTGCTTTCGAACAACGTGACAATTCGTGCGGCAAGTTTTGCGGTTGCGCTTGAGAGCCCGCTCAACAATTACACAACGAGCCTCTCCGGCGCGGTTCCGGTAAACTGCAGCTATTCCTCAGAGGACGAATTCATCAACGTCACGCTCTTCAGCACCATAAACGGAACGTTCCTTCCGTACGAAACACTCGATGCAGGAGGCAATGCAAGCGTGCTGTTCAACCTCTCGGCAAAATCAGTGCTTGGCAACCTGACCGAGCTTGACCGAACAGTCCTTTGGAATTGCGAGGTATGCACGCACGCGGACTGCACATTTAACGCCACAACCGCGACTTTTGGCCCGTGGGACCTTGGCAGTTACGAGAACGTGAGCCACTATCCGGATAATCGGACAATAACGCTCACACACAACGCAAGCGGGGAGTATGAGAACCTCACGGGCAGTTACACGTCACGGATTTTCCCGTTGCCGCAAAAACTGATTGCACGCGTGCTTACGTTCACAAGCCCGCAAAACAGCATTTTCAACAACACGAACTTTGAAGGAAGCGCGGTTGGCGCGTGCCCCGCAGGCTGGACGTGTTCGGACGCATCAGTTGAAGTCGCATCCAGCGCAGACGGACAGGGGTGCGTCATCGCTTCAGGAATCTCGGGAACCCGCTATTTCAAAGTGGGCTGTGACGCAACGACGGGCACCGCGGTCTCTGACACTTTTGTCCTGCCGCCCACAATTAACAACATTCAATTCCTGCGCGCAGGCGGCGCTGATGCGCCAAGCGGGTTTTACTTAATGCGCGCAAGCGATAATGCAACGCTGTGCAGCGCAACAACCGGAACAAACACAGACACGTTCTTCCTGGACACGTGCGCAGGACTTGCGTCGCACAACGGGACGCTCGTGCGCATTTTCGTCTCTGACCTGCAGACGGGCAGCTTCGGCAAGACGTACATTGACCGCATCCTTTTGCGCGATGCAGGCGGAAACACGCTTTTGCCGTCTGCGGGCGGAAACATCACCTTCCTTGTGCGCGGCTGCGAGCAGCCGGACTGTTCAGACCAACCGTTCACCGGCAACTACACGAACGGGACGCGGAGCATCGTCGAAACATCTCCCGGCCGTTACCTGCAATACCGTGCGGACTTCCGTGCGGACAGTACAGCAGTAAGCCCTCTCCTCAACACAACATCAGTTGTCATCTCCACTGAGACCGTGGGCACATTCTTTGCGCCAAACGACCCGTTCACGGCAACCTACGACGTAAACGGAACGGTCAACGCGTCCATTGAGGACGGCGCGTTCTACGAGTACGACCAGTCCATTACACTTAACCACTCAACATTTGGTCGTCGGGTGCGTTTCTTTGCGCGGTTCAATACGTCTGATGTTGATTTGAGAAACCTCACGATTAATGCAACAGATAACGAAACCGCGGTAACCATCGGCACGGGACTTCAGGGCGTTGATTTCGGATTCAGCATGTTTGTCCCGAACCTCGGACAGGGAGTCACGGTCTGCCCGAACGCAACACTCGTCGCAAACACCAACATCACCTGCCCGAACGCGGTCGGATTCACGCACAATGATGCCGTGATAGGCAACACCCGCGAAGGATACACCATCAGCATTGACGGCGCGGACTACCGGGTAGACAACATTTTCAGCACCGGCCTTGCGCAAGGCGCAACAACCAATTTGACAATTTTCGATGACACAAACGACTTCCCCCTCGGCGCAAATGCGTCACGATATCTTGCAGATATTGTCGGGTTCTTTGCAAACTTCACCAAAGGAAGCGCCCCTGCAAACACAACGGACGGCGCGTGCCAAATTCAGTTTAACGTCTCAGGCACTTTAGGCCCGGTTATTGACATGACGTACGCGAGCGGCCCGCGCCTGTTTGTACGCAACCAGACATTCTCCGAGTTCGGCACGTTCTCTTATAATGTGACGTGCAGCGATGCAGGCGACACCCTCAATGCAACCGATGACTTCATCATCCAATCCCCTATCCAGTTTACCGAGCGCAACTACACGTTCAACCTCTCACGCGAAGACGGAAGAAACGTCCGCCTGGCCATCCGAAACTTTGCAAACTACCTTGTGGACAACATCACGGGTAATGTGACTTCGCTTGGACCACTCATTCAGTCAGGATTTGTCGGCGCCCTGCATCCTGATATCGCACTTGACCTGCCCGCACTCCAGTCATACAACGCAACCGTAGGGCTCACGC
This sequence comes from Candidatus Woesearchaeota archaeon, assembly GCA_003599055.1. Lineage (GTDB taxonomy): Archaea > Nanobdellota > Nanobdellia > Woesearchaeales > ARS49 > SURF-65. The sequence continues at coordinate 8,500 of QZIM01000020.1, forward strand.
TTTCCCTTGCGAATGAAACCGGCTACACGTTTAACGCGTCGATAAACAGCATCCTTTTCAACGTGACGCTCGATGAAGTGCCGGTGACGGTAAACCTGCCGGAAATCAACGAGACCAATTACAATTTCAGCGTAACGCCCGCATCGCACAGCTTTGTGATAAGCGACCAAACCGACGCGGCACAAGTGTGCTCGGACACGAGCGTGCTGATTACGGCGACAAATACGGGCACGCAGAACATTTCAGCGTTTAATATGACCCGCTCGGGCACACTTCCGCTGCGCGTCGTTCCCGACTCCATAGTTGATTACGTGCTTCCTGTCGGGGGCAGTTTGAACGTAACCGCGTACGCGCTCATCAACGAGTCAACACCAACAAGCTCATCAACGCTCACGTTCACCATCGGAAGCGTGACAAGAACAGTCACGCTCAGTTACACAAACACAGGACTATCGGGCTGGGCATCTCCGCCCATTGCGAGCAGCACAACCGTGGCGTTCGGCCCCACACTCACGGCAAAATGCGCGAACGGCGCAGGATTTAGCGGCTCAATCAGCATCCCCGAACCATACGACCTTGGCGCGATTACTTCCGCGCGCCTCGTCACGACGTTCGGCGAATCCACGTGCCCCGAAGGGTATGCAACATTTGCAGACCTTTTTGTGAACGGGAACTTAGTCATTGACGATGAGCGACCCTTTGGCTCCGCCTCGGGCACGATTAATCCCGCAACGCTTTTGCGCTCAAACACGGTATCAATGACCTCAGGGCCGGAAAGCGGGCACTGGTGCGCAAGCGGCGCGTCATCCATCCACGCCACGTTCTCAAACACCGCAACCACGTATTGCGCAGCGTGCAGCCCGTCAGGCGATGACGAGGCGAACTTTACCGACGGCATTGACAATGATTGCGACTCACTCGTGGACTGCGACGACGCCGACAGCTGCGGCGCACCCGAGTGCGCGGGCGCAGGAGGACTGCACGCATACTTCTGCCCGCCGGAAGAAACCTGCAACAACGGAATTGATGACAACCGCAACGGGCTCACCGACTGCCAAGACGTAAGCCTGTGCTGCAGCAACAGCGCGTGCGCAGGGTCAGTCGGGTGCGCGAACCTGCAGCCAAACATTTGCGACTACGGAAACTACAACACGCTGTGCGTCATCCAGTCAAACAAGACCATTGCGGGAATCATCTCCGCTTTGCAAGTGCGCGACCTTGAAGTACGCGGGCCGAACAATCGCCCGCTCGTGAGCCAGCTCCGCGTTGACGCCTCAGGCGACGTGACCATCCAATCAGGAGTGATTCTCAACGGCGATGCGCGCGGATACGGCATCAGCAGCGGCCCAGGGAACGGCCCATCACACGGCGGAACCGCGGGCGGAACATCCGTCATTTACGACAGCGCGCTTGCGCCTGACGATATGGGCAGCGGCGGAGCCGGCGCCGCAGGAGGAGGCCTCATCAGCATTCAGGCAGACCGGTTCAGCAATCAGGGCATTTTTGACGTCGACGGCGGAAACGTCGGCACTACCGGCCAAGCAGGCGCGGGCGGCGGCATCTTCATCAACGCAACAACCTATCTTGGAAACGGCACGTACTTTGCACGCGGAGGCAGCGGCAATGTCGGAAGCGGAGGAACGTTCGGCGGCGGCGGAGGCAGGATTGCGATATGGGCGAACAACGTGCGCGACATCTCCTTTGCGCGCATCAATGCATCGCGCGGCCTTGGCGGAGGCGGAAGCGGAAGCGACGGCACTGCCGTGCTCTACGACAAGGATGACGATATTCTTTACCCCGTGCACAAGTTCCGCTTCGAGCCCATTGATTATCCGAACGGAATCATCCGATATTCCGCAATTCACGCAGAGAACTCAAGCCTGTTCACCAACTTCACGACAAACACCACGTTCATCGTTGATAACTTCACGCTGGCAAGCAGCCCGTTCACTGCAGACAGCAGGCGGTTCAACATCACGCTAATTGCGTCTGAGCGAGTCAGCATCTCATCAGGCTCCTCAATGGACGGCCAGGGCCACGGGTATCCGCCCACCCAAGGACCGGGCGGCGGGACAGGCGCAGGAAGCCACGGAGGCCTTGGCGCAAGCAACAGCAGACTCTACGACAGCGCCATTGCACCATTTGATGCAGGAAGCGGAGCCGGCGCGGGCACAGGAACATTCGGCGGCGGGTACATCCGTATCATTGCCCCAACGCTCGACAACAACGGAACACTCGTGGTAAGCGGGCAGTCGGGCGGTGCCACGGTGTCAACGGGCGCGGGCGGCGGCATTTTCATTAACGTCACGACAATTTCAGGAACAGGACAGTACCTTGCACGCGGAGGCGCAGGAAACCCCGGCTCAGGAGGCAGTTTCGGCGGCGGAGGAGGCAGGATTGCACTATGGGCGAACAACCCGCAAACAGTTGCGTACCAAAACGTAAACGTGACGGGAGGAGTAGGCGGCGGCGCAACCGGCTCACCCGGAACTGCAGTACTTTATGACAAGGATGACAACGCGCTCTACCCGCTCCACAACTTCCGCCTCGAATCAATTGACTTCCCAAGCGGCATCGTGACGTATTCTGCAATACTTGTCGAGAACACCACCCTGCTCAACAATTTCACGACAAACTTGACTATCACGGCCGACGAGCTTCACTTCGTGAGCGGAGTCCTTAGCGCGGACAGCGCGCGATTCAACGTAACCTTGCGCGCAAACACGACTGCAATCTCAACCGGCTCTACCATTACCGGACTCGGAAAAGGATATGCTGCACAGCAGGGTCCCGGCGGCTCAACCGGCGGCGGAAGTTACGGCGGACGCGGCTCAGGCGGACCCTTGCCATACGGGAGCGGACTTGTTCCAGATGAAATCGGAAGCGGCGGCGGAAACGGCGCAGGCGGAGGAATGGTGCGCATCATCGGTGAAACACTCGACCACAACGGAACCATCACTATGAACGGGGTCGGAAGCGACGACAGCGGCTCGGGCGGCGCGATTTTCGTCAATGTAACAACGATTTCAGGAACAGGGTCGTACAGCGCAAACGCAGGCCCGGGAACCGCAGGGTCAGGCGGGAGTTTTACCGGCGGCGGCGGACGTATCGCCATTTGGGCAAACAACGCGCGGGACGTGAACCCGAACCGTGTTTCTGCCGCAAGCGGCTCCGGCGGCGGTGGAACGGGTGAATACGGGACACGCGTCCTTGTAGATACTGACGACGGCATTATTTACCCGCTTCACCAGTGGGCAATTGATTCTGCCGACTTGGCCGCAGGCCAACTGCACGCCGCCGGCTTTGTCCAGGAGAACGGAACATTACGCCTGCGCGCGAACGCGACAATCAACGCCACAAGAGAACTGAACCTGACCAACACCACGGTAAGCGGCGGAACAAACAATTTTGCCACAGACGCCGGAAACATAACGTTCAATAACAGCTTCATCGACGCTCCGCGCATCGACCTCACATACGCGGACAACTTCACGGATACGGCAAACACGCGCTACCGCCCGGCAATCACGAACTTCCGCATCGCGCGAACGAACGTGTCCATCATTAACTTCACATCAACGGTAAACAACATCCACAACCTGTCACGCCATATTATCCTTACGGAAAACCTCGTGCGCGTGAACTCAAGCGCGGTTCCCGGGCTCAACCGTTCAGCAAACATCACGCTGTACGGGACAGACACGCCGGGAGTTCCCCTACTTATCTTTGACAATGAGGATGACGGCTCCTTCCTTGCCTGCCCGTCCACCCGCTGCACACTGCAAAGCTACGGCGGAGGAGTGATTCTCTTTAACGTCTCGCGATTCACTTCATACTCCTCATCAGAAGGAGTATTCCTTGAGAAAAACGACAGCCCTGACCCTGTTCCTGCGGGCAGCACACTAACCTACACGCTGTTCATCAACAATTCCGACGGTGACATTGAGAACGTGACTTTGATAGAACAGTATCCGTCCGAAGTCGTGTTTGACAGTTCCGAGCCCGCGCCAAGCTCAGGCAATGACACGTTCAGCATCGGCGCGCTTGCATCCAATGAAACGTTCCAAGTCAATATCACGGTCAATGTGAGCAGCGCACTGGTTGCGGGCTACATCCTTAACAACACGGCAAACCTCACGTTCAACAACGCATCAGGAGCATCATTCTTTGTCAACGTAACGGAAGCAACCACCGTTGCAAATGCCGCGCCCGCAATCGGACAGGCCATCCTCAACAGCACTGACGGAAGCGGCGAGTTCGGCAACGCGACAACGGACGAGAACCTGACTTTAGTGATTATCAATTCGACGGATACGGACAACGACGGCATCCAAAATATTACTGATTGGCGCGTGAACGGCACGAGTATTGCAGTTTTGAATATGCCGTTTGAGACTAATCTGAGTTCAACTGCGTCCGGTGCGGTCAGAGATTATTCAACGTTTGAAAATAACGGCACTCTTGGCGCGGGTAATGTTGCGGATGCTCCAACGTGGTCTTCATCAGGCAAGGTTGGCGGGGCGTACTCATTTGACGGAATGGGCGATTACGTTGAGATTCCCAACCACGCGTCGCTTAACCCTGCATCCCTTACCGTGGCTGCTTGGGTGAACATCACTTCTTCTGCGCCGTCTAATGGTGCATCAATTGCTTCGAAGCAGTCAACCGGATTTTTGCAAGGGTACTCTTTGCGGCTCGCCACCGTTACCGGTACTGAACCTCAGTTTGTTTTCCGCGATACCAATGGAACAATTCACATCATCCGTGGAACACAAAATTTGACGCTGTCTCAATGGGTGTTTATTGTTGGATCGTACGACCAGCAGACACAGACTGCAAGGGTCTATGTGAACGGTGTCCTTGACAACAGCACGACGCTCGGAGGCACTGTTATCATCAATCACTCGTCCACCCCTCTTGGCATAGGTCGCGCAAATGTTACCGGCGTCACCGTTGCCAATACTGCTTTTAATGGTTCAATCGACGAAGTCATACTATTCAACCGTTCCCTTTCCGCCGCCCAAATTTATCAGCTTTATCTCGACGGTAACAGCGCACTCCATATGGGTGCGCTGCACTTTAATGAGACCAGTGCAGCTGATGTCTGGTCAGTCGCCGTAACCCCAAACGACAACGCGCCGAACACGGATGGTTTGACGGTCATATCGAACAACGTCACCATTATCGCAGATGCGAACAATTTGCCAATCATAGACCAAGTGATTCTGAATTCGACGGACGGAAGCGGAGAGTTCGGGAACGCGACGACGGATGAGAATTTGACTTTGGTGATTATTAATGCGACGGATGCGGACAACGACGCTGTCCGAAACATTACGGATTGGAGA
>QZIM01000008.1 GCA_003599055.1 Candidatus Woesearchaeota archaeon
CGGAACCCTTGAGACGCAAACAACTTCCTCCACAACAGAAACACAAACAAGCACCAGCATATCGGGAATCGGCATTTCCGCAGCGTGCGGAGCGAGCATTACTGAATGCTGCGATATCACCTCAAGCGGAAGTTACACGCTTGCAAACAACATCAACGCAGGAGGCGGCTGCCTTAACATCACTGCAAGCAACGTCCAACTCGATTGTCAGGGCTTCAGCATCACCGGCGATACTTCGGGAAGCTCGGGAAACGTCACCCTCTTCCTCCTCAATAATTTCATCCACGTCCAAAACTGCATCGTCCTTGATACAAGCCCTGTTGACAACAACCTCATACAAATCGGAATTGCGCTCTCCGCGGTCAATAACAACAACATCACGAACGTCACCGTCCAGACAAACGGAACCCGAAGCATCGCAATATCAATTGAAAACAACGCACACACCAATCGCATCACGAACTCAACCCTTTGGGCAAACGGAAGCTCCTTTAACAATCTCGGCATCCAGCTCTCCTCCGCACACAACAACACCGTTGAAAACACCACCATCCGCACGCAAGGCGGCTCCAACGGCAACGAAGGCATCCGCATTGCATCGGGAAGCGACAACAACACCATCGTCAATAACAGTATCAGCACCAACGGAACCTCAGCGAACTACGGCATCTCCATTGCATCGAACTCGCACAACACTGCCATTGAAAACAACACCATTTACTCAAACGGCACGAGCAACAACAATATTGCCATATTCATCAACGGCGCATCAAACAACACCGTCAGAAATAACACCCTTCGCCCGTACGGCACCGCAAATGCATACGGCATCAACATCCAAAGCTCCGGCGACAACAACACCATTGAACACAACGCCATCAGCACGCACGGCACCGGCTCAAACAACATCGGCATCGCGTTCACCACCTCGCGCAACAACACGGTTGCGCACAACATCATCCAAACAAACGGTTCCACCGGCGGCAACCGCGGCATCCAGCTCCAAATCACCGCACAAACCCACCTGAACAACAACACCATCAACACGGCAGGCGGAAGCACCAACTACGGCATTGAGTTCACCCAAACCGTTGAGAACAGCACAGTCTCAAACAACCACATCAACGCAACCGCGACCACCGGCGGACAAGGAATCCACGTCAACTTCCGCTCCACCAACAACACCTTTAGCGGAAATACCGTCTATTCAGGAACCGGCGGCTCCTCGCCCGCCCTGTACGTCGAACTCAGCAACAATAACACGTTCACCGATAACACGTTCACCCAGGGCGGAAGCAACGCACCGGTCCAGATAGCAAGCGGCAACAACACGTTCACCAACACCAACCTGAACGCCTCCGCAGACGTCCTTTGGCTCTTCTTTGGCGCATCAAACAGCCAAAACAACTTCACCAACACCAGCTTCACCAAGCCATTTGGCGCAATCACGATTGTCCCGCGCGTCGAAATCAACGGAACCAACATCTCCGCCACACAGCTCAACATCTCAGACAACAAGGCATTCCTCAACGGGACTGCCCTTTCCTTTTTCAACACCTCTGCCAACATCACGCTCACCGGCCTTTCCTTCAGCAACCCACAGCCGCTCTTTGACCCCGAAGACGACGGAACATACATCGCCTGCGATTCCGGACGATGCACGGAAACCGGCTACGCAGGCGGCACGTTTACGATGAACGTATCCGGGTTCACAAGCTATTCAACCAGCGAGGCAGAAATCGGGTGCGGCAGCATTCTTACCTCCGATACAACCCTTTCCGCCAACCTGAGCACAACGGACACCTGCTTTAACATCACCACCAGCAACATCGTCATTGACTGTGCAGGATATAACATTTCAGGAAACGGCGCAACGGACCGCACCGCATTCAACCTCACCGGAGTCACGAACGTCACCATCAGGAACTGCAACATCGAGGACTTCTATTATGGGGTCTGGGTCACGAACGGCTCCAACTACACCATTGCAGAAAACAACAACCTCACCACCAACACCATTGCAGGAATCCGGTTTGACAGCACCACGTTCTACGGAACAGTCCGCCAAAACATCATCCGCGGAGGCAGCAGGGGAGTTTGGAACACCAACTGCTGCTCAGGACCAAACCATATCGTCCACAACAACACCATAAGTAATGCGCAGTTCGGCATTATGGACTTTGCATCATCCAACATCACCAACAACCACATCTTTGGCGGAAACAGCTGGCAAATCTATCTTCAGGGCGTCAGCGGCAACCGCGTTGAGAATAACATATTACGGGACTCCCCTGAAGGGTTCATTGTCAACAGCGGCGCAAGCAATAACATATTCATTAACAATACGGTCATCAACCATTCAACTCACGGAATACGGCTCTCCGGAAGCTCCAACAACATCTTCCGCAACAATACCTTTGCAAACAATACGGTGCACATCGATGTTGCGGCAGGAGGATTCAGTGCATTTCTCAGCAACTACCAAAATGATGTTGACACGTCCAACACTGCCGATGGCCTGCCCGTTTACTACATCTACGCCAACAGCACCGCCGTCCTCGAAAACATAGAAACAAAACACCTCACCTTCGCAAACGAGCAGTTTGTTGTCATCAACAACGTCAGCGTTATCGAAGGAGACCCAATCACTCTTGCCTTCAGCCATAACATTACTATTACTAATGTCACCCAAACATACGGCAAAAACAACCTCCAGCTCTACAGCATCGTTGACTCAAACTTCACAAATATCTCCCTTCAGCACAACAACCAGCCCTCCCAAATGATGTTCGTACAATCATCCTACCAAAATAATTTCACCAATCTCACCTTCCATAATGCATCATCCATTATGCTTCAATTGGGAACCGGACTCGGCACTGCCGTGCACACTAATACATTTAACCAGACAACTTTTGAAGGGCCCCTTGCGAACTCATTCACGTGGATATCAACTTCTACCGTCGGAGGGCTCAATAACACATTCTGGAACACGTCATTCATCAACACCAGCGCAAACGGAGCAACGCTCAACTTCCCCTACAACTTCAGCGTACCCGCTTCGGTAACTCTTGACCTTCCCAAACTCATCCCCTCCTTTAACAGAACCCGCCTCAATGCCAACAGCCTCCCGTTCCTCAACACAACTGCCCAAATCACCTTCCCGGGGCTAAGTTTCACCAACCCCCGCCCCCTCTTTGACAGCAATGATGACAACGTCTTTGAAACCTGCAACCCGCCGCAATGCGAAGAAATCAATTATGCAGGCGGAGCATTTACCTTTAATGTTACCCACTTCTCAAGCTACGCGGCATCAGAAACAACCATCAACTGCGGAGACACGATTACAACCCACACCAACCTTACGCAAAACCTCACCGGAACAGGAACCTGCCTCACGATTGGGGCAGATAATGTTGTGCTGGACTGCAACGGGCATACTATCAACTACTCCAGCCAAACTGCCGGTTACGGAATCAACTCAACCGGACGAATCAACACCAGCATCCTTAACTGCATTCTCCTGCAAACAGACACAACGCAATTCCTTGCACACGCGATATACCTGAGCGAAACCAACCAAAGCCAAATCTACAACATTACCGTGCGAACGGGCAACAGCAGCGACGCAGTTCACATTACCGGTTCCGGCAACAACACCGTTCACAACTTTTCCGTCTCAAGCAACGGAGGCGCCTCAAACAGCGGAACAGGCATCAGGGTGAATACTGGCGGAGATAACCTCATTGCGAACGGCACTTCACGCACGGTGACCGGTAATCCTGCAGTCTTCCTCTCAGGCTCCCGCAACAACCTTGTCCGAAACGTCAGTGTTTCAACCGGTAACCAGGGACTCTACTCGCCTTCAGGCACCAATGACACCTTCATCAACTGCACCGCCAGCGGCGGAAGCGGCATGACGCTCTCCACCCGAAGCCGCGCGGACAACATCGTCTTTGTCAACGCAGGAACCGTCCAAATATTCGGCAACCACAACACCATTGAAAACAGCGTATTCAACAACACGCAACTGACTGTCTCTTCCGGAACCAATCACACGCTCACCAATGTCAGCACCTTCGGAACGTCCCAGGGGCTGAATTATGGCGCAAGCAACGGACAAATCTCAAACAGCACCTTCAGAGGAACATCAAACAACGTCATCAACGGCAACAATAACACATTTACCAATACTACCTTCCTCGGGACCGCCATATCGGCAAGCGCGATTATCCTCAACATCGGCGCAAACAACACATTCATCGACTCTGCTGTCGGCACAAACGGAACCTGGATTCAAACACAATCCGCCAGCGCCACCGGAAACAACTTTACAAGAGTCAGCTTTACCAACACCACTGGAAACATCCTCATCAGTAATTTCACCATGCCAACCCCTGCAACCATCGGCAGGGTGAACCTCAGCATAACACAAAATCGCGCATTCCTCTTCAGCACCAACCTTTCATTCCTTAACACGTCCGCGCAAATCACACTCAACGGAATAACGCAGAACCAGGCGCAGCAAATCGTTGACTTTGAAGACGACGGCAGCTATGTCCCCTGTGTTGAACCCGACTGCACGTTCATCAGTTATGACGGCAGCACGCTTGTCTTTAACGTCTCACACTTTACGTCGTTTAGCTCAACACAGGGCGGCGTGAATGCGACCCTTGAGAAAACCGATAACCCCGACCCGGTCAACCTGTCACAAGACACGCTGCTCAACTATACGATTACTTTTAACGTCACTGACGGAGCAGCGTTTAACATCACGATTAACGAAACGTACCCCGCGGATGTTGACTTTATCACCTCAAATCCGCTCCCCGACACGGGCAATTTCAGCTGGAACGCAGGAAACCTCAGCGTGAACAGCAGCTACCAGATTAACATCACACTTAACGTTAGTTCGCTGCTTCCCAACGGGTACGTCATCAACAACACAGTCAACGCGACGTATTGGAACAGCTCGGGCGATGAACTGTTTGTGAACGTGACTGAAAGCACAAACATCACCCTGGATGAAGTTAGCGCGTGCGGTACCATCACTACAGACACCAACCTCACGAACAACATCACAAGCGATGACACTTGCATTACAATCGGCGCGGACAATGTTGCCCTTGACTGCCAGGGATACACGATAAACTACAGCGCAACCGCAAACGGCAACGGCGTCCTTGCAAGCGGCAGAAGCAATGTCACCGTGCGCAACTGCATCATCCTCAAAACGAACGTCAGCACCAGCGCATCATCCGCAATCCTGTACACGAACACCGATGACAGCTTGGTTGTGAACGTTACCGTTAATGCAACCGGCTCAACCAGCGCAGGAGTTGAGCTTGCGGGCGGAAGCGCGCGCAACAGTATTTATAATTCATCATTCAACAGTTCCGCATACCCTGCAGTATTCCTGTTCCTTGTCCAAAATGCAACACTGCAAAATGTAACCGGCATCAGCACCATCAGCATCGGCATCAACTCATTCGGCGGCGGCAACCACACGCTCACAAACGTTACCGCCCGCGGCGGAACCAACGCAGGCATACAACTCGACGGCGACGCGTCCGATATCCGCATCAACGGGTTTAGCGCAACCACCGGTTCAGGAAGCGGTATCTCGCAAGGCAGCGGGCGCAACATCCTCATCGAAAACGGAACCGCAAACGCGCCAACCGGCATCATTGTCTCACTCAGCGGCCAAAACATCACGCTCGGAAACGTCAGCGCGCAGGGAACAAACCAAATCGCAGTCTCATCAAGCAACAGCAGGCAAATCACGATACGCAACGTCAGCGCAAGCTCAAGCGCAACCAGCGCGATACGGCTTGACTCGGTGAACGACTCCGTCATTGAAGACAGCATCGGCTTTGGAACATTTGCCCTGCGCGTCAGCGGCCATCGCAACCGCATCACGCGCAGCCAAGGATACGACAGCGCAGGCGGCGCAGGAATCGGAGTCACGGACGGCGACAACAACACCATTGAGCACAGCCTTGGCGCAATCACTTCCGGCAGCGGCCCCGGCATCCTCCTTCAGCGTGCATTCAACACCACCATAACCAACAGCAGCGGGTACAGCCCGACTGCGGGCGGCATATCACTCCAATTCAACACCAACTACACCCGCGTCACGCACAGCATCGGAGAAAGCGCAGCAAACGGCATCGAAATCAGCTCAGGAAACTCGAACTTCCTCTTCAACAGCACGGGGCGAGCAAACACCTCCGGAACAGGCATCAGCGTCCAAGACGGCAACAACACCCTTGCCAACGTCAGCGGAACCAGCTCAAGCGGCGCGGGAATCAGCATCGGAAGCTCAGGGAACACTCTTGAGAACAGCAGCGCAGCGAGCAGCACGGGAAACGGCCTTAGCCTTTTTGCCGGCAGCAATAACATCACAAACAATACGCTCACCAGCGCAAGCTCAACCGCAGTCCTTATCAGCAGCGGGTCGAACATCCTTACCAACAACACCGCAAACACAACCGGAACTGCCTATTCAGTCGGCAGCACATTAAACTACCTGCGCGGAAACACCGCGCTTAACGGCAACGGCTTTTCCGTCGGAAACAATCACACACTTACCGAGAACACCGCACTTGGAGGCACAGGATACGGCATCAGCACGGGAGGAACGGGCAATCTCATAGAAAACAACACTTTTACCAAGACTACTGCCCCGCAAGCTTGCATCTTCTCCTCAAGCACACAAAACATTGTGCGCAACAACACCTGCAGTACGAGTTCCATCAGCCCTGCACTCGGCATGACTGGCGGCTCCCGAAACACCTTCATTGACAATATCATCATCAACGCAAACACCGGAGGAGGAATCCAGCTGCGCGACACCCAGCACAACACCCTTATCAACAACACTGCCAGCACCACCGGAGGAGGAATCGGCATCCAAATCCTCGGAAGCGGAGTGTACACTTCATTCAATCATACGGTTATCAATAATACCGGCATCAGCGGCATCCAGTACGGAATAGAGCTTGATTACAACACCAACAGCTACCTCTTTGGCAACCGCGCAACACGGGCAATGCGGCTTGACCACAGCCACAACAACACTGTCGTGAATACCACTATCAATTCAACCGGCCTATCGCCCTTCAGCCTGGTCAGCAGCGAAAATAACACCATCGTGAACAGCACCATCAGCACAGCAATCCTTGCCGCAATCGCACTCACCTCAACAACCCTTAACAACTCATTTGAAAACACGTATCTTGAATCCAACGGAACCTGGATAACCACCGACGGGACCAGCACCGGAAACAACATCACTGCAACCAACTTCTCCGGACGAGCAAACGGCACCATCTTCATCACCGGCAACGCAACCCTGCCCGCAAGCGCAAGCATCACCCAAGCAAGCCTTCGCATCGCACAAGGCCGCGCATTCCTTAACGCCAGCGCACTCTCATTCCTCAACACGTCCGCGCAAATCACGCTCAACAGCATTACGTTCAACCAAGCGCAGCCAATCGTCAGCTATGATGACAGCCGCGCGTACGTTGCGTGCGTGCCTCCTGACTGCACGCCAATCAGCTATGACGGCAGCACGCTCGTCTTTAACGTCTCACACTTCACCACGTTCACCTCCACCATCGGCGGCGTTAATGTCACCTTTGAGAAGACCGATAATCCTGACCCGCTCGACCTTACCACGACAACACTCCTTAACTACACCATCACGTTCAACGTCACCGACGGAGCAGCGTTCAATGCGACCATCAACGAAACCTATCCCGCGAACACCAGCTTTGTCACGTCAAACCCGCTTCCCGACGCCGGCAACTTCAGCTGGATAGTCGGCAACGTCAGCATCAATACGTCGTATCAGATTAACATCACGCTCAATGTCAGCCCGGCACTTGCAAACGGAACAGTCCTGAGCAATGTCGTGAACGTCACGTTCCAAAACAGCTCAGGAGATGCACTGTTTGTCAATGTGACTGAGAACACGACTGTTGCGAACGAATTGTGCCCCATTGAAATCATATCCAGCACCACGCTCACTGAAAACATCAGCTGTCCCGGAACTGCGGTCAGCATCCTTGCGGACAATACTGTTCTTGACTGCGCAGGATTCACCATCAACTACAGCGCAACGGACATCGGCGCAGGAATCAACGCGACCCAACGAAACAACATCACCATTGCAAACTGCACCGTACTCCAAACGAACGCGAGCATCAGCAGCGCACACGCCATCCTCCTTGACCAAGCAACCAACAGCACGGTTACTGACAACTTTGTGAACAGCACAACAGGAGTTGGCATATACCTTGACGGAAACAACACAAACATCACCGACAACACTGCAACCAGCGACCAAAACTACTCAATCTTCCTCGCCAACTCACGCGGAAACCGCCTCCAAAACAACACGGCAACCAGCACGTCCGCACACGCAATCGCGCTCTTCTCCTCATCCAACAACAACGACCTCATCAACAACACGGGACAAACCTCCACAACCGAAGACGGAATCATCCTCTTTAACAGTGACTCAAACCGGCTCACAAACAACACCGGAATCAGCAACCAAGGCAGAGGAATTGACCTTGTCAGCGCAAGCCTCAACAACTTAACACAAAATACCGGCTTTAGCACAGATGACCGCGGCATCAGTGTCAGTTCTTCCCCAAACACGATTCTCATCTCGAACAATGCAACAGGAACCAACTTCCGCGGACTTGTCGTTGAATTCGGCGACAACAACGTCATTCGCTACAACAACGCAACCAGCACATCCGGCTTTGGGTTCTACCTTGACACGAGCAACAACAACGAAATCACCAACAACACCATCAACAGCAGCACCGGCATCGGCGCACAAACCTCCGGCGCAAACAACAACAACTTCACCAACAACACCTTCACCGGCTCAGGCGCCGCAGCAATCTTCAACGGCGATAACAACCGCATCGACAAAAGCCTTGCCATCGGCATCAACAACGGCCTTGTCCTCTCCGGAGGAACAGGCAACAACCTCACCAACAACTACGCAACCCACACCGGCGCAGGAGGAGCACTCCAACTTGCAAGCCTGCCAACCTACAACCTCTTTGAAAACAACACCTGGTATTCCTCAAGCGGAATCGCCGCGCACATCATTGAAAGCGCATACAACGAATTCAGAAACGACAATATCAGTTCAAACACCGGCACCGCACTGAACCTCCTTAGCGCATCAAACAACAACACGTTCACTGATGTTGCGCTCTTCTCAAACAACACGTGGATACAAAGCGACGCGGACAGCTTTGAAAACAACCTCACCCGCACGCTCTTCAACAACACCGCAACAGGAGGCATACTCATCAGCTCCGCAACAATCCCCGCATCCGTTCGCGCAGGCACAAACAACCTGTCCATCCAACAAAACCGCGCATTCATCAACAGCACTGCGCTGCCCTTCCTTAACACTTCTGCGCAAATCACTCTTGCGGGACTCAGTACTGGCACCGTCCAGCCGCTCGTTGACTTTGACGACGACGGCACCTTTGCACCCTGCACGGCACCGCAATGCACATTCATCAGCTATGCGGGAGGCACGTTTGTCTTCAACGTGAGCAGCTTCACGAGCTACACGTCAACTGACGGAGGCGTTACGCTCACCCTTACGAAAACAGACACGCCTGACCCCCTTGACCTCACCACCACAACAGAACTGAACTACACCATCACGGTCAATGTAACTTCCGGAGTTGCGCACAACCTTACCATCAATGAGACGTATCCTGCAAATGTCAGCTTTGCTTCCGCAACACCTGCGCCTGACTTTGGCAACTTCAGCTGGAATGCGGGCAACATCAGCAACGGCAGCACCTATCAAATCAACATTACGCTCAGCGTTGGAACCACCATTCCAAACGGCAGCATACTCACTAACACGGTGAATGCGACATACCAAAACAGCACCGGTAATTCCCTCTTTACAAACGTCACGGAAAACACCACGGTTGAAAACGTCCTCTGCCCGTACCCGGTCACAACCTCAACCACGCTTAGCGCAAACATCACCTGCCCCGCAACCGCGGTGAATATCCTTGCGGACAACGTTGTCCTGGATTGCGCGGGGTACAGCATCAACTATTCAAACGAAACCAGAGGGACAGGAATCAATGCCACAAACAGGAACAATATTACTGTCAGAAATTGCAATATTGGAGAACGGGCAGCATTAACACTTTCCCCCGGAATAAACTGGACAACCGTCACCAACAGCACAATAGACTCCGTTAACATCAGCGCAACCGGAACCACCAGCCCCGGTATCCGTATCTCAGGAGGAAGCAGTAATTTCTTTACCAACATCAATTCCAGCAGTCTTGACAGTGACGGACTTGACCTCCTTTCCTCTAACTCCAACAGAGTCACCAACAGCAGACTTATCGGCGGCTCATCCCGCGTCGGCCTCTTTGTTCAGGGAACCCTGAACTTTATTGAAAACGTCACTGCAACAGGAAATATCGGTATCCGTATATTCGGAGGAAGCAATAATATTCTTAACCGAAACCCCTCACAAATCGCCCTTGACGGAGGAACGGCTCAAAACACCATTGCAAACTCAACTCCTCTTGTTCCCACAGGAGGCGCAGCAATACAGCTCGTATCAGCAGCAAACAACATCATTACTAACATTACCGTAAACACCAGTACTCCCGGAACAGCAATTCAGATACAATCAGCAAGCACAGGAAACAACCTCACTCAAATCACTTCACTGATGACACTTGGCTCTGCGGACGCTCTCCAAATTGCAGGAAGCAACAACATCCTTCGCAACGCAACACTCTTTGGAGGCTCAACAGGCCTTCTTGTCCAATCCGGAAATACTAATATTGTTGACCGGGTCCAGATTTCCACAAACACCGGAAACGCATTACGCCTCATCAGCGGAACAGGAAACAACTCGCTGCAGAATATCACGCTCCTCTCAGATGCAACGTGGCTGCTCACTGACTCCGTAGCAAATAATTCCCTTGAAAACATCACGTTCCTTAACTCCAACGGCAGCATTGGACTTCCGGGCAACTCAACGCTTCCCGCAACAATTACGGTCGACACATCCAAAATTAACATCACCCTCAACCGCGCATTCCTTAACTCAACCAACCTTTCCTTCCTCAACACATCCGCGCAAATTACGCTAAGCGGGCTCGCCCTCACAACTCCCGAACCCATCGTTGACTTCAACGATGACGGATTGTACCAGTACTGCAGCCCGCCGCAGTGCACGTTCGTCAGCTTTGGCGGCGGAACACTTGTCTACAACGTCAGCTCATTTACCGGCTATTCCAGTGCGGGCAATGTCACGCTCACAAAAACAGACAACCCCGACCCGGTCACTTCAGGAAGCACACTTACCTATCAGATTACCATCAACAACACCGGAGCGGACGCCATCTTCAATGCTACCCTTGTTGAGACATACCCTGCCGGAGTCAGCTTTGTTTCAAGCAGCCCTGCACCAACTTCAGGCAACAATACCTTTGTCATCGCGACCATTGCGGGAAGCACTGCCAGCACCATCAACATTACGCTCAGCGTCGGGAGCACGCTTGCAAACGGAACACTCCTGAACAACAGCGCGAACCTCACTTTCGGCAACGGCCTTGGACAAAACATCACTCTTGATGCCAACGAAACCACCACGGTCGTCGGTGTTCCTGAACTCGTCACGGCCAAAACAGACACTCCTGACCCCGTAGCCAAAGGAACTACGCTCAATTACACGATTACAGTAACAAACATCGGCGGAGAATTTGCCTACAACACGACCGTTACTGAAATATACCCAAGCGACACACTCTTCCTCTCGTCAACACCTGCGCCGACCCTTGGCAACAACACCTTTGCCCTTGGAACCCTTGCCCTTGGCGCAAGCACGACGGTCAACATCACCCTCAACGTCAGCACCTCCGTTGCCAACGGTAGTGTGCTTAACAACACCTACAACGTCACCTTTGCCAACAACAGCGGACAAAACCTCACCATCACCAACAGCACGCTCACAACCGTCCTTGGCAGCCCCGTCATCATCACCATCAAATCAGACACGCCAGACCCGGTCATCAAAGGAACCGCCCTCAACTATACCATCCTCATTAACAACACCGGCGATGACACTGCATTCAACCTCACCATCACCGAAAACTACCCTTCAGGCGTCAGCTTTGCTACCGCAACGCCTGCGCCGACCCTTGGCAACAACACGTGGAACCTCGGCACTATCGCAAACGGAACCGAAACAACCATCAACATCACCGTCATCGTCGGCCCCACTGTTCCTAACGGAACCCTCCTTAACAACACCGCAACCGCAACCTTTGCAAACAGCACAGGACAGAGCGCAAGCGTCAACGACTCAGAACTCACCACGGTCCTTGGAATCCCCCTCATTACCGCGACCAAAACAGACACGCCCGACCCTGCAACCAACGGCACACAACTCAACTACACAATTACAATTACAAACACCGGCGATGAAATTGCCTATAACGTGACTGTTGTTGACGGACACGATGCAAACGTCGCATTCCACAACAGCAGCCCAGCACCAACTTCGGGCAACAACACATTTAGCTTAGGCAACCTCACACCCGGCGCAAGCACCACGGTCAACATCACGGTCAACATCAGCAGCACATTCAACGGCACGCTCAACAACACGGCAAATGTTACATTCCAAAACCTCAGCGGCCAAGTTGACACGCAAACTGCGAACGCAAACACCACGGTCAACATACTTGCACCAACACCCGCCGCACCCGCAGTCACGGGCGGCGGAGGCGGCGGAGGAGCAGGAGCGTCCGCAGTCAGCACGACAACAAGCTTCACCCAAAACCAATTGACGCAAAACTTCCGCAGGAACGACCGCATCACGTTCCTTCTTGAAGAAGAATTACACACGATAACCCTCCTTGAAGTTACTACGCAAAGCGTCACCATCGAAGTTGCCAGCACACCCGAAGTGTACACGCTCCTTCGCGGCCAAACGCGCGCAATTGACGCAACCGATGACGGCATCCCTGACATATCCGTTCGCGTTATCGATATT
>QZIM01000010.1 GCA_003599055.1 Candidatus Woesearchaeota archaeon
CTCAAGCGGCGTTCAAGCTCACGCAAAGACCTATCCATACAACCCAAAAACAACACACCACACTATAAAAACCTTTCGATATGTAGTCACTAAAAAGTGACTACTTACAAATATTCGGCAAACGCGTCCTCGTCCACCTTCGCAAGCGCCAACACTCCCTTAAGCGTCCCAAGTTTCAACTCCTTGTGATTCGGAACAACCGTACCCACCGTACCCGTTGCAGTCTTGCACTGCAAAACAATATGGCTTCCCCGCTGACGCACCAGCGCAAAACCAAACTTATTGCAAAGAATTTTCACACACTCCTTGCCAGAAATCTTCCTGAGCGGCACGCGCTCAAACCTCAAAAGTAGTCAAAAGCGGATGTGCCCGCTTCTTCAACGGGAACTGCTCCAAATACAATTCCGTCGCCTCACGCAAGTTATCCAACGCCTCATCAATCGTCAAACCCTGACTCACCGTCCCCACTTCAGGGCATTTTGCGACAAACATATCCTCCTCGCGCTCAATAATAGCAGTAAACGTTTTCATACATTGAGTATACGCAGCCAGAATATTTAAGCATTACCCTCCATCTGAGCGTTTGTCGTTGGTTATTGGTTGTCAGTTATCGGTTGTCAGTTTTCAGACGCCAGTTGTCAGAACTCACGCCAAGCCCGCAAGCACCCACGCCCGCAACCGCTCAACACTCTTGCCTGTTACAACTTCAGAGAGCCACAAAGACATTTGCGGCGGGGTTTGCTTTGGCCGCATAAACGTCTCGATTGCAGACTCTTTGGCGTTACACTCGTTGTGCGCGCAGAAAATGCCAGAGACGCGCTTGTTCTTGAGCGAAAGCACATTGTGCGCGCTCTCCTGAACGTCAAAGGCGCCAAGCAAACTCACATCGTGATTAAGCGTTGCGCTCCCGCTCACGTTCATCAACCGCACGCCAACCTGCGTCTTTACCAAATGATTCCCAATCAGAAACACGCGCGACGAGTTGCGCACGCTAAAGCCAATATCGTGATTAACCAAATGGCAATCCTTAATTGTGACATTTTGACGATTCTCAACTGCAAAACCCGTCCCGCCGCGCCACGACTTCAGCACTGTGCCCGAACAAATGACCGCAACATCATCCGCAGCAATACGAATCGGCCAATTCACGTAATACACATCAGAACAAAACTCAACCGACTCAGTAATAACCATATTCTCTCTTGGAACAACACAGGCAACAGCAGAAGTTGCAAGCAGAAGAAACAAAACAAGCTTCACCTGCGCCATACCCAAAGCCCCACAAACGCAATCCCGTAGAGCAGCGCGTAAATCACAAGCTCACCCAGCCACGGCAAATCACTGCGAATCTCCGGAACAAGCGGCGGCGGAACCTCCTGCACCGGCACAGACTCGTTATGCTCAATTGTCACCGCGGCAATCGGTGAAGGACGCACAAGCTCGGGCTCATCCAACCTCACCGGAACCGGAACCGGGCCGCAGTCCGCATCATTTTGCGCAGAACACCTCGGCGAACAATAAAAGTCCCCGGACTCACAAGGGTTAATGTCCGCGAACTTGTTGCACGAATTCTCCTCACAAAAACCCCGCTCAATATTCTTGTTATCCAGCATCACAACATTGAACTTGCTGTTAATCGCGCTCACGGCAAACTGGTGAGACTTGTCCGCATTTTTTTCGAGAATGTTCTCAAACGAGTCAAGAAGGCGAATGCCGATACGGTTCTTCAGGAGCGCGTTGTCGCGAATGAGCGAATGCGTCACGTTCTTGAGATAGAGCCCCTGATTAAACGTCACAATATTGCACTTGCGAACCGTCACGTTGCGCGCGTTCTCCACACGAACACCGATTTCGCTCTCTCCCAAAACACCGCGCAAGACCGCAGTCCCGCAGTCAAAAACAATATTTTCGCCGGTAACCGTAACCCCGCTCAGCACATCATACGTATCACTGCACAACTGCACGCTGGACGTGATGACCGAACCGTCAATTAAGTCCTCGCACGCAAGAGCAGGAATCGAGAGCAGAATGAAAAGCAGAAGAAACTTCATTCTCCACCCCAAAGGACAACCAGCACAGGCAAGTAGATGAACAAAAGAACCACCAGCAAAACAGCATTAAGCCACTCAAAACCCACCTCGAACAGCCGTATCCCTACAAAACCAAACGGCAACACTGCTAACGGCTCAATAAACAAGCGCAGCTTCGAGCGACGCATCATACACCTCTTTTAAGCACAGGGAAGCAGAACAGGTTAAAAAGCATTGTTTTCAGGAGACAGTGATACTAAGAGTTTGTAGTTTGTAGTTTGTAGTTTGTAGTTTGTAGTTTGTAGTTTGTAGTTTGTAGTTTGTAGTTTGTAGTTTGTAGTTTGTAGTTTGTAGTTGGTGGTTAGTTATTGGTTCTCAGTGTTCAGTTCTCAGAAATTAGAACCGCAAATACCTACTCAACAAATTTCACATCATCAATAATGCCGTCACCGTCGCGGTCAAGGCCCTCGACGACGCGCGCGTGAATTTTGCGGTCAAATTGGTTGCCCAAAACGAGCTCCTCAAAATGGCGCAAAAAGGCAATGGTCACCGCGCGCGTGCCCGCATACCTTCGCCCCGCAACCACGAGCACCCATTTTTTGGGATTGAACGGGTTTTTCGCCTTCACAATCAGCCCGCACTCATCACCGTGATATTTTTTCCCCGAAACGCGGCTTACAATTGCATTATTGCTCTTTGGGTCAAAATACACCGGCAGCTGCGCGTTGATTTTACCCATCACCAGGTTCACCACCGGGCCGCCGATAAGAACCAAATTGCCCTGCAAATCTTCAGAGCGCACCTCCGTATCAAGCCGAACGCGCAGGCCGCGAGGAACACGCAAGAACGTGCCAAGGAATAATGCAAGGTCAATCCCATAGTAGCCGTCCCTTGAGCGCGCCATATCCGGGCCGTGCGGGTCAGGACTTCCCACAATAACAAGGCCGTCCAATTCACCGTTCTCAATAATCGGCGCAAAAAAATCAACTTCAGCCCCGCCGGCCGACAGGCCGGGCGATGCGTCAAAATCGCGCAATGCAAGCACGAACGCCGCAGCAGCCGGCGCAAAATACGTCGCCTGAACACCCTGCACCGATTCTTTCTTCACGGGACGTACAAGCCCTGCCTTCTCCAAACGGCGCAAATGATAATAGACTTTTTGCTCGTGCACGCGAAGCGCCCGCGCAAGCGCCATTGCGTACTGCGGCGACTTTGCAAGCTCGCGCAACATCCGCTGGGCAAGACGAGAAGACATAACCTTTACCTGCAATTCGCTGACTTGGCGCGCAGGCAGGCTCACCATCCCGCGCTGCGCATTATCGACGACAATCATAGGGCTTCTAAAAAATAAATGTTAGTACTTCTATAAAAACTTTAGCACTCATTTAAATAGGCGCAGGCGCACGGTTAAGAGAAAGAGGTACAACAAACATGTGCGGCATTGTCGGATATTTCGGACCGAAAAACGGGGCAAAGATTATCCAGGAAGGCCTTGCAAAACTCAGCTACCGCGGCTACGACAGCTGGGGAATTGCCGCAAAAACCGGAGAAACACTCACCATCTACAAGCAGACCGGAGACATTGAAAGAGGAGAAAAACTTGAACTTCCAAGCACGCGCGTCATCGGCCACACAAGATGGGCAACCCACGGCTCCGTCACGGTCGCAAACGCGCATCCGCACACCAACGAAAGCGGCACCATTGCAGTCGTCCACAACGGCATCATTGAAAATTACGCGCTTTTGCGCGAAGCGCTCATCGATGAAGACTATCTTTTCAAAAGCCAAACCGACACCGAAGTCATCCCGCACCTCATCGACTACTATATGAAACGCGGGCAGACCTTTGCCGAAAGCTTCTCCCGCACACTCTCAGACCTCAAAGGAAGCTACGCAATTTTGGCATTGCACGCCGACGGCACACTTGCCTTTGCACGCAAAGGAAGCCCGCTCTGCATCGGCATTGCAGACGGAGAATACTTCATCAGCTCAGACATCCCAAGCTTTCTTGCACACACCAAAAACGTCATCCACCTTGAAGACGGCGACAGCGGCATCTTAGATACCGAACTTACCATCACCAATTACGGAAAACCCGCACACCGAATCGCGACCCCTGTCCCCTGGGACATCACCATCGCGCGCCTCGGAAACCACAAGCACTTCATGATAAAAGAAATTGAAGAACAGCAGCGGACAATCCCTGCCGCGCTCAACCAGGAACACGCACTCATCGAACAAGCAGTCCGACTCATCAAACAAACACCAAACCTCGTGCTTGCCGGCTGCGGCACCAGCTACAACACCTGCGCCGCAGCCGCCGCGCACTTTATTGCAGCAGGCAAACACGCAACCCCTGTTATTGGCTCAGAATTTGACAGCGCAGCGCCGCTCCTTTCCGAAAAAACCCTCCTCATTGCCGTAAGCCAAAGCGGAGAAACCGCAGATGTCCTTGACGCCGTAAAAACCGCGCGCGAAAAAGGAGCACGCGTCATTGCCTTAACAAATGTCCCGAGCAGCTCACTTGCCCGCGCAAGCGACCTTGTCATCCCCCTTGGAACCGGGCCCGAACTTTGCGTCCTTGCAACCAAAACGTGCACGGCGCAACTTGCCATCCTCACCCTGCTTGCGCTCAAAAGCGCAGGAAAAGACACCGGCACCCTTACACAGGCAGCAGCATCCGTTCGCGCAGTCCTTGAAGAAGGCAAAAAACACGCCAAGAAACTCGCAGAACAGTTCAAGGACGCAACCAGCCTATTTGTCTTAGGACGCGGCCACCTGCGCGCCCTTGCAAGCGAAGCAGCACTCAAAATCAAGGAAGTCACCTACATCCACGCCGAAGGAATCGCCGCAGGAGAACTCAAGCACGGCTCAATTGCGCTCATTGAAGAGGGAACACCCGTTATTGTTTTTGGCAACAATGAAACACGCGACCTCATCACGAGCAACGCCATGGAAGTTCGCGCACGCGGCGCCATTGTTCTTGGCATTGACAGCGAACGCAGCCCCGCATACGACTACCACATCCCCATTCCCGAACTCGGCGAAGCAGGGCAACTGCTGCAAATACTGCCCGTGCAATTGCTTGCATATGAGCTCGCCCTTGCGCGCGGCTGCAACCCGGACAAGCCGCGCAACCTTGCAAAAAGCGTCACGGTGCGATAATGGACCTCGACCACATTGTCTCAAACGAAGCGCGGCACCGCATCCAACTACTCGCACACCTGCGGCAGCCAAACATTTACTCTGAACCATCAGGCGCGCCCGAACCACAAGACCTCAGCAGTTATCTGCACGACCCCATTGAACACGCGTGCACCCTTGCCCGCGCGGCATTTGAACTGTGCTTTGATTTTAGTGAATGCGCACGGCTTGCAGCACTACAGGGAGACTTTGCCGCACACCACGCATATCTTCACCTTGCAGAACAGCTCGGAGACGCACTCACGTGCCAAATGGAATATGAACGGCTCATTACCGTGAATTCACAATAATTTACGAGCAAAACTGGAAACTTTCTTGTTTTTGCCGGGTAAGATATGTAAATCAGAATTCGAGCAAGTTATCTGTGCAAATCCATTACACAGAACACGCACAGAAGAGAATGAAACAGCGAGCAATCACTCTGCCCGAAGTTGAACACGTCCTTATGCATCCGACATTTGTACTAAAACATACCGACGGAAGAAATGAATCCGGCGGAACCATCAACAACCGAAAAATCCGCGTCATCTTCACCCTCCAAGAAAAACATATAAAGGTCATAACAGTAATATAACCCAATGAAACTCGAATACGATAAAGAAGCGGACGCAGCATACCTATACCTCGAACACCCGCCAAAAGACGGCACAGTCAAAAAAACCGTTGAATTTCAAAAAGATATCATCCTTGACTTTAGCCACGACGGAAAACTCCTTGGCGTTGAAGTCCTCAATGCCAGCAAACACCTCTCCAAACAAGCCATACTCGATGCAGAACGCGCATGAAACGCGTCAAAATACTCTACACAAACTACCGCGGAGAAACAGCAATCAGAACAATTGAGCCAAAAGAACTCATCTTTGCCGAAAACGAGTATCATAAGCCCGCACAATGGCTGCTCGTCGCGCACGACCTTGACAAAAATGCCGAGCGGACGTTTGCGATGAAAGACATCAAGAGCTGGACGAGCGAGTAGTTGGCAGTTCGTGATTGGTTGTCAGTTATCAGTCGTCAGTTATCAGAACGGCTGAACGGAAAGACATACCTTTTTATAGCGCACCTGACAAAAAACCACCTAATGCAAATCACGCTCTCCCTCAAAAAAACCATCGAACAAAGCGCCAACGACTACTTTGAAAAGTCCAAAAAACTCCGGCGCAAAGTAGACGGATGCAAAGAAATCATCGCCAAATTCCAAGCCCAGCTTGCAACCCTTGAGAAAAAACAAAAGCTTGAGGAAGAACGAGTCAGTGTCGAGAAGCCAAAACGAACACTCGACTGGTACGAAAAATTCCGCTGGTTCCGCACCAGCGAAGGCCTGCTGTGCATCGGCGGGCGCGACGCAACGACAAATGAAGTCGTCATCAAAAAGCACACCGACCCAAACGACGTTGTCTTTCACACCGAAATGTCCGGCTCACCATTTTTCGTGCTCAAAACCGAAGGCAAAACACCAAACGAAGCGAGCCTTCAGGAAGCAGCCGACGCCACCGCAACCTTTAGCCGCGCGTGGAAACTCGACCTGCCATCCGCCGAAGTCTTCAGCGTTAACCCCTCACAAGTCAGCAAACAAGCACCATCAGGCGAATATATGAGCAAAGGAAGCTTTATGATAACCGGCAAGCGCACAAACCACCGCGCAACCGTCAACTGCGCAACCGGCAGCCTTGACGGCAAAATCATGAGCGGGCCCGTGAGCGCAATTTCCGCAAACTGCAAAGACTATTTTGTCATCAAGCAAGGCAAAGGAAAACCGTCCGACTGCGCCAAAAAAATCGCGAAAAAACTCGGCGCAGACGTAGACGACGTCCTTCGAACCCTCCCCGCAGGCGGGTGCGAAATTGAAGCACGGCCGTAGAAAGCATTATAACAAGAACTGAACAAAACCCGCACCATGCCCAAAAAACCCGCACCTGCGCCGTTAAGCCACCACCAGCTTGAGCCAGCCCTTCGCATCGGCAAAGCAGGAATCACGGAAGAGACCATCAAAAAACTCACCCACATACTCAAGAAAAACAAAACAGTCAAAGTCAAATTCCTCGCAAGCGCAATACAAGACAACAAAAAACAGCTTGCCGAGCAGCTCGCGGACTCCACGAACACCAAAATCGTACACCGCGTCGGATTTGTCGTCGTCCTTGCCCGAAAGAGTTAAATACGCCGTTCTTTATAAATAGCCAAAAGAGGCAGGATGACAAAAAAGAGCGAATACTTGGTCGCATACGGATTTGCCAAAGGCAAAAGCATCCAACTCGGCAATGTCAAAATCGATATTAAAGGCGACACCCCTGCAAAAAAACTCCACTTCATCCGCGAAAAAAGAAAAGAACTCGCGGCACAAGGCAAGGACAAAGAATTTGACGACAAGCTCCAGGAACTCGCAGACCACGCCTGGCAGGAACTTGCAAGCAACCAAATGGTCCTCACCGACTACCCAAAGTCAGAAGGGCACATCTATACTGTTTCCCTTGAAAGCTGGCACCAAAGCATTGAAAACTACTATTACTGGTGCCTTAACTTCTTTGGCGACATCGGATTCCCCATCGTTGACAAAATCACCGACACGTTCGCCGCAGCAGAACACTCCAGCTTCTACGGCGCCGCCGCGCAAAGACTGGGGCTGTCTCAGGACAAAGTAGGGCAGTACCTTGCAACCATCGGCAAAATGGTCAAAGACCTGTTTGCCCTGGTCCGCGAACTGCGCTGGATAGACGAACGCCTTGCAATTTACCGGGACGCCCTTGGCATCGACAAAGACGGAAAGCCAAAAAAAGACAAAGACGGCAAGGAAACCGGACCACTCCAAGGCGCGGAAATCGCCCTCAAAGGAATGTGGGTCGACTTAGTCGACGGCGTCGTCGGCGGACAAAGAACCGGGTCGAATTTGTTCAATATGGCAGCGCAGCTCCAATTCGTCGCACTCCCCGACCTCTTCTTCAGCATCCACCCCAAAGAGCGCGCAGATGTTGACAAAGTCGTTGAAGAACAGGCAGGACAGTTCAACCAACAAGTCAAAAACGTCCTTAAGCGCAAACTCGAACAATACCTCGCGTGGAAAGAAGCAACCTTCCGCGAAATCACGCAACGCCGCACATTCACCCTTGACTACCTCGCGCAGCACTACAACAGCATCAAGCTCTATATGACCTGGGTGAAACCCTACATCAAGCACATCCAGCGCCTCACCGGCCAAATGGACCTTATGGAAAACGCACGGCTCGTCTCCAGCTTTGAGAGCAACCTCATCGAACTTGAAGTCATCGCGCGCACAAAACCAAAAGGCAGCAAAAACACATACACGTGCGTCATGCTCACCCTGGAATACCACAGCAAGCCCCAAATGCAGTTCCAAGGAGACGCGGGCTACCACCGCGGACCTTTGCACGTGGGCACCACGCGCATCACGTGGCGCGCCTACGCCTGGACTGACGAACAGATAAAAAACTACAAGGCAATGCGGGCACAGGAAGACATCGACCTCATCGCAAGCATTGACAAAAATTTACAAAGCGCACTCGACCAGCTCGGCGGCGACATCGCGAACTACATTGAAGAAGCCGAACGGTACAACAAAGAGCCAGTCAAAAAAGAGCCAGAAAAACCACAGGCAAACGTCCTTGAACCCTTCACCGCGCTCGTCTCCGGCGTCAAAGAAACCTTCGGCTCACTCATTCCCACACTGCCAAAATTCAGCGCAAAAAAAGGCGGCGACGGCAAAGACAAGCTCGGACCGCACCCCAAAATCATGTGCTTTTTACACTACAGCATTTTTAAGAAGGCGCACGGATTGTTGAGTTGGTAATCAGTTATCAGACGTCAGTGTTCAGACTGTCGTATACGCACATCAATTGCGCGCAACAGGCCGTGCAACATACGGGAGACAGACCGTATTGAACTTGCAAGCGCATCCTGCGCCTCTTGCTGAACAAACCCGAGCCGGTACGCGAGCAAAATAAGCGTCTCGCACTCCTGCGCTGAGCCAAGCGCAATATGAACGAACTGCCTCAATTCAGACTGGCTCCTTCTCCCACAACCCTCTGCAATGTTGCAGGCAATACTCACGGCAGCCCTCCTTAACTGTGAAGTAAGCCCATACAATTCACTTTTTGGAAAAAACGATGTCGCTTCATAAACCTGCTTTGTAAAATCCATCGCAGCCGCCCAAACTTTCAAATCATTGTAGTTCTGCACATTCAACAATACGCGCCATCCCTTAAAAAAGTCATCGTCTGAATTTTGGTAAAATTTTCCAAAAACCCGCGCAGTCTGACAACTGAAAACTGACTACCGACAACCCCCACTTTTATATACTCCACACTATAGATTCCGCATATGGCCATCGACTTTGCCGCAATCAAACGGCTCCCGCCAAACGAGCAAGTAACCGAACTGCGCAAGCTCCTTGACCTCCTTGAAAAAAACATCAAAGATAACACCGCCGTCCGCGACAACAAAGAGCTTGCCGAAGAAAAACGAAGAGAAGCACACGCAAAAACAGTCGAACTGGCCAAAGACAAAAACACCGCAGAACAGCTCCTTGCCTTTGCCGAAATAGAAGCAAAAGTCCTTGAAGAAAAACTGCAGGAAAAAACAGCAGAAAAAAAAGAAGATGCGCCAAAGGAACTTGAGCAAATACTTGCGCAGGCACCGACTGCCCCACGACAAGAAGAGCCAAAAGTACAAACACCACGGCTTGAAGACCTCTACAAAGAAACAGGAAAGCCCGCAGAAGCAAAATCAGTGTACGAATCACAAAAACCCTACGAAAGCCAAAACAGACTTTATGACGAACAAATCAGGGAAAACCGCGAAAAGCTCGACCGCGCATACGCGAACCGGCAAAAAGAACGCCACGAAAAAGGGCTTACGGAAAGCATTATGAGCGATATGTATCAGGGCAGCGGGAACGAGTACACAAAGTAGTCAGTTATCGGTGTTCAGTCGCCAGTTCTTAGATTTCAGTCCTCAAACTGACACGAAACGCATAAACCTTTAAATAGTCCAGTATACTAAAACGTATACTATGCCTGACTTTCCCTACTATCCCCCGCACGACCCGTCGTACCACTTAAGCGTCGACCAAGCACCAAATCCCGTCCCGCTTGAAAAGCCCATCATTCCCATCTACGAACTTGGCGAAACCGTCCCCGAAAGCGACCCGCAAGGACGCAACTTACTGCAAACAACCCAAGCAGCAATCCGCGGCGGCGCAGGAACTCTGCAAATCGTCATGACCACCTCACACGAAAGCGCAATCGGCGGCAGGTTCAAGGCAATGGGAACCGAAGTTCGCGAAGCCCTTCGTGAAATCGCCCTTGCAAACAAAGTCATGATACGCGGCGTCGAACTTCCCACCTCACTCAAAAACTTAAGCGGCTTTGACTTCCAGCAAAGCGTCTTTAGCGAAGACGCAAGGCGGCGCGGATTCGAAGAAGTCAAAGACGCAATCAAGTTCACCGCAGACGTCAGCGGCGGCGGAGGCGTTGACATTGTCAGTTGGGAATTCCCCCGCAACGTCAACGACGCGAACTGGCAGGAAAAAGGACCCGACGGGCAACCCCTCTTTGTGCGCGATTCAGAAATCGAACGGCTTGCCTGGCTCGTTGACGACAGAACCGGCAGGACCACGAGGCTTCCCAAAGACGAAAAAATCCGCATCGCGTGGAACAAAGACGGATTCACCCCCATCGCACCCGAAGACACCACAACCCCTGTTGAAAAAAGAGACTTTGAATGGAGCGACTTTGAACGATGGGCAAAAGAAAACCGAGAACGGCTCAAAAAGCTCAGCGAAGAAGAACGCGCAAAACTCGAACAAGAAGACCCCGTCAACGCAAAAACAACCCCTGAAGAAATCTTCGTTGCAACACAACTCCAGGGACAAGTCAACCAACTCCGCGGACAAATCAGCAGGTACAAGTCACTTGCAGACCAGGACCTCGCGCAAGTCAAGGCATTCGAAGAGCGCGAAAAAGAAGAACGGCAAGCAGGCAATGAAGAAGAAGCCAAAAAGTTCGCCGAACGAAAGCAAAAAGCACTCGAACTCTACAAAGACTATATGGCATCCGTTCGCGGCTCAGAACAAAGCATCCACGAAATCCAACAGCGCATCGCACACTTCAAGCCGATAAACGAATACGGCCTCAAACGCAGCGCGGAAACATACGCCGAAGCAGGAATTCTCGCCATGCAGCAAACCAAAGAAGGCCAGGCAAAAGGAACCGTCAAAACACCCATCCACGTCGGCCCGGAAATCGGCTGGCCCGACTACTACGGGTCACACCCCAAAGAATTCGTCGAACTCATCGACCAAAGCCGCAAAAAAATGGTGGAACTCCTGACCAAGCGCGAAATCGAAGACGCGCGCACCGGCCAAAAACAGGCAAACCCCTACTTTAACCCAAACGTCAGCGAAAGCGAAGCCAAAAAACTTGCAGCCGACCACGTCAAAGGGCTCTTTGACACCTCACATATGGGCATGTGGCTTGCACACTTCCGCCCAATTGTCGACAAAAAAACCGGAACCATTGAAAGCGAAGAAGCACGCATCAAGCGATTCAACGAATGGTTCAACAAACAAGTCGACACGCTCGCCGAAGAAACCAAAAAACGCGGCATCATCGGCGGCATCCAGCTCGTCGACTCCGCAAGCGCCGCCCACGGCCATTTGCCCCCCGGACAAGGAATCTTCCCCGTCATCGAAGCCGCCAAAAAATTCAAGGCAGCCGGCTACAGCGGCTTTTTAGTCTCCGAAGGCCACGAAGAAGAAAAATTCGGCCAGGGCAGAATCAGGACAAAACTCTGGCAAAACGCAGGCGCACCCATCGGCAACAGCTACTACAACAGCGCACCACCCCTGCAATGGCGCCAAGTCCAGCACAACTATTTCGGCAAAACCTACAACCCCCTCTTTATGTTCGGCAGCTACTCCCCAAGCAACGACTTTAAGCTTTGGAGCGAAGTGCCACTGGAATAAGTTGCCAGTTATCGGTTTTCAGTTATCAGAACCCGCACCTAATTGAAATCCCAATTCAGCTTGCCATACATAAACTGAAACTCCGTATTCGAGCGAATCTTCATCGACTCCTTTGCGTGCACCGAATGCGCATCAAGCTGAACCTCGGTTGGCGAACGCCCGGACATTGACGCCTCAACAACCTCACGGTTCAAATCCTGCAATTCACCGTAAAACTCGTGCTCCGCACGAAGCTCTGCGCGATAATCATCCTTCATTCGCGCATCTTCTGCGCCGTGATAATAGGCAGGAGACTTCACCTCACCGTACTCAACACCCACGCCATATGACGCGCCAAGCGCAGAATCAACATCCGCATCCTGCTCCACAACCGGCGCAAGCGTTTCCGCAATTTCCTCAAGCGAAGAGCCTTTTTCCGCATCCAGCGCATCCTTCAATTCAGCAGTGACCGTGTCGATTGATTCATCGACCTTTCGCTCCGCAAGAAGAACCAGCGAAGCGTACGATTTTGCAAGTGATTCCAACCCCATAAAACCAAAGCGAACGCGCCCTCATTTAAACCTTTTGAACCAACCTTTTGATGACAACACCACAAGCCACGGGCAAAAGAGGCGCTTTTGCCAACACCGCCCAAGAAGTAGTGTTATCATTGCCAAGAAGTGCCAAACATTTAAAACCGTTCTTTCGCATTGAATAC
>QZIM01000001.1 GCA_003599055.1 Candidatus Woesearchaeota archaeon
GCGCAACTACAAGACATTACAGAGCTTGGGTCTCTCTAATGACAAAATCGCAAGTCATGCGCAACTGCTCGGGAGAGATCCTGAGACTATTGAGCGCAATTATCGCAATCTTGAACAGTATTTTAGTGGAGCTGATGTTGCAAGGTACGCAAATCTCTTGGGCGCAAATCCTAAAACAATCAATGAGTCTGCTGAGTTTTTGGGGCGAATTGGTGTTGATTACCGCAAGAAACCGTTGTTGTTCAGCACCACGGTGAAGAAGAAAAAGGAGAAACTGTGCGTGTTCTTTGAGGAAGTGTTGGGCGAAAGTGTTGAAGTAGACGCTCTTGAGGAGCGGGCAAGAACGTTTTTCCAACAGCACGCAAGCAGTAGCGACTACAGTGCAGTCTTAATGCGCAGTAGTGCCTACCACCGCACCAACAAGGATAAGCTGCGCGCGAAGTATTGTGTGTAGGCGGGCGGGTTTTGGGGCAATGTATTGGCAGTTAGTTTTTCTGAATATTTTTTTCGTTTTTACCGCTCGCAATTGCAAAGTTTCCGCCAATTTTCGAAATGTTTCCTGATTATTCTTAGATGGGTTCTTGAAGGGAAAAAAGAAAAGAAAAAGTGCCGATGAAGGTCGGCACGCCGGCGTATGGCTAATCAGGTAAGCCGGCAGTCTGAAACGCTGCTTCCCGAGAGGGAACCTGGGTTCAAAAGCTTTTCGGTACTGCCGATTGCGTGAAACTCCCAGCGCCGGCGTCTTTTCTTTTCCGAATGCAAAGTATTCAATTTTTTTGAATTTTTATTGTATTATGCCTATTCGTTCTGATAACTGAAGACTGATATCCGATAATTGAAGACTGAAAACCAACAACCAAAGACCAATAACCAACGACAAACTACTGACCACAAACCACAAACCACAAACTGCTAACTTCGCGTAATCTCCTTAAAATACGTCTTCACTATTCTCTGGTATTGCTTGGGGATGTCTTCCTCATAGCTCTGGTCGGTCTGCGCACGAATCTGTGGGGGCGCGACTTCCTGGAATGTTTTGTCTTCGGGCGGGCGGACTTTGCCGATGTCAACGTCGGAAAGCAGGGGGTTGAGCTGCAAGTCAAGTTGTTGTTTTCCGAGTTCCGCAATGCTTGGGTCTCCTAAAATCTCTGAGAGGTTTTGGCTTTCTTCAAATTGCAGGAGTTCTGCGTTGATGTCAAAGGGTTCTTGGGGGTTGAAGTCGCGTATTTGTTTGGCGATATCGCCGATGTCAAGGAATTTGACGTGGAAGGCGGCTGCGCCTATAATGATGAAACTCACAACTGCCATAGTCAAAAGTTCGCGGGTGAGTTTGGGAAAGTTAAGGAAGCTTGCGCTTTGGATGTGTTTCATTTTGGCAAGGACTTCCGTGTTGAGGGCTTCTATGATTTGGTTGTCTTCGCGAACGTTGTCGGCAACGGTTATCAGTTGTTCTTCGAGTTCGGGGAATTTTGCCTCAATGGTACGGAAGTCGACCTCGCGCAGGTTGCCGCGGGTGTGAACGACTGCGTAGATGCCGGCAGCGACGAGCGCCCACCATCTGGGCAGCGATAGAAGCGTACAGCCAAGGAGCAAGAGAATCAGGACGACGAGCGTATCAAGGATGCTGTGGAAGAGCGCTATCTGAAAGAGCGTGCTTCGTGCCTCGTGTAGGGCTTTTGCTATTGGTTTTATGGGCATGTGCAGAGTGCTTTTGCGGCTTGGCAGTCGTCTCGTTCTTCACGCGCGTCGTCGCGCTGGTCCTGCATGACGTCAAGACGGGTTTTGAGGTCGGTGTTTTCGCCTTGCAGGGTTTTAATCAGGTCTTCTTTTGCTTCTACTTCGTTTTGCGCGTCGCGAAGGAGAGTTTCGGTGTTTTCAAGTTCGCTTTCAAGGGAGTCTGCGCGGCGTTCAAGCTGTGCTTTTTGGCCTTCAAGCTGTGTTTTTTGTTCGGCAACGTCGGTGTATTTTTCGCCGAGTTGTTCTTCGCGCTCACTCTTGACTTCAAGTTCGCTTTTGATTTGGTTAAGGAGTTGTTGCTGGGTGTCCAGCTCTTTGCTGATGCTTTGGAGCTGGATGACTTTTTGGTTGTATTCGGTGTTTATGCGCTCAAAGTTGGTCTGAAAGAAGACCGTGGCGCCAACGAGCGCTGTTGCTGATAAGATGATGAGGAAGAGAAGCACGATGTTTGCGTTTTTGGTGATGAAGCTCATTTTATTCTTTCCTCACAATTCTTCTTATAAATATTTCGACGATGAAGAGGGACATTGCGGCAATGAGGAATGGCCAGCGCAGATAGTCGCGTTCGTTGACTTCGCGTTTGCTGCGGGTTTTGGCGTATTCGACGATGCCGTCGGTGTCTGAGGGGCTGAACATTTTGCCGCCTGATGTGCGGACGATGCTTTCGAGTTCGCGGTTTTGGCCAAGGCCTTCGAATTCGCTTTCGTAGTTGACGGCAAAGACTGCGCCGGCAAGGTTTTGGAATCCTGTTTGTGTGGGGAGTATTGAGCCGGTGTAGGTGTCTTCGTCGATTTTGTAGAAGACGACACCTTCTGCTTCGGGGACTTGGGTTG
Organism: Candidatus Woesearchaeota archaeon; assembly: GCA_003599055.1. Lineage (GTDB taxonomy): Archaea > Nanobdellota > Nanobdellia > Woesearchaeales > ARS49 > SURF-65. The sequence goes on from QZIM01000001.1 coordinate 2,571, forward strand.
AGCGAATGGTAATGTCTGCGGGCTCGTCAAGGCGGGTGTCTTTTGCGTCAATGAAGGACTGGCTTTTGCGTTCGGGGTCGCCGATGGCCCAGTTCATGGTGCGTGAGAGGAGCCTGCTGTTTTTCTCGCCTAAAAGGGATCCTGCCCATTTTGCGCCGTCATCGGTTGTAACGGCGGCTACTCTGCCAAGGCCTAAGCGCCAAACGGAGAGGATGGGTTCGCCCGTGCTGGTGGTTGCAAGGAGGCGCGCGGCTCCTTTTGGTGATACTTGGTTGAATCCGTAGAGGGTCGCGTTGGGTTCAAAGTTGTCGGTGATGAAGTGGTTTTTGTTGAGGATGACGAGTTCCATTTGTCCTGTTTGGGCTTTGTTTTCGTCGACCGGCCCAAAGAGGATGCGAAGTCTGCTTTCTTCGGTTGCGCGGAAGTAGATGCCGTTGGTGAGTTCGGCAACGTCAATCATAAACTGTTCATCCGTGGTTGGGCCAACCCCAACGGTATAGATTTTGATGCCGGAGTTTGCGGCGAGTTTTGCGGATTCCATTGCGCTTGCCTGCAGTTGTGTTTTTCCGTCGGAGAGGAGGACGATGTTTTTGCTGCCGGGGTATTCGTTAAGGACGGCTATTGCCTTAAGGAGTCCTGCGGCGATGTTGGTTCCTCCGCCCCATTTGAGGCGTGATATGACATCTTCGATGCCTTGTTTGGCAAAGACAGGGGATGGCTCGCTTATCATATAGGCCTGCGTGTTGAATGCGATGACGGCGACGCGCGTGTCTGATTTGAGGCCGCGCATGATGTCAATGGTTGCTGCCTTGCTGAAGTCTGCCGAGCTTGCAAATCCGCCGAATCCCGCGCCTTGTGAGCCGGAAACATCAATGAGCATTGCGATGAGGATGTCGCCTTCTTTTTTCTCGGGGCTTCCGACAAGGACGGGAAGGAGTGTTTCAAAGAGGGAGTCTTTGTAGTTGCCGCGTTCATAGCTGTTTTCGCCGCCGAATGCGACAAGGCCGTTCCCATCGCCGGTGAAGTCGGATATAATATCTGCAACCGGGTCGAGTTTGCTTGCGGGAAGGTCATTTGTGACAATGGTGTAATACGGTTTGAGGTCGCTCGGGAGTGATGTTGCCGTGTCAACGGCAAAGAGTTGCTTGAGGAATGTTTCAAGAGGGGTGTTTTTTTCTGAGAGGAGAAGGATGCGGGGTTTTGGAACGACGCGGGTTGTTTTGTAGTATACATTGTTGTTTGGGAAAAAGTCAGGTGATTCTATTTTTGCCGTGATGCGGTGGTTTCCTTCGGCGAGCTTGCGGGTGAATTGGTATGCGTTTTCGGAAGTGACTTGGTCATAGATTGTTTCTCCGTCAAGAGTGACCGTGAGGCGAACGCTTGGGATTTCTCCGACTTTGTTGATGAAGACAGTGAACGTGCTGTCGCTGTCTGCAAGGCTTTTTGCGGGGCCAAAGATTTGGACTGCGGCGTCTTTGTGGATGGGGTTAAGGGTGATTGCGTTGACGGTTGCGTTGATTTTGCTGGCAAAGAGCGCGACATCTCCAAGGGATGCCCCTGCGTTGACGTTTCCGTCGGTGATAAGGAGGACCGAGCCGTATGGCTTAAGGTGGTTGAGGACAGAATCGCCGATGTTGCTCGTGGTTGCCGTGCCGACAACTTTGACTTCCGTTTCGAGTTTTTTCTCGAGCGCCGGTGCAAGGCGCGAGCTGACTTCTTCAAAGAGCGCCATACTGGTGCTGTTGTCAACAAGGAGTTGGATGAACGGGTCTCCTTCGATGAGTTTTTCGCGCTGGACAAAAGGGGATGCGAGTGCAATGCATAAGAGAATGATGAGGATTGGCCGGGTGACGGTAAGGAGCCTTCTGACGCGCTTTTTTTGGAGGCGAACGTCCAAATCTTCTTTGAGGATGATAAAATTGCGGCGAAGGAGCCACCACGCAAGAAGTATTGCAAAAGGGATGAGAAGGAGCGCGAAGGGGTATTCCATATGCTGGTATAAGATGCGAAGGACGTCTTGCGCGTTCATAAGTCACCTCTCATAGGTCGCCTCGGTATTTGATGAAGAATATTTCAAAGAGAAGGAGGAAGAGGGCAAGTGCGATGAGCCAGATTTCCCAGGGGAACTTGCGGGTTTCTTTGACGGGCTTGAGTTCATAGTCGGTGCTTTTGACGCCGATTTTTTGGGAGGGGTTGATGTTGCTTTCAAGTTCGTTCACGAGGTTTACGGCAAGCGTTCGGTCTTCAAGTTGGTAAATTCCTGCCTCATCAAGGGTGAGGACTGCGCGGGCGAGGGTTCGCGTGGGTGTCTTGATGGTTTGTTCGCGGTCAAGGAGGAGGGTTTCTCCTGTTTTGAGGTTGAGATTGCGGACGTCTTGTTGTTCGGTGACGTATTTCATAAGCTCGGTCCAAAAGATGGGGTAGTGGGGGCTGAATTTGAAGTCTGCATCTTCAGGGATGCCGTAGTAGATGATTTTTCCTGCGCCTTGTTTTTTGAGCGTGATGACGGGCTGGCCTGCAACCGTTGCGATGATGGTTTGGTCGCCGCGCGGTTCTGCGGTGATGATGTCGTTGCTTTTGCCAAAGTCAATGTTTTTGGTGAACCGGTTGAGCTGTTCAACGTTGATGAAGCCACCGTCTGTTTTTTCGCCGAGGGTGACGGGAAGGAGTCCTTGGTAGTTGATGCGCGGGGAATCGGGTTGGAGCGTGACGATTGCGGTGGCGCCCGCATCGACGCGTTCGAGAATGTCTTCAAAGGTGCCGGGGAGGACTTCGTCCAGGTCGAGTTGGTTAAGGATGTACACGTCGAATTCGTCGTCAGGAACGATGGGCGGCGCGGTGATGCGAAGGTCAAGTTCGCCGCTTGCGATAAGGGCGTTGCGAAGGAACGCGCTTTCGTTATTGCCGATGAGAAGGACGCGCGCTTTGCCGTCTTTTGGCGCGGAAAGGAAGATGCGGTCGTCAGCGGCAAGGTCATCGCCGGTTGCAATGGTAAGTTGGGTGATGCCGGGCGGTGTTTTGAAGGTGTATGTTTCCGTGCCGAGGGGTGAGAGGACGAGCCGTTCTTGGGTGCTGCCTGCCTGGAGGGTGATTTGTTCTTGGCGGTCGTTGTAGTTTTTGATGTATGCGATAGTTTGGTCTGCTCCTGCGTCAAGGCCGACAATGCCGATGTTGCGTTTGGCATCTCCCGCAACGTTGATGAAGTCAACGACGAGCCCTTTGGTTTCAAGTACTGCTTTTGCAATGTCCGGGTCTTGGCCGCCGGTGTTGATGAAGTCTGATATGACGATGACTCTGCCTTCGCCAAGTGCTTCTCCTGCAAGGATGATTGCTTCGCCGATGCGCGAGGCGGTATCTTTGGGCGAGAGTGCGTTCAGGTAGCGGATGACATCTTCGCCGGTGACGTCTTGGAGGGCAAGGTAGGGGGTATCTTTTGCGAGAATGAGGCTGTTTTTTGAACCGAGTGCTTTTTTGGCTGCGGCAACGCCGATGGCAAAGCGGGTGCTGCTGCCTTCTTTTGCCTGCATGCTTGCGGAAACGTCAAGGACGATGACCGTGTTTGATGCAGTGATGTCGTGCTGGTACGTGCTGAATGGTTCGGAGAAGGTAAGGGCAAGCGCGGCTAAGAGGATGAGTTGTATCAAAAAGAGCCAGTCGTGGGTGATTTGGCGCAGGAAACTGGTGAGCCGTCGTGAGCCGTGTGAGCGGGTGAAGAACATAAGTGAGGGGATGTTCATCGGCTTTGGCCGCGGGCGGATGAGATAGAGTAAGATAAGGGGGAGAAGTGCCAATAAGGCGTAAAGTCCTGCAGGGTTTGCTAATTCAAATGGCGCCATATATCACAACTTTTTCACTCAGGGGAAACGCAGCGGACAGTATTTAAATAGTTTTGGGAATGGGAAGGGAAAGAACAAACACGGGAAATATTCCGACTTTTTCTGCGCAACGCATAAAAAGCGTCTCTCTGTCAAAGAACACATGCGCCTCCTGCAAAAACCAAAATCATTTTATAATAGTTATACGTTAAGTATAACTATGCCTATCGAAGCAGAACTGAAAGCGTGGGGGCACTCGTTAGGAGTCATCATCCCTGCGGAGGAAGTCAAGAAGCTCAAGCTGAAGAGAGGGGACAGAATAAAGTTTGAGGTCATCAGGAAAAAGAAGGTGAACGGGTTTGGAATGTTCAAAGGAGAAAAATTTGAACCGTTTGAACGCGACCCTGACCGGGACATCAGCATATGAAAAAGTACGTAATTGATACGCACGCGTGGATTGAATTTTTATTCGCAACAGAAAAAGGGCAAAAAGTGAATGAGATAATCACCGGCGTGCAGAACCGCTGTATGACTGCCGAGTGCACCCTTGGTGAACTGAAGTCTTGGGCGCTGAGGAATGCGCGCGATTTTGAGCGTATTTTAGCGGCGGTTGAATCACAATCCGAGATTGTCCCGATTGAGCGTGACGATTGGCTCAGTGCAGCAGAACTGCGCCACGAGATGCGTAAGACAAGGAAAGATTTCGGGCTAATTGATGCGGTGATTCTCGCAAAACAAAAAGAACACGCAGGAATGCTTGTTAGCGGTGATTCTGATTTCAAGGGACTGCCAAATGTATTATTTTTGGGATAAGTCAATGGCGGGCCGTTTCATCTTCGGGTACGTCCCTTCCTGCATGAAGACTTTGTGGATTTTGACGCACGTTCCTTTTTCGTCTTTGTGCATTTGGGCGGAGTCCATAAGGGCATCGCCAAGGGCAACCAATTCTCCTTTGAGTGTCATAACTGCAACCAACTCCCCGATTTTTATCTCCGTATTGAGTTTGACAACGCCGGGCAAATTAAGGCTTGCGCCGTGGCATATTGAGTCAACTGCGCTGTCTTGGACCCAAATTTTGCCAAGATGCGCTGTTGCGGTTTCGACGGGCTTGATGCAGTGGCGAAGGTATTTGTCGTTTCCTTCTTCCTTCCAATAGAAAACAGCGTCTTCGAGGTCTTGCAGGCTCACCATATCTGCATCCGTGAATGGCCCTGCTTTGGTGCGGATAAGTTCGGCCATATGGGCTCCGCAGCCGAGCATTCTGCCCATATCGTGGCAGACTTTGCGAACGTAGGTTCCGCCTTGGCAACCCATACGGAAAAGGACATCTTGCCCGTCGATTTCAAGGACTTCAAAGTAGTAGATTGTGCGTTCTCGTTCTTTGCGGACGACCGCGCTTTTGACGGGGGGCAGTTGCGTGATGGTGCCGGTGAATTTTTTGATTGCTGAATCGAGTTTCTCGCGCGGGACGGGTGCGTGAAGGCGCATGATGCACACGTATTCTTTGCCTGCGGGAAGGAGCGCTTGGACGATTCGGGTTGCTCTGCCGAGTGCGACGGGAAGGACGCCGGTGACTGCGGGGTCAAGGGAGCCTCCGTGTCCTGCTTTTGTTATGGTGAGGATTTTTTGGACGTAGTCCGATGCCATATGCGAGGTTGGTCCTTTTGGCTTGTTGAGGTTCACAATGCCGTAGTCGAGGAGTTTTTCTGTTGGGCGTTTCTCTGGTTCGGACCCGTACGCAGGGTCTGTTTCGCAGTGCCGTTTGATGAGGAGGTCGCGTTTGAGTTGTTCGAAAGGAAGGAGTCCCATAGCAGGGTAATCAAGAGGTGTTTTTAAAAGGCTTTCGAGAATTTACTGGGCTGGCGTATCTGCCGCAGGTGTTTCAACTGTCTTTTCCGCTGCCGGTTTTGCGGCTGCTTTCTTTGCCGCTTTCTTTGGTGCCGCGGGTTTTTCTGCTGCAGCGTCAGTTGTTGCAGGTGTTTCAGCGGGTTTTGCCGCTGGTTTCTTTGCGGGCGCTGCCTTGCCGGTTACTGCTTCTGCTGCTTTTGCAAGCATTCCTTTCTTTTCTTCGGGTGCTGCTTTCTTTTCTTCGAATTTGGGCGCGCCGAAGAGTTCTGCGTAAACAATTCCTTTATCGTTTTTGGATACGTTGACTTTGACTCGTGGAGGCGGGTTTTTGATGCCGTGCTTCCAGATTTCAAGGTTGAGCTTCGGGCCGAGCTTGAGTTGTTTTGATGCAAGGTGTTTTTCAACTTTCATATGCCGGCAAAGAAAGGTCTTGAGCGCGTTGACTGCGCGTTTTGCGCGCTTGTACTTGGGCGCTTTGAGCCATTCTCGGCGAAGGGGAATTGTGTACGTGCGTTCAAGGGTTGCCATTTTAGACCTTCAGTTTTGTTCTGCGCCAGCTGCGCTTGACTTGCGTGTGCCTGCCGGGGTGGACTCTGCGTCCTTTGCCGTAGATTTTGGGAACGGTCCAAAAGGGCGCCCAGCGGGTTTGCCGCATACGCTTAACGAGGCGTTTTTTTCGTGCAGGGTGTTTGTTGCTTGGCATTGTTCTACTCTATTGCGGGCGCACTTTCGGGCGCGGCCGGTGTTTCTGTTGATTCTGTGGGCGCAGGTTCTGCTTTTTTCTTTCGCGGCGCTGCTTTCTTGCGGGGCGCTTTTGGCTTTTTCTCTTCGCTTGCTGCCTGAGTTTGGACCGCGTCTGATTTCTTGGCAAACGTGAGCCCTTGTTCTTTTGCGATTTGCACCGCAATGCTTTCAATGAGCTGCTGGCCTTTTGGCGTGATGATGCGGCCTTTGTGTGCTCCTTTGGTTGCTTGTTTGGCAAGGCCTGCTTTTTCAAGCTGCTGGAGAATTTCACGGATGATGGAGCCGCCGGCGATGTGGAACCGTTCAGGCGCCATTCCCATATTTTTGCGGCCGCCGTATTTGCGCCGAAGTTTTTGTGTTCCGACCGGGCCGAGGATGAGGATTTTGCGAAGGATGCTTGCTGCGCGGATTTGCCACCAGTCAGGTTGGGTGGGCTGGCGTTCGCGTGAGTGTCCTGTTTTGACAAAGGGCGCCCACGCGGGTGCTTTGAGCGTGCTGTCTTTTTTGAGTTCTTGCGCGGTGCGCAGGATAAGTTCCGTTGGGTTAACGTCGTGTACTGCCATAGGTGACCTCGCGGTCGTGATTGGATGTTTCCGAAGAAATCATCCAGAACAAAGGGAAGGCACAAGCAGTGGTTTATAAAGGTTTTGTTTTGAGTGTTGTGTGCAGGTTTATTTGGGCACTCACCGACATCTGCCGTCTGAGAACTGAAGACCGATAACGGGCAACCAACCACCAACTACCAACGACAAACTACCAACCACCAACTACACGCCGCTCGTCGGATACAAGGTCTCAATCACGTGCGCAAGTTCTGGGTGGACCATTTGGTTTTTCCGTACGAGGTCAAGGACGTCAGGGATGGAGAACCATTTGCCTGCGGCGGCGAGTTGGTTGTTGATGGGGAACGGCCCTTGGCTTTGGCCGCGAAAGATTGCAAGGAATTTGCGCATTTTGTAGTGGTCGTAGGGCAGTTCTTGAATTTTGGTTAGGGGAATGCTGATGCCAAGCCAATTGGAGAGTGCGCGTTCTGCCGCGTGCTCGTAGCTTTCTTTGCTCAGGAGGGTTGCGTTTGCGCTTAAATTCCAATGGCCGGGGCAATAGGAGTGTTTTGCGCTGTTTTGTGATAAGAAGAGTTCTCCGCGGTCGTTAAAGATGAGGACGTGTGCTGCGCGGTGGTTGAGTTTTTGGGTGTAGATGTCACTGAGAAGGGCTTGGCCGACGACTTGGTTTTGTTCGTCTACAACGTCAATGTTTTCATTCATGGGAGAGCGCAGGTTGCTCTTTTTTCGTGTGAGCTGATGCGCATGCA
>QZIM01000004.1 GCA_003599055.1 Candidatus Woesearchaeota archaeon
CGGAACCCTTGAGACGCAAACAACTTCCTCCACAACAGAAACACAAACAAGCACCAGCATATCGGGAATCGGCATTTCCGCAGCGTGCGGAGCGAGCATCACGGCCTGCTGTGACATCACGAGCAGCGGAATGTACACTGTTGCCAACGCGATTACCAATACCAGCACGTGCATTGCAATCAGCGCAAGTGACGTTGACCTTGACTGCCTTGGCAACACCATCACCTATGCAACGACCACGAGCGGAAGCGCAATTACTTCCGGCAGCAACTCACACGTACGCATCCAAAACTGCACCATTACAAAAGGAGATATCAACACGGCAGGAAGCGCAGGAATACTGCTCTCCACGGCGACAAACGTAACCATTGCAAATGTCACCATAACGGTCAGCGGCGGTGCGACAAGCCCCGGCATTGAGCTTAACTCGGCAGTCCGAAGCATCATTGAAAACAGCACGGTCTTTTCCAACAACAGCCAAGGAATACTCCTTGCAAGCTCATCAAATGACAATACTATCAGCAATACCAGTTCCTCATCAAACGTGTCCACTGCCATCAGCATTTCAAGCGGCAACAATAACACCATACGGAACAGCACGGGCCGCAGCTCATCATTAGGAATTCATCTTTCAAGCGCAAACAACACCATCTCAAACAGTTCCGCATATGGGGGCTCGGCGCAGGCACTGTTCCTTCAATCTGACAACAATCAGGTGTTCAACACGTACATCGCGGCCGGAAGCCTGCACGGCTTTTTAGTTTCGGGAAGCTATCACCGCGTGAGCGGCAACCACGTCGTAAGCTCAGCCGGCCCCGGAGCCCTGCAACTGAGCAGCGTCACGTACTCCAATATTACGAACAATTTCGTGAATTCAAGCGGAGGCATACCGCTTCAAGTTGACGTGAGCGCGAATCACAACTACCTCGCATACAACTACGGCCTTTCCACTTCATCAAGCACAGGAATACTCAATGAAATCAACACCAACAACACCTTCTTTAACAACACCGGGCAATCCTCAATAGGGGCAGGAGTCACGCTCTCAAATACGGATAATAACACGTTCATCAACACCACTGCGATAACCAGTTCAGGGGACGGACTATTTTTGCAGGACACCGCAGGAAATACCCTCATCAATACGACCATCATTAAGACTTCAGGAGGAACAGCAATACGATTCACGGGCTCTTTACACCTCACTGAAAACAACACCTTTGCCAATACGGTCATCCAAACCAACAGCACGTGGATTACGAGCGATGCCAATTCCAACTTTAACAATTTCACCAACACAACCTATGACAACGGCCCGAGCGGAAACATCTTCATCGCAAATCAAACACAACTCCCTAACGTTACAACGGTCAGCCAGGCAAAGCTGGCAACCAGTACAAACCTGAGCTTCCTTAACTCCGCTAACCTCACGTTCCTTAACACCTCGGCCAACATCACCCTGCGCGGCCTTGCATTCTCCAACCCGCAGCCGCTTGTCGACTTTGAAGACGACGGCAGCTTTGTTGCGTGCGGTCCCGGACAGTGCACCAAAACAAGTTACAGCGGCGGAGTCTTTACGATGAACGTCTCGAGCTTTACAAGCTACGCCGTGAGCGAGACGACGGTGGCGTGCGGTGATACGATTACAACCGACACCACCCTTGCGCAAAACCTCACCGGAACAGGAAGCTGCCTTACGATTGGGGCGGATAATGTTGTGCTGGACTGTGCGGGAAACATCATTGAGTACAATACCGGCGGAGGAAACTACTCAAATGCAATCCAGGCAAACGGGCGCACAAACATTACCGTCCGCAATTGCATCATTCGCGACACGAATGAGTCAGGCCAGTGGGGCTGGGCACTCAACATGACCAATGTTGACAACTCGTTCATTGTGAACAACACCATCCAAACAAACGGAACCCGCAGTAACTACGGAATCAATTTCCAAACCGGCTCAACCTCAAACTCAATCCATAACAATACGGTCCGCACCAACGGCACCGATATCAGTAATTGGGGCATCATTATTAATTCCGGCGACAACAATAATATCACTGACAATATTGTTCGCGTCGGCCACGACGCTGACAATTACGGAATCTACCTGGTCAGCAACTCCGACAACAACATCGTCCAAAACAACAGCGTGTTCACCTATGGTGACGGTTCAGGAAACATCGGCATTCGCGCTGAACAAACCGTTACCGGCAACCGATTCATCAACAACAGCGTCACGACCACGAGTGGCTCGATTGTAGATGAAGGCATCCGCATTGAAACCGGCGCCTCAAACAACCTCATTGAAAACAACACCATCCAAACCCAAGACAGCGCAGGAATCTTTCTTGGCTCGACATCGACGAACAACAATGTCAGATACAACATTATTAATTCCACACAGCTCTACGGCATCCTTCTCCAATCTGCGGACAGCAACAACCTTACCGGCAACAGCATTGCCAGCGGCTCGCACGGCATCTTCCTTTTTAGCGGCACAAACAACCGCATAGAAAACACGTACTTTGATAACAATCTCAACTGGCTTAGCCTGAACGCAGGCGCCCTTGGAAATTTCACCAACAGCACCTTCCGGACACCTAACGGCTTTATTCTCATCACGAGCGCGGAAGCAAGTGGTCCCCTTACCCTGAGCAGAACAAACCTTAACATCAGCTCCAATCGCGCATTCCTTAACAGCACAAACGCATCCGCATTTAATTCCAGCGCGCAAATCAATCTCTCCGGAATAGCGTTCACCGACCCGCGCCCGCGCGTTGACTTCGAGGATGACGGCACATTCGTGAACTGTGAAGAGCCGCAATGCACCGAAATCAGTTATTCCGGCGGCACCTACGTCTTCAACGTCAGCAGCTTCACGACCTACATCAGCGCGGAGAACACAACCGCGTGCGGCGACACGCTGATGGCAGATACCAATCTCACACAAAATCTCAGCGGAACAGGAAGCTGCCTTACGATTGGGGCTGACAATGTTATGCTGGACTGTGCGGGATACACCATCAATTATTCCTCTTCAACCGCAGGCATTGCCATTAATTCCACAAACAGAAACAATGTGACCATCAGGAACTGCAACATCGGACAAACAACGGCACTTGCCAACTCCGATGCAGTCCACCTTCGCGCCAACAACAACTCCTACGTCATTAACACGAGCATCATCACGCTTGGCGATACCACCACAAGCAGTGTTCGCGTCTTCCTTGGAACACACAACAACATCACTAATCTTAGCATCACCGCACTTAGCGGAAAAGGATTATGGATTGACACCAGCACCCAGAACAATATTTCTTTGAACGTCATTCGCGCAAATGACAGCCCGGGAATACAAATCAGCGGCAACGGCAACAGGGCATTTAACAACAGCATCTCAAGTAGCAGCAGTCAATCCATTCTTATCAGTGCCTCCGGCACAACAATATTGAACAATTCCCTCAGCAGCACTACCAGCAATGGCATCCAAATCGGCGGCTCAAATAACCTTATTGAAGACAATGTAGCGGTGAGCGGCTCATCTGCCGCCATATTCCTTGCAAGCACAACTGACAATACCGTCATCCGCAACCGCGCAGTAAGCGGAACCCAGCCCGGAATCCAGCTCAACATTGCGCTCCGCAACCAAATCCTGCACAACACCGCAAACACCACGTCCCAGTTCGCCATCTTCCTTAGCCAAGGCTCAAACAACAACCTCTTTGGCAACAACACCGGCAATGCAACAAACGGAGTGGGAATGGGCATCAGTGCCAGCCACAACAACACCATTCAAAACAGCACCGCGCGCGCAAACACCGGCGCAGGATTCCAAATCAACTCAGGAGAAAACAACACATTCTTCAACAACACCTTTGAAAGCAGCACCTCAAACGCGCTTATCCTCGTCGGCGGAAACTTCAACAATTACACAAACAGCACGATTTCCAGCAACAGCGGCCCTGCCATCCTCATCCAGGGCGGCGGAAACAACACGTTCACCAACACCAGTGCGCTCTCAAACACCAATGCAGCCCTTGCACTCACCGGCGGGCAAAATAACACATTCATCGAAACACGGCTCTTCACCAACCGAACCTGGCTTACTGCCGGCGCGACCAGCACCGGCAACACCATCAATAACACGCTCTTTGATGCCGGCGTAAACGGCAGCATATTCATCCTCAATGCAACCGTTGCAACAAGCTCATTTGTCGGCATCAACAACCTCACCGTCATCCAAAACCGCGCGTTCCTTAACAGCACCAATGTGCCCTTCCTTAACGCTTCTGCGCAAATCACGCTCAATGGAATAACGCAGAATCAGGCGCAACAAATCGTTGACTTCGAAGACGATGGCAGTTATATCCCTTGTGTCGAGCCGGACTGCACGTTCATCAGCTACGACGGCAGCACGCTCGTCTTTAACGTCTCACACTTCACCTCATTTAGCTCGACACAAGGCGGCGTGAACGTGACGCTTGAGAAAACCGACAACCCTGACCCGGTCAACCTGTCGCAGGACACACTGCTCAACTACACGATTAACTTTACCGTCACTGACGGAGCGGCGTTTAACATCACGATTAACGAAACATATCCTGATGATGTTGACTTTATCACATCAAACCCGCTTCCCACAACCGGCAACTTCAGCTGGGACGCAGGCAACCTGAGCATCGGCAGCAACTACGAAATTAACATCACCATCAACGTCAGTTCCTCCCTGCCAAACGGATACGTCATCAACAACACCATCAACGCAACGTACCAGAACAGCTCAGGAGACGCGCTGTTTGTGAACGTAACGGAGAATACAACAATCACAGCAGTAAACCAGCCTCCCGTTATCGGCCAAGTTATCCTGAACTCAAGCCGCGGCAGCGGAGAGTTCGGAAACGCAACCACCCGTGAAAACCTCAGCATACTTCTTGTTAATGTGACTGACGGCAACTCGGATGAAGTCAAAAACATCACCCAGTGGCTTGTCGACGGAACCAACCAACTCCTCCTCAACCTGCCATTTGAAAACGCAAGCGGAAACACAACCCGCGAGTACGCACAAAACTTCACGCCCATATCCGTTGACGGCGCGACATTCCTTGCGAACGGAGGAATTGACGGATTCGGCGCATACTCGTTCGACGGGCTAAATGACCGAATAACCATCGGAACCATCAACGGAGCGAACACCGCGCTAAACAGCAACCAGCAAACAATCTCCTTCTGGTTCAAGACCGGCTCAACCACGCCCCCCTCGCCCATCGCAGAATACATCTATGAACGCCAGGACGGCCCGGGCTTCGATGACTTCCAAGGAGTACGCATTGCAGTCCTCAACGGAACCGGACGCATCGCCTATTTTGTCACCGCCGAGAACACCTCGTCACCCCTCGGCACAGGAACAAATGCGAACATTATCGGGCCCCCAGTAAATGACACACTCTGGCACCACCTCGTTGCAACACTCGACTTTACCTTTGGCGATAGAATGGACATTCAGCTCTACCTTGACGGACAGCTCGTGGGCGAGAACGGAACAGAAATTGTCGATGGCGTATTCCCGAATGAGGCAATCACCCTTGGCGACAACGTTGCAAACGCCGCAGCAGGAGAAGAATTCTTCGGAACAATCGACGATTTCATGCTCTGGCGCAGGGCACTTAGCTCCGAACAGGCAGCACTTCTCTACGAAAACAGCTCCCTCATCTCCCACGAAGAAACATTTGTCGGAGAAACCTGGCGCATTGAAGCAGTCCCCCTTGACGGAAGCGATGCAGGCGCAAGCACGTTCAGCAACAACGTCACCATCCTTGCCGAGTGCCCGCTCAACCTCACCTCATCAACCACGCTTTCAGAAAACCAGACCTGTCCCGCAACCGCCATCAACATCCTTGCAGACAATGTTGAACTCGATTGCGCAGGGTATGCTATTAATTACTCATCAACCGGCACCGGCTTTGGCATCAACGCAAGCGGCAGAAACAACATCACCGTGCGCAACTGCGAGATTGCCAAAACAAACGGCTCGGTCACCAACGCGCACGGCATATCATTCGTGAACACGGAGAATAGCACTATCCTGAACACAACTGCCGTGGTCAATGCCGGCTCGGGCTCAGCAGTCTCGCTCACAACCTCAAGCAACATCACCTTAACAAACCTCAGCCTCCGCTCAAACACGTCCGCCGCACTATTCATCTCCGGCGGAACCAACTACACACTCAGCAACTCACTCATCGTCGTTAACGGCACCAGCAACGCCTTTGCCACCGGAACCACCCCGCAGCGCCTCTTCATCAGCAACAACTCCTTCATCGGCTACACTTCCGTTTCCGAAGCGCTCCAAATAAGCCTGCACAATTCCACCTTCCGCAACAACACCGCATACACTCTCCCCTCAATCAGCGCATTCTCCGCAATCCTCTCCGGCGGCGACAACGTCATCGACCGCAGCCACTTTGAAAGCGGACCTTCCGGCTCAAGCAATGCGGCATCCATCACCTTTTACAACAGCTTCATTGAAAACAGCACCTTTGTCAGCAGAACAGCCCACGGGCTTGGCATAGGGTCCGCTTCGCGCAACAACACATTTGAAAACATCACCCTCTCCGCACCAAACGGCGGCGGGTTCACCCTCGAAGGCAGAGAAGATACCATTCGCCGGTTCTTCGCAACATCCACCTCCCCACTCACCCTCTCCGCATCCAGCGGCAACTCCATCTTTGACGGAATCCTGAACCTGAGCGGAATCTCGGGCGGAATGGGCTTTTTCAGCACATCAGAAAACAATACGGTTGACAATGTCACGCTCAACGGCGGCGCAGGAAGCTCAACTTGGATTCAATCAATATCATCCGCAAACAACACCATATCCAACACCACCATCAACCGCACCTTTGGCAGCATCACATTCATCAACCAAACAACCGTGCCCGCAACAACCCTTGCCACCACCACCAACCTGACCGTCCTTTCAAACCAGGCATTCCTCAACACAAACACCCTTGGCTTCCTCAACACAACCGCACAAATCACGCTAAACGGGCTCTCATCAGGAACAATCCAGCCCATCGCAGACTACGATGACAACGGAAGATACATTGCCTGCACAGCACCCGAATGCACGTTCATCAGCTACAACGGAAGCACATTTGTCTTTAACGTCTCACACTTTACCTCCTTTAGCTCCACAACAGGAGGAGTGAGTGCGACTCTCACAAAGACAGACTCTTCAGACCCCATTGACCTCACCAACAGCACCCTCCTTAACTACACCATTGTCTTTAACGCCACAAGCGGCGTTGCCCACAACACCACCATCAATGAAACCTACCCTTCAGAAGTGAGCTTTGTCTCGGCAAATCCCGCTCCAACAACCGGTAACTTCAGCTGGGCGGCAGGAAACCTCTTTAACACCACGTACAACATCACCATACAGGTGAACGTCAGCAACCTGCTTGCAGACGGCTACGTCATCAACAACACGATAAATGCAACCTACCAAAACAGCTCGGGCGATTCACTCTTTGTCAATGTGACCGAGAACACCACGGTTGCAAATCAGCTCTGCCCGCTTGAAATCACGACAAACACCACGCTCACGCAAAACATCACCTGCCCCGCAACCGCGGTGAACATCCTTGCTGATAATGTAGTACTGGATTGTGCGGAGTACACAGTACTTTATGCGAACTCATCATCCGGTTACGGTATCAACGCAAGCGGCAGAAACAACATTACTGTCCAGAACTGCACGGTAAGGCAGGCAGGAGCAATTGTTGACTCACACGCCATTGTCCTTCGCAGCAGCAACAACAGCAAGTCACTCAACAACTCCGCAACCGCATCCATTGGCGGAAACTCAGGCATTCGCCTCGAAAGCGCTCACAACAACACCATTGAAAACAACACAGCATACGGAAACACCTCTGCAGGAATTTTCCTTACATCCAGTTCAGACAACATTGTCAGAAACAACACTGCAGGTGATGTCGGCCCGGGCAGCGGAGGAATTTCAACACAAGACGGCAATAACAACCTCATTGAACGAAACAGCGCGGCATCTCCCTTAACCAACGGCATCTCAGTAAGCACAGGAACAGGCAACACTGTTGTAAACAACACGGCATACAGCGGAAACAACCAAGCACTCTCCATCGTCACCACACTCTCAACAACCATTGCAAACAACACTGCCCGTTCGGACTCGGGATTCGGCATAGAACTCTACGACAGCAACTTCTCCTCAGTCCGAAACAACCGTTTCTTCAGCGACAGCGGCTCCGCATTTGTCATTGACGGCGGAAGCGCAGACAACAACCTCTCCGACAACATAGCAACAAGCAACGCAAACACCGCAGGATACCTCTCAGACGCAGACCGAAACACATTCACAAACAACACGTTCACAGGAAATTCAAGCGCACTTGTCCTTGAGTCCATAACAACCCAAAACAGATTCGCCAACACTTCCCTTCAAACAAACGGAACGTGGATTTCAACAGAAGCCGCATCGATCGGAAACAGCATCCTTAACACGTCATTTAACTCACCGGCAGGCACCATACTCATCGCATCCAACGTAACCGTTCTTGCCCCTGCGTCCGTCACGCTATCAACACTCAACATCACCCTCAACCGCGCATTCCTTAACTCAACCAACCTTTCCTTCCTCAACACATCCGCACAAATCACGCTGAACGGCCTTTCGACCGGAACCGTGCAGCCCATTGCAGACTTTGAAGATGACGGCACGTTCATTGCGTGCACGTCACCGCAATGCGAATTCGTGAGCTACACGGGCGGAACATTTGTATTCAACGTCAGCTCGTTTACCACCTACAGCACAACTGACGGAGGAGTTGCGCTCACCCTCACCAAAACAGACAACCCTGACCCCATTGACCTTGGCGTTTCAACCATACTTAACTATACCATCACGGTCAACGTCACTTCCGGAGTTGCGCACAACCTCACCATCAACGAAACGTACCCGGTGAATGTCAGCTTTGTTATGTCAAGCCCTGCGCCAACTGCAGGAAACGGAACGTGGAATGCAGGCAATATCAGCAACGGAACAGTCTATCAAATCAACATCACGCTCAACGTCAGCAACCTTAACAGCAACGGAACCGTACTCGTGAACACCATCAACGCAACCTACCAAAACAGCACGGGAGCTGCGCTGTTTGTGAACGTGACTGAGAACACAACGGTTATTGGCTGTATCATCATTGCAAGCACGGTGAGCGGCAGCACCATCACCAACTGCACGCTCAACCAAAGCGCAGCCGTCAATTCAACCATTGACAACAGCACCCTTGATAACTCAAGCTCCACGGGCTCAACCATTAACAGCACAACACTTGCAAACACGAGCACACAAAACAGCACCATCATCAACAGCACGAAACTCAACAGCACCATCATTAACAGCTCAGTTACGACAAGCACCAACGCCAACTGCTCACTCTCAAATACCAGCGAATCAGCATCCAGCTGCACAGACAGCACGCTCGCCGACAGCACGATTCTTAACAGCACCGTGACCGACAGCACCCTTACCGGAACCACTGCGGCCAATTCAACAATCACGGGCAGCAACATCACAAACAGTTCACTCACTAACAGCACAGTCACGGACAGCAACATCACCGGCAGCATCCTTGCCAATGCAACCGTAACAAACAGCAGCGTCATTGACTCAAATGTCACTGATTCAAATGTCACTGATTCAAACGTCACAAACTCAACCATTACCAATTCCACAATCACCAACGCAACCGTCATAAATATGACGGTCATCAACGCAACCATCAGCGGTGATGCGTGCACGAACGGCACCATCATCTACAACGGCCAAACATTCCCCTGCCCTGCGAACTTGAGCGCCATCATTGCAGGCACTCCTCCTGCCCCTGCACCCGCAGTCACGGGCGGCGGAGGCGGCGGAGGCGCCGGCGCGTCCGCAGTCAGCACGACCACAAGCTTCACCCAAAACCAATTGACTCAAAACTTCCGCAGGAATGACCGCATCACGTTCACGGTAAATAACGAACTGCATACGATGACCATCCTTGAAGTCACCACGCAAAGCGTCACCATCGAAATTGCAAGCACACCCGAAGTGTACACGCTCCTTCGCGGCCAAACGCGCGCAATTGACGCAACCGATGACGGCATCCCTGACATATCCGTTCGCGTTATCGATATT